>DATLCN010000026.1:0-155199 GCA_035526335.1 Acidimicrobiales bacterium | reverse complement strand
CAGGGCGTTGCCGCCGTAGCCGGAGCCGAACGACCAGATCTCCCGGGTCTCGGGGAAATGAACGATGTACCTGTTGTCGGCGTCGCAGGGCCACGCGGAATCGGCCTGGCCAGGCTCGAGGGGGGCACCTACGGAGTGAAGGCAGGGCACGAACTCGCCCTCGTCGCCGAGAACCTCCAGGGCGCCGGCGCCCATACGGGTCACGATCCGCATGTTGGCCACCACGTATGGCGAGTCGGTCAGCTCGATCCCGATCTGGGCCAGCGGCGACCCGAGCGGGCCCATGGAGAAGGGCACCACGTACATGGTGCGTCCCCTCATCGAACCCTTGAAAAGGCCATTCAGCGTGTCGCGCATCTCCGAGGGCTCGCGCCAGTTGTTGGTGTGGCCGGCGCCGGCCTCCGTCTCCGAGCAGATGAAGGTGCGGTCCTCCACCCGGGCGACGTCGGCCGGGTCGGAGCGGGCCCAGAACGAGTTCGGGCGCTTCGCCTCGGAAAGGGGGGTGAACGTGCCGGTGTCGACGAGCAGCTGGCACAGGCGGTCGTACTCATCGGCCGAACCGTCACACCATTCGACGGCGTCCGGCTGGGTCAGGTCGGCGATCTCGTCGACCCACGCGATCAGCTTCTCGTTGTCAGTCGGAGCCTTCATGACCAATAGTAGGAAGACTACGGGGGCGGCGGCTCGGGCGGCGTGCCCATGTCGACCTCGGAGCCGAGGCGGCAACGGGTGGCGAGCCCCTGGGAGTCGAGGTCGAAGACGACCCGCTGACCCTGGCGCAACATGCGGAATATTGAATCCTTTAGGGCATTGGGAGCCAGTTCGTATTCACTCCGGTCGGTGTCTCGGACGACGACGCCTTCCCTGCTCCCCGGGTCGTAGGACTTGATCACTCCCTGCATGGAAGGGACGCTACCGGGGTGGGCGAATTCGCAGCCATCGACCGGTTCCGCCGCATGCTGCCCCAGCCGGCTGCGGGGGAGACGTGGATCGGCGACGACGCGGCCGTGGTGGCGGCGCCGGCAGGGGCGCTCCTGCTGACCTCCGATGCGGTGGTGGCAGGGGTCCACGCCGACCTCGACCTCGTCGGCCTCGACGACTTCGGCTGGAAGGCGGTGGCGGCGGCGGTGAGCGACGTGGCCGCCATGGGAGGGCGACCCACCCACCTGCTGGTGAGCCTGTGCGCCCCGGAGGGCACCGACATCGACCTGCTCTACGCCGGCGTTGTGGCGGCCAGCTCCGAGTACGGCTGCCCGGTCGTGGGCGGCGACCTGAGCGGCGCGTCGCAGCTGGTCGTCTCGGTGACGGTGGTCGGCGACGCCGGCGCCGGCGCCGCTCCGCCCGTTCTCCGCTCCGGCGCCGGCGCCGGCGACACGATCTTCGTCACCGGGCCGCTCGGTTCGTCGGCCGCCGGTCTGCGCCGCCTGCGGGAGGCGGCCGCCCACCCCGCCGGGAGTCGTGACGACCCCCTTATCCGCGCCCACCGCCGGCCCAGGGCCCGCCCGGCCGAGGGCGCTGCTGCCCGCGCCGCCGGCGCCACCGCCATGATCGACGTCTCCGACGGGCTGGTCGCCGATTTGCGCCACCTGGCCCGCGCCTCGGGAACCGGCGTGGTTGTGGACACGGTTCCCGTGGCCGATGGCGCCGCCGAGGCCGAGGCCCTCGCCGGGGGAGAGGACTACGAGCTCGTCTTCACCGCTCCCGATCCGGGGCGGGTGGCGGCTGGCTTCGCCGCGGCCGGGTTGCCGGCGCCCATCGCCATCGGGCGCTGCACCGGAGACCCCGACGAGCGGGTGCTGGCCGGTGGCCCGCTGCCCGAAGGCGGGTGGGAGCACTGGGTCTGAAACGCTCCGGTGCAAAGACCTGACCCGGTCGTGATGTGATGGCCAGTGTGAACCGCCGCCCTGTCGCCCTCACCATCGCCGGGACTGATTCCGGCGGGGGAGCGGGCGTCGCCGCCGACCTGAAGTGCTTCGAGGCCCACGGCGTCTGGGGCACCTGCGCCGTCGTTGCCGTGACAGCGCAGAACACCCTTGGGGTTCAGGATCTCGCCACCCTGCCGGCGTCGTCGGTCCGGGCGCAGATAACCAGCGTGGCGGGCGACTTCGGAGTAGACGCGGCCAAGACCGGGATGCTCGCCTCGGCCGAGTTGGTGGAGGCGGTCGCGGCGGCAGTGTCGGAGGCGGTCATCGGGCCGCTGGTGGTCGATCCCGTGTTCGTGTCCAAGCACGGCGCCGCCCTGCTAGACGACGCCGCCGTGTCGGCCCTGACAGCGAAACTGCTGCCCCTGGCCGCCGTGGTCACGCCGAACCTCCCCGAAGCGACCCGCATCCTCGGCTTCGAGGTCGACAGCCGCTCGACCATGGAGGACGCGGCCAGGGCTCTGGTCGACCTGGGGGCGGGCGTGGCCATGGTGAAGGGTGGCCATTTGTCCGGCGAGGACGCTCCCGATTGTGTTATGGCCGCCGGCGCCAGGCCGGTGTGGCTGGAGGGCCGCCGTCTGGCCGGCCGCCACAGCCATGGCACCGGCTGCGTGCTGTCGGCAGCGATATGTGCCGAACTGGCGCGGGGGATGGACCCGGTGGACGCGTGTGTGGCTGCAAAGCACTTCTGCCAGAGGGCCATCGCCGCCGCCGTCGACCTGGGTGGCGGCGTAGGCCCGGTCGACCCGGGGTGGGCGGCTGCGCTCTAGTGGGAGGCTTTGGTGATCTTGCCGGCTCGGATGCAGGAGGTGCACACGTGCATGCGCTTCGTGGTGCCGTTCACCAGGGCCCGGACCCTCTGGATGTTGGGGTTCCAGCGCCGCTTCGTGCGACGATGCGAGTGACTGATGCTCATTCCGAAGGAGGGGTGCTTGCCACACACCTCACAGACCGCTGCCATGGGGCCAACGTAGCATCGTCGGTCCATGAAGCCCCTCGAGCGCCTGGGACCCGGACACCTGAAAGCGGCGGTAACCGCCTATCGCGACGCCCTGCGGGCCCATCAGGAGAGGGTCAACCGGCTCAACGTCTTTCCCGTTCCCGACGGGGACACCGGCACGAACATGGCGCTGACGGTCGAGTCGGTGGTGGCCGCCATGGACGGCGCGGAGGACATGGCCGGCGTGTGCCGAGCCATCTCCCAGGGCTCGCTGATGGGGGCCCGTGGGAACTCCGGGGTGATCCTGTCCCAGATCCTCCGGGGCATCGCGCAGCGGTGCCAGCTCGCCGGAACCGTGGGAGGCGTCGACATGGCCGAGGCGCTGTGGGCGGCGAGCGAGGCGGCCTACAAGGCGGTCATGAACCCGGTGGAGGGCACGATCCTCACAGTGGTGAAGGGAGCTGCCCAGGGTGCCGCGTCCGCCCCCGGGGAGTCGACTCTTCTGGATGTCCTCGAGGCGGCCCGCGCCGCCGCCACCGAAGCCCTCGCAGGGACTCCCGAACTCCTGGCCGTGCTGAAGCAGGCCGGGGTGGTCGATGCCGGCGGGGCCGGGTTCCTGCTCCTCCTCGACGCCTTCCTTCACGTCGTGGACGGCCGTCCCCTGCCCGAGGCGCCGGCCTCGTATCCCGCGACCCAGACCGAGGCCATGGTCTTTGCGGCCCAGCCGCCCCACGCCACCCATGAGGACCTCGGTCCCCGCTACGAGGTGATGCACCTTCTCGAGGCCCGTGACGACGCCGTCGAGCGGCTCAAGGAGGAGTGGTCGGTGCTGGGTGACTCAATCGCGGTGGTCGGAGGCGACGGCATCTGGAACTGCCACGTACACACCGACGACATCGGTGCTGCCATCGAGGTCGCCATCGGCTGCGGCCGGCCGTACTCCATCCGGGTCGCCGACCTTCACGAGCAGGTCGAGGCGGAGAACTGCACCTCGGAGCACCAAGGTGCGGCACCGGCGCCGGCTGGTGAGCCCAACATGGCAGAGGAGCCGGCGGTCACCACCGCCGTGGTCGCGGTTGCCGCCGGCGCCGGCCTGGCGGCCATGTTCGCCTCCATGGGGGCCCACCGGATCGTGTCCGGAGGGCAGTCCATGAACCCGTCGACGGCACAGCTGCTCGAGGCGGTGGAGGCGGCCCCCGCCGCCGACGTGGTGATTCTGCCCAACAACCCCAACATCGTGGCTGTAGCCGCCCGGGTGGACGAGCTGTCCACCAAGTCGGTGCGGGTGGTGCCGACGCGCAGCATCGCCGAGGGCCTGGCAGCAATGATGGAGTTCAACGCCGGCACCCCGGCCGAGGCCAACGAGACGGCCATGGCGAAGGCTGCGGCCAAAGTCGTCTCGGGCGAGTTGGCACAGGCGGTTCGGGCATCGACGTGCGCCGCCGGGCCGATCGCCGAGGGCGACTGGCTCGGGTTGTCCGCCGAAGGCATCGAGGTGGTGGCGGCCAACCTCGCCGCGGCGGCCGTCGCCCTGATGGACCGCCTGGTCACGGCCGAGGGCGGCGATGCCGACGGCCACGAGGTGGTCACGATCATCGAGGGTGCCGGCTCCAGCCCCGCCGACACAGAGGCCATTACCGATTGGCTGGCCGAACACAGGCCCGCCGTCGAGGCAGAGGTCCACACGGGCGGGCAGCCGCTCTACCCGTACCTGTTCTCCATCGAATGAGCCCGCGCCGCCTGAGCGCGCTGGCGAAGGTATCGGTCGAGGAGCTCAAGGGTCTCGGGCCGAAGAAGGTGGCGGGGCTGGCGGAGATGGAGATCAAGACCGTTCTGGACCTGCTGATGCACTACCCCCGTCGCTACATCGACCGCACGCAGCAGGCCGAGATCCGCACACTGCGTGCTGGCGAGGAGGCCATGGTGCTGGCGACGGTCAAGCGCGTCGTCGCCCGTCGTACCCGCAACCGGAGGTCCCTGGTCGAGGTCGACGTGTTCGACGGGAGTGGCTACCTGCGCTGTGTCTTCTTCAACCAGACGTGGCGCGCCCGCCAGCTCGCGGCCGGTACGGAGGCTGTGTTCTTCGGCAAGCTGGAGATGTACCGGGGCCGCGCGCAGATGACGAGCCCGGTGGTCGACCTGGTTGGCGACCGTACCGGACGGATCATCCCGATCTACCCCCAGTCGGAGAAGTCGGGGCTGTCCACATGGGATCTGGCCCAGTGGGTCGAGGAGGCGCTCCGACGGGCGGGGGAGCTGGCCGAACCGCTCGCGGCACGATGGCGGGACGAGCTCGACCTGCCGGGCCGCACCTGGGCCTTCACGCACATCCACAATCCCGAGTCCATGGGGGCGGCCCAGGCGGCGCGAAAGCGCCTGGCCTTCGACGAGCTGCTCCGCCTCCAGCTGGCCCTCGTGATGCGCAAGCGGGCTCTGGAACGCGAGGCGAAGGGGATCCGACATACGACCGACGGCGAACTGGTGCGTCGCTTCCACGCAACCCTGCCGTTCGCGCTGACCAGGTCCCAGGTGAGCGCTTGCGACGAAATAGCCCGCGACCTCGCCGGCCCCCACCCGATGCACCGCCTTCTCCAGGGTGACGTCGGCAGCGGCAAGACCGTGGTGGCCGTCACCGCACTCCTGATGGCGGTCCAGGGCGGCTACCAGGGCGCCTTCATGGCCCCCACCGCGGTACTCGCGGAGCAGCACTTCCTGGGCGTGCGCCAGCTACTGGCCGACTTCTCCGTTCCCGACGAGGCCACCCTCACCGGCGACCGGCCCCTGCGGGTCGAGCTCCTCACCAACCGGACGACGGCAAAGGAGAGGGAGCGGCTGAATTCCGCGCTGCGCGAGGGTCACCTCGAGATGCTCATCGGCACCCACGCACTGCTCACCGAAGGAGTGGAGTTCGCCCGGTTGGGGATGGTCGTGATCGACGAGCAGCACCGATTCGGTGTCGAGCAGCGGGCTGTCCTGCGGGCCAAAGGGGAGGATCCCGACGTGCTCGTGATGACGGCGACGCCCATACCCCGGACGGCGGCCATGATGGTCTACGGCGATCTCGACCTCACGACGCTCGACGAGATGCCGAAGGGGCGCAGGCCGATCACGACCGTCTGGGCCCACGGCGAACTGGAGGAGGCGGCGGCGTGGAGGCGGGTCCACGAGGAGGTGGCGGTCGGCCACCAGGCCTACGTCGTGTGTCCCCTCATCGAGGAGTCCGACCGGATCCAGGCCCGCTCCGCCTCGGAGGAGTACGAGCGCCTGCGCAAAGAGGAGCTGGCCGGCCTCGAACTCGGACTGCTGCACGGGCAGATGGCGTCGAAGGACAAGGAAGAGGTGATGGCCAGGTTCCGCGGCGGCAAGATCGAGGTGCTCGTGGCGACGACGGTGGTGGAGGTGGGAGTCGACGTTCCCAACGCCACGGTGATGGTCGTCGAGGACGCCCATCGCTTCGGGATCGCCCAGCTCCACCAGCTCCGGGGACGGGTGGGCCGGGCCTCGGCCCCGTCGTGGTGCTACCTGCTCGGCGATGCGTCGACGCCAGAGGCCAGAGAGCGCCTCAAGGCGCTGGTGAAGACCCGCGACGGTTTCGAGTTGGCTGAGGTCGACCTGGAACTGCGGGGGGAGGGCACCATTCTCGGCACCCGCCAGAAGGGCCGCAGCGACCTGAAGCTGGCCTCCCTCCGCCGGGACAAGGTTTTGGTGAGCGAGGCCCGCCGCGTCGCCTTCGTCATCGTGGACTCCGACCCCCATCTCTCCGACCACGACCTGCTGGCCGACGAACTGAGCCTCCTCGTCGACGAGCAAGAGGCGGAGTTCCTGTTCAAGAGCTGACTTTCAGCGGCGGGCGCTTTGCCAGCGGAACCGATACAGGGGGCAGGCGAATAGCCCTACCCGCCATGCCCCCCGGTACCGCAGTTGTTAGTTGGTGCACACTCCGGCCTTGAATCCGCCGTGCGGATTGCCGTTCTGGCCCGGTACGCACTGCGTGTCGCCCGGCCCAGGCTGTGCAGCCTGTACAGGGCCCGCCAGCACCAGAGCCATCACGCCGACGGCGCCAGCAGCAACCAGTCTCTTGATCATCGTCATCACCCCCTCCCCAGTCGGCAAAAAGCGTACGCCTCCCGGACTCCCGGGGAAAGGTATTTTTCGCAGGCCCCGGAGCCGGTCGGCGGCGGCGTAGCCTCGGCCGGTGAGGGTGGTATCGGGGTCAGCGAAAGGCCGGCGTCTCCAGGCACCAGGCGGGCTCGGTGTGCGCCCGACCGGTGACCGGGTGAGGGAGGCCATCTTCGACGTCCTCGGCTCCCTGGGCAATGTGGCCGACCTGAAGGTCGCCGATTTCTTCGCCGGCACGGGCGCGCTCGGAATCGAGGCCCTGTCCAGGGGGGCCGCCCACGCAACACTCGTGGACTCGGACCGGGTAGCGGCGGACACGATGAGGGTGAACCTCGTGACCACCGGGCTGTACGCGCGGGCCACGGTCGTGCAGTCCGACGTGATGAGCTGGTTGCGCCTGAATCCGGACGCCTCCTTCGACGTTGTGTTCGCGGATCCTCCATACGATTTCGACGGCTGGTCCGAGCTGCTGGCCGGCGCTCGCACGGGTCTGGCCATCCTGGAGAGCGACCGTGAGATCGAGCTCGGGGAGCGCTTCGAGGTGGTGAAGATCAAGCGGTACGGCGGTACGGTGGTGACCGTCGCCCAGTCAAAGAGCCGAACCGATGAGAAAGGCCGAGCGTGAGAATCGCCCTGTTTCCGGGCTCCTTCGACCCCCTCCACAACGGCCATCTCGAGGTCATCGAGAGCGCGGCGCTGTTGTTCGACCGGGTGGTGGTCGCGGCCATGCGCAATCCGCAGAAGGGTGAGCCCCTGTTCACATATGACGAACGGCGCGACATGGTGGAGGAGGCGGTGGCCCACCTGGCCAACGTGGAGGTGGCTTTCTTCGACACGCTCGTGGTCGACCTGGCCAAGAAGGTGGGGGCCGAGGTGATCGTGAAGGGTCTGAGGGTGGCATCGGATTTCGAGCACGAGCTGCAGATGGCCCAGATGAACGAGGCCATCTCAGGTGTGCCGACGGTATTCCTGCCCTGCGCATCGAGCTCGTCGTTCATCGCATCGTCCCTGCTACGCGAGATCGCCCGTTTCGGCGGCGCCCGTCGTGTCAGTTCGATGGTGCCGGTGCCGGTGGCCAAGAGGGTGGAGGAGAAGTTCGCGTGATGGTCAGCGACAACAACGAGGTCGACGCCGAGCTGCTGCTCCGTCGCGTCATCGAGATCGTCACCAACGCCAAGCCGATGCCGCTCTCGACGACCGTGCGGGTGGAGAAGGACGAGGTGCTCGAGCTGCTGGAGGATGCTTTGGAGCGCCTTCCAGACGAGCTGAGGCAGGCCCGTTGGATGCTCAAGGAGCGGGCGGAGTTTTTGGCCAAGGTCCAGCGGGAGGCGGACGAGATCCTCGAGGCGGCCAGGGTCCGTTCCGAGCGCATGGTGCAGCGCACCGAGATCGTGCGCTCCGCACAGCACCTCTCGCAGAAGACGGTGGAGCAGGCGCGCGAGGACTCGAGCCGGTTGCGCCACGAGGCCGAGGACTATTGCGACCAGAAGCTGGCCGCCTTCGAGATCGTCCTCGAGCGAACGCTCAAGACGGTTCAGGCCGGGCGGGACAAGTTGCGGGTAACGCCGCTGCCCGCCCAGGATCGGGGCGATCTGGGCTTCGGCCAGGACACCGGTGATCTCGGCGCCACGGCGGGAGCCGATGAAGCGTTCTTCGACCAGGACCAGCCCTGACGCTCCTCGTCGATCCGGATCCGAGGTGACCGGGCCCTAGAGTCACCCGGTGGCTTTCTCGCCGTTCGTGGTCCGGATCGGTGGTCTGCAGAAGGCTCCGAACAACCGGAGGGCGGAGCGGAGGGTGGGTCCGATCCCCGGATTGAAGGTGTCCGGGAGCGCTGTTCCCGAAGGCGCCGAGGTCGTGGTCGACGTGCTGTTGGAGCTGGTTCCCGGGGGTGCCATCGCCCGGGGCAAGGTCGAGGCGCAGTGGTCAGGGGAGTGCCGGCGGTGCCTGGGGCAGGCCACGGGGAGCCTGAGTGCGGACGTATGGGAGGTCTTCGAGGAGCAGAACGACCCCGAGCACACCTATCCTCTGCATGGCGACCAGCTCGACCTGGAGCCGATGGCCAGAGACGCGGTGCTCCTGGAGCTGCCTCTGGCACCCCTCTGTAAGGTGGGGTGCCTGGGACTTTGCCCCACGTGCGGCGCCGATCGAAACATCGGTGAGTGCGACTGCGAACAGGCTGTGGGCGACCCCCGTTGGGCGGCGCTCGACGTGTTGCGAGAGAACTGAGAGAGAGCGAACCAGATGGCTGTTCCCAAGAAGAAGACGTCCAAGGCAAAGAGCCGCAGCCGTCGCGCCAGCAACTGGACCCTGGCGGCGCCGGCGCGAAGTGTCTGCCCCCAGTGCCGCCAGGCGAAGCTGCCCCACGTGGTCTGCCCGTCCTGCGGCTGGTACGGCGGCCGCCAGGCCATCGACGTCGGCTAGCGCCGGCGTCACCGAGTAAGAGCGCCAGGCGCAGGCCGTGCAACCCATAGCCGTCGACGTGATGGGGACCGACAACGGTCCGGCCGAGATCGTGGCGGGTGCCCGCGAGGCAGCCGAGAAGCTCGGCTATCCGGTGGTGCTGGTGGGCCAGCCCGGCGCACTCGGCGACACCGGTTCGCTCGAGGTGTTCCCGGCGAGCGAGGTGATCGCCATGGGCGAGGACGCGGCCAGCTCGGTACGCCGCAAGAAGGACGCGTCGGTGGTCAGAGCCGCCGAGCTGGTGCGCGACGGCAAGGCCAGCGCGATGGTCTGTCCGGGCAACACGGGTGCGGCCATGGGCAGCGCCCTGCTGCGCCTCGGCCGGCTTCCCGGTGTCAGCCGCCCGGCCATCGCCACCCCGCTCCCGGTCCCGGGCTCCACCCCCACCGTCCTGCTCGACGCCGGCGCCAACTCCGAGTGCCAGCCGGCGTGGTTGGTCCAGTTCGCCCAGATGGGTGCGGCTTACGCCGCCGGCCGGTACGGCATCACCAGCCCGCGGGTGGGCCTGCTGTCGATCGGGGAGGAGGACACCAAGGGCAGCGACCTGGTCAAGGAGACCAACGCCCTCCTTCGTCGCCCGGAGGTGTGGGAGGGATCCGGCGGCACCTTCATCGGAAACGTCGAGGGCCGGGATCTGCTCACCGACCGCCTCGACGTCGTCGTCACCGACGGCTTCACCGGCAACGTCGTGCTCAAGACCCTCGAGGGTGCCATGCGGTTCATGCGCCGGGCCGTGGTCGGCGCCCTCACCGCCACCGAGGAGGCGGCGCAGGCGTCACAGGACGTCCTGCCCCTGCTCGTGCCTCTCGCCACCCAGATGGATCCGGATTCCTATGGCGGGGCGCTTCTCCTGGGAGTCGACGGTGTCAGCATCATCAGCCACGGCTCCTCGTCGTCGGCCGCCATCGTCAACGCCATCAAGGCTGCCGCGGAACTGGTGGAACAGGGGCTGCTGGACCGGCTACGTCGGTCGGTCAAGGGCTGAGAGGAGTTTTCCCGGGCGGGTCCCCGCCGGCGGAGTAGGCCCGGCGCGGCTACGATGCCCCCGCTTCCCCCTCCCTCACGCCTTCAGGAGCGTCCTTGCCCGCTGAGACCCACGTGGAACGGGGCCCGATGGACCGACAGCAGGTCTTCGAGCTGATCCGTGACCGCCTGGCCGACATTCTCGAGATCGAACCTTCGGCCATCGCCGAGGGGGCTTCGTTCAACGAGGATCTTTCCGCCGATTCCCTCGCCCTCATCGAACTGGTGGAAGCCCTCGAGGAGGAGCTCGGTGAGCGGACGGTCGGTTTCCGCATCGACGACGAGGACCTCGAGGACCTGAAAACGGTGCGAGACGCGGTGGACTACGTGGTCGCCAAGCTCGAGGCCAGCTGACGGGCCCTCCGCCGTCCAGGTCCGTCCCCAGTCCCGTCTCCGAGGCGCTGGCCGAGCGGCTCGGCCGGCGGTTCGAGGACTCCGAGCTCTTCTGCCGGGCGCTGGCCCACCGGTCCTGGTGCGCGGAGGTGACCGGTGAGGAGTCGAACGAGCGTCTGGAGTTCCTCGGCGACTCCGTACTCGGCCTGATCGTCACGGAGCACGTGTACCGCGTGTACCCGGCGCTGCCCGAGGGGGAGCTGGCCAAGGTGCGGGCCTCGGTGGTCAACTCCGAGGCGCTGGCCGAGGTAGCGAGCGAGCTGGACCTCGGCTCGAGCCTGCTGCTGGGCAAGGGTGAGGATGCCTCGGGAGGACGGGAGAAGCCGTCCATCCTGGCCGACGCCATGGAAGCCGTCATCGGTGCCGTCTACCTCGA
Source organism: Acidimicrobiales bacterium (assembly GCA_035526335.1). GTDB lineage: Bacteria > Actinomycetota > Acidimicrobiia > Acidimicrobiales. The sequence goes on along the minus strand of DATLCN010000026.1, from coordinate 143,963 downwards.
CGGAGGTTGGGAGGCGGCCTCCCAGCTCGTGCTGGGGTTGCTGGGCGACCGGATCATCGAGGCCGCCGCCGGCCCGGGAGGCCAGGACTACAAGACGCGCCTCCAGGAGCTGACGGCGCGTACATTCGACCAGCTACCCCGCTACCAGGTGGAGGACGAGGGCCCCGACCACGCCAAGCACTTCTCGGCCCGGGTGCTTGTGGGCGGTGTCGTCCGCGGGAGAGGCGAGGGCCGCTCCAAGAAGCAGGCCGAGCAGGCGGCGGCCCGCGCCGCATGGAACGAACTGGCTCTCGCCGCCGGCGCCGACGCCACGGAAGCCGAAGCCGGCGGCGGACCATCCGATCCGCAGACCGACCATCAACCACAGAGACCTGAGAACACCGATGCCTGAGCTACCCGAAGTCGAGACCATCCGCCGCGACCTGGAGAAAGAGGTCGTGGGGAAGCGGGTGAAGCAGGTGGAGGTCACCGGCCTCCGGTCGATCCGCCGCCACAAGGCCAAGAAGGATTTCATCTCCCGGCTCGAGGGCCGGAAGATCCTCTCCGTCCAGCGCAGGGGGAAATACCTTCTGGTACCTCTGGACGACGCCAATCTTGCGGCCGGCCAGCAGCCCGACGACGTGCTGGTCGTCCACCTGGGGATGAGCGGCCAGCTCTTGCGGGCCCGATCGGTCAAGGAGGAGGCGCCCAAGCACACCCACGTCGTGATCACCTTCACTCAGGGAGGGCTTCTGCGATTCGTGGACCCGCGGACCTTCGGTGAGATCTTCGTCTCCGCCGGCGGCGAGCTCGAGAAGCAGGTGTCGGAGCTGGCCCATCTCGGCTTCGACCCGCTGGAGGACATCATGAGCTGGAACCGTTTCGGCGAGCTGCTCCACTCCCGGAAGATGAAGCTCAAGCCCCTGCTCATGGACCAGAAATTCATGGCCGGAGTCGGCAACCTCTACGCCGACGAGATCCTCTGGGCAGCCGGCATCCGACCCGACCGGGGCTCCGAGACGATGTCCAGCCAGGAGGTGCGCCGCCTGTACCGGGCGATGGTGGAGACCCTGCAGGAGGCGGTGAAGCACCGGGGCTCGTCGCTGGCGGACGAGCAGTACCGGGACCTGTTCGGTGCCATCGGCGACTACCAGGGCCAGCACAAGGTCTACGACAAGGAGGGTCAGCCCTGCCGGCGCTGCCGCACCCCGATCGTGCGGGTCAAGGCCCAGGGCCGCTCCACCTTCATGTGCCCCCAGTGCCAGGTCTAGGGCCACGTGGCGAGGGCGGGGTCCGCGGCGGCTGAGGCGGAGGCCGGTACGTTCGGAGTGCTGTGTTCCTGAAGTCACTGACCCTCAAGGGCTTCAAGTCCTTCGCCGAGCCCACCACCCTCGACCTCGAGCCAGGCATCACCGTGGTGGTCGGGCCCAACGGCAGCGGCAAGTCGAACGTGGTCGACGCGGTGGCATGGGTGCTCGGGGCACAGGGCCCCCGCACGGTGCGGTCTTCGAAGATGGAGGACGTCATCTTCGCCGGCTCCTCCAAGCGGCCGGCGCTGGGGCGGGCCGAGGTGAGCCTCACCATCGACAACAGCACCGGGCTCCTGCCCATCGAGTTCTCCGAGGTCACCATCACCCGCACGCTGTTCCGCTCGGGCGACAGCGAGTACGCGCTCAACGGCGTTCCCTGCCGGCTGCTCGACGTGCAGGAACTGCTGTCCGACACCGGCGTGGGTCGCCAGCAGCACGTGATCGTCTCCCAGGGCCAGCTCGCAGCCATCCTCGACGCCCGCCCCGAGGACCGCCGAGGCCTGGTGGAGGAGGCCGCCGGCGTGCTCAAGTACCGCCGCCGGCGGGAGAAGGCGCAGCGCCGGCTGGAGGCCACCGAGGCCAACCTGGCCCGGCTGCAGGACCTGCTCCGGGAGGTCCGCCGCCAGCTACGGCCCCTTGAACGCCAGGCCGAGGCTGCCCGCCGGCACGGGTCGGTGGTCGACGAGCTCCGGGCCCTCCGCCTCCATGTGGCCGGTCGGGAACTGGCGTCACTCCGCGCACGTCTCCAGGCTGCCGGCGCGACCACCACGGATCTGGCCGCGGCCGAGGTCCGTGCCCGGGGTGAACTGATCCACCTCGACACCGCTGTGGCCGGAGCGGAGGCCGCGGTTTCGGCTGCCGGCGAAGACCATCTGGTCGAGACGCTGACCCGTTTCGAGGCCCTGAGAGAGCGCTCGCGGGGAATGGCCGCGCTGCTGGCCGAGCGGGGCAGGTCCGTGGAGCGGGAGCTGAGGGCCACGCTCGACGAGGGAGTGGTGGCCTCGCTCGAGGCCGAAGTCGCGGGCCTGGTCGATCAACTGCGGGTGGTGGACGCCGACGCGGCGGCGCTGGTCGCACAGGCCGATCAGGTGTCGGCGGCCGAGGCGGCGGTGGTGGCCGAGGAGGCCGCCCTCGAGGTGCAGTGGGGCGGATCGCAGCCGGAGGCGGGCGTCGCCGCCGCGGTGGGCGCGGCGGAGGTGAGGGGCGAGCTCGGGGCGCTGCGCCGGGCCGTGGCCGCCGGCCGGATGGAGCTGGCCCGCCTCGAGGTCAGGGCCGCCGCCGTCGGCGAGGACGTGGCGCGTACCGCCGCCGAGCTCGACGGGCGCCGCTCGGAGACGGCCGATGCCGAGCGTGCAGGTCGTGAGCTGGCGCCGGCCCTCGAGGCGGCCGAGGCCGCCCGTGCGCGGGGGGATGAGGCGCTTGTCGCCGCGGAGCTGCACCTGCGGGCCGCCGAGCAGGACCATCAGACGTGGTCGGCCCGGGTCGAGGCGCTCACGCTGGCCCTCGACGCTTCGCGTGCCCGGGCCGGCGTCGAACGCCTCGGTGACGTCGCCGGCGTGGTCGGCACGCTTCTCGAGTTGGTCGATGTCGATGCAGGGTGGCAGGCCGCCTTCGAGGCGGCGGTGGGCGAAGCGGTGGCCGCCGTGGTCGTAGAGGACGTGGAGTCGGCCCGGCGGGCGCTGGCCCGGTTGAAGAGCGACGGAGGCTCGCCGGCCAACGCCGGCGGCGCCGTGCTGCCGATCGTCGCCGGCGCGACGTCCGAAGCGGACAGGTCCGCAGCCGCGCAGCTCATCGCCGCCTGTCCGGCGGGCGGCCTCCGCTCCCATGTCCGGTCGAGCCGGCCCGGGATGGAGAGATTCCTCGACTCCCTTCTGGCCCGCACCGTCGCCGTCGAAGGCGACTGGGAGCAGGCCCTCGACGTCGCCCTCGCCCACCCCGGCCTCATCGTCGTCAACCGGGACGGCGACCGTTTCTCGGCCGCCGCCTGGAGGACGGGGACCTCGTCCACCTGCGCCACAGGAGCCGCCCTGCACCAGGCTCAGGCGCAGATGGCGGTCTCAGCCGAAGTGCTGGGCACCGCCCGGGAACGTGCTGCCTGCGCCGGGGAAGCGGCCGGTGCAGCCCGTGCCGAGGAGGCTGCCCTCGTGGCCGCTGTCGCCGCCGGCGCGGCGCGCCTGACGGAGGCCACCGAGGCGGTGCGGCGCCTTGAATCCGAGCGGCGCCACGTCGAGGCCGAGGAGGCGAGGCTCGGGCCACAGCTGTCCGAGCTCACCGAGCGGCTCCGGACCGAGGAGGCTCGGGTCGCCCAGCTGGAAGCTGCCCTTCCCGCGCTCGAGGCGGAGGAGGCGGCGGGCGCCCAGCGGGTGCTGTCGGAGCGCGAAGCTCAGGAACGCCTCGAGCAGCGCCGTGGCGCGGTGCGGGTCATGCGGACCGATCTGGATGTGAGGAGGGGCGGGCTCGAAGAACGGCGCACGCTGTTGACGCGCCGTCAGATCCAGGTCGAGGAGCGCCTCGGTCACCACGCCGCCGAGAGGGCCGAGGCGGGCCGGCGGCGGGTGGAGCTGGAGACGAGGGCCCTCGCCACCGCCAGGCTGGCGCGAAGCGTGGCCGCCGGCACGGCTGACGTGGAGGGGGCGGTGGTGGCGCTGCGTGGTGAGCGGGACCGCCGCCAGGCCGAGGTGCGGGGGGCCACGGAACGTCTGGAGAGACTCCGCCGTGAGCGGGTCGCCGCGGAGCGGGGGCTGGCCGAGCTGAGGGAGCGGTTCCAGCGGGCGGAGATGGAGAGGACCGAGGTGCGGTTGCGCCTGGAGACAGGGACGGAAACCCTTCGCCGGGAGCTCGACTGCGAGCCCGAGGTGGCCATCGCCGCTCCCTGTCCCGAGCTGCCGCCGGCCACCGGCGCCGCCGCGCGCGTCCGCGAACTCGAGCGGGAGCTCCGCCTGATGGGGCCGGTCAACCCGCTCGCCCTCGAGGAGCTCACGGCCCTGCAGGAGCGTCACCGGTTCCTCGAGTCCCAGCTGGAGGACGTCCGTTCCGGCCGCCGTGTCCTGTTCAAGGTCATCCGGGCCGTCGACGAGGAGATCGTCCAGGTGTTCGCCGCCGCGTATGCCGACGTGGCCGAGAACTTCACCGCCCTGTTCACCACGCTGTTCCCCGGAGGTACGGGACGGCTGAGCCTCACCGAGCCCGACGACCTCCTCGGGACCGGGATCGAGATCGAAGCCCGACCCTCGGGCAAGAACGTGCGCAAGCTGTCACTGCTGTCGGGAGGGGAGCGGTCGCTGGCCGCCCTCGCCTTCCTGTTCGCTGTGTTCCGGAGCCGTCCCTCGCCGTTCTATCTGATGGACGAGGTGGAGGCCGCGCTGGACGACGTCAACCTCCACCGCTTCATCGACCTCATCCACGAGTTCCGCGGCGATGCGCAGCTCCTCGTCGTGACCCATCAGAAGCGCACCATGGAGGCCGCCGACTGTCTCTACGGCGTCACGATGCAGCCGGGGGGCTCATCGAAGGTGATCAGCGAACGGATCCCCGCCAAGACCGCCTGATTGCTCGTCGTCCAGACTTTCGCGGAACAGTTTGTCGAGGGTTGAGGCTGAGGCGCATGGCCCCGGTGAAGAGTCCCGAGGGAGCGGGCCCCCCTCACCAGCCGACAGCCCTTGGCCGTGGTGCACGGTCGGTTCCCGTTACCCGGCTCCCCCCGTGGCCCGGTCCCGCAGCCCGAGCACGAGGCCGGCCAGGGCGCCGGCCAGGGTCCCGCCGCCGAGCAGGGCACGCGTGGGGCCCTGGGGCGGGTCCGAGGGGCGGCCGGGGGTGGGCTCTTTTCCAGCCGGCGTTAGCAGCCGGCCCAGATCGACGGGCGCGATGCTCGATCCGGCCTCGGGCGCAATCGTCACCGTGGGCCGGCCACGGGCCGGTTTCCGGTGATCGGCCGGGGCGGTGGTGGCGCCTCGCGGCTCCAACGGTGTGGTGGTGGCCGACCGGTTGACTGCTGTCGTGGTCGAGGTGGTTCCGGGGGCGGTGGTCGTGGTGGTCGTGGGCGGCGCCGTGGTGGTCGCACCCGCTGTCGTCGTGGTGGTCGCACCCGCTGTCGTCGTGGTGGTCGTGGCCGGCGTCGTGGTGGTGGTGCTGGGCGCCGTGGTGGTGCTGGCCGGCGCGGTGGTCGTCGGCGCCGTTGTGGTCGTGGCCTCCTGCGACGCGGCGGGCGTAGACGCCGCCGCCGCCACTGCCAACACGGCCAGCGCCGCCGACGCGGCCAGCGCCGCCGACGCGGCCAGGGTGGTTCCGGCCAGATGACCGGCGCGTCGACACGCCCCGCCGCCCCGGCCCATCAGCCGTCACCCCCGTGCGGGCCCGAGGCGAACATCGTGTGGCCGAGGGCCACCCAGGCCGAGCCGTAGTAGGTGGGGTACCGACGGTCGAGATCGGTGGCCTCGGCCAGGAGCCGGCGGGCCTGGTGGTGGCGGCCCGCGGCCAGCGCCGCCGCTGCCGCGGCGACCAGTCCAACCGGGTTCTGTCCCTCATCCAGGCGCCTACCGTCCAGCCCGTAGGCGAGGGCCGCGCCGCCGCCGTCGAGGTCCTCGAGTCTCTTCCACAGCCGGGTGGCCAGCGCCGGGCCGCGGGTGTCGCAGGCCTCGGACAGGCGGAAGGCCAACCGGGAGGCGTCGGCGCCGTACCGGGGCTCAGCGCCGGGCTGATCGGGCGGACCGGACGGTCGCACCGCGCCCTCGGCGCCCTCGGCCCGACCCCAGTCCGGGGGGAGCCGGCCGTCGGCCAGGAACGCATCCACCATGGCGTAGCCGCTGTCCCGGAGGCGCCTCCAGCGGCCGTCGCCGCTGGCTGCATCGAGGTCCTCGTAGGTGCACGGGGAGACGTAGCTCGGGTTGACGACGCCGTCCTTGCGTGCCCACGGCCCGGCCACCAGCACGAGGAGCTTGTCGGTGCCGAACGCCCGTGTCTCCTGGTCGAGCACCGCTCTGGCGATGCGGGAGCCCGCCGCGGTCAGCGCCGGCGTGTGGAAGCGACGGCCGGCCAGGACCAGCGCCCGGGCGCTGTCGAGATCGGCGTCGGTGGCAGGGCTGTCGTCGATCACCCGGCCCTCGCGCCACTTCCACGACAGCAGGCCGTCGGGGCGCTGCAGGTTGGTCCGGGTCCACCTCCACACCCGATCGAAGCGGGCCCGGTCGCCCTCGGCCACGGCCAGCAGCAGGGCGTAGGCCTGCCCCTCGCTGACGGTGTCGCCACCCTGGTCGTGGCGGACGACCCGGCCGTCATCCTGCACGTAGCGGTCGAAGAAGGCGTCGATGGCCGCGCCGGCGGCGCCGCCGCTGGCGTGCACCGCCTCCAGCCGGAGCCCGGGCTCGCTGGTGCTGCGGGCGTTCCCGAGCAGGCCCACGCCCACGAGTACGAGGGCGAGGACCACCACGGCTGCCACGGTCCTCCTCACACCACCGGCTCGGCGCCGGCGGGAGATGCCGGCCCGGTGGCTGCAAGCCCACCCTCTACGACGGCGGGCACGGTCGCCGCCGCCGGCCTCGGGGCGCCGCGGAGGGCGGCCCAGGACCCGGCCAGCAGGACGGTCACGTGAACCGAGGCGAAGGCCACGTTGTTGATCGTGGCCGGCGACTGGTCCCGCATCAGGCCCACCAGCGAGACGCCGACCAGGACGGCGCAGGCGGCGAGGGCAGGCGCCACGGGACGGATCTGGCGACCGCCGGCACCCTGCTTGGGCGTGACCACGAAGCTGCCCTTGCGGCGGAACAGGGCGAGGACCGAGGCCACGATGTGGACCCAGAAGTTGGCCGCCATCAGGGCGTAGGCGGCGAAGGTGTAGGTGCCCGCGCTGGCCAGGGTCACGGTGGCCATCCCCCCGGCGAAGTACGGCGCCCAGTGCAGGAGGAACTGGTCGGTGGAGGCCACGTCGAGCGGCTGGGCCCCGGTGAGGATGCGCACCACGGGGAAGCACATGTAGATCAGTAGTGTCCAGCCGCTGAGCCAGTGCAGCGCCGACAGCAGGTAGTTGAGGCGCTGGCGCAGCGGGAGGCGCGCCGTGATGATCCGTGGCAGCGACGACAGGCAGCCCCGGGCCCAGCGCAGCTGTTGGCTGGTGTAGGAGGCCATGTCCTCGGGGCCGAGGCCGGCGGCGAGCACCTGGGGCAGGTACCGGCTCTCCCACCCCTCCTCGTGGAGGCGGATGGACAGCTCGAAGTCCTCGGTGAGCGAGTCGGTCGAGAAGCTGCCCACCGATTCCAGAGCGGAGCGGCGGAAGACCACGTTGGTGCCGCAGCAGAACATGGACTCGAGGTTGTCCCGTCCCATGGCGATGGGGCCGAAGAACAGCGCCTGCTGGGACCAGCTGGCCTCGGCCACCCCGCCACCGCGGCCGTTGGCGTAGTACTGGGGCGTCTGCACGAAGGCCACCTTCTCGTCGAAGTGGGCCAGGGTGACCTCGAGGAACCGGGGGTCGGGCACGTGGTCGCAGTCGAAGATGGCGACGAACGGTGCGTCGGTGCGTTCGAGGGTCCAGTTGATGTTGGCCGCCTTGGCGCCGCCGCGGGTGGGGCGGTGCACGTAGTCGACGCCGTAACGGGCGGCCAGCGCCTCCATCTCCGGGTTGCCGCCGTCGTCGAGCAGGGCCACCCGGGTGTTGCCCGCCAGCCGGGCGGCGCCGGCGATGGTGGCCTCCACGATCTCGACGGGCTCGTTGTAGACCGGGATGAACACGTCGACGGCGACCGGCTCGGTGAACGGCGGCCGGGACGGCCGGTGCCGAACGGCGGACATCGTCCACCAGAAGCCCAGCGCCTGCACCACGTTCAAGGTCTCCGCGCCGACGAGCAGGCCGTACAGGAGGTGGTTGGAGATGCGCTCGGGCCGAAGCAGCCAGCTCAGGTACCAGACGGCCAGGGGCATGTTGAAGAAAACCAGCCACCGCCACATCCGACTGCGCCGGACCATGCCGTCGGCCGGGTTCCAGTGGGGTGCCAGCAGCCGCGGGTCGGCCGGCTGGCTCACCGGTCCGTCCCAGATGCCGTGTTGCGCTCGGGCCCGAACACCCACACTTTGGTCTGGCCGTCGGTGGCGCCGCGCTCCTGGACGAGGGGCCGGGTAGCCGACAGTTCCTTCACCAGGGTGACGGTCCGCTTCACGCCGGCGTCCCCGGAGCCGAGGGCGAAGGCGGCGACCACGTAGACCCGCTCGTGGCGGGTAAGGGCGGCCCTCTCCTCGTCCACGGCGGCGACGGATCGGGCGTCGGCAGCGCCGGCCTCGTAGCGCACGAGATCACGGAGCGCCGCCGGCTCGTAGGCGACGAGGTCGCCGGCGCCGGCCTCGTGTCCCACACGCTCGATCACCGGGCCCACCGCGAAGCGCTCCCTGGGCCGGACCCGCACCGCCTGGTCGGCCAGACAGACCAGGAGGAGGGCGGCCACCCCCACGCCGAGCATCCGTGCCCGTGGCCAGGGCCCCCCGAGCACGCTCACGGCCCGCCCGGCCAGGAGGGCCAGCATGGGCAGGGCGGTGGCGGCCCAGCCCAGGGCGAAGGCGGGGGAGCGGGGGAACCCGAGGACCTGTGCCGCGAACATCGCGGCGAAGGGGGCGCCGGCCAGGGTGAGCAGAGCGGCTCCGCGCGGCGAGCGGGCCCGGCCCAGCACGAGCAGGGCGGCGAGGATGCCGAGCGGCCACATGGCCAGCAGGCGGGAGTTGACGTCGGCGGGATGGAATCCGAGAAGGGCGGACATGGCGGTTCCGAGCACGGGGAACACCGACGTGCCGGCGCCGGGCGCGGCCCGCGTGGCGAACTCGAGCGGTGGGAGCATCCGCGGCGGGCCGAGCCCGGAGCGGGCGACCAGGAGCGGGGCGGCGATCACGACGAGCACTCCCATCGCCGCCGCCCATCCGGCCTGGGCGGGCAGCCGACCGTGCGACGACCGGGGGCGGCGGAGGAACACGACGGCGACGACCACGTTCAGCACGACCAGGTGCACCACGGCCAGCTGGTGGGCCCACATCAGGGCGCCTTCGGACAGCCCCAGCAGGGCCCAGTCGGAGAGCCGGCCGCGGCGGAGGGCGCGGTGGGCGGCCAGGAGGGAGGCGACGGCCAGGACGGCTGCCACCGCGGTGGCGCCGGCCTGGGTGGAGAACCACACCAGGGGCGGGGCGAAGGCGGCGACCATGGCCGCCAGCAGGCCCGTACGGCGGTCGTAGAGCTGCTTGCCCATGACGTAGAGCAGCGGCACCAGCAGGGTCCCGGCCACCAGAGAGGGCAGGCGGAGGGCTAGGGCCGAGTCCCCGAAGGCCCTCCGGGACACCCAGGCCAGGGCCAGGTACAGCGGGGGATGGGCGTCGCCGTTCAGCCCACCGCTGAACATGGAGGAGAAGCTGCCCTCGGTGAGCCGGGCCGTGGCCGCCTCGCTCAGCCAGACCGGTCGCAGGCTGACCAGGCGGACGAACACGGCCGCGGCGGTGAGCGCGATCAGGGTGGGGCCGACCAGCCGGAGGCGCACGTCGGATCCCTCGGCGGGCAGGGTGAAGGCGAAGGGAGCGGCCGCCGCGGTGGCCACCACCAGGCTCACGAGCAGCACGGCGGAGGCGCCGAGGGCGGCATCCACGGCCACCTCGGCCAGTGGCCCGGTACCGGTTGAGGCCAGTGCCAGGTGCAGACCGGTGGCGAGCAGCGTCAGGATGAGCACCGTCCGGGTGCCCCCGGAGGCCACCCGGTGGTGGATCAGCAGCTGGCTCAGGCCCAACATGGCCATGGCCACGGCGAAGTACGGGGCCAGGGGGGCCAGGCGTGGATCGCCCAGTCCGACGAGGCGGTTGGGGACGGCCGTCACGACCAGGATCGAGGCGCCGGCGAGGGTGGCGCCCAGCAGGAGACCGGGCACCACCGCTTCCCGGCGGCCGGCGGTGAGGCCGGGGATCACCAGAGCCGGCACGGTGCCGGCGGCGATGAGGGGGAGCAGGCCGAGGACGGCCAGTGAGGCGAGGAGGTCGAGGTTGGCCGTGCCACTCGGCCAGTGCAGCCCACCCGTGAGGACGAGCAGCTGCATGACGCCGACCAGGGCCACGGTGGCCACGCCGCCGGCCACCGGACGGGGACGGGCCTCGAGTGGTGTCGACGACGGCTGGCGCTCCAGTGCGTGGCAGGGTCCGGGATGGGGCCGGTGCCATGCCACGAACAGACCGGCGGCGTCGCCCAGGGCGAGGGCGATCACGGGCGCCAGGACGGCGAAAGCGGGCAGGGCCAGCAGGAGGGCGAAGCCGCTCACCAGCAGTGCGCCGGCCGCCGCCGCGCCCGTGCCCACCAGTGGGGCCCGCCGGGCGCAGGCACGCGCCGCCTGGTACTCGAGGGCGGCGAGCACGCCAGGAACGGTGGCCATGGCGAGGGCGGCAACGCCGGCAGCCAGGACCAGGGCGTCGCCACGGCCAAGGGAGATCACGCCGGCCCCGGCCAGCAAGGCCAGGGCCGTGACCAGGGCGGCCCGGCGGGCCTGCCGGCGGGCGGGGTGCAGACCGGTTCCCCCCAGGTTTCGGCTCATCCAGGCCGAGGCGGACGCCCGGCGCACGATCAGCATGACGCCGACCAGGGCCACGGCCCTGACCAGCTCGGCGCCCTCCAGCCGGTGGACGGCGAACAGGAGCAGCACCATGACCGCCACCTCGGGGGCGGCGAGCGGGAGGGGCCAGGATCGGCGTTCCCGCACGACGGGGGCAGGCGGGAGAATGTCCAGCGGCCCCTGCGGAGTCTTTTGCCGGCGCGTGGAGGTAGAAGGGACGAGGGTGTCCGCCACGGCGCTTCTTACCTGCCCAAGCCGCCAGGCCCCAAAACAAGGACAAAGGCTCCTGAACGGCTCCTGTCTCCAGCCGCGGACCTGCCGGAAGCCGGCACGTGAATTTGTCCTACACCGCCCAATGCGGATTCCCGATCAAGACCGACCGGCTGCGTCCCGATCAACAGGCCATGTCTGGTCGTTGCTTCGCACCTAGAGCCGTCAGTACCGCCGTCGTCACCGCCCTCCTCGGAGCCGGCACCGTGATGATGTCGGCCGCGCCAGCCGCCGCCGACACGGCGATCGAGGCGGAGTCCATGGCGTTGACGGCGGGCGCCGGCGCCACCTACGCCGATGCCGGCGCCAGCGGTGGCCAGGCGCTCCTGATCTGGTCGAACGGCACGGCCACCGGTGCCCCGACGATGGAGGCGACCAGGCAACTCGTCGTCCGGGCCCGCGGGGACCTGTGCTCGGGGGCGCCCCGCATGGAGGTGCGGGTGGGGGACGCTTTGGTCCTGTCGACCGTCGTGAGCTCGACGACCTGGGCCAACTACACGGCCCAGGTGTCGTTGCCGGCGGGGACGAACCGGGTTGCCATCGGCTTTACCAACGACTACAAGGCCCGCAAATGCGACCGTAACCTGCGCCTCGACCGGGTCACGGCCATCGCCGATACCACCGCCACCACGACGACCACGACGACCACGACCACGACCACGACCACGACCACGACCACGACCACCACGACCCCACCGACGACCACGACCACCACGCCCAGCCCGAGCTCATCGACAGCACTGTCCGGCGCCTCGTTGTACGTGGACCCGTCCTCCAACGCGGCCAAGGAGGCGGTGGCCCTGCGGACCTCCGACCCGGCGCGTGCCGCCCTCTTCGACAAGATCGCCGGGCAATCGCAGGCCGACTGGGTCGGCGACTGGGTCCCGACCTCGGAGTTGGCGGCGAAAGTCGATGCCCGTATCGACACGATCACCGCGGCCGGCGCGGTCCCCGTCCTCGTCACCTACGCCATTCCCCTGAGGGACTGCGGCTCCTACTCCGCCGGCGGCATCGACACGCCCGATGGTTACCGGGCGTGGATCGCAGAATTCGCCAAAGGTGTCGGGGCACGGAAGGCGGCGGTCGTGTTGGAGCCCGACGCCCTCGCCATGCTCCCCTGCCTGACCGCCGAGCAGCAGAAGACCCGGCTCGCCCTTCTCGCTGAGGCGGTGACCACCCTGACGGGGGGCGGATCGAGCGTGTACCTCGACGCCGGCCACTCGGCATGGGTACCTGCCGAGACGATGGCCTCCCGCCTCCAGTCAGCCGGGATCGCCGGGGCGCACGGGTTCTCGCTCAACGTGTCGAACTTCCAACGGACCTCCGACGAGGTCGCCTACGGCAACGACCTCTCCCAGCGCCTCGGCGGTAGGGCGTTCGTGATCGACACCAGTCGCAACGGGCTCGGTCCATATGCCGGTACCGACAACTGGTGCAATCCGCCCGACCGGGCGCTCGGTGAGCGCCCGTCAACCTCGCCCGGCGTGGCAGGACTCGACGCGCTGTTGTGGGTGAAGCGCCCGGGCGAGTCCGACGGCACCTGCCGGGGCGGTCCCTACGCGGGGACGTGGTGGCCGGATTACGCGGCGGGTCTCGCCCAGAACGCCGCCTGGTGATCCTCGAAGCGACGTCGTCGGAAATGTTCCTTCATCCCGGGGAACGCCCTTGCGGGCCCTGCTCCGGCCAAGACGGGTTGGGATGTCGCCCCGGGACCAGCTGACTCAGTCGAGGAAGCCGTGCTCCCGGGCCATCGCCACCGCTTCGGTCTGATTGCGGGCGCCGGTCTTGGCCAGGAGCTGGTGTATCGAGTTCTTCACCGTTCCGACGGCCAGTGACATCTCCTGGGCGATCCTCTTGGCGGGGCCGCCGAGGGCCAACTGGTGGAGCAGCTCCAGCTCCCGAGGGCTCAGGGTCAGCAGCCTGTCGAGCCTCTCGTCGGGCGGCGTCTCCCCCTCTCGCAGGATCTCCACGATCTCGAGCAGTTCTGCCCAGTGTTGCTCCAGCGGGCGGGCGTGCGCCGCCCGCACCGCGTCAACGACACCGGACAGTGCGGACGTCTTGGGAACCATGGACACCGGCCGGCCGGCCAGAGCCCGGCGAATTTGAGGCCGGCCGTGGAACCAGGTCGACAGGACCGCCTTCGTGGCCGGCGACCACTCCCGCAGCGCCCGAACCGCGGCAGCCCCCTGCAGTCCCCGCAGCCACAGGTCGTAGAGGACCACGTCGGGCCGGTGTCGCAGGATGGCGTCCACGGCGGCCAGTCCGGAGACCGGAAACGTGGCCACGACAGCCAGGTCGGTCTCCTGTCCGAGGCAGCGGCCCAGCGCTTCGGCAAACAGGCGTTCCGTGTCCGCCACCATGACCGAGCACGTCCCGCCGCTGGCCGGCGGTGGCCTCGGCGACCCCGCGGCACCCGATTTCACTGGCGCCGGCGACGGAGGACGCGGTGAGATCGGGAGCCGCAGCCGGCTGTCGACCACGAAGCCGAACAGTCGGGCCAGACTGACCACCTCCAGCTGGCTCGATGTCGCCGTCTTGGCCAGGATGTGGTGGATGTGGTTCTTGACGGTGCCGATCGAGATACCGAGGGCCTCGGCGATCTGAGGGGGCGCGGCCGCACCGGCCAGGGCCCGCAGCACCTGGATCTCACGGGGGCTGAGCGACCCGAACCGTTCCTCCAGTTCGACCCCCCCTTGCCACCTGTCGTCGATCGACTCCACCAGCCTGGCCAGCTCCTCACCGAAGACCAGTGGGTCTCCGGCCGCTGCCCGCCTCACCGCCTCGATCAACTCCTCGAGCCGAAGGCTCTTGGGCAGGAAGCCGGCGGCGCCGGCACCGAGGGCCGCCTGGATCTGAAGCGGGCCGTGGTACCAGGAGAGGACGAGCACCTTGGTGGCTGGAGAGAAGGATGCCACCACCCGCGTCGCCGCCGGTCCGTCGACCTCGAGCATCCACTGGTCGTAGATCACCACGTCGGGTTGGTGGCGCCGGATGGCGTCCAGGGCGGCCCGACCTCGCGTCGGGTAGTGCGGGATCACCTCCAGGTCGATCTCCAGATCGAGAGCGGTACCGAGGACTTCGCCGAACAGACGTTGAGAGTCCGCGACGAGCACCCGGATGACGGGAACTTTCGACCTGCGGACCATCCCTACCCCCCACTGCGGCTACTGACAGAACAATGGTACGAGCCGTCCTGGCTCTGGCACCCGCAGGGACCCCTCGTAGGCTGGCCCCATCATGGAACTCCTTCTGATCCTGCTCGTGGCATTGGTTCTCGTCGGCTCGGTGGCCGGGCTGGCCGGGTCCAGGCGCCGCTCCCGCCGGCCCGAGTTGGAGCCGCCGCCCGGACGCCGTGCTCCCGCTGTCCGGCGCCCCCCGGAGCCACCACGCCCCACCGTGGAGGCGCCCGAGGAACCGATTGGAGTCGTCCTAGGGCCCGAGCCCGCGGTCGAGCCGTTCCCGGAGGTGGAGGTAGCCACCGAGCCGGAAGCGGAGGCGGAACCGGAGCCGGAGCCCGAGTTAGCTTCCCCGCCGCCGCCCGTCCGGCCACGCTTCCGGGACCGACTCGGGAAGGCCCGCGGTCTCTTCTCCGGCTACGTCGGGTCGGTTCTCTCCCGCTCGAGCATCGACGACGAGACGTGGGACGAGCTCGAGGAGGCTCTCATCCGAGCCGACGTCGGCGTCGGTCTCACCGGGAGCATGCTCGACGAGCTGCGCACCCGGGTCAAGGCAGAAGGCATACGCACACCCGAAGAGCTGGTCTCCGCCCTGAAGGACGACCTGAAGGCCAAGCTCTCGGAGGGTGACCGCGGCCTCGCCTTCGAGCCGGGGGTGCCGAATGTCTGGCTCTTCGTCGGGGTCAACGGTGTGGGCAAGACGACCACCGTCGGGAAGGTCGGCCTGCGGGAGGCCGCCGCCGGTCGCACGGTCGTCATGGCCGCGGCCGACACCTTCAGGGCCGCCGCCGCGGAGCAGTTGGAGCTCTGGGCGAAAAGGGTCGGGGCCGACCTGGTCCGGGGCGCCGAAGGCGGCGATCCGGGAGCGGTGGTGTTCGACGCCGTCGAACGGGCCGCCTCGCGGGGAGCCGATCTGGTTCTGGCGGACACCGCCGGCCGCCTCCACAACAAGGTCAACCTCAGGGAGGAGCTGAAAATGGTGCGGCGGATCGCCGAGCGCCCGCCGGCACTGCTGAAGGAGGTGCTGCTGGTGATCGACGCCACGACGGGGCAGAACGGGCTGGTCCAGGCCCGCCAGTTCACCGAGGCCGTCGACGTCACCGGTGTGGTTCTCACCAAGCTGGACGGCACGGCCAAGGGCGGCATCGCCGTGGCCATCGCCTCCGACATGGGTCTGCCCATCAAGCTCGTAGGTCTCGGGGAGACGGCGGACGACCTGGTCGACTTCGACCCGGAAGAGTTCGTGGACGCCCTGTTCTCGTAGAGGCGCCGGCGGGGGCGTCCCGGCCGGACCGGCCGACACGGCCGGGCCGTGGCCGGAAAGCGCTCGCGGCGGAGCAACTAGCCTGGTCGCTCATGTTCGATTCCCTGTCCGACCGCTTCGAGGGCATTTTCGGCCGCCTCCGTAGCCGCGGGCGCCTCGGTGAGGCCGATGTCGACGAGGTCCTCCGGGAGATCCGACTCGCCCTCCTCGAGGCCGACGTCAACTTCCTGGTCGCCAAGTCGATGCTGGGGCGCATCAAGCAGCGCTGCGTCGGGATCGAGGCCAGTCAGAGCCTGAGCCCGGCCCAGCAGGTCATCAAGATCGTGCACGAGGAGCTGGTGGGCATCCTCGGCGGCGAGACCCTCAAGCTCAGCTACGCGTCGAAGCCGCCGACCGTGGTGCTCCTGGCCGGCCTCCAGGGCTCGGGCAAGACCACCGCCGCCGGCAAGCTGGCCCGCTGGTTCAAGCAGCAGGGCCGCAACCCCCTGCTCGTCGGGGCCGACCTCCAGCGCCCGGCCGCCGTGGAGCAGCTGCGGGTACTGGGTGGCCAGGTGGGCGTTCCCGTGTTCAGCGAGGCCAGCGATCCGGTCACCGTGGCCGAGAGGGGCCTGGCCGAGGCGCAGCGTCTGGGCCGGGACGTGCTGATCGTCGATACCGCCGGGCGCCTCTCGATCGACGCCGACCTCATGGACGAGGTCCGCCGGATCTCCGGGAAGATCGAGCCCCACTACACCTTCCTCGTCATCGACGCCATGACCGGGCAGGACGCGGTGGCCACCGCCGAGGCCTTCCACGCCACCCTCGAGCTCGACGGTGTCATCCTCACCAAGCTCGACGGAGATGCCCGCGGTGGCGCTGCCCTTTCGGTGAAGGAGGTCGTGGGGCGGCCCATCGCCTTCGCCTCGGTGGGCGAGAAACTGGCCGACTTCGAGGTCTTCCATCCCGATCGCATGGCCAGCCGGATCCTCGGGATGGGCGACATGCTCACGCTGATCGAGAAGGCGGAGGAGAGCTACGACAAGAGCGAGGCCGAGCGAGCGGCCGCCGCGCTCATGGAGGGCACCTTCACCCTCGAGGACTTCCTCGAGCAGATGCAGCAGGTGAAGAAGATGGGCCCGCTCAAAGGCCTCGTCGGCATGATCCCGGGCATCCCCAAGGAGCTCAAGAACGCCGACATCGACGAACGGGAGCTGGGCCGCATAGAGGCCATCATCCGGTCGATGACGCCGGCGGAGCGGGTGGACAGCGCCCTGATGGACGGGTCCAGGCGGCTCCGGATCGCCAACGGCAGCGGGACCACCGCGTCCGAGGTGAACGCCCTTCTCAAGCAGTTCAAGGAGATGCAGCGCATGATGGGGTCCATGGGCCTCGGCCGTGTGCTGGCCAAGAAGAAGTCCAAGAAGGGCAAGAAGGGCGGGCGGGTCACCCCGCCCAAGGTGCCCTCGATGTCGCAGTTCAACTGACCGCGCAGCAGAACCAGGAAACAGGGAGAGAGATCAAGTGGCCGTGAAGCTTCGATTGATGCGCATGGGAAAGAAGAAGCAGCCGACGTACCGGGTGGTCGCGGCCGACGCCCGTTCGCCCCGCAACGGGCGGTTCATCGAGTTGGTGGGGACCTATGAGCCCCGTGCCGATCCGTCGCGGATCCTCATCGACAGCGAGAAGGCGCTGCGCTGGCTGCGCAGCGGTGCCCAACCCACCGAGACCGTCGAGAAGCTGTTGAAGATCACCGGTACCTGGGACGAGTTCAAGGCGCCCACCCCCTCATGAGCGACGTCACCCAGATCGACGATCCCGGGGCGGCCGGCGACGACGACACCGGAAACCGCATCCTCGGCGCGTCCGCCCGCAACGTGCTGTCCTACCTCGCCCGCCAGATAGTCGACGATCCCGACGCGGTGTCGATCGAGGCCGACGAGGACCCCAACCGCAAGCGGGTCGACCTGCGCCTGCACGTGGCGCCCGACGACATGGGCATAGTCATCGGTCGCCGGGGCCGCACGGCCCAGGCCATCCGCACCGTCGTGCGCGCCGCCGGCGCCAGCGAGGGCGTGGAAGCCACCGTCGACATCGTCGACTAGGCGAGCCGACGACGACGTCGTGCTTGAGGTCGGGAGGGTGGCCAAGCCCCATGGCCTGGGCGGCGAGGTCATCGTCGCCCTGGTCACCAACCGGGCCGAGCGCGTTGCCCCCGGATCGGTGTTGACCACGCCGGCGGGCGAGCTGACGGTGAGGTCGTCATCGCCCCACCAGGGGCGGTGGATCGTGAGATTCGCCGAGATCGCCGGCCGGGAGCAGGCCGAGGCTTTGCGCGGGGTGGTGCTCTCGGCGCCGGCGCTGGACGATCCGGACGCGCTGTGGGTCCACGAGCTGGTCGGCACCGAGGTCGCCGGCACCGATGGCCGCTCCTACGGACCGGTGGTGGAGGTGGAGGCCAACCCGGCCAGCGACCTGCTCGTGCTCGAGAGCGGCGCTCTCGTTCCCCTCCGTTTCGTGGTCTCCCACGACCGCGACGCCGGCCGTATAGTCATCGACCCCCCCGAGGGCCTCCTCCCCTGAGGTTCGACCGCACAGGGGCTGAAAGGGCCCGCATGTATCGCAGCGGGAGCTAACTCATGCGTATCGAGGTCTTCACCATCTTCCCCGGTCTCATCGAGGGCTATCTGGCCGAGAGCCTCATCGGCAAGGCGAGGGTCCGCGGTTTGATCGACCTCCGGGTCCACGACCTTCGCTCCGCGACCTCGGACCCGCACCGGAGCGTGGACGACTCCCCCTTCGGCGGAGGCGCCGGCATGGTGCTGGCGCCCGAGCCCGTCTTCGCAGCTGTCGAAGCGGCCCAGCCGGCGCGGCCCCTGTTCCTGCTGGGCCCTGCCGGCCGGCGGTTCGACCAGGACCACGCCCGGGAACTGGCGTCTGCGCCGGCGGGGTTCTCGCTTCTGTGCGGCCGCTACGAGGGCGTCGACCAGCGGGTGGTCGAGCACCTGGTCGACGGAGAGCTGTCGGTCGGCGACTACGTCCTGGCCGGCGGCGAGGCGGCGGCCCTGGTGGTCATCGAGGCCGTCGCCCGTCTCGTGCCCGGCGTGCTGGGCAACGAGGCCTCCACCGCCCACGAGAGCTTCACCGACGGCCTGCTGGAGGAGCCCCAGTACACGAGGCCGGCCGAGTTCCGGGGCTGGTCCGTTCCCGAAGTGCTTCGTGGAGGGGACCACGGGCGCATCGCCAGTTGGAGGCACGCCGCCGCCCTCGCCCGCACGCTGCGCTCCCGGCCCGATCTGATCGACCGGCGGGGCGGCCTCACGGAGCAGGAAGTGCAGCTTCTCGTCGACCACGGGTATCCTGTCGTTTCCCCCGGCGGTGCCCACGAGGAGCCTGACGCGCATGAACCCCACTGATCTGGTCGACAAGAGCAGGCTTCGTGACGACGTGCCCGAGTTCGCCCCGGGCGACAACGTCAAGGTCCACGTGCGGGTCGTGGAGGGCACCCGCGAGCGGGTCCAGGTCTTCCAGGGCGACGTCATCGCCCGCCGGGGCGACGGCATCCGCGAGTCGTTCACCGTGCGCAAGGTGAGCTTCGGCGTCGGTGTCGAGCGGACCTTCCCCGTCCACTCTCCCGTGATCGCCAAGATCGAGCTCACCCGCACCGGCGACGTCCGCCGGGCCAAGCTCTATTACCTCCGCCAGCGCAGCGGGAAGGCAGCCAAGATCAAGGAAAAGCGGACCGCCCGTTGAGCAAGGCGGAGGCGCCAGCGGCGGATACAGCGCCGAGAACCGACGAGCCGGCGCCGGCGCCGGCGGGCTCGGACCCAGGCCACTCGAAGGCATGGCGGGCGGCACGGGAGATCCCCCTCCTGCTGGTTTTCGCCGCCCTGATCGCCTTCCTGTTGAAGACCCTGGTGGCCCAGGCGTTCTACATCCCCTCGGAGTCCATGGTCAGCCAGCTCGAGATCAACGACCGGGTGGTCGTGTCGAAGATCGCCTACCGGCTCCACCCGCCCCGCCGGGGCGACATCGTGGTGTTCGACTGTCCCAGATCGGCTTGTCAGCTGGAGGCTCCGAAGCCGAGTACGGGCGACGGACTGGCGGACCGGACGCGGCGGGTCCTGCGCAGCATCGGCGGGGGCATCGGTCTGGTGCAGCCATCCACGGAGGAGTTCATCAAGCGGGTGGTGGCGCTCCCGGGAGAGACCGTCGAGGGCAAGGGCGGAGTGGTGTTCGTCAATGGCCGGCGCCTCATCGAGCCCTATCTCGACCCCGGGATCACAACCAGCACGTTCGCCCCGGTCACCGTGCCGGCGGGGCACCTCTGGGTCATGGGCGACAATCGCGGGAACTCCTCGGACAGCCGGGTGTTCGGTTCGATCCCCCGAACGTCAGTGGTCGGCCGCACGGTGCTGAAGGTGTGGCCCCTCGGATCCGCATCGTTTCTGTGAACCTATGTGAACCTACGCTGGTGACATGAGCGCGGAGGATCTCGAGCGGTACGAGACGGAAATCGAGCTCCAGCTGTACCAGGAGTACCGCTCGGTGCTCCCTCTGTTCCGGTTCGTGGTGGAAACCGACCGCAGGTTCTACCTGGCCAACGACGTCAAGATGGAGCCCAAGGGCGAGGGTGGGCGGGCGTACCTGGAGATCCAGCTGGGCGACGCCTGGGTCTGGGACATGTACCGGCCGGCCCGCTTCGTGTCGTCAGTGCGGGTGATCACGTTCAAGGACGTGAACGTCGAGGAGCTACCGGCGAGGGAGTTGTAGCTTGCCCGACGGTCGCCGCGCTCTCGGGCAGCGCGGAGAGGAGGCGGTGGCCGACTGGTACAGGTCGCAGGGCTACGAGATCGTCGTGCGAAACTGGCGCTGCCGCGACGGCGAGCTCGACCTGGTCGTCCGTGACGGCCGCACCTTCGTGTTCTGTGAGGTCAAGACCCGCACCACCGACGCTTTCGGGGTTCCGGCCGAGGCCGTCACCAGGACCAAGCAGATGCGACTGCGCCGGCTGGCGGCCAGATGGCTGGAGAACGACGCCCCCCTGCGACCCACCGACATCCGCTTCGACGTGGCGTCGGTCCTCGGTGGTGTGGTCGAGGTGCTCGAAGGCGCGTTCTGAGCGGAAGGTCAGGACCGCCCACCGGGACGGCGCCGGCCGCGGTGCTCCCAGCAGGCTTCGTGCCAGTGGCGGCGAAGGTCGGGAGCCTCCAGGGGCACGGCCACCAGGTGCATCGTCCCGGGACGGATGTCCTGGTTGCAGCCCGGGCACAAATAGGTCTTGAGGGCCTGGTACGGCTGGAGCCTGCGGATCTCGACTCCGCCACCGGCGCCGGAGCCTCCGCCGTCTACGGGTTGAAGGCCCACAGCACGAGCAGGAGGCTCACGACCAGGGCGGCGGCCAGGAACACGTAGTCCGAGCTCCGCCGCCGCTGGGCACGCAACGGGTTGAAGCCCACGCCCCAGTATGCCTCCCGGCTCAGAAAACCCACAGTCCCCCTTTCGCCGGCGACCTCTCTTGGCTACGCTGCTCCCGCACACCGCCTCGAGCGGCCGGCGTACGGCTCTCCTCCGCATCTGTCACCTGCGAGGAGCCCCCTTGATCGCCATCATCCCCTCCGCCACCGTTCTCGGGGTCGACGGCTGCCCGGTCTTCGTCGAGGTCCACGTCGACAAGGGGATGCCGGGCTTCAGCATCGTCGGCCTGCCCGACGCCGCCTGCCGGGAGTCCCGTGACCGGGTGCGGGCGGCTCTGATGTCGAGCGGCCTCACATGGCCCAACAAGCGCACCACGGTGAACCTGGCTCCCTCCGGCGTCAGGAAGGGCGGGCCGGGGCTGGATCTTCCCATCGCCGTCGGGCTGCTGGTGGCGGCCGAGGAGCTGGAGCCGGAGGCTGTCGCCGGCCTGGCCTTCGTCGGCGAGCTGGGTCTCGACGGCTCCCTCCGGGCTGTCCCCGGTGTGGTGTCCATGGTCGACGCCCTCAGCAGTGCCAGCGTCGTGGTGCCGCCGGCCAGCGTGGCGGAGGCGGCCCTCGTCGGGCGACACCAGGTGCGGACGGCGTCGTGCATGCGGGAGCTGGTCGACGCTCTCAGGGGCGACGGCGCTTGGGGCGATCCGGCGGAGCGGCAGGCAGCGGCGGCGCCCCACCGTGAGCCGGACCTGGCCGACGTCCGGGGACAGCTGCTGGGGAGGTGGGCGGTGGAGGTGGCGGCGGCCGGCGGCCATCACCTGCTCTTCAGCGGGCCACCGGGTGCCGGGAAGACGTTGCTGGCCCGGCGGCTGGCCGGGCTCCTGCCCGATCTCGACCCGGCCGGCGCCCTCGAGACCACCAAGGTGCACTCTGCCGCCGGCATCGAGCTGCCGCCGGGAGGGCTGGTCCGGCGCCCGCCGCTCAGGGCTCCCCACCACGGGGCCTCGGCCGTCTCGGTGATCGGCGGAGGTACGACGTGGATGCGGCCCGGGGAGATATCGATGGCGACGAACGGTGTCCTGTTTCTCGACGAGATGGGGGAGTTCCCCGTCCATGTCCTCAACGCGCTGCGCCAACCCCTTGAAGAAGGGGTGGTGCGGGTCTGCCGGGCCCGGGGCAGCGCCGTCTTCCCGGCGCGGTTCCTGCTGGTGGCCGCCACGAACCCCTGCCCGTGCGGGCAGGGCGGCCCGCCGGGATCGTGCAAGTGCAGCGACCTTGCCCGGGCGCGGTACGCCCGCCGTCTCTGCGGCCCCCTGCTCGACCGTTTCGACCTGCGCGTCCCGGTCACCCGACCCGACGTCGCCGAGCTCATGGGTGGCCAGCCGGGCGAGAGCTCCAAGGCGGTGTCCGAGCGGGTGGCCGGCGTCCGCTCTCTCGCCGCCGAACGCGGTGTGCGGGCCAACGCCGAGCTGACGCCCGCCCGTCTCGATCAGGTCGCACCTCTGACGGCCGCGGCCAAGCGGGTCCTCGAGCGGCGGCTACGGATGGGCACTCTCTCGGCCCGCGGACTCCACCGGGTGCGCCGGGTGGCCCGCACCTTGGCCGATCTCGACGGCGCCGGCACGAAGGTGGGGGAGGAGCACGTGTGTGCCGCTCTCCAGCTCCGGGCCGACTCGCCGGTTCTCGAGGCGGCGTCATGACCGCCGCCGCCCCCGAGTGGGCCTTCGCGGCAGCGCTGGCCGGGCTGCCGTACATGGCCTGGGACCGCCTGGGCGCGATTCTCGCCGAGGCGGGAGGTGAACCCCGAGAGGCCTGGAGACACGTGGCCCAGGGCTGCGCCGGCGATGCCTGGGCTCGAGCGGCGGCCGCCGTGCCGGTGGAGGCCGTCGCTGACGCTCACATTCGCGCCGGAGTGAGGGTTCATCTCCACCACCGGGACGGGTACCCGCCGGCACTGGCCGAGGACCACGAGGCACCACCGGTCGTATTCACGCTGGGCTCGCCGTCTGCCCTCGACGAGCACATACCTCGTGCCGGCATCATCGGCACCCGTCGCTGCACCGGTTACGGCCGCGACGTGGCCCGGGACTTCGGCCGGGAGCTGTCCGCGGCAGGGGTGGCCGTGGTCTCGGGCCTGGCCATGGGGATCGACGGTGCATCTCACGAAGGTGCGCTGGAGGCCGTACCTGTCGGAGCCAGGCCCATCGCGGTGGTGGGCAGCGGCCTCGATGTCGTCTACCCCCGCCGCCACGCCCTGCTGTGGCGCCGGGTGGCCGAATCAGGCCTCATCATCTCCGAGGCACCCCTCGGGTGCCGCCCGGAACCCTGGCGTTTTCCGGCCCGGAACCGCATCATCGCCGCCCTCTCCGATGTCCTCGTGGTCGTCGAGTCCCACCCGGCGGGTGGTTCCCTCCACACCGTAAGGTCGGCGGAGGAGCGGGGGGTCACCGTCATGGCCGTCCCCGGCCCTGTGCGCAGCAAGGCGTCGGCCGGCACGAATCGACTCCTCAGCGAAGGGTGCCCGCCGGCCTGCGACGTGGATGACGTGCGGGTCGCTCTGGCCCTGGAGACCGCCGGCCGTTCCGGGAGGGACGACCCCGACTCCCGCCCTGCCCCGGAAGAGACGGACGCCGCCGTGCTCGCCATTCTGGGCTGGGAGGCGGTGAGCCTGGAGGAGGTCATGGCCCGATCGGGCCTGGCTCCGGCCCGGGTGGCGCTGGCGCTGGCCCACCTCGAGCAGGGGGGCTGGGCCCGGGGAGCGGCAGGCTGGTGGGAGCGGGCGGCGGCGCCATGAGGCGACGGCGCCGGCGGCGCACCGGGTTGGCACTCCACTCCGTCTACACTTACATCCGGCACGACGGTTACCTCTCGACGTCAGGAGCCGCGTGGAGAACGAAGACGTTCGAGTCATCGACCAGCTGTGGAGGGAGTACAAGGACACCGCGTCCCGTGACGCGCGTGACCGGCTCATCGTCCACTACTCGCCGCTGGTCAAGTACGTGGCCGGGCGGGTGTCGGTCGGCCTGCCCCAGAACATCGAGCAGGCCGACCTCGTGAGCTACGGGATATTCGGGCTCATCGACGCCATCGACAAGTTCGACATCTCCCGCAACATCAAGTTCGAGACCTACGCCATCGCCCGGATCAAGGGCGCCATAATCGACGAGCTGCGCTCCATCGACTGGGTGCCCCGTTCGGTGCGGGCCAAGGCCCGGTCCGTGGAGAAGGCCTACGCCGCCCTCGAGTCGACCCTCCTGCGCACCCCCACCGACGCCGAGGTGGCGGCGGAGATGCGGATCACCGAGCGGGAGCTGCAGAACATCTTCAACCAGATCTCCTTCGTGGGGCTTATCGCCCTCGACGAGATGCTCTCGGTCAACGGCGAGCGGGGCGAGTCCACCACGCTGGGGGACACCATCGCCGACAAGGGCGAGGGCCCGGTGGGCGCGTTCGAGGTCGAGGAGATGAAGCAGATCCTCGCCGGCGCCATCAACCGCCTCGGTGACCGCGAGAAGGTCGTGCTCACCCTCTACTACTACGAGGGTCTCACCCTCTCGGAGATCGGCGAGATCCTCGGCGTCACCGAGAGCCGCGTCTGCCAGATCCACACCAAGGCTGTGCTCCAGCTCCGGTCGAAGATGACCGAGCCGGCCCACGAACCGGCCTAGCGCCCGGGCCGGTGCCGGCCCCGACGAGACACCTTCCCCCGGATAGGGCCCTGCGGCCCCTGTCTTCCCCGCGCCCGTCCGTCCCATCCCGGGAGGATCCATGCGCTGCCCCGCTTCGGCCGTTAGCGCCGTCGCCGCCGGCCTCGTCCTCGCCACACTGGCTGTCCTGTCCGCGCCTGCCGGCGCTGCGGCGGCGGACCCGGCCCCTGTCGTCTACCGGCCTCCCGTCGACGCCCCCGTGGCCGACCCGTTCCGCCCCCCGCAGTCGCCGTACGGCCCGGGCAACCGGGGCATCGACTACGCCACCGCGCCGGGGACACCGGTGCGGTCGGCCGCTGCCGGGGTCGTGGCCTTCGCCGGCCCGGTCGCCGGCACTCTGCACGTCGTCGTGCTCCACGCCGACGGCATCCGCACCAGCTACTCGTTCCTTCGCACCGTCGGGGTCCATCGGGGCCAGCGACTGGCCCAGGGCGAGGCCGTCGGTGCCGCGGGACCCGGTCTCCACTTCGGCGTCCGGGCCGGTGACGCCTACCTGGACCCGCTCGTGCTGCTGGCGCCGCCGCCGGGCGACCGGCTCCGCGTCCATCTGGTGCCCGAGGCCGGACGCCAGCTCCAGAGTGAGGAGGGTGAGCGCCGGGGGCTCTTCGGGATGCTGGCTGAGATCCCGCACGCGGTGGGCGGCGCCGCGGTGGCGTGGGCCCGAGGGACCTCCGGCGTCGTCGTCTCCATGGCGTCGACGATCGCCGCCGGCGCCGACGAGGCGCTGGTGTGGATGGCGACCAGGGCCCCCATGGTGTTCCCGCCTCTCGAGATGGCCCTGGTGGCGACGGCCTGGCTGGATCGTCAGGACACCTGTACGCCGGTGGAGGTGGCGCCACCGCCGCCCGGCGGGCGCCGCATCGCCGTGCTGGTGGCGGGACTGGGTTCGTCCTCGGAGAACGCTGCGATCTACGAGGTTCGCACCGGCGCCCTCGGCTACGCGTCCGGCGACGTCTTCCGCTTCTCCTATCGGGGCGGAAGCACGGCGGATACCCGGTATGGACCGGCTGACACCCAGGTCGACATCGGGCTGTCCGGCCGTCGGTTGCGGGAGCTCATCGAGCGGATCCACGCCGGCGACCCCGGCGTGCCCATCGACATCCTCGCCCACTCCCAGGGCGGAATCGTGACCAGATCAGCCTTGGGGCAACGGGCGCCGCCCGGTGTCGAGAACGTGGTGACGCTGGGCTCGCCACACCAGGGAGCCGACCTGGCTACGGCGCTGGAGCTCACGGGCGACACCCCCAAAGGCGCACTGGTGCAGTGGGCCATCGGCCGTACCGGGGTCACGGGGATCGATCCCCGCTCGGTGTCGGTCCGACAGCTCTCGGAGAATTCGGAATTCATGCACGACCTGAACTCGCACCCGCTTCCACGGGCTGTCCGCTTCACGTCGGTGGCGGCACGGGCGGACGTGGTCGTCCCCTCTCCCCGCACCCGCCTCCCCGGCGCCGCCCACGCCGTGGTGTCGGTGCCGGTGCCGGCGATGGACAACCACGGTGCGCTGCCCGGTTCGGCCGCCGGCACCCGCGAGATCGCTCTGGCCCGGGCGGGGATGGAGCCGACCTGCGAGGGCCTCGCCGACGCAGTGGTCGACCACCTGGCCGGCCGCCTCATCAGCATGACGGAGGACGGCATCGGCATCGGCCTGACCGTCACCGCCTCCCGCTGACCGGCGCCGGGATATGCGGCTTCGGACCGGCGCTCCGCCGGCCACCTGCTCCAGCAGGCGGCGCGCCTACACTCTCCGGGGTTGCCGGCACCCGCCGTCATCCTCACGAACCCCGTACCCCGACCCAGCGCACCCACGGTCGCCCCTCGGCGCCGCGCTCCGGTCGCAAGAACCGTTGGGAAGGAACCACTATGGCCGTCGTCACCATGAAGCAGCTGCTGGAGGCCGGGGTCCACTTCGGACACCAGACCCGTCGCTGGAACCCAAAGATGAAGCGCTTCATCTTCGGCGAGCGCAACGGCATCTACATCATCGACCTGAACCAGACGCTCCAGCGCATCGAGGTGGCCTACGAGTACATCCGTAACCTGGTGGCCGAGGGCGGCTCCATCGTGTTCGTCGGGACCAAGAAGCAGACCCAGGACCCGATGGCGCAGTACGCCACCAAGTGCGGCATGCCCTACATCAACGAGCGCTGGCTCGGCGGCATGCTCACCAACTTCTCCACCATCAGCGGCCGCGTCAAGAAGATGACGGAGTACGAGCGCATGAAGGCGGCCGGCGACTTCGAGGCCATGCCCAAGAAGGAGGCGCTCATCCTGAGCCGGGAGCTGGAGAAGCTCCAGCGCAACCTGGGCGGCATCCGGGGTATCACCAAGCTGCCCGACGCGGTGTTCATCATCGACACCAAGAAGGAGCACATCGCCGTGACCGAGGCCAACAAGCTCGGCCTCCCCATCGTCGCCGTGGTCGACACCAACTGCGATCCCGATGTCATCGACTACGTCATTCCCGGCAACGACGACGCCATTCGGGCCGGTTCCCTGATGTGTCGCATCGTCGCCGACGCGGTCGAGGAGGGGCGCCTGATGGCGTCCCGCCGGCCCGGCGTTGTCGCCGCCGCTCCACCGCCGCCTCCTCCGGACCCCGAGGCCGCGGCCCGCAGGGCCGAGCAGCAGGCCGATGCCCGCCGCCAGGCCGCGGTTCAGGCCCAGGAGAGGGCGGCTCGGCTGGCCGAGGCAAGGCAATCCGCCGGCGACGCCGGCCCCGCAGAGGAGGCAGATGTGGGCGCGGCGGGTGAGGCTCCGGCCGAGGAGGCTGCGGTTCCCGACACTGAGGCCGAGGCCCCGGTCATTCAGGACACAGCGCCCGACTCCGCCGGCGACGCCGTGGCGGTGCCCGCGGGGGAGGGGGTAGGTGGCTGATTTCGGCGCCAAGGACGTGAAGCGCCTCCGCGACCAGACGGGTGCGGGCATGATGGACGCCAAGAAGGCCCTCGTCGAGACCGACGGCGACTTCGAAGCGGCAGCCAAGTGGTTGCGGGAGAAGGGCTTGGCGTCGGCGGGCCAGCGGGCGGGTCGCGAGAGCAGCCAGGGCGCCGTGGCGCTGGCCCGGGCCGGAAACGTGGCTGCGCTGGTCCAGCTCCGGTGCGAGACCGACTTCGTGGCCAAGTCCCCCGATTTCGTGAGCCTGGCCAACGATCTGGCCCAGCTGGTGGCCGACGACGGCGAGGCCGCCCTGGACTCCCGCAAGGACGACGTGGACAGCCTCAAGCTCACACTCAAGGAGAACATCAGCCTCGGGCGGGTCGTCCGCTTCGAGGTGGCCGAGGGCAACCTCCTCGACACCTATCTCCACGTCCAGAGCGGGCGCGGCGTCAACGCCGTCCTGGTCGAGCTGCAGGGCGGTGGCCAGGAGCTGGCCCACGACATCGCCGTGCACACGGCGTTCGCCAAGCCCCAGTACCTCACCCGCGAGGAGGTGCCGGAGGAGACGGTGGCCGAGGAGAAGGCCACCTTCGAGGCCCAGGCCCGCAACTCGGGCAAGCCGGAGGCGGCCCTGGACAAGATCGTCGAGGGCATGCTCACCGGATGGTTCAAGGAGAGGGTGCTGCTCGACCAGCCCTTCGCCAAGGACGACAAGCAGTCGGTCCAGCAGGTCCTCGGTGAAGCCCGGGTCGTGCGTTTCGCCCAGGTCGTGATCGGAGGCTGAAGCGACCATGCCCCCCCGGTGGCGGCGCGTCGTGCTCAAGCTGTCGGGCGAGGCCTTCGCCAGCTCGAGCAAGGATGAGAGCATCGACGGGGGCGTGGTCGACCGGATCGCCGGGGAGATCGGAAAGGTGCGCTCCGAGTTGGGCGTGGAGATCGCCGTGGTGGTCGGCGGCGGCAACATCTGGAGGGGCACCACCGGCGCCGGCGCCGGCATGGACCGGGGCACGGCCGACTACATGGGGATGCTGGCCACGGTGATAAACGCCCTGGCCCTGCAGGACGCCCTCGAGCGCCACGGCCAGCCGAACAGGGTGCTGTCGGCCATCGAGATGCAGGAGGTGGCCGAGCCCTACATCCGCCGGCGGGCCATGCGTCACCTGGAGAAAGGTCGCGTCGTCACCTTCGCCGCTGGCATGGGCAACCCCTTCTTCACCACCGACACGGCGGCGGCGCTGCGCGCGGTGGAGATCGAGGCGGATGTGCTGCTCAAGGGCACCCACGGGGGTGTCGACGGCGTGTACTCGGCCGACCCCCGGACCGACCCCACCGCCACCCGCTTCGACGACATCTCCTTCAAGGAGGTGCTCGACCGGGACCTGCGGGTGATGGACCTCACTGCCATCACCTTCTGCCAGGACAACGAGCTGTCGATCCTTGTGTTCGACGTCATGACCGTGGGCAATATCGGGGTCGCTGTCGCCGGCGAGCGGATCGGTACGCTGATCGGCTGATGGACGACGAGTCGCTGCTCGGGGCCGTCCTGGTCGACAGCCGTGAGAAAATGGCCAAGGCCGTCGCCCACGCTCAGGCGGAGTTCGGCTCGGTGCGCACCGGGCGGGCTTCGCCCGCGCTGGTCGAGCGCCTGAAGGTGGACTACTACGGCACCGACGTGGTGCTCCAGCAGCTGGCCGGCTTCAGCGTGCCGGAGGCTCGTCTGCTGGTCATCACGCCATACGACAAGGGCGCCATGAAGTCCATCGAGAAGGCCATCCAGCAGTCGGACCTCGGCATCAACCCGGGCAACGACGGCCAGGTCATCCGCCTCGTGTTCCCTCCCCTCACCGAGGAACGGCGCAAGGAGATGGTCCGGGTGGTGAAGCACAAGGCCGAGGAGGCGAGGGTGGCACTGCGCAACGTGCGGCGGGCGGCCCGCCACGACCTGGAGGCGTTGGAGAAGGACGGCGACATCTCCTCCGACGAGCTGGAGCGGGCCGAGAAGGATCTGGAACGCTTCACGCACGAGCACGTAGCCGAGATCGACCGGATGCTCCAGCACAAGGAGCAAGAGCTGCTCGAAGTCTGAGCGGAAGGAGTCCCATGGCCGGCCACGACGACGAGAACGGGCAGGACGAGCTCGACCAGTACGAGCCGACAGGAGGATCGGGTGAGCCGGTCACGCGCCGTCGCCGGCGCTCGGAGGGGGTCCGCATCATCGGGGCCGAGGAAGCGGCCCGGGCACTGAAGGAGGGCCAGGCCGCGGGGCGCCGGCCCGACGACGCCCCCCGCTTCGGAGACGTGCCGGAGCGGCCTTCGGGCCCACCCCCGGCCCAGCGCTTCCCGCTGCCGGGATCCCCGGATGCCACCACGCCGGTGCTGCGGCCCCAGGTTCCGGCCCCGGACGACCCGCCGCCCATGCCCCACTGGACGGAGCCGCCCACCGGAGAGGTGCCCCGCATACATCCCACCGGCGATGCCGGCGGGGGAGGCGGCGACACCGACGACATCGACGCCTGGGCGGGGCTGCCCAACCGCGCTCCCCGCTGGCGCGACCAGGACTCGGACTGGGCCGAGAGTGACTTCGACGACGTCGCTCTGGCCGACGACGAGGCCCCCATGGGTGCGCTCGACGTGAACCGCACCGAGCACTCGGACCTCTTCTCGTTCGACGAACCCGACGTCGACATGGAGCCCGAAGTCGAGCCCGCCCGTCGCGGGCCGCTCACGACGTCGATCCGCACCCGCCAGCCCTCCTCCTCCCGTTCGGAGCTGGCACCACCCGGCGGCCAGGCCGCCGGCCGGGACATGGGCAAGTCGGTTGGCGCCGGCGTCGCCATGGCCGTCGTGGCCCTGGTGCTGTTCAAGGCCGGCCCGAAGCCGGCCATGTTCCTCGTGACCGCGGTGGTGACCCTGGCCGCGTCGGAGCTGTACCACGTGTTCACCCGGGCGGGCTACCGGCCCGCCACCCTGCTCGGCCTGACCGCCACCGTCGGGCTGCTGGTCGGGGCCTACAGCGAGGGTGAGGCCGCCCTCCCGCTCGTCCTGTTCCTGACCATCGCCTTCGGCTTCCTCTGGTATCTGTTCCGGGTGGTGCGGGCCCGGCCCACGGTCAACGTGGCCGTCACCCTGCTCGGCTTCTGCTGGGTGGGTGTGCTGGGCTCCTTCGCCGCCCTCCTTCTGAGGATGCCGGACCGCCACGGGATCGCGTTCCTGCTGGGCGCGGTGATCGCCACCGCCGGCCACGACATAGGCGGCCTGTTCTTCGGCAGCCAGATGGGTACGAGGCCGCTGCTGCCCGAGATCAGCCCCAACAAGACGGTCGAGGGCCTGGCCGGCGGGATGTTCTCCGCCGTGTTCGCCTCGGTTCTGCTCGTCGGGATCCTTCCCGGGATATCGCCCTGGACGCCGGGCAAGGCGCTGGCGCTCGGCCTCGTGGTGGCCGTCGTCGCCCCCCTGGGGGACCTGTGCCAGTCGATGATCAAGCGGGACCTGGGCGTGAAGGACATGGGCTCGCTGATCCCCGGCCACGGCGGGGTGCTCGACCGCTTCGACGCGCTGCTGTTCGTCCTCCCGGCCACCTACTACCTGGTCAAGCTGCTGGACCTGGTCTGATGCCAGCAACGGCGTGAGGACGGTCTCCCTGGTCGGCTCCACGGGGTCGATCGGGACTCAGGCCCTCGAGGTGGCGCGGGCGGAGCGGGACCGCTACCGGGTGGTGGCCATCGCCGCCCGCAGCTCCGTGGAGGTGCTGGCCGCCCAGGCGCTCGAGTTCAGGCCCGAGGTGGTCGTCCTGGTGGACGAGGCCGGCGCGGGGGAACTGGAAGGCCGGTTGCCGCCGGGCACCGAGTTGAGGACCGGACCCGAAGCGCTGGCCTCCATCGCCACGGGCGCCGACGTCGTGGTCAACGCGGTGGTCGGCTTCGCCGGTCTGCCGGTCACCTTGGCGGCCCTGTCGGCCGGCCGGCGTCTGGCCCTGGCCAACAAGGAGTCCCTGATCGCCGGCGGCCCGGTGGTCCAGGGGGTGCGTTCCACACCCGGTGCGGAGATCATTCCGGTTGATTCCGAGCACTGCGCCGTCCACCAGTGCCTGCGGGCCGGCGCCGGCGCCAAGGAGGTGCGCCGGATAGTGCTCACCGCCAGCGGAGGCCCCTTCCGCGGTCGCTCGGCCGCCGACCTCGCCTCCGTGACCGTCGCGGACGCCCTGGACCACCCCACCTGGAGCATGGGCGACAAGATCACCGTCGACTCCTCCACCCTGATGAACAAGGGCCTGGAGGTCATCGAGGCCCACGAGCTGTTCGGGGTGGCCTACGACGACATCGACGTGGTCGTCCACCCGCAGTCCGTGGTGCACTCGATGGTGGAGTTCACCGACGGCGCCACGCTGGGGCAGCTGTCGATGCCGGACATGCGCCTGCCGATCTCCTATGCCCTCGCCTACCCGGAGCGCGGGCGGGCACCATTCGGCTCGATCGACTGGGCGACGCTCCACCGGCTGGACTTCGAGACCCCGGACCTGGATGCGTTTCGCAGTCTCGCCCTGGCCTACACCGCCGGTCGGGCCGGAGGGACGGCCCCGGCCACGCTCAGCGCCGCCAACGAGGTCGCCGTGGCCGCGTTCCTCAGCGGTGCCCTGCCGTGGCTGGCCATCCCGGCCGTGGTAGAGGAATGCCTGGACACGTGCCCCGGAACGAAGGCCGACAGCGTGGACGTCGTACTCGAGGCAGACCGCGCCGCCCGTCAAGTGGCCCAGCGTGCGGTGGAACGGAGATCCGAAGCAGCATGACCACCACGGCCCAGCACACCGACCAGGCCAGGGCACCGGAGCCCACACCCCCCGAGCAGAGGGCCGCGTTGCTGAGGCTGGTCTTCATGGTGGTAGCCGGGATCCTGGCCGCCTATGTGAGCGGAGTCACCAGCACGGTCCTGGTCGTGGTGGCGATCATCGTGATGATCATGCTCCACGAGCTGGGCCACTTCGCCACGGCGAAGTGGGCGGGCATGAAGGTCACCGAGTACTTCCTGGGGTTCGGTCCCAGGCTGTGGTCGGTTCGCCGCGGCGAAACCGAGTACGGCGTAAAGGCCATCCCCGCCGGCGGCTACGTGAAGATAATCGGGATGAGCAACCTGGAGCAGGTCGATCCCGGCGACGAGCCCCGGACCTACCGCCAGAAGCCCTACTGGAGGCGCCTTTCGGTAGCGGTCGCCGGTTCGACGGTGCACTTCATCCTCGCCTTCCTGCTGCTGATCGTGGTCCTGGCCGGGGTGGGGATCGTCAACTACGACAAGCCCCAGCTGGAGGTGGGCTCCATCAGTTCGCTCTCCAAGGGCCCGAGTCCCGCAGAGAAGGCTGGCTTCGAGGTGGGCGACCGCCTGGTGGCGCTGGACGGGAAACGCCTCGGGTCGTGGGACGACGTACCGCCCTACATCAGGAGGCGGCCGGGTCAGCCCATCGTGTTCAGCATCGTCAGGGCCGGCCGCAGGATGGAGCTGACGGCGGTCCCCGCTGACAGGAGCAAGGTGGAGGTGAAGGGGGACGAGGATTCGCGGACCTCCAAGCCGATGGGGTTCGTCGGTGTGGGTCCGGGCTTCCCCGTGGAGAAGGAGGGCCCGGTCGCGGCGGTGGGCAAGGCCGGAGTGGAACTGGGACGGATCACCAAAGCCACGCTGTCCGCCCTCGGCGACATCTTCTCGCCCGAGGGGGCATCGGCCTACGGGCGCAGCCTGATCGGTCGCAATCCCGGTACGGCCGAGCCGGACGACCCGCGGTTCCTGTCGCCGGTCGGCTTCGTCCGGGTGGCGTCCCAGGCCGCCGACAGCAGCTGGCGCGACGTGCTGTTCCTTCTCATCCTCATCAACGTCTTCGTCGGCGTCTTCAACATGATCCCGCTCCTTCCCCTGGACGGCGGCCATGTCGCCATCGCCACCTACGAGCGCCTGCGGTCCCGCCGGGGCCGGCCGTACCACGCCGACATCTCCAAGGCGATGCCCGTGTACTACGCGGTGTTCGCCGTCCTGGTCTTCCTCGGCGTCACGTCGCTGTACCTGGACATCGTCCGCCCCGCGGCCAATCCCTTCCAGTAGCGCCGGCGCCGCCCTTCGGGATCAGGGCAGGTCGAGCGACTTGCGGATGAGCTCCACCCGCTGCTCGCTGGCGTTCGCGTCCTCGCCCTGAAGGGTGAGCAGCTCCACCCGGTCACGCTCGGCCTCGGCCTCGGCGCCGGCATCGGCTGCAGCCAACCTCGCCTCGGCCCCCTGCTCCACGAAGAGCCGTGCCTCGTCGAGGAGGGCCTCGACCATTTCGTCCTCGGGCACGACCCGGACGACCTTGCCCTTGACGA
Organism: Acidimicrobiales bacterium; assembly: GCA_035526335.1. GTDB lineage: Bacteria > Actinomycetota > Acidimicrobiia > Acidimicrobiales. The sequence continues at coordinate 110,092 of DATLCN010000026.1, read as the reverse complement.
ACAGGTGCCCCCGGGCCCGGCCGGCGGCGATGCCGATGTCGGCCTCCCTGGCCTCCCCCGGCCCATTCACCACGCAGCCCATCACGGCCACCTGCACGTTGAGGTTCTCCGCCTCCAGGGCCGCCTGTGCATCCTTGGCCACCTGGATGACGTCGATCTCGGCCCGCCCGCAGGAGGGGCAGGCGATCAGGTCCAGGCCCTTCCGCTCCCGCAGGCCCATCGCTTCCAGCAGCTGCCGGCCGGCGGTGGCCTCCTCGACGGGATCGGCGGTCAGGGAGTACCGGATCGTGTCCCCGATGCCCTCGGCCAGAAGGGTGGCGATGCCGGCGGTGCTCTTGATGAGACCGGCCGGTGGCGGGCCGGCCTCGGTGACGCCGAGATGGAGTGGGTGGTCCACCGTCTGCGACAGCAACCGGTAGGACTCGACCATGAGGGGAACGCTCGAGGCCTTCACCGAGATCTTGACGTCCTCGAAGCCCACTTCGGCGAACAGCGCCAACTCGATCTGGGCGGACTCCACGAGAGCCTCGGGCGTGGCCCGCCCGTACTTCTCGTACAGGCGCGAGTCGAGTGAGCCGCCGTTCACGCCGATGCGGATGGGCACCCTGCGGTCCCGGGCCTCGGCCGCGATCGTCTTGATGTGGGCGGTGTTCTTGATGTTGCCCGGGTTCAGGCGCAGGCAGGCCACGCCGGCCTCGAGGGCGGCCAGCCCCATCCGGTGGTCGTTGTGCACGTCGGCGACGATCGGCACAGGCGACCTCGGAACTATGCGGGCGAGGCCCTCGGCGGCATCCTGATGGTTGCAGGTGCAGCGCACGATGTCGGCGCCGGCGGCCGCCAGGGCGTAGATCTGCGAGAGGGTGCCGTCCACGTCAGCCGTCTTGGTGGTGGTCATCGACTGAACAGAGACCGGGGCATCCCCGCCGACGGCCACCCGACCGACCTTGATCTGGCGGGTTTTCCTCCGCGTCGCGTTCATGTCCTGCCCAGGCTACGGCCTGGCCCATGGTCGGTAACGTGCGGGCGTGCGCATGTCGAGGCTCTTCCTGCGGACCCTCCGGGAACCGCCCGGTGACGCCGAGGCGGTCAGTCACCAGCTCCTGGTGCGGGCCGGATACATCCGCCGCCTGGCCTCGGGCGTCTACACCTACCTGCCTCTCGGGTGGCGAGTTCTCCAGAACGTCCAGCGGGTGGTGCGGGAGGAGATGGACGGCGCCGGCGCCCAGGAGATGCTGATGCCGATCCTCCAGCCCGAGGAGATCTGGGCCCAGACGGGCCGGCTGCAGACCATGGACGACATCCTGTTCCGCCTGGAGGCCAAGGGCGGGTCCTTCGTCCTCGGCCCCACCCACGAGGAGGTGGTCACCGCCACGGTGGCCGCCGAGGTCGACTCCTACCGGGACCTCCCGCTCAACGTTTACCAGATCCAGTTCAAGTACCGCGACGAGCCCAGACCCCGCTTCGGACTCCTCCGCGGGCGGGAGTTCATCATGAAGGACGCCTATTCGTTCGACGCCTCCCAGGAAGCCATGCGGGACTCCTACCGGGTGATGTTCGAGGCCTACTGCCGGGTCTTCGACCGCCTCGGGCTCGACTACACACCCGTGGAAGCCAACGCCGGCCCCATCGGCGGCGACGTGAACCACGAGTTCATGGTGCCGAGCCCCATCGGCGAGGATCTCTTCGCCCGCTGCGGCTCGTGCGGATACGCCGCCAACGTGGAAGCGGCCGAGCGGGGGGAACGACCTTCCGCCTCTCCATCGGGCGCCTCGGCGGAGCAGCTGGTCGAGCACCACACCCCCGGCAGGCCGGGCATCGAGTCCATCGTGGAGTTCTTCGCCGACAGAGGGCTCACTGCCGCCGGCACGCTCAAGTGCATCGCGGTCATCGACGCGGAGGATCGCCCCATCGTGATCCTTGTCCCAGGCGACCGCGACGTGCGGACCCCGCCGGGCCTCCGACCGTTCGGCGACGGGGACTTCTTGACCCACGCCGAGCTGGCCAAGGGCTACATCGGGCCGATGGCCCTTCAGCAGCACGGACTGAGGGTGCTGGCTGACCACGGCGTGGCCGACCCCGCGAAGAGCTGGGTCACCGGCGCCAACCGCCTTGACCACCACGTGAGCGGCGCCACCCTCGACCGGGACTTCAAGGTGGACGAGTGGGGATCCTTCGCCACGGTGGCAGGTGGGGATCCGTGCCCCCGCTGCGACGGGTCCCTGGAGCTGCTGAGATCGGTGGAGGCCGGCCACACGTTCCAACTCGGCCTCACGTACTCGAACAAGATCCCCGGTGCCAGCTTCTCGGACGAGGAGGGCAAGGAGCAGCCTTTCTGGATGGGCTGCTACGGCATCGGAATCAGCCGCGCCCCGGCGGTGATCGCCGAGCAGCACCACGACGGGGCCGGCCTCATCTGGCCCGAGGAGGTGGCGCCGTTCCGGGTCCAGCTGCTGGCGCTGGGCGCCGGTCGAAACCGCGAGGTGGCGGAGGCGGCCGATCGGATATACGAGGCACTGGAGGCCGGCGGTGTCAGCGTCCTCTACGACGACCGGGACGTGAGCCCCGGAGTGAAGTTCGCCGACGCCGACCTCCTGGGCATGCCGACACAACTGGTGGTGGGGAACAAGGGGCTGGCCCGGGGGATAGTCGAGCGCAAGCATCGGGCCACTGGGGAGCGGGACGAGGTCGCACTGGACCAGGTGGGCGAAGCTATACTCTGACCGCAGCGTGGGCGGGTGCCCACGCTTTCGTCTGCCTGTCGTCGAGAAGGAGAGGAGGTGCCGAAGGTGGATGTGGTCGCGCGCGTTCTGCCTCTCGTGGAGCCCCTCGTCGTCGCCGAAGGTCTCGAGTTGGTGGACATACAGCTGGCGGGTGGTTCCCTCCAGGTCTTCGTCGACCGCCCGGGTGGCCTCGACCTGGAAGCCATAAGCCTGCTCTCGCGGCGGATCTCCGATGTGCTCGACGAGAACGATCCGGTGCCGGGAAGGTACGTGCTGGAGGTGTCGAGTCCCGGGCTCGAGCGTCCACTTCGGCGCCCGGAGCACTTTCGTCGTTTCGTCGGCACAACCGTTTCGGTCAAGACCAGACCCGGAGTCGAAGGCGAGCGCCGACAGAAGGGCCCGCTCGAGGAAGCCGACGAGGACGGCGTGGTCGTGGCCGGCCGTCGTCTCTCGTACAGAGATATCGAAACCGCCCGCACCGTCTTCGAATGGGGCGGCCAACCAAAGGCCCAGAAAGGGCAGAAGGTAGCCAGATGAAGGGGAACTTCGAGTTCATGGAGGCCCTGCAGCTTGTGGCCAGGGACAAGGGGATTGCCGTCGAGACTCTGCTCGACGCCATCGCCAACGCACTGGTGGCCGCCTACAAGCGCATGCCGGGTGCGGCCGAGGAGGCCGTGGTGACCATCGACCCCGAGACCATGGAGTTCCGCGTCTACGCGCAGGAGCTCGACGAGGACGGCACCGTCGTGCGGGAGTGGGACGACACCCCTGAGCACTTCGGACGCATTGCCGCGCAGACCGCGAAGCAGGTCATGGGCCAGCGAATCCGCGAGGTCGAGCGCGACCAGAAGTACGAGGAGTACGCCGGGCGGGAGGGCGACATCGTCACCGGCATCATCCAGCAGAGCGACAACCGCTACACCCTCCTCGACCTCGGCCGGGTGGAGGCGCTCCTGCCGCAGGCCGAGCAGGTGCCCTACGAACGCTACGAGCACGGCGCCCGCCTCAAGGCCTACATCGTGGAGGTGCGCAAGACCACCAAGGGCCCACAGATCGTCGTCAGCCGTACCCATCCCGGTCTGATCAAGCGGCTTTTCGAGCTCGAGGTCCCGGAGATCGGCAGCGGCGTGGTGGAGATCAAGGCGGCGGCGCGCGAGCCCGGCCACCGCACCAAGATCGCGGTTTGGTCCAACGACCACAACGTCGATCCGGTCGGCGCCTGTGTGGGTGCGCGGGGCGCTCGTGTGCGCATGGTCACCAACGAGCTACGCGGCGAGAAGGTCGACATCGTCCCCTTCTCCGAGGACCCGACCGAGTTCGTGATGCGGGCCCTCCAGCCGGCCAAGGTCAAAGAGGTGCGCCTCGACGAGGAGTCCGGCACGGCCACGGTGATCGTGCACGATTACCAGCTCTCCCTGGCCATCGGGAGAGAAGGCCAGAACGCACGTCTGGGAGCCAGGCTGACCGGGTGGCGCATCGACATAAAGAGCGAGACGCAGCTGGCCGAGGAGGAAGCGGGTTACGCCGGCGAGGAATGGGCCGAGGGGGAGTGGGTCCAGAACGAGGCCGGCGAGATGGTGTGGCAGCCGGCAGAGGGTGGCGAGCCGATCCTGGCCTCGGAGTGGTCACAGGGTGACGCTCCCGAGGAGGAGCCGAAGCCCGACGAGAGGCTGGACACTGTTACGGCGCCCGCCGTCGACGAACCCTCAGCCGACGAACCCTCAGCCGACGAAGCGGCCACGGCGCCTGAGGGCGCTGCCATGGCGGCCGAGAACTTTGTGCCCGACGAAGCGCCGGTTTCGTCCGACGCAGGGCCCCAAGAGTCACGGTCGGAGTCGTAGGGGTCGAGGGCCCGCGGCGCACCTGCATCGGCTGCCGCCGGGTGACCGGACCTGCCGGTCTGACGCGGGTGGTCCGCACCGTGGACGGTTCCGTCGTCGAGGGTCGCCGTGCTCCGGGCCGGGGAGCGTGGCTCTGTGCAGGGTCGCCCGGGTGCATCGACGAGGCGGAGCGGCGTAACGCCTTCGCCCGGGCGTTGCGGGGCACTGTGACCGCCTCGGCGGTGGCCGCGCTTCGTGTTTTGCAGTCAGAACGTGCGAGGATAGAGAGCTGCGGAAACCGCAGCAGGAAAGGTTAAGTAGGCAGTTGCCCAAGAAGATCCGCGTCTATGAGCTGGCCCGCGAGTTGGGCCTCACCAACAAAGAGGCACTCGATCTGTCCCTCGCGCTCGGCATCGGGGTCAAGAGCCACTCGTCGAGCATCGAGGACGCACAAGCGGACCGTGTACGGCGGAAGGCTGACGCCGAGGGGCTGCGGCGGGAGGTGTCGCCGCCCGAGCCGGTGAAGGCGACCAAGGCAGCCAAGAGCTCCAAGGCGGCCGCCACCGAGCCCCCCGGCGACCCTGGTGCGGTCCAGAGGGATCCGGCGGTGCCTGCCGCCGGACCGGACGGCGCTTTTGAGCCGCGGCCCGCCGGTGCCGGCGCGGCCGACGTTCTGCCGCCCGAGCCGGCGTTGCCGACCCCGCCACCTGGCAGGGATCCCCGTCTCATCGTCAGCCGGCCCACGCCGCCCGCCGAGCCGGCCGACTTGCGGCCGCCGCCGCCCGCCGCCCGCCCCGTGTCGTCGCCGGCACCCATCCCCGCTCCGCCGCTCCCGAGGCCGGAGCCGGTTCAGCCTGCTGCCGCCCAGGCGGGACCGCCCCCGGCACCGCCGGCGCCGCCGGCCGAGCGGAGCGTGCCGCTCGTGCGGCCGGCCCCGGGGCCGAGCCCCGCGTCACCGCCCCCCGCCGCCCGCCGGCCTGGACCGCCCCCCGCCGGCCCGTCGGCCCCCGTGCCCGGCGGGCCCACCCCGGGTGCCCGCACCGGCAATCCCCCACCCCCGTCCCCGGGCGCCCCCGCTCCCATCTCGCGCACCGGCAAGCCGATCCCTCCGCCGCCCGGCCTCGGCGGCCGTGCCGCCCCTCCGCCGCGCCCGGGCGTCGGTCCGGGTCGTCCCACCGGGCCCCGCACCGCAGGTCCGCCCCGACCGGGTGGCTTCAGTGCCCGTCCAGGCGGTCCCGCTGGACCCGGCGGCGCCGGCGCGCCGAGCAGCGGCGCCGGGTTCGCCGGCGCCAACCGCGGTGCCCCCGCACGTCCCGGTTTCGGAGGCCGGCCCGGCGGCGGCCCGGGCGGTCCCGGCGGCGGCCCCGGAGGTTTCGGAGGCCGGCCCGGTGGACCGGGTGGCCGAGGTCGCCCGCCCCGCCGCCGTGGTGGCCGGCGCCGGCGCCCGCTCGAGGAGCTCGAGCCTTTCGATCCCACCCAGGGCTACGCCCCTTCCAACGAGCCTGTCCCCGAAGGCGAGATCTTGGTCGAGCGTGGCTCCACCGCCCAGGACCTCGGGCCCCGGCTCAACCGCTCGGCCGGCGATGTCGTGCGCTTCCTCTTCCTCCACGGCGAGCCGGTCACGGCCACGCAGCCGCTGTCGGACGAGGCCATAGAGCTGTTTGCCGAGGAGATCGGAGCAACCCTGCGCCTCGTGCAGCCTGGCGAGGAGAAGGAGGCCGCCCTCCACAGGAAGTACTTCGAGGAGGACGAGGAGGACGAGGACCCGGAGATGCTGCGGCCGCGGCCGCCGGTCATCACCGTCATGGGCCACGTCGACCACGGCAAAACTCTGCTCCTCGACCGCATCCGTGAGGCGAACGTGGTGGCCGGCGAGGCCGGCGGCATAACCCAGCACATCGGGGCGTACCAGGTGGAGAAGGAAGGCCGCCTCATCACGTTCATCGATACTCCCGGTCACGAGGCCTTCACCGCCATGCGTGCCCGCGGTGCGCGCGTCACCGACATCGTCGTGCTCGTCGTGGCCGCCGACGACGGCGTGATGCCCCAGACCATCGAGGCGCTCAACCACGCCAAGGCCGCCGCTGTGCCCATCGTCGTCGCCATCAACAAGGTCGACCGCGAGAACGCCGACCCCACAAGGGCGATGCAGCAGCTCTCCGAGCACGGCCTCGTGCCCGAGCCCTGGGGCGGCGACACCATCATGGTGGAGGTCTCGGCCCTGCAGAACCTCGGGATCGACGACCTGTTGGAGCAGTTGCTGGTAGTGGCCGACGTCGAGGAGTTGACCGCCAATCCCGAGGCCCGTGCCCGGGGCAGCGTCCTCGAGGCCAACCTCGATGTGGGCCGGGGACCGGTGGCCACCATGATCGTGGAGGAGGGCACCCTGCGGGTCGGCGATCCCGTTGTCGCCGGCGCGGCGTGGGGTCGGGTCCGGGCCATGATCGACGAGCACGGCGACAACATCAAAGAGGCGCCCCCCTCCACTCCGATGCAGGTGCTCGGCTTCTCCGACGTTCCGACCGCCGGCGACGAGTTCCGGGTCACCGCCACCGACAAGGTGGCCAAGGACATCGCGCAGCAGCGCGAGCAGCGCTACCGCCTGGGCGACCTGCGCAAGACCCCGTCGGTGGCCGCTGGCACCGGGGCACGGCTCGAGGACATCTTCGAGCAGATCTCCCGTGGTGAGATGGCCACCCTCAACGTGATCCTCAAGGCTGACGTACAGGGCTCGCTCGAGGCGGTCACGGACAGCCTCAGGAAGCTCGAGCGCGAAGACGTCAAGCTCAGCTTCGTGCACCGGGCCGTGGGCGGTATCACCGAGAACGACGTGCAGCTCGGTTCGGCTTCGAACGCCACCATCATCGGGTTCAACGTGCGCCCCGACCGCAAGGGGCGGTCGCTGGCGGAGTCGGAGAACGTGGAGATCCGGACCTACGAGATCATCTACAAGCTCATCGAGGACATCCAGTCCGCGATGGTCGGGATGCTCGCTGCGGTCTTCGAGGAGGTCGTCACCGGTGACGCTGAGGTCCGTGAGGTCTTCAGCGTGCCCCGCGTCGGCAAGGTGGCCGGGTGCTGGGTGCGCGACGGCGTCATCACCCGCGGCTCCAAGGTCCGTTTCCTCCGCGAGGGCGTCGTCATCTGGAACGGCAGTATCACCTCGTTGCGCCGGTTCAAGGACGATGCCCGCGAGGTGGCTCAGGGCTTCGAGTGCGGCATCGGCCTCTCGGACTTCCAGGACCTCAGGCCCGGCGATGTGATCGAGACCTACGAGGAGCGCGAAGTACCGCGCACGTGACGGCGCCGGCTGGGATGGCCCCTGTTTCGGCGAGGAGGCCGGACGATGCACGTTGGCGCATTGGAGTTTGATTTGCACCTGCCGCAGTGCCGGTCGTTGAAGGAGAAGCGGGCTGTGGTGAGACCGATCATCCAAGGTGCCCGGCGCCGTTACCACGTGGCCGCGGCCGAAGTCGGCCGCCACGACCAGTGGCAGCGCGCCGTCGTGGGCGTGGCTGCGGTGGCGGGGACGGCCGGCCACGTCGTCGACGTGCTCGACGAGGTCGAGCGCTTCGTGTGGTCGTTCCCGGAAGTGGAGGTGGTGTCGGCCGAACGGCGCTGGTTGGACGATGCCTGACCGCTCGGGGCGCCGGCGCTATCCGCGCACGGCGCGGGTGAACGAGTTGGTCCGGGAGGTGCTGGGGACCGAGTTGGAGCGCTTGTCGGACATCGACGAACGCCTGCTGATGGCGACCATCACCCACGTGGAGGTGAGCTCCGACTTCAGCCACGCCACCGTCATGCTCAGTTCCCTGTCGGAAGCGGCCGAGCAGGCTCTTGTGGAGAATCGAGTGCGGCTTCAACGGGCGATCGGCCGGCAGGTCCGCCTCAAGCGGACTCCTCTACTTGGCTTCGCCGTCGACCCTGCGATAGAGAGTGGGCAACGGGTGGAAGCGATCCTCCGTGGACTTGACATCCCTCCCGATGTCGAGGAGGTGTGTGATGCTGGAGACTGAGCTCGATCGGGCGACCGCGGCCATCGCCGATGCGCCCTGCGTGGCTCTCGCCTGTCACGCGTCCCCCGACGGCGACGCCCTGGGGTCGATGCTGGCCCTGCACCACCTGTGCGTGTCACAAGGCAAGCCGTCCGTCGCCTCCTGGGCGGAGCCTTTCGAAGTGGCCTCCCACTACCGCTCGGTACCCGGTCTGCACCTGGCCACCAAGCCGGCTGACTTCCCGGCTGCGCCCGATGTCATGGTCACCTTCGACTGCGGCTCCATGGGCCGGTTGGGCGACCTGAAGCGCAACGCCTCGGCCGCCCGCACTCTCGTCGTGGTCGACCACCACGCCAGCAACGACCAATACGGCTCCATCAACGTCATCGACCCCGCTGCTGCCGCCACCGCCGTTCTCGTCCGGCGACTGGCCGATCGCCTCGGTTGGCCCCTGACCCGGGAGGCAGCGATCTGCCTGTACACCGGCCTGGTCACCGACACAGGACGCTTCCAGTATTCGAGCACCACGCCCGAGGTGTTCGCTCTGGCCCACGAGCTGTCCACCTTCGATCTCCCGATCGCCGAGCTCAGCCGCCAGCTGTTCGAGGAGCACCGTTTCCAGTATCTCAAGCTGGTCAGCGAATGCATCGGCCGGGCCGAGCTCGACCACGATCTCCGTTTCGTCTCCACCTCGGTGACCTTCGGCGACCTGCACACCCACGGCTGCCAGGTGGAGGAGACCGAGGGCCTGATCGACCTCCTGCGCCGGGCCTCCGAGGCGGAGGTGTCGTGTGTCGTGAAGGAGACACCGGAGGGCCTGCGGGTATCGCTGCGAGCGATCTCCGAAACCGACGTGAGCGCCATCGCCGCCCGTTTCGGCGGCGGCGGCCACCGCCACGCCGCCGGCTTCGTCGCCCACGGCAGCATCGACGGCGTGCTGGCCGAGATCAAGGCCGAGCTGAAGACCGAGCGGGCCACCAGCTCCGAACGAACTTGGTAGTGGAGGCGGCGCCGGCGTGCCGCTTTCGCACACAGGTTCCCACTCCCTGAACCATGGCCACCGACGGTCTGGTGGTGGTGGACAAGGAGCCCGGGTGGACCTCCCACGACGTGGTGGCGAAGTGCCGTGGGATCTTCGGCCAGCGGCGGGTCGGTCACGCCGGCACCCTCGACCCCGACGCCACCGGGGTCCTCCTCGTCGGCCTCGGGCGCGTCACCCGCCTCCTACGGTTCCTGACCGCGCTGCCGAAGACCTACACGGCCGAGATCGTGCTCGGTGTGGCCACGTCGACGCTGGACGCCTCGGGGCAGGTGACAGGGCAGTGGGACATGGGCGCGGTGTCGCTCGAGGACGCCCAAGCCGCGGCCGGCCAGCTCGTCGGGCCGATCCTTCAGGTCCCCCCGATGGTCTCGGCGCTCAAGGTCGGCGGGCGGCGGCTGCACCAGCTGGCCCGGGCCGGGCTGGAGGTCGAACGCGAGGCTCGCCCCGTGGTCGTTCACCGATTCGACCTCCGGCCTTCGGGGGAGGCCGGTGTCCTCGGTGTCGAGGTCGTCTGCTCGTCGGGCACCTACGTCCGCACGCTGGCCGCCGACCTCGGCACCCTGCTCGGCGGCGGCGCCCATCTGCGCCGGCTGCGTCGCACCGCCATCGGCTCGTTCGCGGCCGGCGAGGGGAGGCCGGTGGGCGACCTGTCCGCCGATGCCGTGCTCCCGCCGGCGGAGGCGCTCCGTGACTATCCCGCCGTCCGTGTGGCCGCCGACGTGGTCGCCGACGTGGCCCACGGGAAGGTGCTGGCAACCGACAGGATCGCCTTCGTCGGCGAGGGGCCGTGGCCTGTGCTGGACGGGGCCGGCAACCTGCTGGCCGTGTACGAGACCCATGGCGAGGGCCGGGCCAGACCCGCGGTCGTGCTGGCCTCCTAGTCTCGCCCGGTGGAGGTGATCAGCGAGCTGAACGCCTGTCCGCGACCGGAGGCGGGCACCGTGGTCACCATCGGCGCCTACGACGGCGTCCACCTCGGCCACCAGGCGCTCCTGGCCAGGGTCCGGTCGATGGCGACGGACCTTGGCTGCACCAGCGCGGTGGTGACCTTCGACCGGCATCCCGCCTCCGTCGTCCGCCCCGAGACCGCGCCACTCCTCCTCACCGATCTCGACCAGAAGCTCGAGCTGCTGGCGGCGGCGGGGGTCGACCACACGGTGGTCGTGCGCTTCGACGAGGATCGGTCCCAGGAGTCGGCGGAGGACTTCGTGGCCGAGATCCTCGTCGGCTGCCTGCGGGCCCGCGCCGTGGTCGTAGGACACGACTTCCACTTCGGCCACCGCCGGCGCGGCAACGTGGTGCTCCTCCAGGAGATGGGCCAGCGGCTGGGCTTCGACGTCCTGGGCGTGAGCCTGCAGGCGGCCGGGAGCGACGACGAGCCGGTGTCGTCGACCCGGATCCGCCAGCTTCTCCGATCCGGCCGAGCCGAGGAGGCGGCGACGCTGCTCGGCCGCGCCCACGAGGCGCGGGGGGTGGTGGTGCGCGGTGATGGCCGCGGCAAGGAGCTGGGCTATCCCACGGCCAACGTGGCGGTTCCGCCCGAGATCCTGCTGCCGGCCGACGGGATCTACGCCGGCTGGTACGCGACGCCCGCCGGCGGAGTCCACCTGGCGGCCATCAGCATCGGACGCCGGCCCACCTTCCACCCCGCCGCGCCGGTGTCGGTGCTGGAGGCCCATCTGCTCGACTTCGACGGGGATCTGTATGGCGAGCCGGCCAGAGTCCGGTTCACCTCGTGGTTGCGCGCCGAGGAGCGCTTCGACAGCGTCGAAGCCCTGTTGGCTCAGATCGCCGACGATGCCGATGCGACCCGCCACGTTCATGCGGCCGGTCCGGGCGGATAGCTCGCTCGGGTCATGTCGCGCGGCGCCGGCACCTACTGTCGTCACTCGTCGTGGTGTCGCGCCGATCGTTGCCGCTTGAGGGTGGCCTGGCGTTGCTTGGCGTCGAGGCGACGCTGGCGGGAGCCGGCGGTCGGCCGCGTCGGCCTCCTGGTCGTGGGCACATGGAGCCCGTCGGCCAGCTTGGCCCGCAGCCGTTCCAAGGCAAGCTGCCGGTTGCGGGTCTGCGACCGCTCGTCCGAGGCGACCACCCGCACCACCGGGCCGAGCCGCTCGAGCAGGCGCGTCCTATCGCCCGCCTCGAGCGACGGCGAGTGCTCGATGTCGAAGACCAGCTCGACGCGGGTGTTGGCGGTGTTGGCGTGCTGGCCGCCGGGCCCGCCGCTGCCGGTGAACCGCCATTCCATCTCGGACAGGGAGATGGCACACGTCCGGGTCACCTGCAGGACTTCGGCCACCGCGGCAAGGTAGCTGGCTGAAGATCCTGCTAGGGTTCCACGAACGTATGCCCGACAAGGCCGCCACCATCGCCACCCATCGTCTCCACGAGACCGACACGGGATCCCCTGAGGTGCAGATCGCAATCCACAGCGAGCGCATCGACCATCTCACACAGCACCTCAAGGTGCACAAGGGGGATCATCACACCCGTCGAGGCCTGATGAAGCTGATCGGGAAGCGCCGGCGCCTGCTCGATTACGTCAAGGACAACGACGTCGAGCGGTACCGCGAGATCATCGGCCGCCTCGGGCTGCGTCGCTGACTTCCAACCCAAGACACACACACACACAACGCCGGCGGCACAGGCGTCAGCTGCCAGTGGTGACGGGCCCCGGGGATGTCCGGGGAACGCCACCACTGGGAACTGGCCCGAGCGCCGGCCCTCATGAGAGGAGCTGAAGTGGCCACTGCCATTTCCGTCTCAGGTCCCGTAAGCGGGACCGACAAGACCCTGTCCTTCGAGACCGGGAAGCTGGCCCCCCAGGCCGACGGCGCTGTCGTCGCCCGTATGGGGGACACGATTCTGCTGGTCACCGCCACCGCGGCACGATCGGTACGCGAGGGGGTGGACTTCTTCCCGCTCACCGTCGACATCGAAGAGCGCATGTACGCGGCGGGCAAGATCCCCGGCTCGTTCTTCCGGCGGGAGGGCAAGGCCAGCGACCAGGCCATCCTCACCTGCCGCCTCATCGACCGGCCCCTGCGCCCGTCGTTCCCCAAGGGCTTCCGCAACGAGGTCCACGTGGTGGGCACCATCTTCGGTGCCGACCAGGTGAACCCCCACGACGTGCTGGCCATCAACGCGGCGTCCGCGGCACTGATGATCTCGGGCATCCCGTTCGACGGTCCGGTCGGCGCCGTGCGCGTCGGCTACACCAAGGACGGCGCCTGGGTTCCCCACGCCACCTACCAGGAGGGCGACGACTGCACCTTCGAGCTGGTCGTAGCCGGCCGGTCCATCGAGGGTGGCGACGTCGCCATCATGATGGTCGAGGCCGGTGGCACCGAAGAGGCGTGGGAGTACTACCAGGCCGGTGCCCCGAAGGTGACAGAGGAGGTCATAGCCGAGGGTCTCGAGGCGGCCAAGACCTGGATCAACGAGTCCATCGCGCTGCAGCGCGAGCTGGTGGAGAAGGCGGGCACGAAGCCCCCCATCCCCTTCGACACCCAGGTCGACTATTCCGACGAGATCTGGGAGCGGGTCAGCGCCGTCGGCATGGACCCCATTGCCAAGGCGGGCACCATCGCCACAAAGGCCGAGCGCAACGCCGCCCTGGAGGATGCCGGTTCCACCATCAAGACCGAGCTGGCCGAGGCCTTCGAGGGCCGGGACAGGGAAGTCGCCGCCGCCATCAAGGCGCTGATCAAGAAGGTCGTGCGCCGGCGGATCGTCGAGGAGGGCATGCGCATCGACGGCCGCGGCCCCGCCGACATCCGGCCTCTCAGTGCCGAGGTTTCCCTCATCCCCACCGCCCACGGATCCGCTCTGTTCCAGCGGGGTGAGACCCAGGTGCTCAACATCACCACCCTCGGCATGCCCCGGATGGACCAGATGCTGGACACCATCGGCGTGGACGAGAAGAAGCGCTACATGCACCACTACAACTTCCCGCCGTTCTCCACCGGCGAGACCGGCTTCATGCGGGGGCCCAAGCGCCGCGAGATCGGCCACGGCCTGCTGGGGGAGCGGGCTTTGTTCCCGGTCGTGCCCTCCTTCGAGGACTTCCCCTACACGATCCGCGTCGTGAGCGACGTTCTCTCCTCCAACGGCTCCACCTCCATGGCCTCCGTCTGCGGCTCGTCCCTGTCCCTCATGGACGCCGGGGTCCCGATCAAGGCGCCGGTGGCCGGCATAGCCATGGGTCTGGTCTTCGCCGAGGGCAAGTACACGACCCTCACCGACATCCTCGGCGCCGAGGATGCCTTCGGTGACATGGACTTCAAGGTGGCCGGCACCGCCGAGTTCGTCACCGCCCTGCAGCTCGACACCAAGATCGCAGGGCTCCCCGCCGACGTGCTGGCCAAGGCCCTGCAGCAGGCGCGGACGGCCAGGATGACGATCCTGGAGGTCATGGCCGGCGCCATCGCCGAGCCTCGTGACGAGGTTGCCGCCACCGCCCCCAAGATCGTCACTCTCCAGATCCCGATCGACAAGATTGGCGAGGTCATCGGGCCCAAGGGCAAGGTCATCAACGCTCTACAGGCCGAAACCGGTGCCGACATCAACGTCGACGACGACGGCGTGGTCGGAACGGTGACCATCGGCGCCAAGGACGGCGCTGCGGTCACCGAGGCACTCCGCCGCATCGAGCTGATCATGGACCCGCCCCGGGCCGAGATCGGCGCCGTCTACACCGGACGCGTGGTCAACGTGACCAAGTTCGGCGCCTTCGTGAACATCCTGCCCGGCCGCGACGGCCTGGTTCACATCTCCAAGCTCGGCCAGGGCAAGCGGGTCGAGCGGGTCGAGGACGTGGTCGACCTCGGCGACGAGATAACGGTGAGGGTCGACGACATCGACCAGCAGGGCAAGGTCTCGTTGTCGCCGGTAGGCGACGGCAACGGTGCCGGCAGCGACGACGCTCCGGCGGCTCCGAGGCGCGCTCCTTCCGGGTCCGGGGACTCGCGCCCTCCGCGTGAGGCAGCGTCACCGGAGCGGAGCGCCGCACCTGCTCCGGTTGACGGCGAGGTCGTCTCGTTCGAGGCGGCCTGGGAGAAGGAAGCAGCCTCCGAGTTCGGTGATCTGGGTCCGCCGGCCTCCGAGGGCTTCGGCGGGTCCCGGCGCGCCGGAACGGAGTCCGAAAGCGGCGATCGTGGACCTCGCCGCAATCCTCGTCGTGGCGGGCGGCGGTAGCTCCGCTTGATCCAGTCGACCGAGCTCGACTGCGGGCTCACCGTGGTCACGGAACGCATGGCCGACGTGGCTTCGGTGAGTGCGGGTTTCTGGGTGGGGACGGGATCCAGGGACGAGGAGGGAGCACTTTTCGGAGCCTCCCACTTCCTCGAGCACCTGTTGTTCAAGGGGACGCCGACGCGCAGCGCGCGCCAGATCGCAGAGGACGTGGATGCGGTGGGCGGCGACATGAACGCCTTCACCACCAAGGAGTACACCGCGTTCTACCTGCGGGTGCTCGACCGCAGCTTCGATCTCGCTCTCGACATCCTCTCGGACATCCTCTGGAGCCCGGCCTTCCGTCCCGACGAGGTGGAGGCCGAGCGTCAGGTGATCCTCGAGGAGATCCTGATGAGGGCCGATGAGCCCGCCGACTTCGTGCACGAGGTCTTCACCGAGGCGCTCTTCCCCGACCACCCGGTGGGCCGCGAGGTGCTGGGCGACGAGGGCAGCATCGAGGCGATGGCCGTGGATGACATCGCCGGCTTCCACTCCCACCACTACCGCCCCGGGAACATGGTCTTCGCCGCTGCCGGGCAGCTTCGCCACGACGAGGTGGTGGCCGGCGTCGAAGCCCGCTTCCGAGGTGCCGCCGGCGGCAGCGGCCCGCGCAGGGTCGGGCCCAGACAGCCCCCGGTCCCGATGGCGGTCGACGTGCGCCCTACTGAACAGGCGCACCTCGTGGTCGGCAGTCGATCCCTCGACAGCTACGACGAGGACCGCTATGCCCTGTCGGTGCTCAACCATGTCCTGGGCGGGGGGCTGTCCTCCCGGCTGTTCCAGAAGATCCGCGAGGAGCGGGGGCTCGCCTACTCGGTGTACTCCTACCGGAGCGGCTACGCCGACACCGGCGTTCTCGGCGTCTACGCCGGCACGATGCCGGCCCGCATGGACGAGGTCCTGGAGCTGGTTCATGCCGAGCTCGACGCGCTGCGGGACGAGGGAATCTCCCATCGGGAGCTCGAGGTGGCCAAGGGCCATCTGGTGGGCGAGCTGGCCCTCTCGCTGGAGGACTCCGCGGCGCGCATGAACAGGATCGGTCGCAGCCAGCTGGTCCACGGCACGGTGCCGACCATGCTCGAGGTGGCGACCAGGGTCGGCGAAGTGACATTGCAGGACGTAGAGAGAGTGGCCGGGCGGGTGCTGGCCAACGACCGGGTCGTGGCGGTGGTCGGACCCGTCGACGAGGCCAGTCTGCGCGCTCCCCGGGTCGCCTGAGAGGCCTCGAGGTCGACATCTGCTCGAACAGCTTCTCCTTCTCGGCGACCAGCTCGGCGGCCTGGGCGAGATGCACCCGCTCGCGTACCCGCTCCGACAGGCGCTCCGCGCGGCCACCGCCGACGGCGGGACATTCTCCGGCCTCGACACCTTCGACGTCGTT
Organism: Acidimicrobiales bacterium; assembly: GCA_035526335.1. GTDB lineage: Bacteria > Actinomycetota > Acidimicrobiia > Acidimicrobiales. The sequence goes on along the minus strand of DATLCN010000026.1, from coordinate 93,899 downwards.
CGACACCCGTGTTTCGGGTCGCGATCATTGGTTGGTGCGGCCCTGCGCAACTGACTAAGTGCAGCCCGGTAACTACGGACACGTTTGTGACGATCGTCGCCGCGACGGGATTGGCTACCGTGGGCTGATGGTGCGTGTCGGGGTCTTCGGGGCGGCCGGCCGGATGGGTGCCACCGTGTGCGGGGCCGTCACCGACGATCCCGAGCTGGAGCTCGTCGCCGCCGTGGATCCACACCATGGTGGCGGGCAGGTGTGCGGGGTCGACGTGTCCCGTTCGGCTGATGCCATGCAGGCCGCCGGCGCCGAGGTGGCGGTGGACTTCACCGTCGCCGATGCGGCGCGTGAGAACCTGCGCTGGTGCGCCGACCACGGCGTCCACGCGGTGGTCGGCACGACCGGACTCACCGAAGCCGACCTCGACGAGGTTCGGGCGCGGTTCGACAAGGGCAAGGCGAACGTGGTCGTCGCGCCGAACTTCGCCATCGGGGCCGTGCTCATGATGCGCTTCGCCGAGCTGGCGGCTCCCTGGTTCGAGACGGCCGAGGTGATCGAGCTGCACCACGACAACAAGAAGGATGCCCCCTCGGGCACGGCCATGCGGACGATGGAGCGCATGGCCTCGGCCTCCGATAGATGGGGGGCGGACCCCACTGTCACCACGGTGGTACCGGGGGCCCGGGGAGGCGAGGGCCCTGCCGGGATCCGGGTCCACTCGGTCCGTCTGAAGGGGCTCGTCGCCCACCAGGAAGTCCTGCTCGGGTCCACCGGCGAGAGTCTCACCATCCGCCACGACTCCTACGACCGCTCCTCGTTCATGCCCGGCGTGGTGTTGGCGGTCAAGGCCGTTGCCGACCGGCCCGGCCTCACCCTCGGCCTGGACCCCCTGCTGGGTCTCTGAGCCGACGGCTGACCATCCGCCCGCCTCCACGGCGAGGTCGACCGAGTCCACGGCGACGAGCCCGCCGAACTGAGAGTTATCCCCTCTCCCGCTCGGGCGGCTGGTTGTCGCCGCTGCCCTCCAGCTCCTCCTCGATGGAGGAGATGGACTCCAGCTCCGACTTGCCCTGGCTGCGTTGCATCACGAGCCATACGACGGTGAACACGATGGAGATGATGGTGAGGACCTTGTTGTTGTCGGCGTAGAAGCGGTTCACGGCACCGAGGGGGCCGTCGAAGAATTCGGCGAAGGTGTAGAGCAGACTGACCATCGTCACCGTCCCCGCGACGTTGAGAGCGAGGAACAGCAGAGGGCTCATCCCGGTGGCGCCGGCAAGGACGCACACGATGGCGCCGGGGAAGAGGAAGACCATCACCGGCGCCGCCTTGGCGAAGCCGCGCTCCATCCCCCTCACCAGTCCGGCCGAGTCGCCCATCTTGCGCTCGATCCAACGCACGCCGCTGTCGCCGTACAGGTGGCCCACCAGATAGAAGAGCGGGTCCGAGATCAGCCGGCGGACCGTGGCGACGATGAGGAAGGGTACGAACGAGACCTTGTCCGCCACCAGCAGGAGGTAACGGTTCCGGGGCTCCATGGCCACGAGCAGAAGAGGGTGGCTCTTCAGCAGGGTCGGGTGGAACATGTTGCCAAGGGTTCCGACGACGATGACGGCGAGGATCGGACCGACGATGAGGGTCAGCGTCCGCCGGCTCGGGGGGGGACGCGGTGGCAGGTTGGCGTCCACGGCCCAAGACGCTATCGCCGGCCCTCGCGACCGAATATCGTGCGTTGGTGTCACCACTGCAGAAGCTGCTGGCCTCGGTGCTGGGGGGGCTGGTCCTGTGTCTGACGGTCGTGCTCGCCGGCGTCGCCTACGTGCGGAGTGGAGGCGGGACGAAGTTGTCCCTCACGCAGGCTCCCAACGCCACCTCGACCATCCCGACCCTGGACGACCAGCCTCCGCAGGACGAGAAGGATCTGGTGGAGGAGACCACCACGACGTCCACCACGACGACGACGACCACCACGATCCCCGGAGTTGGTGACACCAGCAGCTCGAGCCTGCCGGTCGGCCGTCTCGGCCCGTCCCTCGACGGGTCCGGCGCGGTACTGCAGCCTGTCGGTGTCGCCGCCAGCCGCCAGCTGGCCGCCGGGTCCAGCTGCCACGGACTTGCTGACCAGAACGCGTCGGAGGTGCACTGCGAGCAGTTCCGGGCGCGGGGCGGTGACCTGATCTGGTTGACCCAGTCGACGCGTGAGGGCGTTCTCGGCTCGGCTCAGGGCCGCAGCGTCTACGTCTTCCAGCGGGCGGGTTCCGACTCGTGGAGGATCGCCCTGGAAAAGGTGGACTCCTCCGGGTCACAGTTCAAGAGTGTGAACGTGCGGGTGGCGGACGTGTCGGGGGACGGCAGCCAGGATGCGGTCTTCGGCTTCCGCTCGGCGAGCTCCGGTCTGCTGGCCCTGGACGTGGTCGAGGGCCCCGGAAGCGTGAACGCCCATCGTGACGCCTCCAACGGTTCGGTCCGGATCTCCACCGGCCAGATCGATGTGTGGGCTGGGTCCGGTGCCTCCACCTCGCACGAGGTGATCCGGGTCGTCGACGGGGTGTACCGGGTCGTGAGCTCCGAGCCGGTATCCAGCGGAGACGTACCCCCCAGCCAGCTGTGACGCCCCTGTAGCCTTCGGCTGTGTCGCACTCCTCCGATCCGCGGTTCGTGGTGCTCCGCGCTGCGATGATCGACCCGTACCGCACCGTGTGGTTCGAGCTTCACGAGGACATCCTGGCCACGGCGGTCCGGGAACGCTCCGGGGTGGTGGCCTGATGTCCTTCACCACCGCTCGTTTCGGTGCCGTGCTCACCGCCATGGTCACGCCCTTCGACAGCGCCGGCCGCCTCGATCTCGACGCCGCCGCGACCGTCGCCCGCTGGTTGGTCGACAACGGGAGTGACGGGCTCGTAGTGGCCGGCACAACCGGTGAATCACCGGTGCTCACCGATGCCGAGAAGGCGGATCTGTGGAGGGCGGTCGTCGAAGCCGTGACGGTGCCGGTGATCGCCGGGGCCGGCAGCAACGACACGGCCCACTCCGTGGAGACGACGAAGGTGGCCGAGGATGCCGGCGCCGCCGGCGTGCTGGCGGTCACGCCCTACTACAACCGCCCGTCGCAGGCCGGTATAGAGGCCCACTTCCGGGCTGTCGCCGGCGCCACCTCGCTGCCGGTCATCGTGTACGACATTCCCGTTCGGACCGGGCGCAAGATCGCCCACGACACCCTTCTGAGCCTGGCGCGTGAAGTGCCCAACCTGCTCGGGGTGAAGGACGCCGCCGGTGACCCGGCCGGGTCAGCCCGACTGGTGGCGGAGGCGCCGCAGAGCTTCGAGCTCTACAGCGGCGAGGACGGGCTCACGCTGCCGCTGCTGGCTGTCGGTGCCGTGGGGCTCATCGGGGTCGCCACCAACTGGGCGGGTAGCCTCCACGCTCACATGGTCAACGCCTTCGCCAAGGGTGACGTGGGCGAGGCCCGTCGCATCAACACCCTGCTGCTCCCCAGCTTTGCCTTCGAGACCGGCGACGACGCTCCCAACCCGGTGCCGGCCAAGGCCATGATGCGGGTCCTCGGGCTGCCTGTGGGCCAGTGCCGCCTGCCGATGGGTCCGGCGCCGGAAGGGCTCGAGGACCGCGCCCGGGCCGTGCTCACCGAGATGGGCCGGGACGCCCCGGCGATCGTGCGCCATGCCTGAGTCCGTCCGCGTCACCTTCCTCGGCGGCCTCGGCGAGATCGGGCGGAACTGCGCCGCCGTCGAGCTGGGTGGGCGCATCATGCTCCTCGACTGCGGGATCATGTTCCCCGACATCGACATGCCCGGGGTCGACCTGGTCCTCCCCGACTTCACGTGGCTGCGCCAGAACGCGGATCGGGTGGAGGGTTGCATCGTCACCCACGGCCACGAGGACCACGCCGGCGGCCTGTCGTTCCTCTTACGGGACCTGAAGTTCCCGATCTTCGGCTCGGCTCTCACCCTGGGCCTGGCCCGTAGCCGGATCGAGGAAGCCGGCATGCTCAACCGCACCACGCTCATTCCCGTGGCCGACGGCGAGCGTCGCCGGATCGGACCCTTCGACGTGGAGTTCATCCCCGTCACCCACTCCGTCCCCCACGGCTTCGCCACCGCCTTCCACACCCCGCAGGGCGTGATCCTGCACTCCGGGGACTTCAAGCTCGACCTCACGCCCGTGGACGGGCGCATGACGGACCTGGCCCGCATAGGCGCCATCGCCTCCACCTCGGGCGTTCGTCTCCTGCTGTCCGACTCCACCAATGCCGAGGAGCCGGGGCACACGGCCAGCGAATCGTCGGTCGGCCCGGTGCTGCGGGACCTGTTCCGGGCCCACGCCGGCAAGCGGATCATCGTCACATGCTTCGCCAGCCACATCCACCGCATCCAGCAGGTCATCGAGGTCGCCGTCGCCAGCGGCCGTGTCGTGGCCACCCTCGGTCGCTCGATGGCCAAGAACGTCGGCCTGGCCCGGGAGATGGGCCTGCTGCAGGTGGCCGACTCGTCCATCGTCGACATCGACAGGATCGGCGACCACGACCCTCGGCGGGTGTGCGTGGTCTCCACCGGATCTCAGGGCGAACCCATGTCGGCGCTGGCTCTCATGGCCGCCGGCGAGAACAAGCGCCTCAAGGTCGGCGACGGCGACCTGGTGATCCTCAGCTCCCATGCCATCCCGGGCAACGAGATGAACGTCGGCAAGGTGATCGACGGGCTCCACCGCCGGGGCGCGGAGGTCATCCACTCCGGCATCGCCGATGTCCACGTCAGCGGCCACGCCATGCAGGGAGAGCTGCAGACCCTTCTGGCCGTGGCCCGACCGGAGCATTTCATCCCTGTCCACGGCGAGTACCGCCACCTGACCCACCACTCCCGCCTCGCCGTGCGCATGGGCGTGGCCGCCGACAAGGTGCTGCTGGCCGAGGACGGCGACGTGGTCGAGCTGACCGACGAGGGCCTCGACTTCGCCGGCGAGGTACCCGCCGGCTACCTGTACGTCGACGGCATCGTGGGCGACGTCGGCCACGGCGTGTTCCGCGACCGCCGGGTGCTGTCGGAGGAGGGCGTGGTCATCGTCGTCCTCACCGTCGACGGACGCACTGGCGAGGTGCTCGACGGGCCCGAGATAATCACCCGGGGCTGGGTGTACGAACGTGAGGCCGAGGGCCTGCTGCTCGAGGCCCGCGAGGCGGTGCTGGTGAGCCTGAAGGACGTGGATGCCGAGGGCGCCAGCGACATCGAGCTGCTGAAGCGCCACGTGCGCACCGCCCTCGGCCGCTTCGTCAACGAGCGCACCCGCCGGCGTCCCATGATCGTGCCCGTCGTGATGGAGGTCTGAGCCCTCGAGTTCGGGTGCACGACCTCGGCCCGGACCGGCGCGGGTCAGATGCCCTACCCGGAGGGTTTTCGGCTCGAGGTCCGTTCGGGCCACGTGGCAGTTGTTACTCTTGTGGCTGATGAGCAAGACCGCGGCCAGACGTCGCCCTCCCGCCAGGCGCAAGCCGCCAGCCCGCAAACCGGCAGCCAAGAGGCGCACCCACGCCAGGAAAGGCCCGGGCCTCAGGGCCACACTGGCCACCCACCTGGGCCGCCAGGCCGACGACGTGTGGGGGCTGGTGCTGATCGTGATCGGCCTGCTGGCCGGACTCGGTATCTATGCCGACCTCACCGGACCTGCGGGTCGGGCTCTGCAGGGCGGCGCCGGCGCCGGTCTCGGTCTGGCCCGGTTCGTGCTCCCGGTGGCGCTGTGCGGCGTCGGGGCGGCGCTGGTCCAGGGGAGGGCCAAGGCCGAGCCGGCCCGCGCCGTGATCGGGTTCTCGCTTCTCACCGTCACCGGTGCCGGCGTCCTGCACGTGGTCAGGGGAACGCCGGCATGGTCGTCCGAGCTCGACGTGCTGCGGCGGGCCGGCGGTTACGTGGGCGTGGCCATGGGGGGTCCGCTGCGGGCGGTGCTCGGGGTGCCCGGGGCCGCCATCGTCCTTGTCGCGCTGCTCCTCGTGTCCCTGCTCGTGCTCACCCGCACCCGGGTGCGGGACGCGGCCAACCATGCCGGCGTGGCCTTCGGGGCCGGCCGCCGCGCCGCCGCCCCCGTCCTGCGCCGCCTGCGGGCCCTGGGCCACCTCGACGAGGTCGACGCCACCGCGGCCCGCCATCCTTCGTCGAAGCCGCCGTCCACTCCGGCCGGTTCCTCCGCAGAGGACGGCGACGAGCCTCTCCCGGAGACCGAGCCCGAGCCCATGCCCGAGAGGCTCGATGTCCACACCCTCCCGCCGATGCCGGACACGGTGCCCGCCGGCGACCAGCTCTCGATCGATCTCGGCCCCGCGGCCAGGGCCACCGCGTGGCGCCTGCCGCCGCTCCAGCTGCTCCGCAAGGGCAGGACCCAGGAGATCGACCACCGCGTCCTCGACGCCCGCGGCCGCACCCTGGAGGAGGCTCTGGCCGCCCACGGGGTGGAGACCCGCCTGCTGGGCAAGACCGTCGGGCCTACCGTCACCCGCTACGAGCTGGAACTGGGTCCCGGCGTGAAAGTGGCCCGGGTGACGAGCCTGCAGAAGGACATGGCCTATGCCCTGGCCGCGCCCGACATCCGCCTCCTGGCACCGATCCCGGGACGCTCGGCCATCGGTGTCGAGGTGCCCAACGTCCAGCGCCAGCTGGTGTCCCTAGGTGACATCCTCGGTTCCGAGGAGGCTCACAAGGCGACCCATCCGCTGGAGGTGGCCATCGGGCGCGACATCGCCGGGCGCCCGGTACTGGAGAGCCTCGCCTCGATGCCCCACATCCTCATCGCCGGCGCCACCGGAGCAGGCAAGTCGTCGTGCCTGAACTCCTTCCTCACGTCGATCCTCATGAGGGCCACGCCCGACCAGGTGCGCATGATCCTGGTGGACCCAAAGCGCGTCGAGCTCGGTCAGTACAACGGACTGCCGCATCTGCTCACCGCGGTGGTGGTCAACCCCCGCAAGGCGGCCAACGCCCTGTCGTGGGCCGTGCAGGAGATGGAACGGCGGACCAACCTGCTGTCCGAGGTGGGCGTGCGTGACATCACCGGTTACAACGCGGCCTACGACCGCGGCGAGCTCACTCCTGAGCCCGTGATCGGGATGCCGGACGCTCCGGAGCCCGAACGCCTGCCCTTCGTACTGGTGGTGGTGGACGAGCTCAACGACCTGATGATGGTGGCCGCCCGCGACGTTGAGGAGTCGATCTGCCGCATCGCCCAGATGGGGCGGGCCTTCGGGATCCACCTGGTGATAGCCACCCAGCGGCCGTCGGTCGACGTCATCACCGGCGTGATCAAGGCCAACATCCCTTCCCGTCTCGCGTTCGCCGTCTCATCCCTGGCCGACAGCCGGGTCATCCTCGACCAGCAGGGCGCCGAGCGGCTCGTGGGCCAGGGCGACATGCTCCTGCTCACCGCCTCTTCGAACGTGCCCCGCCGCATCCAGGGCCCGTGGGTGAGCGAGGAGGAGGTCAACAAGGTCGTGGCCCACTGGCGCCGGCAGGCCCAGCCCCAGTACGTGGACGGCGTGGAGGGCGACGGGGCCGAGCCGGGTGGCGCCGGCAACGGGATGGGCAGCGGTGATCCCGATGACGACGACATGCTGGAGGCGGCCATGGACCTGGTCGTGCGGTCCCAGCTCGGGTCCACGTCGATGCTCCAGCGCAAGCTGAGGGTCGGTTTCGCCCGGGCCGGTCGCCTGATGGACCTCCTCGAGCAGCGAGGCGTGGTCGGCCCCTCCGAGGGCTCCAAGGCCCGATCCGTGCTCATGACGGTCGACGAGCTGGAGCAGCGGGACCGCACCGCCACCCCAGCCTGACAGCCTGACCCGGCCGTGGCCACGGAGTCGGCCCACGTCTCGGGCCCGACGCTGGCGGGGCGCGGCGCCGGTCGAGCGAACCCTGCCGTCCCGGGCGCCCTCCGTCAGTCGAACGGGTGCCGTCGGCGGCGCCGGCGGGCCCAAGCGGCCCAGCCCAGGAGGCCTGCCAGGACACCGGCGAAAACGATCAGACCGCCGGGCGAGCCGCCACCATCGTCCTTCGCAGCGCCATGGGGTGCAGCCGTGGCGACGTCGGAGGGCGACGAGACCTGTTCGCCGGCGCCAGGCGAGGGGGCCGGAGGTGGGGGGACGGCATCAGGTTGGGCAAGGTCCGCCGGCGACGCTCCAGCGCCGGCGGTGGACGACGGGGATCGGGTGCCGGTCCCGCCCGGTGCCGACGCACCGGGACGGGAAGTTGATGGCGTGGAAGTTGTGAAAGGGGACCCCGAAGAGCCGGCAGGCGGGACTGTCGCTCCCGGCGCCTCGACCACGGCCGTGCTCGTGGTGGCCGACGCCGACGCCGGTGTCGCCCCGTCGCACACCTCCTCGACGGAGATGTAGCCGGGGGAGGTGCCGCGGCTCCAGCGCCAGCCCTCGACGTCGCCGTTGTGGACCTCGGTGTTGGAGGCGCCGGCGGAGGAGAGCCGGAAGGCCGACGTGCCGGCCGGGGCACGGCTGTAGGCCCAGAAGCGGCCGTCGGGGTCACACGTGAGGCACGAGTCGTCGGTCCTGCAGCCGACGCCGCACAGGGAGCAGACGGCCACACCCTTGCCCGCGTAGGGCCGGAGGGCGGCGTCCACCTCCGCACGTTGAAGCAGCTCCGCTCCCGAGATCGACTCCTCCCAGAACCGCACGCAGATCTTCTTGACCTGCTCGCCGGTGTCGACCACGACCACAGCGCGGTTCTGTTCGGAAGCGCCACCGGCACCCGTCGTCGTGGCACCGCCGGCGGAGGCGGTTACGGCCAACCAGCAGCCGGCGGCGAGGGCGACGGTGCAAAAAGCGTGCCGCCTCAGCACCATCGGAGTTCGTGCGCCCGGAGCGACGAGCCAGACGAGCCCTGCCGCCAGCCGCGCTGGGACGACCCTTCCCGAGAACTGCTGCCGATCAAGGCGCTAGCTCGCGAGGCCGACTATCGGCGCGTTCGAGGTCACCGGAACCGTTCGGGCGTTGACCTCTGTGCCCTTCCCCCGAGCCAGCCCGTCGCTGGTGGCCCACAGGTAACCGTTGCCGCGGTACGACGCGCGGAGCCCGATGACCCCTGTGGGGGCGCCGGCGCCGGCGCCGGCATCGCTGCCGAGGAAACGGGCGTCACCGAAGGCGAAGATGCCGGAGTCTCCAGCGACCATCCAGTAGCCGGCGCCGCTGGGAGTGGCGGCGATCCCGGTGATCGGCTGGTTGAGCGTGATGGCACCGGTCGAGCCGCGGAACACGGCGTCGCCGAAGGCGAAAACACCGCCATCGCGTGCGACCAGCCAATAGCCGGCGCCGCCCGGTGTCGGCGCCATTGCGACCATGGGCTGGTTCAGGGTGATGGCTCCGGTGGATCCGTGGAAGCGGGCGTCACCGAAGGCGAACACACCACCGTCGCGTGCGACCAGCCAGTAGCCCTGGCCGCTCGGTGTCGAGGCCATGCCCACCACAGGCTGGTTGAGGCGGATCCCACCGGTCGAGCCGATGAAGCGGGCGTCACCGAAGGCGAACACACCACCGTCGCGGGCGACCAGCCAGTAGCCCTGGCCGCTCGGCGTCGAGGCCATTGCGACCATGGGTTGGTTCAGCCGCAGCGCCCCGGTCGATCCGAAGAACCCGGCGTGTCCGAAGGTGAACACTCCTCCGTCGGAGGCCACCAGCCGGTAGCCGTCGTCGGGACAGTAGGAGGCGTCCCGCACGACGGGCAGCCAGCCCCGCAGCAGCGCCTGCACGGATTGTGAGGTGGCGAAGGTGTTGACGCCGAAGGAGTCGCTGGGGCCGGCGATGTCGCCGTCGGCGGCCTGGGCCGCCCGCAGGGCCCCACCAGGCGAGGTGGACGGGGCACCGGTGGCCGAGGCCAGCCAGCAGACGGACCCGACGTCGTGGCCGGCGGCGGTGAGCCCGAGCATGGCCAGCGCGGTGGCGTTGGGATCCGGGCTCCCGAACGCTTCCCACCCTCCAGTCGGTAGCTGGCGGCGGAGCAGGAACTTGACGGCGCGCCGGAGAGGCTCGCTGTGGGCGTCGACGCCGGCTGCCCGCAGGGCCTGCATGGCCAGCCCGGTGGTGTCGATGTCGTCGTCGGTGCCGGTCCGGTCGCCGGCGAAGTTCCATCCGCCGTTGGCCTGCTGTGCGGCCGCGATGTAGTCACGGGTCCCGGGGGCGACGCCGCGTCCGGCCAGCATGTTGGCCAGTGCCGCGTAGAGGGTGGCGTTGAAGGCGGCGGCGGGACCATAGGAGCCGTTGGCGTTGCGACCGGCGTCCATCCGCGCCAGGAGGTCGGCCCGCCCGTCGCCCTGGGGGTCGAAGTTGGCGGGGTCCAGCCCCAAGGGCGCGACCACCAGGACGATGAGCTTTGCCGCCTGTCCGGGCGATGTCGTGGTCTCGGCGAGGTCGTCGAGGTAGTCGAGGGGCGTCTTGCCGTTCCTGACCGCGGCCTTGACCGCGGCCTGGGCTGCCTCCGGCCGCCACCGGGACTCCTCGGAATCCCTGGGGAACTGGCCGTGCTCGGCCAGCGCCAGCGTCGCGTCGGGCGTCTCGAAGCCGGGGAAACCGCTGACCTCGAGGCCTCCGTCATCCTGCTGCTGGCTCCGCAGCCACTGGACGGCCCTCTCGACCGTCGGATCCGGCGGGACGGCGGCTGATGCGGACACCGCGGTCGCGGTGAACACCGCCGCGGCGATGAGCGAGAGTACGACGGTGAAGCGTCGGGACATGGTCTACCTCCGTTGAGCCCCTTTCCACGAGGGCCGGCCAGTGCACGGGACGCCGTTTGGATCCGGCGTGGAGGGGCGGGTCTCCTGGCTCACGGTCCGAGGACCGGTCACAGTTGCGGGTCAGCGTCGGTCTTGCACCGACTTCCCCCGTCCCGCCCCCGAAGGGGAGGGACCGCCTGCAGCATCCGGGCTGGCAGGCAACCTCTACCGGGACGGCAGCATAGACAGTTGGTGGAGCTTCTGACCAGGACCATGACATGACGACAGCCCAGCCTCTCCATGCGGTGGCCTGGCTGGTGTGGGCAGTTGCCGCGGCAGCCTCCCTGGAGCTGGCCCCCAGCCCGCTGTACGTGGCGCTCGTGGTGGCTGTGGCCGTCGTCGTCGTCTCCGTGCACGGCCGGGACACCGCGGTGGCCCGTACCTCGTTCTCGGTGCTCCTCGTCTTCGGGGTTCTGTTTGCCGGCGTACGCATCCTCCTGACCAGCCTCACGACCCATGCCGGCGACCACGTGCTCTTCACCCTCCCCCACGTCGACCTGCCCCGCCTCCTGGGCGGCTTCCGCATGGGTGGGACCGTGGAGCTCCCCGTGCTGCTCCAGGCGTCGGCGGAGGCATTCGTGGTGGTCGGCGTGATGGCGGTGTTCGGCGCCTTCAACGCCGTGGTCTCCCATCACGAGCTGGTGCAGTCCGCGCCCCGTGCCTTCTACGAGGTCGGACTGGTGGTGACCGTGGCTGTCGCCTTCGTGCCGTCGACGCTGGCGACGGTGCACAGGGTGGGCGAGGCCGACCTCGCCCGCACGGGCGGCCGGGTCGTTCGCCGGGGGCGCCTTCTCAGAAGGGCTCTTCCCGTGCTGGAGAGCGGCCTGGAACGGTCGCTGGCCCTCGCCGAGTCGATGGACTCCCGAGGGTTCGGCCACGCCGGCACGAGCACGACCGACCGCGTCTCGGGGTCGTTGCTCCTGATGGCTCTGGTGGGTCTCGCCGGTGCCTTCGTCGCCCTGGTCGGCCGCGCCGGCGGGTTGGCGGTGGCCATGGGCCTCGCCGGCTCTGCCAGCCTCGCCGCCGCCGTCACCGTCGCGTCCCGCCGTGCAGAGCGCGTGCGCTACCGGCCCCGCCGGATGAAGCGCGAGGACTTCGTGGTGTCGGGAGTGTGTCTGCTCGCCCCATGCGGCCTCGCCCTCCTCGCCCTCGGCCGCGACGCCAGCCTCGTCTGGTCCGCCAGCCCGCTCCGGTTGCCGGCGCTGAACCTGCTGGCGGTTCTGGCGCTGGCCTTCCTCGTCGCCCCGGCCCTCTGCCGGGCCCGCCAGCAGTCCCCGAGCCTTTCGGGGCCGGCCGACGCGGCGACCGCGCTGGTGGCGTGAACGCCATCGTCTACCGGGGCGTCGGCTTCGCCTACCCCGACAGTGATCCTGTTCTCGCTCAGGTCCAGCTCGACGTACGGGCCGGGGAGATCCTGCTCGTCGCCGGACCCTCGGGCTCGGGCAAGAGCACGCTCCTGCGGTGCGCCAACGGGCTGGTTCCCCACGCCAGCGGCGGCCGCTTCACCGGCGACGTCGTCGCCTTCGGCCGGTCCACCCGCACCCATCCGCCCCGCCGACTCGCGGATGTCGTCGGTTTCGTCCACCAGCACCCGGAATCGCAGTTCGTGGTGGACCAGGTGGAAGCCGACATCGCTTTCGTGCTCGAGAACCTCGGCATGGCGCCGATGGCCATGCGCCGGCGGGTCGAGGAGGTGCTCGACGCGCTCGGGATCGCCCACCTGCGCGACCGCTCTCCGGCGAGCTTGTCGGGAGGCGAGCAGCAGCGGTGCGCCATCGCCGGCGCCCTGGCCGCTGCTCCCTCGGCGATCATCCTCGACGAGCCCACCTCCCAACTCGACCCCCAGGGTGCGGAGGACGTGCTGGCCGCCGTCGGCCGCCTCAACTCCGACCTGGGGACCACCGTGCTGGTGGCCGAGCACCGTCTCGAGCGGGCTGCTCCTCTGGCCCACCGCGCCCTCCTTCTGGGCGAAACCGCCACCGCCGCCACCGGCGCGCGCGCCGTCCCGTCGCCCGGCCCGGTGGGAGACGTCCTGGCCGCCTATGCCGGCGCTCCGGCCGTGACCCGGCTCGGTCGGCTGCTCGGTTGGGAACCGCCGCCGCTCACCGTCCGCCATGCGCGGGACCTGGCCCGGGCCATGACCTTGGAACTGCCCCTCCCCGAACGGTCCCCCTTTCGTGCGCCCGGCGAGACGCTGATCTCGGCCAAGGGAATCGACGCCGGCAGAGGTGGGCGCGCCGTCCTCCGCGGGATCGATCTGGAGGTGGGCCGGGGTGAAGTCGTGGCGCTGCTGGGGCGGAACGGCTCAGGGAAGACGACGCTCCTGAGAGCCCTCGCCGGCCTGGACCCGCCGTCACGGGGTGAGCTCCTCCGTCCCGGCTCCATCGCCTACGTCCCCCAGGACCCGGACTCGCTGCTCCTCGGACCCACCGTCCGAGCCGATGTGGAGACCACCTGCCGCCTGCTCGGTCTGCGGGACCCCGGCCGGGTCGAACGCTGGCTGGAAGCACTCGACCTTCTCGACCTCGCCGGGCGGCACCCGAGGGACCTTTCGGCGGGAGAGCGGCAACGGCTGGCCATCGCCGCCATCGCCGTGGGCCAGCCGGACGTCCTTCTTCTCGATGAGCCGACGCGCGGCATGGACGCCCAGTCCCGTGTCGCGCTCGAGAGCCTGCTGCGCGAGCGCATATCTACGTCACATGCGGCAGCCGTTCTGGCCACCCATGACGTGGAGCTCGCGGCGCGGTGTGCCACCCGCGTGGTGGTGCTCGGCGACGGGGAGACCGTGGCGGACGGTCCCGCCCGCTCGGTTCTCTCCGGCTCCCTCTTCGCGCCGCAGGTCCTGCGCGTGCTGCCGCCGTTCCTGACCGTCGAGGAGGTGGGAGCGGCGCTCGGACCGAGCCACGTCGTTCCGACATGAGTGGCGTCACCGTGCCGGCGTTGGTCGCCCGCTCGCGGCCGGTGGCCGTGTACCTCCTCGTCGTCGCCGTCGGCGCGGCCGCGTTTCTCTACCCGTTCTGGCTGCCGGCAGGCGCCCTCGCCGACTCCGGCCACACCGGTGACGCGCCCCTCGTCGCCGCCACCGTGGGCGCACTAGTGGTTGCCGCCGTCACCCTCGAGCTCCGCCGGGCGACCATGAACGGGGCCACGGTGGCGCTCCTCGGTGTGCTGTCGGCGACGGCCGGCCTACTGCGCCTCGTCGACCTGCCGGGCGGGGGCAGCGGAATCTTCTTCCTGGTGATCCTGGCCGGTGCCGCCTTCGGGCCTCGATTCGGCATGCTGCTCGGACTGTGTGCCATGGCCACGTCGGCCGTCATAACCGGCGGCATCGGTCCGTGGCTCCCGTTCCAGATGCTCGTGCTCGGTTGGCTCGGCGGTGCCAGCGGTCTCGCGGGCCACTTCACGAGGCGGCTACCTCCGATGGCAGAGGTCGTGGTGCTCGCCGCGGTGGGCTGGGTGGCAGGGTTCCTCTTCGGCGCGGTGATGAACCTGTGGTTCTGGCCCTTCACAGTGGGCAGCGGTGAACTGGCCTGGCACCCGGGTCTGTCGTTCACCGCCACGCTGCAGCGCTACTGGTCGTTCTACGTCGCCACTTCTCTCCCGTGGGACGCGGCCGGCGCCCTCGCCAACGCCGTGCTGATCCTGATCACGGGGAGGCACGTTCTGCCGGCGCTGCGCCGGGTGGCCGACCGCTTGGCGCCGGTCGTCGAGCTGGTGCCGGAACGCGACGGAGGCGGCCCCGGCGAGGGGCCGCCTCCGCGACTTGAGTCGGAGATGCGGGGCGTTACGCCGCCCGGTTCACCATACGTGTGGGCTGATGGCGCACCTCGGGCTCTTCGCCCTCGGACGAGCCGAGCCAGTGGAAGGCGGAGCGCCACACGGTGGTGGAGCCGGCGATGACTGCGCCGGTCAGCACAGTGCCCATCCAGTCCTCGCGCAGAGCCACACCGAACCCATCGAAAAGGGAGAAGTCGATGACGAACGCGGTGGCGATGGCGAGACCGAGCGTCACCACGCTGTGCAGCTTGGTGAGATCGGGGACGAGCTCCTCGAGCACGTCCACCATCTTGAACAACGCCAGCCCCAAGAGCAGGGTTACGGCGAAGGTGTACATGGTTTCTTTCCTCCTGACGGGAGGTCGTGGATTCCCGTCATCATTTCGACCACTGCCGCTCGTGTGAGGTAACCGCGCCACGTAGGGTGCGCCGGTGCGCGCACGGGCCCCGGCTTCGTCGGCCAACCTGGGCCCTGGTTTCGACACTTTGGCGATCGCGCTCGCGCTCCACGTCGAGGTCGAGGTGGAAGGGGCGGACCGGCTCATCGTGATGACCGAAGGCGAGGGAGCGGAGCTGCCGTGCGACGCCTCGCATCTCGCGGCCCGCATCGCCATTTCCGTCCGCGGGCACGACCGGCTCGCCATCACGGTCCGCTCGGACATTCCCGTCGGCAGGGGCCTGGGATCTTCGGCCGCTCTTGCCGCCGCCGCTGCCGCGGCGGCCGGCGCTGCCGACCCGCTGGCCGTGGCCGCCCGGTACGACGGTCATCCGGACAATGCCTCGGCGTCCGTGCTCGGCGGACTGGTGAGTGCCACCACGATCGGAACGACGGCGGTCGCGAATCGTTTCCCGCTCGACGCCGGCATGTCGTTCGTAGTGCTCGTGCCATCACGCGGGCTGCCGACGAAACAGGCTCGTGCCGCTCTGGCGAGTCACGTGCCGCACGGCGATGCCGCCTTCAACCTCGGCCGCATGGGGCTCCTTCTGGCCGGACTTGCCGACCGGACGCTGCTGCGCCCGGAGGCCACCGAGGATCGCCTCCACCAGCCGGCGCGGGCGCCGCTGTTCCCCGAGGCGGCCGCTCTGCTCGAGGGGCTGGCCGATGCCGGGGCAATGGCGTCCTGCTGGTCGGGCGCCGGCCCCAGCCTCCTGGCTTTTTGCGCGAAGGACGAGGCCCCGCGTCTGCACGCCGTCGGAGAGAAGCTTCTGGCCGACGCAGGAGTGGCCGGACGGGCGCTTTTGCTCCAGGCGGACCACGAAGGGCTGACAGTGCTGCACTAGGGTCGCGGCATGGCAACCTACGAGGGTTACTGCGTGAAATGTCGGGAGAAGCGTGAGTTCGACGGCGAGGCCGTCGAGATGGCCAATGGCCGTCGCGCCGCCCAGGGCTCCTGCCCGGTTTGCGGAACCAAGATGAACCGGATGCTCGGCAAGAACGGCTGAGTGCCCAGCAGTCCTTCGCGTGAACTTGTAGCTCTTCCCAATCCTCATCCAGGCCGCGACTACGAGGTGCGCTGCAGCACCCCCGAGTTCACCTGTGTCTGTCCCCGCACCGGTCAGCCCGACTTCGCCACCGTAACGATCGTGTACGTCCCGGGCGAGAGCATCGTGGAGCTGAAGTCGCTCAAGCTCTACCTGTGGAGCTTCCGGGACGAAGGTGCTTTCCACGAGGACGTCACCAACCGGGTTCTCGATGACCTGGTCGCCGCTGTCTCACCCCGCCGGATGATCGTCACGACCGAATGGCAGGTACGCGGCGGCATCTCCACGACCGTGACGGCAACGCATCCCCCCGGCTGAGACCTACAGAACGGCGGCGGCGAAGGTGCTGGCCGGGCGACCGAAGACGTAACCCTGGGCCAGATCGCAGCCGAGCTCGAGGAGCCGCAGAGCCTGCTCAGCGCTCTCGACCCCCTCGGCAACGCTGGTGAGACCGAGGCCCCCTGCCAGACGGATCACCGACTCGACGATGGCCAGATCCTCGGCGTCGGTCATGAGCCCGTCGACGAAGGACTGGTCGATCTTCACGAAATCCACCGGGAACCGGCGCAGGTAGGTCAAAGAGGAGTAGCCGGTGCCGAAGTCGTCGATACCGAGGTGGACTCCCGACCCGGTGACGGTCTCCAACATGGCGAGCGTGTCCGGCGACAGCTCCGTCAGCGCCGTCTCGGTGATCTCCAGATGGAGGTCGCCCGGCATCAGGCCGGTGTCCTGAAGGACCTGGGCCACCTGGTCGGCCAGGTCCCGGGTCGCGAGCTGGACAGCCGACAGGTTCACGTTCACGGTCGCCTGCGGGCCGGAGGCCGACGGCCCGGCGCCGCACCTCGCGGCCTGAGCGCACGATTCGCGGAGCATCCAGGCGCCGAGCGGAACGATCAGGCCACTCTCCTCGGCCACATCCAGGAACTCGGCCGGGAGGAGGATGCCCCGGTCCGCGTCGTTCAGTCGCAGCAGCGCTTCGGCGCCCACGATCCTGTTGCCGGCTCGGAGGTCGACGATGGGCTGGAAGACGGCGACGATGCGATCCTGCTCCACGGCCCGTCGCAGGCAGTTCTCCACTTGGAGCTTGCCGGTCTTCTCCGCCCGCATGGCTGCGCTGAAGACCTCGTGGCCGGCCCGGCCCCGCTGCTTTGCCCTGTACATCGCCGTGTCCGCGTCACGGACCAGGGCCTCGGGCTCATCTTTGGGGTCGCTGGCGAGCGCGATCCCGACGCTGGCGGTCACCCTCGCCTGGCCGGCGGTGAGCTGGAACGGCTCCGAGAAGGCCTCCTCGATGCGGGCGGCCACGCCCACGGCTTCGATCTCCCCGGCCAGCCCCTCGCACAGGACGACGAACTCGTCGCCCCCGAAGCGGGCCAGCGTGTCGGTCGGGCGGACGACGGCCTTCAGGCGGCCAGCCGCGGCAGCGAGCAGCTCGTCGCCGGCGGCGTGGCCCAGACTGTCGTTGACCAGCTTGAAGCGGTCGAGGTCCACGAACAGCACCGCCACGGCCGCCGGATGACGCTTGGCCCGGCTCAGGGCCTGGGCCGCGCGGTCGACGAAGAGCACCCGGTTGGCCAACCCGGTGAGCGGATCGTGGAAAGCGATGTGGGCCAGCTGCTCGGCCTGCTGCCGCTGGGTCTCGAACAGGCGGGCCTTGGCGATGGTGCTGGCTGCCTGCTCGGCGAAGAGGCTGAGCGCCCGGAGGTCGTACTCCGAGAAGATCCGAGTCTCGTCAGCGTTGACGTTGAGCACCCCGAGTGCGTTGTCGTGGTGGATGAGGGGGACGCACATGGCGCTGCTCACACCTTTCTTCCTCGCCTGCAGTCCCGGGAACCGCGACGAGTCCGGCTGACCGTTCACCAGGAGGGGCTGCATGGTGGCGGCTACGGCGCCGGCGATTCCCTCACCCAGCTTGACCCGGGCCTGTTGGGCCCCGTCGTTCCCGACCGCGGTCACGGTGTGCAGCTCGTCGTCGTGTTCGATGAGCATCAGCGAACCGTTGGATCCCCGCAGCAGCTCGAGAGCGCTCTGGAGGATGGCCGAGAGAACCTGAGGGAGCTCGAGGACCGAGTTCATCGCCCGGCCGGCCTCGAGCAGGAGCGACAGCTCGTGAAGCCGGTTGGACAGCGCCGTCGTGAGAAGCCGCTCGTCGAACAGCAGGCGGCTCAGCCGCCGGAGGTGGGCCTCCTTCTCGAAGGAGTAGACGGCGAATCCGATGGTCAGGAAGAGGACGGACAGACGCAGTGCCAGACGCGGCTGCTCCGCTCCCGCAAGCTGAGGCGCCCATGTGGAGATGACCACCGATGACGACAGCAGGATCAGCAACAGGGTGGAGAGCGCCCACAGCTGCACCCGCCGGCGGTCGACGGCCTCGAAGGAGGGCGACTGAAAATCGCGGAGGCCCACCACCCGCGCCTCGCGCCGAAGCTCGTCGCGGGTCACCGGCTCCGGTGGGGGAGCAGGCGGAGCCCAGGGTTCGGGGGAAGTGGCCGGCGCAGTTGGCATCTTGCCATTCTTCGGCACTCTCCGGCCTCCTTTGAGAATCTCCGGCTCAGATCGACACAAGATGTCGCTCTATAGGTGCTCTGCCGCGGCGGACTGGACGACGGCGATTATGGGATCCCAGTCGGCGCCGGCAGAGCGGGTCACGGTGACGAAGTCGTTGACGCCGAAGATGGACGCCACGCCCTCGGCCGAGAACACCTGCTTCGCGAACGGATCAGCCTCGGCTGCCGTGGCGTTGCTGAAGCTGAGGGTCGTGGCCAGGGTGGTGTCGAGCTGGAAGCGCAGCGCGTTCGGGTTTGGGGACGGCTGGGGGGTCGCGTTGGCCATGGTTGATGGTAACCAGGCGACCCACGGCGATCGCGGTCGGCCGCTGTAGATTCAGGATCGTGACGGGTCGCTATTGGGTGGAGACCCTGGGCTGCCCGAAGAACCAGGTGGACTCGGACAAGCTGACGGGGACCCTGCACGCCGAAGGGATGCTCGCGGCCATGTCGCCGGCGGAGGCCGACATCGTCGTGGTCAACACCTGTGCGTTCATCGAGACCGCCCGCCAGGAGTCGGTGGAGACGGTGCTCGCCCTGGCCGGCGCCAGGGCGCCCGGGGCCAGGCTGGTGGTCACGGGGTGCATGGCCGAGCGCTACGGCGACGAACTGGCTGCAGCCCTTCCCGAGGTCGACCTGGTCGCCGGGTTCGGCGTGCCTGTGACGCTGCGCCGGCGGGCCGCCGCACCGCGTCTCGACCTGCTCAACCTGCCTCGGCCGCCGGCGACGGCGCCCTGGGCCTACGTGAAGATCGCCGAGGGCTGCGACCGCAAGTGCGGGTTCTGCGCCATCCCCTCGTTCCGTGGGCCGCAGCGCTCGCGCCCGGTCGAGGCGATTCTCGAGGAGGTCGACTCCCTCTGCGCCAGGGAGATCGTCCTGGTCGCCCAGGACCTCGCTTCTTACGGCAAGGACGTGGAGGGAATGGGTGCCGGCGCAATCGTCGGCCTGGTGCGGGCGGTGGCGGAAAAGGCGCGTACCCGGCTTCTGTACCTGTACCCCTCGGACCTCACCGACGGGTTGATCGACGCCATAGGGGACACAGGCATCCCGTACTTCGACCTGTCCCTCCAGCACGTCTCGCGTCCGTTGCTGAAGCGGATGTGCCGGTGGGGTGACGGGGCCCGCTTCCTGCGCCGGATCGCCGAGATCCGTGAGCGCTGGCCCGATGCCGCCTTCCGTTCCAACTTCATCGTCGGGTACCCCGGTGAGTCCGAGGCCGACCACGACCTTCTGCTGTCCTTCCTCCACGCGGCGCAGCTCGACTGGTGCGGGTTCTTCTCGTACTCCGCCGAGGAGGGCACCTACGCCGCCGGCCTCGATGGCCAGGTCGAGCCCGACCTGGTCGCGGAGCGGCTCCGGGAGCTGACCGAGGTCCAGGACACCATCACCGCCCGGCGGCGCGAGATGCTCATCGGGACCGTGGTGGAGGTTCTGGTGGACCGGCCGGGGATCGGGCGTAGCTCGCGGGAGGCGCCTGACATCGACGGGGTCGTGCGCATCCCGGAGACGCTTCCTGTCGGCGAGGTGGTCAAGGTGCTCGTCACAGGAGCCGAGGGCCCGGACCTCGACGCGGAGGCGGTCTGAACGTGACCACGGAATCGGCACCGGCCAGGGCCGGAACCGGCTTCGGTCCCGGCGCGCTGGCCACGCCCGCCAACGCGGTGACCATCGCCAGGATCCTGGTCACGCCCATTCTGATCACGGTGATCCTCGCGGGCGGGGCGTCCTGGCCCGCGGTCGCCTTCTGGGTCGTGCTGTCGGGGACCGACTGGGTGGACGGTTACCTCGCCCGCCGGCAGGGCATCACCCGTTCCGGTGCCTTCCTCGACCCGCTGGCCGACAAGTGCCTCATCCTCGGAGCCATGTCCGCACTCGTCGTGGACGGCGTCTTCTGGTGGCCGCCCGTCACGCTCATCGCCGTGCGGGAGGTCGCGGTCAGCCTCTACCGGACGTGGATGGGCAAGCGCGGGATATCGATTCCGGCCCGGTGGTGGGCCAAGGTGAAGACCGTCGTCCAGCAGGTGGCCGTGGCTCTCGTGCTCCTCCCGGCCACGTCCGGCCATCCGTCCGCAGCCGTCACCGCGCTGTGGGCCGCTGCCGCCCTGACCTTGTTCACGGGCTGCCAGTACCTCCTGGACGCCCAGCGGGTCGTCGCCGCAGCAGAGGCGGCGGGTCACGGCAGCCGTGCGGTGTGAGGTCGTCGCCGTAGGAACCGAGTTGCTGCTGGGGGACGTGGTCGACACGAACTCGGCCTGGCTCGGGCAACGGCTGGCCGCCGCCGGCATCGAGTCGTACTTCCGCACCGTCGTGGGCGACAACGTCGAGCGGATCGTCACCGCGGTGCGGGTGGCGTTGGAGCGGAGTGAGGCCGTGGTCGTGTGCGGGGGCCTCGGCCCGACCCACGACGACATCTCGCGCGAAGCCATCGCCGAGGTCATGGGCGTGCAGCTCAGACGTGACCCGGATCTGGTGGAATCGCTCCGCCGGCGGTTCGCCCGGCGCGGGCGCGAGATGTCCCCGAGCAACGAACGCCAAGCCGACGTTCCCGAGGGGGCGGTGAGCATCCGCCAGGACCAGGGGACGGCGCCCGGTCTCATCTGTCCAGTCGGCGAGAAGGTCTTGTACGCCGTTCCGGGCGTGCCACACGAGCTGAAGGAGATGGTGGGTCGCGCCGTTCTCCCGGACCTTCAGCGCCGGGCCGGGCCTCCTTCGACCATCGTCTCGCGGGTGCTGCGAACCTGGGGCCTGCCCGAGTCGGTGCTGGCCGAGCGGCTGGCGCCACGTGTGGAGGCGCTCGACGCCGCGGGCAACCCGACGCTCGCCTTCCTCGCCGGCGGGGTGAAGGGGATCGGCGTGCGGATCACGGCGCGTGCGTCCACCCGGGACGAGGCGGAGGCACTGCTCGACGCCGAGGATGCCGAGGTGCGGCGCATGCTCGGGCCGCTGGTGTTCGGGGTGGACGACCAGACCATGGAGGACCGGGTGGGCGCACTGCTGGAGGAGTGTGGGATGACGCTGGGCCTGGCCGAGTCCATGACGGGTGGGCTGGTGGCGTCGCGCCTGGTGGAGGTGGAGGGTTCCAGCAGGTGGTTCCGCGGTGGAGTGGTGTCCTACGACTCGCAGGTGAAGTTCGGGCTGCTGGACGTGCCCGAGGGCCCCGTCGTCTCCAAGGAGGCCGCGGCGGCCATGGCCCAGGGAGCATGCCGGGTGCTGGAGGCCGATGTGGCCCTTTCCGTCACCGGAGTGGCCGGGCCGGCCACCCAGGACGGCATGCCGGTCGGGACCGTCTTCTTCGGCCTGTGCATGGACGGCCGTACCGAGGTGGTGCACCGCCGCCTGCCGGGGGACCGCCGGCACATAAGGGAACTCGCGGTGATAACGATGCTGGACCTGCTGCGCCGGCGGCTTCTGGAGCGTCAGTCGTCCCCGTGAGCGTGTCGCCGGCTCCGGTCCGGTGGGCGGGGCGACCGGCTGTCGGGGAGCCGGCTCCGGTCCTGGCCGTCGATCTCGCCGGCTGAGGGACATGCGAGCCTTCGTCGCCGTCTGGCCGCCGCCCGAGGTGGTGGCGAGCCTCGCCGGACTGCCGCGGCCAGAGGTGGAGGGGCTGCGCTGGACCGGGCCGGACCAGTGGCACGTGACCCTGCGTTTCCTCGGCGAGGTCGACGAGGACGAGGCGGCCTGGGCCTTCGACACCATCGGCGCCGGCACCCCGGCGGTCGCCGGAATGGGCCCCGCCACCGGCCGTTTCGGCCGGCGCGTTCTCCATGTCCCCGTTTCTGGACTGGACGCGGTGGCCGCGGCTACCGTTGCCGCGACCGGAGGGATCGGGCATCCGCCCGAAGACCGGCCATTCGCCGGCCACATCACGCTGGCCCGGGCTCGCCATCCCCGTGGCGTCGACCTTCGCTCCCTGGCGGGGGCCTCCATCGCCGGCACCTGGGCGGTCCCCGAGATCACGCTGGTGGCCAGCCGTCTCGGCGCCGGCCGTCAAGGTCGGGCCCGCTACGACATCGTCCGCCGTCTTGCGCTCCAGGGTCCTTGAACGAACAGACGTTTGGGATTACACTCGTGAAAGTACGCCGGTGTCACTTGTCACACCCTCTCCGTAGGGTGGGCCTCGAACCAGAACAGAGGAAACGACCGTGAAGAGAGGGGTTCTACCCATGGAAAGAGACAAGGCACTCGAGATGGCGCTGGGCCAGATCGACAAGCAGTTCGGCAAGGGGTCCATCATGCGAATGGGCGACAAGACCCACATGGGCATCGAGTCCATTCCCACCGGGGCCATGGCCCTCGACCTGGCCCTCGGCGTGGGCGGCCTCCCCCGCGGGCGGGTCGTGGAGATCTACGGCCCGGAGTCGTCCGGCAAGTCCACCCTGGCCATGCACGTGGTGGCCGAGGCCCAGCGCAACGGCGGCATCTGCGCCTACATCGACGCCGAGCACGCCATGGACCCGGTGTACGCCGGCGCCATCGGCGTCAACGTGGACGAGTTGCTCATCTCCCAGCCCGACACCGGTGAGCAGGCCCTGGAGATCGCCGACATGCTCATCCGCTCCGGTGCCCTCGACGTCCTGGTGATCGACTCCGTCGCCGCCCTCACCCCCCGAGCCGAGATCGAGGGCGACATGGGCGACTCCCACATGGGCCTCCAGGCCCGCCTCATGTCCCAGGCCCTGCGCAAGATCACCGCCACCCTCAACCGCTCGAACACCGTCGCCATCTTCATCAATCAGCTCAGAGAGAAAATAGGTGTGATGTTCGGATCGCCTGAGACCACCCCGGGGGGCAAGGCGCTGAAGTTCTACAGCTCGGTGCGCCTCGACATCCGCCGCATCGAGTCCATCAAGGACGGCGCCGAGGTCGTGGGGAACCGGGTGCGGGTGAAGGTGGTCAAGAACAAGTGCGCTTCCCCGTTCAAGCAGGCCGAGTTCGACATCCAGTTCGGCAAGGGGATCAGCAGGGAGGGTTCGGTGCTCGACATCGCCGTCGACATGGGCATCGCCAAGAAGTCAGGGGCCTGGTACACCTACGAGGGCGAGCAGCTGGGGCAGGGGCGGGAGAACGCAAAGCAGTTCCTGCTCGACAACCCTGAGATCATGGTGGAGCTCAACGAGCGGATCCGCCGCCAGTCGGGCATCGGCGGCGATGCCGGCGAAGGCGACAGCGCTGAGCAGATCGGCCCGGGCGTGGATGTCCCCCTGGGCCAGGGCGCCGGCGACGACGAGCCGATCATGGTCAACGACTGAGGCGGGCGGTCGCCGGCACTCCCACCCGCCTTCTCCCGGACCCGGATTTTCTTCGTCCGCGGGAAGGTATGGTGCCCCGGTCTGTCGAACCCTTGGTCCAGAAGGTGTCCTATCGACCGTCGCAGCATCTAGCCGGGGAGCAGTCATGGAAGTACTCAAGGTGAGCAGCAAGTCCAATCCGAACTCCTGTGCCGGCGCCCTCGCCGGCGTGGTGCGCCAGGCCGGCGCCGTCGAGGTACAGGTGGTGGGCGCCGGCGCCCTCAACCAGGCCGTCAAGGCCATCGCCATCGCCAGGGGGTTCCTCGCCCCATCGGGCGTCGATCTCGTGTGCGTGCCCAGCTTCGCCGACATCGAGATCGAGGGCGAGCGCCGTACCGCCATCCGGCTCCTCGTCGAGGACCGCCAGCGCCGGGTTCCCACCGTGGTCGACGTCCGGGACCGGGTGGCGCTGAGGCCTGTGCCGGACCTCGCCGACGAGGTCAGCATCACCCGCATGGAGCGTTCGCGGTCGGCGGGCCAGGGTGCCGGTCCGAACAACTCCCTGACCTGAGGGGAGGCGGGCCGGCGGCCGGTAGCTTTGGGCGGGAGATGACCCGCAAGTACCTGATCCGCACCTTCGGGTGCCAGATGAACGTCCACGACTCCGAGCGCATCGCCGGGCTGCTGGAGGCCGACGGCCTGTCGGCCACCGACGATCTCGAGGCGGCCGACGTGGTGGTGCTCAACACCTGCTGCATCCGGGAGAACGCCGACAACAAGCTCTACGGCCACCTCGGCCAGCTCAAGTCGCTCAAGGAGCGCCGGCCGGACATGCAGATCGCGGTGGCCGGCTGTCTGGCCCAGAAGGACAGGGAGCACATCCAGGCCCGCGCCCCGCACACCGACGTGGTGTTCGGCACCCACAACGTGGGCAGCGTGGCGGACCTGCTCCGGCGGGCCAGCAACGAAGGGCCCGTGATGGAGATCCTGGAGGAGTCCGAGGCCTTTCCGTCGGCTCTGCCCGCCCGCCGGGACCTGCCCTACTCGGCGTGGGTCACCATCCAGATCGGTTGCGACAACAGTTGCGCCTTCTGCATCGTTCCCGCTGTCCGGGGCAAGGAGATCAGCCGGCCGCTGAACGAGGTCGTGGCCGAGGTCGAGGCGCTGGCCGCGGCCGGCACGGTAGAGGTCACCCTCCTCGGTCAGAACGTCAACTCCTACGGTCGCGACATCACCCGTCGCGGGCCGCTGTTCGCCGAGCTCCTGGAGGCGGTGGCGTCAGTCGACGGCATCCGCCGGGTCCGCTTCACCAGCCCCCACCCGAAGGACCTCCGTCCCGACACCATCGAGGCCATGGCGGCGGCGCCGGCCGTCTGCGAACACCTCCACCTGCCCCTCCAGTCCGGCAGCAACCGCACGCTGGCGGCCATGCATCGTGGCTACACGGCCGAGCGTTACCTGGAGAAGCTGGCCGCGGCTCGTGCTGGGGTTCCCGATCTGGCCGTCACCACCGACCTCATCGTGGGGTTCCCCGGCGAGTCCGACGACGACTTCGAGCGGACGCTCGAGGTGGTGGCGGCGGCCGGGTACGACAGCGCCTACACCTTCGTCTTCTCGCCCAGGCCCGGCACCGAGGCCGCTTCCATGGCGGACCGGTTCGTCCCCGCCGAGGTGGTGGCCGAGCGCTTCGCGAGGCTGAAGGTGGTCGTCGAGCGCTCCGCCCTGCTCAAGCACCAGGCCCGGATCGGCCGGGTGGAGGAGATCCTGGTGGAGGGCCCGAGCAAGAGGGACCCCGCCGTCCTCACCGGCCGCACCCGCCAGAACAAGCTCCTGCACTGTGCCTATCCGCCCGGGCGGGGCCCCAACCCCGCCCTCCTCGCCGAGGCGGGGTCCCCATCCCCGCCCGGCGCCGTCGGTGCCTATCCGCCCGGGCGGGGCCCCAACCCCGCCCTCCTCGCCTTGGCGCCTGGCACTTTCGCCACCGTGCTCGTCACCGCCGCCGCGCCTCACCACCTGACCGGGGAGCTGCAGGAGGTCACGGCCCGGCCACGCCATCGCACCAGGATCCCCGTCGCCGCCGGCTGACCCACCTCAATTGCGAGTGCATACAGAGCGGAAAACGGCCCCTATCAAGCTGTCGCAGAATCCCGTCGGCTTGCTGGTTTCGTCGGCAAGAACCGTTTCCACAAAACGCTGTCGCCGTCGAAACAAGTCCGCTTGACATCCCGCAGCCGTATCTGACGTTGATTTTGCGACAGCCTGCCATGTCCTCGCAAGGTGAGTACCATGGCCGCCATCTGGTGCTCGTCGGGCCTACGGCGTCAGGCAAGTCCGCGCTGGCGCTGGGGCTGGCCCGCCGGCTGCCGGGGCCGGCGGTGGAGCTGGTGTCGGTCGACTCGATGCAGGTGTACCGGGGAATGGACGTGGGCACGGCAAAGCCCACGGCTGTGGAGCAGGCCGAGGTGCCCCACCACCTGATCGACCTGGCCGACCCCAGCCACGAATTCTCCGTGTCGGATTTCCAGGTCGCTGCCGGCGAGGCCCTGGCCGCGATCGAGGCCAGAGGTCACCGGGCCCTGCTGGTCGGCGGCACGGGGCTGTACCTGCGGGCGGTGGTGGACGGGCTCGACATGCCTGGCCAGTGGCCCGAGATGCGGGCCGAGATCGAGGCCGAGGGCGACACCGCCGGCCTCTACCGCCGTCTGGCCGAACTGGACCCACCTGCAGCAGCGCGGATGGAGCCGTCCAACCGCCGGCGAGTCGTGCGGGCGCTCGAGGTGACGATCGGGTCGGGCCGGCCGTTCTCCTCCTTCGGCCCGGGCCTCGACGCCCACCCGCCGGCGCCGAGGTTCCGAATGGCCGGCGTCTGGCTGCCCCGCCCCGTCATCGCCGCCCGGGTCGAGGCGCGGGTGCAAGCGATCCTCCACAGCGGCCTGCTCGAGGAGGTTCGCGCTCTCGCCGCGCAGGCCGGCAGCGACCGTGGCCCGACCATCCCTGCCGATCGGGCTGCTGACGCTGCCGGGGCACCGCCCGAAACTGAACAGGTTGCCACCGGCGCCGGCTCCCGGGTCCGGCAGAGTGGTCTGTCGCGGACGGCCGGCCAGGCCCTCGGGTACCGGGAAATCCTGGCTCACCTGGCCGGTGAGTGCAGCCTCGACGAAGCCGTCGAGAAGACGATCCGTCGAACGTGCGCCTTTTCGCGGCGCCAGCGCATGTGGTTCCGGCGGGATCCGCGGATCACCTGGTACGGCACTGCCAGCGACCCGTTCGCCCTTCTCCCTGCCCTGCTGGGAGACTGGAGCCACCCATGACGGCATCGACCATTCTGCACCTCACCAAGCACCACGCCCTTGGCAACGACTTCCTCGTCCTTCTCGACCCGGACGCCCAGGTGGACTTCGGGCTCGAGATGGCCCGCTCCCTCTGCGACCGTCACCGGGGGATCGGTGCCGACGGGATGATCCATGCCCGCACCGGACCGGCCCATGCGGACATCACCATGACGCTGCGCAACGCCGACGGAGGCATGGCCGAGATGAGCGGGAACGGGATCCGCTGTCTCGCCCAGGCCGTCGTCGACGCCGGCCTGGGTAAGGGTCCGCAGCTCACCATCGCCACCGGTGGCGGCTTGCGACAGGTGACCGTGGAGGACGAGACAGGGTCCGGGATCCGCCGGGTGAGCGTGGACATGGGCCCGGCCACCCTGGGGCCGGACCAGCCCCAGGAGTGCCTGGGGCGGCGGGTCCGGACGGTGGACCTGGGCAACCCCCACCTGGTCCTGCTCGGACCAGATCCCCGCCAGCTCGAAATCGGCGAGCTGGGGCCGCAGATGGAGGCGCTGACCCCGGGGGGAGTGAACGTCGAGTTCGTCGCCGTCGGTCCTGGCCAGGACGAGCTGACGATGCGTGTCTGGGAGCGCGGCGTCGGGGAGACTCTGGCCTGTGGCACCGGCGCCTGCGCGGCGGCCACGGCGGCGTACAGCTGGGGACTCGTCGGCTCCAATGTCACCGTGCACCAGCCCGGCGGCGACGCGGACATCGAACTTCGACCGGACAACCTCACCGTGCACCAGCCCGGCGGCGACGGGGACATCGAACTTCGACCGGACAACCTCACCGTGCACCGGCCCGCCGGCGCCGGCGCCGGCGCCGGCACCGAGCTTCGACCCGGCGCCGGCACCGCTGGCTTCGAACTGAGCCCGGAAGGCGAAACTGTGGACCCGTCGTCCGGCGCCGCCGACCCGGCGCCGCCCGGCTCGGTGATCCTCAGCGGTCCCACCCAACTCATCGCCCGGATCGAGGTGGACTGGCCGTGACCCTCATCGAGCGCTCGTTCCGGGAGAAGATCATCCTGGTCGGCGTGGCCCTCGGCCACACCAGGCTCGAGGAGGTCGAGGCCCACCTCGACGAGCTGGCCCAGCTGGTCGGCACCGCCGGCGCCGACGTGGTCGCCCGCACCATCCAGCGCCGCAACGCTCCCGACCCGGCCACCTACGTCGGCAAGGGCAAGGCGGCCGAGCTGGCCGAAATGTCGCTGACCGAGGACTCCGACACGGTCGTCTTCGACGACGAGCTGAGCCCGGCCCAGCAGCGCAACCTCGAAAAGATCCTCGGCCGCACGGCCATCGACCGCACCGCGGTGATCCTCGACATCTTCGCCCAGAACGCCTCCACCCCCGAGGGAAAGGCCCAGGTGGAGCTGGCCCTGCTCCGCTACCGCCTGCCCCGCCTGCGTGGGCGGGGGACTGCGCTTTCCCAGCAGGCCGGTGGCATCGGCACCAGGGGCCCCGGTGAGACCCAGCTGGAGGTCGACCGCCGGCGCCTGATGCGCCGCATCACCAGCCTCGAGGCCGAACTCAAGGAGCTGACCAAGAACCGCCGGCTCCAACGCAAGGGCCGCCGGCGCAGCCGCCTCCCTGGCGTCTCGCTGGTCGGTTACACCAACGCCGGCAAGTCCACGCTGCTCAACCATCTGACCGACGCGGGAGTTCTCGTGGAAAACCGGCTGTTCGCCACCCTCGACCCCCGCACCCGGCGCCTCGACCTCCCGGGCGGGGAGGCGGTACTGCTCTCCGACACCGTGGGATTCGTCCGCAAGCTGCCCCATCAGTTGGTGGAGGCCTTCCGTTCCACGCTCGAGGTGGTGTCGGAGTCCGACCTGCTCGTGCACGTGGTGGATTCGGCCGCGCCGAACGTGGAGGAGCAGGTGGACGCTGTACGCGGTGTGCTGGACGATATCGGCGCCGGCGGCGTTCCCGAGCTGCTGGCGTTCAACAAGTCCGACCTAACCGATGAAGCCAAGCGCCTCTCCGGTGATCACCCCGGGTCGGTGGCCCTGTCCGCCACCACCGGCGCCGGCGTGGACCAGCTGCTCGTCGCCATAGGAGACCGCCTCCGCGCCGCCTCCAAGGTGGTCGAGCTGGTGGTCCCCTTCGCTCGGGGTGACGTGGTGGCCGCCCTGCACCGGGAGGGCGAGGTCCTCGTCGAACAGCAGGAGGAGGAGTCGACCCGCTTCCGGGCCCGCCTGGACGGCGCCGGCGCGGCCCGCTTCCGCGAGTTCCTCGTCTCATGAGCCCCGAGCCCTTCCAGCCGCCGGTCTACCCGTACGAACGGCTGGCCGGCGCCCAGAAGCTGGCGCAGGCCCATGAAGGCGGCATGGTCGACCTCTCCATCGGAACTCCCAACGATGCGCCCCCGCCGGCCGTGGTGGCTGCCCTGTCGAGCTCCAACGCCGAGCGGGGCTACCCGGCCTCCGTGGGGAACGCCGGCTACCGCGAGGCCGCCTCCGGGTGGATGCAGCGACGGCTCGGCGTGACGGTCGAGCCGGCGGCCATCTATGCCTGCGTGGGCACCAAAGAGTTCGTCACCACCCTTCCCCACTGGCTCAACCTGCGCCGCCCCGACCTGGACACCGTGCTCTATCCCTCCGTGTCGTACCCGAGCTACGCCATGGGGGCGACCCTCGCCGGGTGCCGAGCCGTCACCGTTCCGGTGGACGAGCACTGGCGCCTGGAACTGTCGGCCATCGATGCAGCCGACGCCGCCCGGGCCCTCTGTCTCTGGGTCAACACCCCTGGCAACCCGGCCGGCCAGGTCGAAGACGTCGCCGCCGCCGCCGCCTGGGGCCGGGCCCACGGCGTGCCCGTGTTCAGCGACGAGTGCTACGTCGAGTTCATTTGGGGCGCCACAGACGCAACTGCCCGAAGAGTGCCCATCCGCGGGGTCCCCCATGAGGTAACCGAGCCAGGGTCAGGATTCGATGAAGGCTCCACAGAACCGGCCGCCCCCGGCGTCCGTCACGAAGAAGGAAAGCCGGAATCAACCCGCCGGACGATCCTGGAACACGGGAGGGAAGGCGTCGTCGCTGTTCACTCGCTGTCGAAGCGATCGAACCTCGCCGGCCTGAGAGCCGGCTTCTACGCTGGCGACGCAGACATCACGCAGTACCTCTCCGAGGTGCGCAAGCACGTCGGGATGCTGGTGCCGGGGCCGGTACAGGCTGCCGGCGCCGTCGCCCTGGGCGACGATGACCACGTCGAGGCCCAGCGTGGTCTGTACCGGGAGCGCATCCAGGTCTTCGCCGGCATTCTCGGCGACATCGGTGTCCAAGCGCCGGAGCCGGAGGGCGGGTTCTACCTGTGGGCGCCGGCCCCCGACGGTGACGCTTGGGGATTCGCTGAGCGTCTCGCCCGCGACGGTGGCTGCCTGGTGAGCCCTGGAGACCTCTACGGCGCCGCCGGCGCCGGCCATGTACGCGTCGCCCTCGTCCAGCCGGTCGAGCGCCTGGCCCTGGTCGCCGAGCGCCTGGCCAAAGCGGGCTGAGTCCTCGGGGACGCCGAGCCCGCTGTCCACGGCCACGCCGCGAGGGCTGATCGTGGTCGTGCCGGTCAGGTTGGCCAGCTTGTCGAGGCCGCTGTTGCGAACCTGCTCGATCACCGCCTTGTCGACGCTGCCGTCGTCGACGACGTCGATGCGCTCATAGGAGAACCCGACCTCGGCGTCGCCGTTCTCCTCGAGGTCGTTCACGGTGGCACCGAGGTCGACCCGGATGGGCGGGATGGCGTTGGGCGGCAGGGGCTTGCCCTGGGCCTCCAGCTCGAAGCCGAACTTCAAAGTCAACGAAGCCCTCAGGGTGGCGCCCTTCACGAGGGCCAGGCGCAGCTTCTTCTGGGGCTCGGCGCCGGCGTCGAGCAGCGTCACCACCGGCGCATCGCCCGCCTCCACCTCGGTGCCTGTCCTTTGATCAACATGTCCTTTACTCGGCCGGCCCTGATGGCTAGGGTCCCGCCCGCGCGCAGACGGCGCGGCGATGTTCAGCGATGGGGGAACCATGAGGAAGAGATCGATCGGACCGATTGCCGTCAGCCTGGCCGCAGCGATGGTGCTGGCGGCCTGCGGCAGTGACGAGGAGTTGTCCAAGGCCGAGTACATCGCCAAGGGCGACGCCCTGTGCAAGGCCATCGACGAGGAGGGGGATCCGACGTTCGACAAGATCTTCGCCGAGTTCCCCGATGTCGACATGGCCGTGGCCAAGTCCGAGCTACCGAAGGTCGCCGAGGCGACCGAGAAGTTCGTGGCCGACTTCACCGACCTGGAGGGCCCCGAGGCCGACGCCGCCGTCATCGAAAAGATCAACGCCCGAGTCAAGAAGCTCGGAACCACCATCTCCACCGCAGCCGAGCACGCCAAGGCCGGCGACGAGGAGAAGTTCAAGGAGACCTTCTTCGAGAACTTCGATGAGTTCGAGGCGCTGGACAAGGCTTCCCGCGACTACGGGTTCAAGGTGTGCGGTGAGGAGGACGAGGACGAGGACGAGGACGAGGGCAAGGGCAAGGGCAAGGGCCCGGCGACGCCGCTCACTCCGGAGCAGCAGGCCTTCGTGGACCAGGGCGATGCGGTGTGCAAGGCGGCCGACGAGATCGTCGAGCCCAAGCTCGGCCCCGTCTTCTCGGCCAAGTTGCCCGAGGCGGCCACGGCGCTCAAGGTCATCCTCCCCTCCCAGCGCGATCAGGTGGCCAAGCTGCGGGCCCTCACTCCGCCCCCAGGCGACGAAGCCAAGGTGAAGGAACTGATCGACAGCCTCGACGCGGTGAACCCGGCCATCGAAAAGCTCCTGGCCGCGGCCGAGGCCGGCGACAAGACGGCCTACAACGCCGCCTTCAAGGACGTGAACAGAGGCTTCGAGGCCACCGAGGAGCCGTTCGAGGAGTACGGCTTCGAGGAGTGCGGCGGCTGAGTCGGACCCGTCGCTAGCCTCGGCGCATGGCCGAGCTGCGAGCGACGATCGAGGAGTTGTGGGCGCGCCGGGAGGAGCTGGCTCCCGGTGACGCCGACGCCACCAAGGCTGTGCACGAAGCCATCCACCTGCTCGACAGCGGCCAGGTCCGGGTGGCGGAGCTCGACCCCGCCACCGGGGAGGTGGTCGTCAACCGGTGGCTCAAGCAGGCCATCCTGCTGCTGTTCCGGCTCTCGGCCATGGAGACCACCGAGGTCGGGCCCTTCGAGTACGCCGACCGCATCCCGCTCAAGCACGGCTACGCGGCGGCGGGCGTGCGGGTGGTCCCGGGTGGCTCGGCCCGTTGGGGTTCGTTCCTCGAGCGCGGCGTCACCCTGATGCCGGGCTACGTGAACATCGGAGCCCGGGTGGGTGCCAACTCCATGGTCGACACCTGGGCCACTGTCGGGTCCTGTGCCCAGGTCGGCGCCAACGTCCACCTCTCGGGTGGGGTCGGGATCGGGGGTGTGCTGGAGCCGCCCCAGGCGGCACCGGTCATGATCGGTGACGACGCCTTCATCGGCAGTCGCTGCATGATCGTGGAGGGCGCGCGCGTCGGACGGGGCGCCAAGGTCGGCGCCGGCGTCATCCTCTCGTCGTCGATTCCGGTGATCGACGTGGAGACAGGGGAGGAGGTCGGGAGGGGCACGATCCCGGACCGCGCCGTGGCCATCGCCGGCACCCGGCGCAAGCAGTTCGCCGGCGGCGAGTACGGGCTTCCCTGCGTACTGGTCCTCAAGACCCTCGCCGAGGGCGAGCAGCACGACAAGCTCAAGCTGGAGGCGCTCCTGCGCGAGCACGGCGCCACCACGTGACGCCTGTGGCAGACCTGCTCGCGCTCACCGCCCAATTGGTCGACATCCCGTCAGTGAGCCACCACGAGAAGGCGCTGGCCGATCACGTGGAGGCGGTCCTGGGGGCGGTGCCGTGGCTCGAGGTGGAACGGGTCGCTGACAACGTCGTGGCCCGGACCCACCTCGGACGCTCGAGCCGTCTCGTCCTCGCCGGCCACCTCGACACGGTGCCGGCCAACGGGAACGAGAAGGCCCGCATCGTGGGCGACGTCTGCTGGGGGCTAGGGGCGGCCGACATGAAAGCCGGCTGCGCCGTCTTCCTGGAACTGGCCCGCACCATCGCCGAGCCGGCTCTCGATCTCACCTACGTGTTCTACGAGTGCGAGGAGGTGGCGTCCCGGTTCAGCGGCCTGCGTACCCTCGCCGGCGAGCGCCCGGACCTGCTGGAGGCCGATGCGGCCGTGCTCGGTGAACCCACCGCGGCAGCCATCGAAGCAGGATGCCAGGGAACTCTCCGGCTGGAGCTGACCCTGGCCGGGCAACGGGCCCACACGGCGAGACCGTGGAAGGGACGCAACGCCATCCACCGGCTCGCTCCGGTACTCGACCATTGCGCTTCCTACACGGGCCGGCGCCCCGTGCTCGACGGCTGCGAGTTCGCCGAGGCCATCCAGGCCGTCCACGTCGAGGGCGGAGTGGCCGGCAACGTGGTGCCCGACGAGGCGCGGGTGGTGCTCAACCACCGCTTCGCTCCCGATCGGTCGGTGGAGGACGCCGTGGCTCACGTGCGCGAGCTGCTGGGGGACGCGGTCGACGAGGACCATGGCGACAGGGTCGAGCTGGTCGACGCCGCCCAGGGCGCGCTGCCCGGACTGACCCACCCCCTACTGGCGCACCTCGTCACCGCCGCCAAAACCACTCCGAGGGCGAAGCTGGGTTGGACCGACGTCTCGTTCTTCGCCGCCCGGGGTGTGCCGGCGACCAACTTCGGCCCGGGTGATCCTTCCCTCGCCCATGCCGCCGACGAGCGGGTAGAGCGTTGGGAGCTGGACAAGGTGTACGCGGCACTGGTGGCGCTGGTGACCACGGTACCCGGGTTGAGTCCGGTGGAACTACGGGCCGATCAGGCCCAGCCGAAGCGTCGCTGAACCCAGAGCAGAGCCAAGCCCGAGCCGGCCAGGGTGACAGTGGCGCCTCCAAGGGGAAGCCAAGGGCGCCCGTCGTCATGGTCTCCGGTGTTGGAGGAGGCTCGCTTCTGGCTGCCCGGCAGCGGTGCGGCCACCTCTGCCGGCGCCGGCGGCGAAGCGGGGGTGCCGGTGGCAGGGGCCGCCACCTCTGCCGGCGACGGCACCGTGGTGGCGGGCTGCTGGACGCCCACAGGCGTGGGTGCGGGCCTGGGAGCCACTGGCGCCGCCGGGGTCTTGGGTGCCGGGGCGGGTGCCGGGCTGGCGACACGGCCGGGCGGAGTGGTGGCCGGGGGCACCGCAGGGGGGGCGACCGCGGCGACGGCCGCGGCGAGGTCGAGGCGGCCGGCGCCGTAGGTGCTGTCCCGGCCCGGCGATCCGAGGTCCTTGGCCGTGGCCAGCAGCCGGTCCACCGTCTGCTGTGGGCTCAGACCCAGACCGCGGAGCACGGCGGCGGCGCCGGCCACGTGGGGCGTGGCCATGGAGGTGCCGGCGAGGAACTCATAGGAGTTTCTCGCTCCCGCCCTCCAGTAGGACGACAGGATGTCGTCGGCGGCGCTGGATCCGCCCGCCCCACCGGGCGCGGCGATGCCCCACTTGGCCGAACCGACGGCGCTGGCGTAGGAGCTGGCCAGCCGGTCCTCACGGGTGGTTGAGGTGACGATGACGGCGTTGACGGTGGAGTAGGACGAGCTGAAGAGGAAGTCGTTGCCGGCCGCGATGACGACCACCGAGCCCATGTTCCAGGCATCGTTGACCGCGTCCTCCAAGCCGGATCCGAAGAGGGTGGCGAGAACGGCATTGGGGCCGAGGGACAGGTTGATGACCTGCGCCCCGTTCGCGGCCGCCCAGCGGATGCCATCGGAGATCACGGCCACCGAACCGCTCCCGCCCGAGTCGAGCACCTTGACCGGCAGGATCCTGGCTCCCGGGGCCACGCCGGCGACGCCCACTCCGTTGCCGGTGGCCGCGGCCGCGATGCCGGCCACGTGACTGCCGTGGCCCTGGTCGTCCTGGGGCGGCGCGCCCGGCTCGACGAAGTTGCGGCCGGGGAGGAGCTTCGGCCCCAGGTCCTCGTGCCCGAAGTCGGCGCCGGTGTCGACAACGGCGATGGTGACGCCATTGCCCGTACCCACGGACCACGCGGCGGGGGCGCCGATGGCGGCCAGCCCCCACTGTTCGGGGAGCCGCGGGTCGGCGATGGCGGTCGCCGGCCGGGCGACGACCATCAGCGCGAGGGTCAGGACGGCGGAGACGAGGAGCCGGAAGCGCGGGGGCATGGCGCCCATTGTCCCTCTTTCCGCCTCCCACCGCGTTCGGTGCTCAGGTAGGTGGTTATCAGCGGAGCCGGCGCATCACGGTGACGACCTTGCCGTAGATGGTCACCTCTCCCGCGTCGAGCTCCATAGGTGACAGCAGCGGATTCGCCGGTACCAGCACGACCTTGGCGCCCTTGCGGGTGAACGTCTTCACGGTGGCCTCCTCGCCGGGGATGCCGGCCACGACGATGTCGCCCTTGCTGGCCTCCGGCTGCTGGTGGACCACGACGTAGTCCCCCTCGAGAATGCCGGCGTCGATCATCGAATCCCCCCGTACCCGCAGCATGAACAGCGGTCCCTCGCCGGTGAAATCGGCGGGGAGGGGCAGGAGCTCCTCCACGTTCTCCTGGGCCAGCACGTTGGCGCCGGCGGCGACATCGCCCACGAGAGGGACGTGCTGGGTGGGCCGGCGCTCGATGGCGGCGCCGGAGGCCTGGTCGTAGCGGACCTCGATGGCCCTCGGCTTGGTGGGGTCGCGCCGAAGGAAGCCCTGGCGCTGGAGCGTGGCCAGATGGGCGTGGACGGTGGAGGAGGAGGCCAGCCCGACGGCCTCGCCGATCTCCCTCACCGAAGGCGGGTAACCCCGCTGCTTCAGCTCGCCGGCGATGAAATCGAGGATCTCCCGGCGCTTCCCGGTGAGCACCTCGCCCTGGCCCCGCTGCTCGGTGGTGTCTGGTGTGCCTGGCGTGCCGGCCATGTCGGCCCCTTTCTCGAACGTGCGTTCAGACTATCGGCTATGGTCGGAGTCCGCAAACATCTGTTCGTCATCGGCCTTGACAGGTGGCGTCGGGGAACATACGTTTGGTTGTCACACCCACCGGGCAGTCTGGTGGCGTGAGATCCGAGAGACGGGCAACCAGATGAACCGCACCCCACATCCGATCCTGGAGCCGCACCGCCGGCACACGCTGGCAGGGACCCTGCTCACCGTGCTGCTGCTGGCGGCGTGGTTGTCCCTCGCCGGCGTGCTGGGCGGGTCGGCCTCCCGGACCGCCCCCAGCCCCGGCTCCGTACCGGCCGCGGGCTTGCCCGCGGCGAGCGGTTTCGCCCCGGTCGCCTCGAGGTCCTACGTGGTGCAGCCGGGCGACACCTTGTGGTCGGTGGCCAGGGGCCTTCAGCCGGATGGCGACCTGCGGCCTCTGGTCGACCGGCTCGCCCACACCGCCGGCGGGGGACTGCGTCCGGGCCAGCGCATACCTCTGCCGTAGAGGCCCATCTCGCTGATCCGACTTGTGCCGTATCTTTGTGGGGTGCGTTGCCCGTCGTGCTCGACCAGCGACGACAAGGTCGTCGACTCCCGTATGGCCGACGAGGGTGCGGCCATCCGCCGGCGGCGCGAGTGCCTGGCGTGCGGGCAGCGCTTCACCACCTTCGAGCGCATAGAGGAGCTGTCGATGGTCGTGTTGAAGCGCTCCGGGCTGCGCGAGCCCTTCGAGCGGGCCAAGATCGTGGCCGGGCTGAGGGCGGCCACCAAGAACCGCCCTGTGGTCACCGAGCAGCTGGACTCGCTGGCCGTCGAGGTAGAAGATGCCCTGCGCCTCGAGGGCACCCAGGAGCTCACGAGCCAGCAGGTCGGTCTAGCCGTGCTCGACCGGCTTCGCATGCTGGACGATGTCGCATATCTCCGCTTTGCCAGCGTCTACAAGGGTTTCGAGGACGTCGGTGACTTCGAGCGCGAGGTCGGCCTGCTCACCAAGTCCACCGAGCCCAAGCGCCGGCCGGACCCGCCGGCGGCCTAGCCGCCACCCGCCTGCGCTCAGGCCAGCACCCCCGTCAGGTTGCCCTCTCAGCCCGCAGCCACCACCTCGGCCGACACCGGGAACACGCCGCCGGCTCCGAGGGTTCGTGCCGCCGCCGCGCTGAGGTCGAGCACCCGACCCTCGACGTAGGGACCACGGTCGTTGACCAGCAGCAGCACGCGCTGCTCACCGCGGCGGACCACCAGCCAGGTCCCGAGCGGCAGTTCCTTGCTCGCCACCGTCCAACCCTCCTGGTCGTAGATGGCGCCACTGGCGGTGGGTCTCCCGTTGAAGCCGGGGCCGTACCACGAGGCCAAGCCGTCCACCCGGCCGCCTGTCGGGCGTAGCCCGTTCGGCAGGGGAGCACCGGCGGCGACGGGCCCGAAGGCGATCCGGCGCATGAGGGCGAGCTGGCGCTCGGTTGCCAGCTTGTGGCGCATGAGGAGGGCGTCGGGGTCCAGTGGGCTCGGCGCATAGCCGCCCGGCGAGGCGGTGCCGCCCGAGGGCAGGACGACCCGCGCCCGCGCCCGCGCCGCAGCCTGCCTGGCCAGGGCGGCGCGGCGGGCGTTGTCCGCCCGCCGTTGCTCTTCGGCCCGACGTGCGTCGTCGACGGCGATCACCGCATCCAGCTCGGCCTCGATGGCGCTCAGCTGTGCCGTCGCCTGGCGTAGGTCACCGCGCACCGATTCGGCCCGCCTCTGACGGACGCCGGCTTCGCTGGCCGCCGCCTGGTAGCCGGACACGAGACGTCGTTCCTTGGCCGCCGCCACCTCGAGGTAGGCACGGGGGGCGGCCATGGCGGCGACGGCGGCGCCGGTGCCGGTCATGTAGGCGTTCACGGCGCGGGCCCTCATCCGGATGCGGAGCCGGGCCAGCGCACCGGCGGCCCTGGAGCGCTGCATCTGCGCGGCCACCACGCCGGCCTGGACATCCTCCAGCCGGTCGGTGAGCTCGGCTGCCTGGAGCAGGAGGGCGCTGCGGCGCTCCCGGGCCTTGTCGGCCGCCGTCGCCGTGGACGCGGCGCCCGCCGCGGTGGGGACCATCGTGACCAGCGACAGGCCCGCGGAGAGCAGGGCCAGGGTGCCACGCCGGGGCCGGGTGCCACGCCGGGGCCGGGAAGAGACCGGTTGCGCGGCCGAGGGCCGGCGGGAGGCGTCGGCGAACCGTGAACCGGGACGCGCCGCGTGCGTGGTTTGGTCACCGGCGCGCATCAGTAGAGTTCCTCGGCGGGGTACGGGCAGGCTTGAGTTGTTCCTCGCCAGCGAGAGGTGGAGGCCATGCGCGTAGGAGTACTGACCGGTGGGGGCGACTGCCCGGGGCTGAACGCCGTCATCCGGGCTCTCGTGCGCAAGGGTGAGCGCCACTTCGGCGATGAGCTCGTCGGGTTCACCGACGGCTGGCGGGGCGTCATCGAGGGGAAGACGCTACCCCTCGATGTGGAGCGTTGTCGCGGAATACTCCCTAGGGGCGGCACCATCCTCGGTTCGTCGAGGACTAACCCCTACAAGGTCGACGGCGGCGTCGAGGCGGTGAAGGCGAACCTGGCCTCCCAGGAGATCGACGCCCTGGTGGCCATCGGCGGCGAGGACACCCTGGGCGTGGCCCACAAGTTGTGGAAGGAGGGCATCGACGTCGTCGGGGTCCCCAAGACCATCGACAACGACCTGTCCGCCACCGAGCTCACTTTCGGCTTCCACACCGCCGTACAGATCTGCGTCGACGCCATCGACCGGCTCCACACCACCGCCGAGTCCCACGACCGGGTGATGGTGTGCGAGGTGATGGGCCGTCACGCGGGGTGGATCGCCACCTACGCCGGCATCGCCGGCGGCGCGGCGGAGATCCTCATTCCCGAGGAGCCTTTCGACATCGCCGAGGTGGCCGAGCGCATCAAGGCCCGCCACGGCCGAGGCCGCTACGCCACCATCGTCGTGGTGGCCGAGGGTGCCGCTCCCAAGGAGGGAACCCTCGCCCTGCAGACGGGCGAGGTCGACCAGTTCGGCCACGTCCGCCTGGGCGGGGTGGGCAACCTGGTGGCCACCGAGATCGAGAACCGCACCGGCTTCGAGACCCGCGTCACCATCCTCGGGCACATCCAGCGGGGCGGCACTCCCACCGCCTTCGACCGGGTCCTGGCCACCCGCTTCGGGATCGCCGCCAGCGAGGCGGTCCACGAGGGCGCCTTCGGCCAGATGGTGGCCCTCCAGGCCGGCGACATCGTCCTGGTGTCCCTGGCCGACGCCGTGGGCGAGCTCAAGACGGTGGACCGGGCCCTGCTCGGCCACGTCGCCCAGCCCTTCTTCGGGTAGGGGCCGAACTAGGGGGCGCCGCCGCCGGCGGAGAGGAGCAGCTCGAGGAAAGGGCCCATCAGCCGCGGCGACGTGGCCACGATGGTGCCGTTCTCCAGAGTCTCCACCGCCGCACCCGCCTCGCTGGCCACCAGGGCGCCGGCGGCGCGGTCCCAGGGCTGCAGGCCGCGCTCGTAGTAGATGTCCACCCGGCCCCGGGCCAGCCAGCAGAGGTCGACGGAGGCCGCACCGGCCCGGCGCATGTCCCGCACCGACGGGAGCAGGCGGGCCACGATCTGTGCCTGCTGGGCCCGCATGGCCGCGTCGTAGCCGAACCCCGTGGCGACCATCGCCGTGGCCAGGTCGGGAGCCCCCGACACATGTATCGGCTCCCCGTTGCACCACGCGCCCTGGCCCCGCACGGCGCGATAGGTCTCGGCGTGGAAGGGATCGAACACCACGCCCACCGCCGGCTCGTCGTCGATCTCGGCACCGATGGACACGGCCCACGAGGGGAATCCGTAGAGGTAGTTGGTCGTTCCGTCGAGCGGGTCGACCACCCAACGCACGCCGGTGGTGCCGCTGCCGACGGTGCCCTCCTCGCCCAGGAAGGCGTCACCGGGCCGGGCGCCGAGGATGAGGCCGGCGATGAGGTCCTCGCTCGCCCTGTCCATCTCGGTGACCATGTCGGTGGCGGTCGTCTTGGTCTCGACCAGGGTGCGCAGGCGGGAAGCGCCGTCGAGAAGGAGGGCGCCGGCGGCGTGGGCGGCCTCAATTGCGAGGTCGGCCAGCCCGGAGGGCTCCGGTCCCGCAGGCGGCTCTGACAGGTCATGCAGGTCTGGCACCCGAAGTGTCTACCCTGTGGCGTGGACGGTGGATTCGTGGACCTGCGATCGGACACCGTCACCCGCCCCACTCCCGAGATGCGCCGGGCCATGGCCGGCGCCGAGGTGGGCGACGACGTGTACGGGGAGGACCCGACCGTCAACGCGCTGCAGGATGCCTTCGCGGAGCGGGTCGGGGTGGAGGC
Source organism: Acidimicrobiales bacterium (assembly GCA_035526335.1). GTDB lineage: Bacteria > Actinomycetota > Acidimicrobiia > Acidimicrobiales. The sequence continues at coordinate 53,475 of DATLCN010000026.1, read as the reverse complement.
GGCGCTCTTCGTGCCCAGTGGGGTGATGGGCAACCAGATAGCGCTCCGGGTGCTCACCGAGCCGGGCACCACCGTGATCGCGGGGGCCCGCCAGCACGTCGTGCTCTACGAGCAGGGGGCGGGGGGTGGGCACGTGGCCCGGTTCCACGGCGTGCCGGACGAGCAGGGCACGATCCTGCCCGTGTACGTGGCGTGGGCGGTCGAGGCGGCTCGATCGGCCGAGGACGACGAGACCCGCCCCGGGCTGGTGTGCGTCGAGAACACCCACATGGCGGCGGGCGGCACCGCATGGTCCATCGACGAGTTGCGGGCCGTGCGCCGGGCCGCGGCCAACCTGCCGCTCCACATCGACGGTGCCCGGTTGTTCAACGCCGAGGTCGCCACCGGAACGCCGGCGGCGGAGTACTGCGCGGCGGCGACCACCGTGATGTGCTGCCTCTCCAAGGGCCTCTGCGCTCCGGTGGGCTCGATGCTCGGGGGCCCGGCAGAGGTCATGGCCGATGCCCGCGTCGAGCGCCAGCGCATGGGCGGGGGGATGCGCCAGGCCGGCGTCATGGCCGCCGCCGGTCTTGTCGCTCTCCGCACCATGGTGCAACGACTGGTCGAGGACCACGAGCGGGCCCGGCGGCTGGCCGAGGCCGTGGTTGACCGCTGGCCCGACGACGGCGGTGATCCGAGGCCGGTCGCCGGCGAAGCCCGGCCCCTCACCAACATCGTGACGTGGTGCCATCCCGACCCGCCGGCGGTGATCGGACACCTGCGGGCCGAGGGCGTCCTGGCCGGCGCGATCGCGCCGGGCGTTCTCCGCCTGGTCACCCACCACGACGTCGACGACGCCGGTGTGGAGCGGGCGGTCAAGGCGCTGGCGACAGCCCCCTAGAGTTCGGCGGGAGATGGCCGAGCCGGTGGAGATGGTGGAGGACGCGCCGGCCCGGGCGATGGCCGTGTACGCCCATCCCGACGACGCCGACGTCTCCTGCGGGGGCACCATGGCCCGGTGGGCGGCGGCGGGAGCCGAGGTCCACGTGGTGATCTGCACCTCGGGCGACAAGGGCTCCTCCGACCCGGCCGCCGACCCCGCCGAGCTGGCCGGGCGCCGGACCCTCGAGGCTGCCGCGGCCAGCGGGGTACTGGGGCTGGCCGGACACCACCTGCTCGGCCATCCGGACGGGGAGATCGACAACGACGCCCGGTTCAGGGCCCAGCTCGTGCGGCTCATCCGCCTCCTGCGGCCCGATGTGGTGGCCTGCCCGGATCCCACCGCCGTGTTCTTCGGTGGCCGGTACTTCAACCACCGGGACCACCGTGAGGTCGGCTGGGCGACGCTCGACGCGGTGGTGCCTGCCGCCGCCAGCCCCCACTACTTCCCCGACCAGGGCCCACCGCACCACGTGGAAGCCGTCTTCCTCTCGGGCACACTGGAGCCCGACGTCCTGGTCGACATCTCCGACTTCGTGGAGGTGAAGGCGGAGGCGCTGCTGTGCCACGAGAGCCAGCTGTCCGAGACGGGAGAGTGGCTCCGCCAGGTGGTCCGCCAGCGGGCCGAGGACGCCGGGCGGGCCGCGGGCGTGCGCTACGCCGAGGGCTTCCGCCGGCTGCGCCTCACCGGCTGAGCGGTCCCGCGCCGGCATCGGCCGCGCCGGCACCACCTGGGCCGTCGCCGTCGTTGACCCGGCTCCACTCGCCCATGGCCCGGAGCACGAGCACGGCGACCACGGCCACACCAGCGGCGGCCATGAGCCCACCGACGATGGCCCCCACGCCGCGGTTGGTGTCACAGCCCCGCTCGCACTGGAGTGCCACGAACGACGACCCGATGAGCGCTCCGCACAGTCCTCCCACCAGGATGGCGGCGAACGCCACGACACGGGCTCCTGGTGACGGGAGGGCGGAAAGAGGCCGATCGTGGTCGTCCGTCTCGGCTGTCGGCACTGCCGCATCGTAGGGAAACCTGGGGCAGGTCACGCCGTCAGCATCGTGAAACAAATACAGACGGGATGCTTCCCCCGAGGACCTCCATCAGCTACTGTCCCGCGCCAGCCGGGGTGGGCCCGGTGCTGATCCCAAAGGGAGTGCGGATGAGAAGACGATTGGCCACAGCGATGATCGTGGTGGCGGTTCTCGCCGCCGCATGCGGCGACGACGACGACAACGGTGGCGTCATCCCCAGCGACACCACCACCGAGAAGTCCTCAGGGCCCCAGACGTTCCCGGTGCGGGTGGACGCCAAGAGCGAGCCCAACGTCTCGTGGATCTCGTACTTCCCCACCAAGCTGACGGCCAGACCCGGCGACAGCATCGAGTTCACCGGCGAGTTCACCGGCGCCGTCCACACGGTCATGGGCGGCACCCTCGTCAGCGAGGTGGCCAAGGCGGCGGAGAAGGCGGAGAAGGCGGACCCCAAGCAGGAGGGCCCGCCGCCGCCGGAGCTGGACGCCCTGTTCAAGAAGCTTCCCGGGACCTTCAACGAGGAGTCGAAGGGGGCGGACGACCTCTTCGTGCAGGCCGGTCTGCAGCCGTGCTTCAGCGCCACCGAGGACCCGCCCACCACCGAGGCCTGCTCCAAGGAACAGCAGGAGCTGCCGGACACCTTCACCGGCAAGGAGCGGTTCGTGAACAGCGGCTTCCTGGCCAACGAGGACACGTTCAAGGTCAAGCTGGCGGACGACCTGAAGCCCGGCACCTACGTGTTCGCCTGCGCCGTTCATGGCACCGAGATGTCCGAAGAGGTCACAGTCGTGGCCAAGGGCGCCGACGTGCCGAGCGCCGATGACGTGAAGGCGGCCGGCGAGAAGGAACTGGGTGACCTGGTGGCCAAGGCCAAGCCGGCCGCCGACAAGGTCGCCATCATGACCGACCCGAAGAAGGCGGAGGCGGGCGCCTTCCCCGAGGAGGAGGACCAGGTTCCCACAGAGGGCATCAACGTCTTCCCCGCGGCACTAACCGTCAAGAAGGGCGACTCGGTCACCTGGACGGTGAACGGGTTCCACACCATCGCCTTCAACGCCCCCGAGGATGCCCGCCCCTTCATACTCAGGGCCGATGACGGCACCATCAGCGCCAACGTGAAGTCCTTCGCCCCGGCCAACAGCCCGAAGATCCCCGATCCGCCCAAGGCGGCGGAGGGAGAGGGCGAGGGACACGAGGGTCCGCCGCCCCAGGTCAAGGTCGACGGTGGCAAGTACGACGGCAAGGGCTTCATGAGCAGCGGGCTCCCGCTGTCGGAGGCGCAGCTCGTCTACACCCGCACCTTCACCGAAGCAGGTACCTTCAAGTACATCTGCCTGATCCACCCGGACATGGAAGGCACCGTCAAGGTCACCTGAGCATGCGGTTCCAAGCAACGGCGACCCGCTCCCGGTCTTTTCGCCGGGAGCGGGTCCGCGTCACCGCCCTCATGGCGACCGTCCTGCTGGTGCTCGGGCTGACCGCGCCTGCCGACGGCCGGGAGTCGGGCCCACCGGAAGGGGCGTGTGGGCGGGCCGTGCCCGTGCGGGACTACGACGTCGCCGCCATCGCGGTCGACGTCACGGTGAACCGCTACCTCGACCACGACCCGGAGGGTCGCATGTTCGTGCTCGAGGAGGACCTCGGGCGGGTGCGGGCTGAAGAGGCGGTCAACGCCGCCGCCCGAGCGGGCGGTGGCGAGCCCGCCGTCACCGCCGGCCTCCAGGGGGACGCCATCCAGCCGCTGACTCTGCGGGTGCTGCCGGGCGAGTGCCTCCGGGTCACGCTGCGCAACGCTCTTGCCGGCGCAGAGGCGGCCAGTCTGCACGTGCACGGAGCCGACCTCCGCGTGGCGGGATCAGGCGGGCCGGCCATCGCCACCAATCCGGCCGCCGTCGCCCGCCCGGGCCGGACCGTCACCTACGAGTGGATGGTGGATCCCGGGGAGCCGGAGGGCACCCACCACCTCCACAGCCACGGCGACACCCGGGCCCAGACCAGCCACGGGCTGTTCGGCTCGATCGTGGTGGAGCCGCCCGGGTCCCGTTGGCTCGACCCCAGGACAGGAGCGCCGCTGCGCAGCGGATGGGACGCCGTCATCCGCTCCGGCGCGGGCAGCGATTTCCGGGAGTTCGCCCTCTACTACCACGAGATCGGCCACGAGAACTACCAGTTGCTCGACGCGGCCGACCGCCGCATCCCCCTGGTCGACCCGGTCACCAGCGCTTACCGACCCGGCGGACGGGCCCTCAACTACCGCAGTGAGCCGTTCGGCCATCGTCTGGCCCTCCAGGTGGCCAGAGCTCCTGTCGGTGCGGGCACCTTCGACGAGGCCGTCGCCTACAGCTCCTACGCCTTCGGGGACCCGGCCACGCCGATGATGAGGGCCTATCTGGGCGATCCCACCAAGCAGCGGGTGGTCCACGGTGGGTCCGAGGTCTTCCACGTCCACCACGTCCACGGTGGTGCCACCCGGTGGCCGCGCCAGCCAGGCGTCGAGGACACCCGCTTCGACTCCGGTGAGGACAAGAGGCCGCCGTTGCTGCCAAAGTCCACCGAGCGCACCGACAGCCAGAGCCTCGGCCCCTCCGAGACGTTCGACGTGGTCCCCGAGTGCGGGAGTGGCGGCTGCCAGGGTTCGGTGGGCGACTTCCTCTACCACTGCCACGTGGCCGAGCACTACTTCGCCGGCATGTGGGGCCTGTGGCGCACCTACAACACACTGCAGAACGGCTCAGCGTCCACCGACGCCCTGCCGCCGTTGCGGGAGCTGCCGGAGCGGCAGGGCCACGTACTGCCGGCCGTCACCTCCGAAAAGCTCGTGGGTGCCGCCGTCGTGTCTGCCAACGGACCGTTCACCATCGCCCAGAGCGAGATGAAGCGATGGGTGGAGCGCCAGCTCCCACCTCAGGGCCAGCCCCGCGGCTACGACGCGGCAGTGCACGACTGGAGCCGGCAGGGCGACACCTACCTGGGGGAACCGGAGACGGACCAGGCCTGGCCCGGCTACCGGTCGCCGGCGCCCGGTCAGCGGCCGCCGCTGCGTTTCGACCCCCGGACAGGGAAGCTGGCCTTCCCGTTCCTCCGCCCCCATCTGGGAAAACGTCCGCCCTTCGCGCCGAACCACGGGCCCTCGCCGTTCCTCGAGCCGGACCACGACGGCACCGATCCTCCCGTCCCGGGCGCCAACGGCAAGGGAAGCCTCTGCCCGGCGGGGTCGCACTCGAAGAAATTCGACCTCCAGGCCGTCGAGGCCGCCATCCCGGTGAACGAGGAGGAGCGCATCGTCGACGCCGGTGGGCTGCTCTTCGTGCTCAAGGAGCAGGAGGCGGCGGCACGTACCGATCCCGACCTTCGCCGGCCGCTCGCCATTCGTGCGAATGCCGGCGAGGACTGCGTCGACGTCGTCCTCACCAGCCGGCTGACCGACACACCTGAGAGCCATGGGTTCTCCAAGGTCAACGCCCACATCCACTTCGTGCAGTTCGACGTCCAGGCCAGCGACGGCGTCGTCTCCGGGTTCAACTTCGAGCAGTCGGTGCGGCCGTTCCAACTGGAGGGGGCGCCTCTGGCCCGGCCGGCCGTGGCGGGCGCCGCCATGCTCAGGATGGCCGACGCTTCGAGGCTTCAGCCCGGTGTGGTGGTCGGTATCGGCATGGGCGGCGGCGAGAGGTTCGAGGCGGTGGCCGTCACCGCCGTCGAAGGGGCCCTCGTCACCCTCTCCAAGCCGCTGGAGTTCGACCACGCCGCGGGCGAGATCGTGAGCACCGAGTTCGTCCGGTACCGGTGGTACGACGACACGCAGTTCGGCACCGCCTACTTCCACGACCACGTCAACGCCATCGGCACCTGGCGGCGTGGTCTGTTCGGCGCGCTGGTGTCCGAGCCGCCCGGCTCGACCTACCACGACCCCCGGACCGGCGAGGAGATCCGCAGCGGCGCCATCGCCGACATCCACACCGACGCCCGCGTCTCGGCCGACGTCAAGGGGAGCTTCCGCGAGCTGGTCTCCTTCGTCCAGGACGACAGCGCCGTCAATCACGTGGGGCGCTCCACGGGCAGCGCCCTCAACCTCCGGGCCGAGCCCCTCGACCGTCGTAAGGGCGACCCGGCCATGGTGTTCAGCAGCCGCACCCACGGCGACCCGGCAACGCCGGTCATCGAGGCCAACGTCGGTGATCCGGTGGTCGTGCGCAGCCTGGTCAGCGCGAGCAACGAGGTGCACACCTGGCACCTGGACGGGCACTGGTTCCGCAAGGAGCCCCAGAGCCAGCGCTCCCCACCGGTGAGCACCGTCCATCTCGGCATCTCCGAGCGCTACGACCTGGTGGTGCCAGCGGCGGGAGGACCGCAACGGATGCCGGGTGACTACATCTACGGGAACGGTCGGTCGGTGAAGCTGCGCGAGGGCAGCTGGGGGCTCCTGCGCGTGCTGCCCGGGCGCCAGGGTGACGCCGCCCCGGGTGGCGGCGCCAGAAGCCTGCCCGGCAATCGGGCATCGGAGGCTGCGCCCGACAGCGGTCCCGCCCTCCTGCCCCTCCCGGGACACGAGGTTCCGCCCCGTCCGCCGGCGGCGGTCTGCCCGCCGGCCGCCCCCGTGCGGGAGTTCGACGTCGTGGCCATTGAGGCGCCTCTGCCCATGCTGGGGGGCAGACCCGGCCGCCTCTTCGTCCTCGCCCAGGACGCCAGGGCCGTGCGCAGCGGCCAGCGTCCCGCGGAACCCCTCGTGCTGCACGTGGGGGTGGGCGAGTGCCTGAAGCTGCATCTCCGAAACGCCGTCGCCACCGGATCCGTCTCCCTGCGCTGCGACCTCCTCGCTTCGGACCCCCTGGAATCCGGAGGTGTGGCCGCCGGGTTCAATCCGGACCAGACGGTGGCACCGGGTGAGGTCCGCACCTCCACGTTCTACGCCTCGCCGGAGGTCGGTGAAACGGTGTCGGTGGTGCGCGACGGCGGGGACGTGGTGGCCAACTCGGCACTCGGCCTGTACGGCGCCATCGTCGTCGGGCCGGCCGGCTCCACCTACCGGGACGCGGCGTCGGGGACCGACATGGGCGGTCGCTCCGGGTGGAACGTGGTGGTGCAGCCTCCTTCAGGGCCGGCCTACCGCGACTTCACCCTGCTGTTCCAGGACGAGGATGCGTCGATCGGCACGCACCGGATGCCCTACACGACCAACGTGCAGGGAACCGTCGGCGTGAACTACCGGAACGAGCCACTCAAGGGCCGCTTGAACTCCGATCCCGATGCGGCCACCGTGTACTCGTCCTCCACCACGGGGCGGCCGCTGCCGTCCACCCCGCTCCTGGAGGCCTTCGCCGGCGATCCGGTGCGCATCCACGCCCTGGCGCCGTGGAGCGAGCAGTCACAGGTGTTCAGCGTCGAGGGCCACCGCTGGGCCATGGAACCGGGACGGCGAGGCACCAACATGCTGAGCTCGGTGCCGCTCGGTGGCCTCGACGTGGTGACGGCGAATCTGGAGGGCGGCGCCGGCGGCCGCGGCCACCGGGCCGGCGACTACCTCTGGGGTGACCATCGCGAGCCCTACCGTGAGGCGGGCCTGTGGGGAATCTTCCGGGTCCTCGAGCCTCATGCCCGCGGAGGGACCATCCGGCCCCTGCCCGCTCCGCGGCACCGATCCAGCGGCCGGTCGGGGCTCGGCCCGGGGCCCGTGCTGAGCCTGATCGGCCTCGCGCTGCTCGTGGCCGGCGGCGCGGTGGCCGCCCGGCGCCGGCGCCTCACCGATCAGGTGCCGAAGGTCCTGTGACGACGGGTCCGGAGAGGTCGATCCTCCACGCCGGCGTGGGCTCCTTCTACGCGTCGGTAGAGGTTCTGCACGATCCCGGCCCGGCCCGGCCGCCGGTCAGGGCCCGGACGCCGTTTGTCCCCCGTGTTCCGGACGCGCTCTCGCGTTGTTGACCTTGGCGCGGTGCGCGAAGATGGGACGTCGGATTCAGTGGCGCAGAAGGGTCCCGGAGTTGCCCCTATCGGAAGACGAGCAGCGCATCCTCCATGAGATCGAGCGCAGCTTCTACGAGCACGATCCTGCTTTCGCCAAGGGCGTCTCCGAGACTTCGCTCTATCGCCACGCCGGCCGCAACTGCAAGTGGGCCGCCCTCGGATTCTTCGCCGGCCTGGTGCTGTTGGTCGCCTCTTTCGCGTCCAACCTCTTCGTGGGGTTCTTCGGTTTCCTGCTGATGCTGGGCTCCGCGCTGGTCTTCGAGGCCAACCTGCGCAAGATGGGGCGGGCCGGATGGAAGGACGTCAGCCGCACCGTCCGCGAGCACGGCTTCCCGAGCGTGCTGGGCGACACCCGCCAGCGCCTGCGTCAGCGTTTCAAGAGGGACGACACCTGAACCGAACCAGCTGAGCGGAGCGGCTGCCGGCGGGCCACGACGCACGGTAAGTCGCTCATGAGCGGACGAGGGGCCGAGGGTCGATGGCCCGCCCCACCCGCTGCACCGGCCTCGCTCCGCTCCTCACCGCTGCTTCCACCAGGGCAGCCGACGCCTGGGCCCTGGCCGCCACCTCAGCGCCGACGTCGCGCGAGGAGTAACTGGCGGCGGTGGCGTCACCGGCCAACTCCCGCAGGGCGCCGGCGGCGGGAGTGGGAAGGGCGACGGTGGCAGCCGCCCTCACCGCGTGCTCGTGGAGTGTGTCGGACGGTTCACGCCGGGCTCCGGCCCCGGCCAGCGATTCGTTCGCCTCGGCCCATGCCACCAGGACGCGGTCTGCTCCGGTGGCTGCCGCCTGCCGGCGCCGCCGGCGGCGAAGGGACTTCGCGGCGGGCACGGCGATCACAGGTGCCGCGGCCATCACCAGGGCCAGGAGCCCGTAGCGCAGCACGGGGTTGTCCGGGAAGGAGCGGCCGTGCCTGGCACCAGCGGCCGGCGCGGCGGTCGTGGCGGTGGTCGCCGTGGCGGTCGTGGCTGAACCCGGAGCCGCCGTGGTGCCCGGCACGGCCGTCGTGGCGGTGGACGGGCTCTCGGGACGGGCCTGGGCCTCGGGCAGCCCGGTGTAGGACTCGGCGCCGGGGGCCCCCCGCCCCGGCGTCGGCTCGAAGGCCACCCAGCCGGCGCCGGCCAGGTACACCTCCGGCCAGGCGTGGGCGTTGAGGCCGCGCACGAGAAAGACACCATCGGGACCTGGTTCGCCGGGGGTGAATCCGACCGCCACGCGGGCCGGAAGCCCGGCGGCGCGGGCCAGTACCGCGTAGGCGCCGGCGAACTGCTCGCAGTAGCCGCGGTGGGTGCGGAAGAGGAAGTTGTCGAGGGCCTCGCGTCCATGACCGGCCTCGACGTCGAGGTCGTAGGTGAACGCGCCGCTGCGGAAGAAGTTCTGGAGAGCCAGCGCGCGGGCGTAGGGCGTGAGCTTCCCCGCTCCGGATGTGACCGCCCGGGCCAGGGCCAGCACCCTGGGCGAGAGGGACGGGAGGTGGCGGAACCGTTCCGCCCGTTCGCCGGTGAGCTGGCCCGCGGCCTGGCTCAGCCCGGTGGCGGAGAAGACGGGTACGGCCGACTCCACCCGGTAGGTGAGGCCGTTGGTCGTGTCCTCGTCGGTGATGAGGCTGCCCAGCTGCTCGTTGTAGCTGACGTCGTCGATGCCGGCGACCCGCTCCGGCCGGTAGGCGGCCGGGAGCCAGAGCGACGAGAGCGTGGTGATGACGAACTCCTGGACGACGCGGTCCGTTCTGCCGGCGGATGCCGGCCCCCGGGGCAGTGTGCGCCGGACGGGGCGATGGCTGGCGTCGGACGACCAGATCTGCCCGTCGAAGGTGTCGAGTGACGTGAGGCGCCAGTAGGCCCGGTGGGTGGAGCGGACGGTGAACAGCAAAGCCGTCGACTGGTTCACCAGCCGGCCGCGGATATCCACCAGCGGGCTGACGGTCGTCCGCCGGCTGTCGCCGATCAGGTCGCGGTCCCGCCACGCCAGCACCGGTGGCCGGTCGGCGCCGGGAATGGCGGGACCCACGACGAGCCCGGCGATCACGGTGACGACGCCGAGTGCCGCTCCTCGCCGGAGCAGGGTGCCGGCGCCCTCACGGGATCGGCTGGCGAACCACGAGGAGGAAGCGGCGAGCAGCCCCGCCTGGTGGACCAGGAGGAACAGCAGGAGTGCCGCCACGTACAGCCCGACGAGCAGCTCCCTGCGCTGCGAGCTCCCCAGGGTGGCGGTGAAGATGAACAGGGTGAAGGAAGGCAGGACCGCCTCGAAGAGGGCGGACATGCGGAAGGCGGCCCAATCGGCCAGCACCGCGGTCACCGCTATGGCGGCCATTCCCGCCACCAGGAACCCGTCGGTGACCGGCGCCGGCGCGACGACCTCCGCGAACTGGCCCCACGCCTCGCCCAGCGCGGTGCGGGCCGCATCGAGGGTCGCTGCTCCGGGTAGCCCGAAAATGGTGGTCCCGGGCAGGACGAACCAGCCCACCGACAGCGCGGCCACCGCCAGGGCCACCGCGGCCGTGACCGACAGGGGTGCTCCCGCACGGCGGCCCAGCCACATCAGGGCGTGGGTGACGAGGGCTGCGGCCAGGAACGGCACCAGGTAGGCGTGGCCGGCGAAGAGGCGGCCCATTCCGGCGGCAGCGGCCGCCGTCAGCGCGGTGAGCGCCAGCGTCGCCATCCCGGTCGGGTGGGCCTCCGGCGTCAAGGGGCGCCTTTGGCGATGGTGGGCGGGGCCGGCCTGCGCCGTGTCGCAGCCGTGCGCCGCCTTCCGCCGCGACCGGCGGGGGATTCCGCCCAGGCGGCGGCGAAAGGCACCGTAGGGGTCACCCGCACGACGGAGGAGAGCCCGGCCACGGGACGGCCGGTCTGGCCGGCACCGGTTTCGATCACCACCAGGGTCACGGAGCCGAACCGGCTGCGTATCCGGCGCACGGTGTCGATACCGGAGTCCGGCGCCTGGGAGGTGGTCACGACGGCCACGGCGGCGCCGTCGCCCTCCCGCCGCAACGAGGCGAGGACGGCACCGAGGGACCGAGGCAGGTGGGCCGGCCCGGTGCCGGCCGCTCCGCCATCGAGGCCGGCGCCGGCCAGGTGCTCGAGCATGGCCTCGAGGTGGGAGGGCGCCGAACCCGGTCCGGAATCCACGCCGTCGGTCGACACCAAACGCACCACCGACCGCCGCCGCCAGCAGGCGGTGACGATGCTCGCGGCGGCCGAAACCGCCACCTCCAACGAATCGGGCGTGTGGGCCAGCGGGTTCAGGTCGAGCACCACCGTCGCCCGCCCCTGCCAGGGCACCTCGTCCTGGCGGATCATGAGCTGGTCCAACTTGGCGCTGGACTTCCAGTGCACCCGCCGCAAATCGTCACCCACCTCGTACTCCCGCAGCGCGTAGAAGTCCTCCCCGGAGGAGGCGAGAGCCGTCGGGTGGTTGGCCGAGGCGAACACGTCGTGCCCCCGGGTCGGCGCAGGGGCGTCGATGGGATCCACCCTCGGGAAGACGGTCAGGGAGGTGACGGGCGCCGCCACCACGCAGCGCCGGGCCAGTCCGAAGGGATCGGAGAGCTCGAGGGTGAGAGGGCCCAGGTCGTAGATGCCGCGCTTCCCGGTGGGTAGCCGGTAGGCGGCCTTCGCCGCCTCGCCGGGATCCAGCGGTGCCAGAAGGAAGTGGGCCAGGCGCCTCCCACCGTCGAAGGGGTCCCCCGCCGCGAGCACCGGCGAGCGCCGCCGGCCCCGGTTGCGGACGCGCAGCTCGACCCGGCTGTCGGTGCCGGCGGGGACCCGTGGCGGTCGCAGCTCGCGGGTGGCCTCTACGGAGAAGGACCTGACTCTCACGTACAGGGCGGCGCCCGCCACCATGGCCACGGCCGAGGCCGCCAGCATGAACAGCTCGACCAGCCCGAGCAGCCGGCCGACCATGGCCAAGACCGCTGCCCCGAGCAGCAACAGCCAGCCCCGACGGGTCAGCATGGCTACGGGCACACCGTGGGGGCGGTGCGACGCGTCGGGGCGCCGGTTCTCAACCCGCCCGACCGGCTCAACCCGCCCGACCGGCGGGCACGGGCACCGACCCGAGCACCTGGGCCAGCACCTCGGAGGCCGATGTACCCCCCATCGCCGCTTCTGCTCTGATCACGAGGCGGTGCCCGAGCACGGGCCCGGCCAGCGCCTTGATGTCGTCCGGCACCACGTACCCGCGGTCGAGCGAAGCGGCCCGTGCTCTCGCCGCACCCTGCAGGGCCAGAGTGGCCCGGGGCGAGATACCCAGCGCGAGACCGGGGTGCCGGCGGGTGGCGTCGGCCAGGTCGACCAGGTAGCCCTTGATCCCAGGCGCCACGTGGATCGCCTTGGCCGCGGCGGTCATTGCCTCCACCGCCTCCAGGCTCACCACCGGGGCCAGGTCCTCGACCTCGGTCGTGGAGAGCCCGCCATGGGTGTCGAGCATCTCGATCTCGCTGGCCCGATCGGGGTATCCCATGGGGATCCGCATGAGGAAGCGGTCGAGCTGGCTCTCGGGGAGCGGGTACGTCCCCTCGTGCTCGACCGGGTTCTGAGTGGCGATGACCATGAACGGCGTGGGGAGGGCGTAGGTGGTGGCATCCACGGTGACCTGCCCCTCCTGCATCGCCTCGAGAAGGGCCGACTGCGTCTTGGGTGACGCCCGGTTGATCTCGTCACCCAGAACGATGTTGGCGAAGATCCCGCCCGGGCGGAACTCGAAGCTGCCGTTGCTGCGGCTGTACACGGTTACGCCGGTGACGTCGGAGGGCAGCAGGTCGGGTGTGAACTGGATCCGGTGCCACGAGCATCCCAGGGAGGCGGCGATGGCCTTGGCCAGCGTGGTCTTCCCCACGCCCGGGACGTCCTCGATCAGGAGGTGACCCTCGGCGACGAGGCAGCAGACGGCCAGACGGATGGCCTCTCCCTTGCCCTGGATGACCTGCTCGACGTTGGCGACGATGCCCTCGAAGGTGCCGGCGAAGCTCGTCGTGATCGCGCCCACCCGCTGCCTCGCCACGGTCGCGAACCCTACGGCAGGTACCGTCCGATGGTGCGGCGCGTCCTGGCCCTCGACATCGGCGGCACGAAGCTGGCGGCGGCCGTCGTCGGTGAGGGCGGCGAGGTGGCGCGGGCCGTCCGCATACCGACGGTGAAGGGTGACGCCGAAGCACTGTTCGCCGCGGTCATCGGTGCGGTCGAAGAGGTGCGGCAGGGTGACGAGGTGGCCTGCGGTGTTGGATGCGGAGGGCCGATGACGTTCGGCCCCGCGGGAGGCGAGAAGGTGTCGCCGCTGAACATCCGGGCGTGGGTGGACTTTCCCCTGCGCCGCCGGCTGGCCTCGGCCACTGGCCTCCCCGTCCATCTCGACAACGACGCCAAGGCGCTGGCCCTCGGCGAAGGATGGATGGGCGCCGCCCGCGGGGTGGCCGACTACGTCGCCATGGTGGTCTCGACCGGCGTCGGCGGGGGCATCGTCTCCGGCGGTCGCCTGCTCGACGGCGCCGGCGGTAACGCCGGCCACATAGGGCACGTGATCGTCGAGCCGGTCGTCGGCCGGATCTGCGCCTGCGGGGCCAGGGGATGCCTGGAGGCGGAGGCGTCGGGACCCTCCATCGCCGCGGTGACCGGGCGGCACCCGGCGGAGGCCGGACCGGAGGTGGTGGTGCGGACAGGGAGCCTCGTCGGCCGCGCCGTCGCATCGGTGGCGAATCTGCTGGATCTGCGCCTGGCGGTGATCGCCGGCTCGGTCGCCCTCGGTTTCGGCGAGCCCTTCTTCACCGCCGCCCAGGCCGAAGTGGACCGCTCCGCCCGCCTCGCCTTCTCCCGTGGCACCCGCGTCGTGCCTGCCGCGCTGGGTGCGGACGCCGGCCTGGTGGGCGCGGCCAGGGTCGGCTTCGAGGGCCTCGCCCGCAGCGGAACCGGTGCCCCGGTTGAGTAGCGCCCAAGGCCCGGGGGGCGGGTCGTCCGGGCGAAAGACCGGACGCCGCCTCACGATGGTGCGGGTTCTCCCGGCGCTCGCCCGCCGCCCCGATCTGTGGACCACGGCCGCCCGCCAGACCCTCGCCATGGCGCCGAGCGGTTGGTGGCGCCGGCGGCCCTTCCTGCCTCTCCCGGACCCCGCGTATTTGGCCTTCCGAATGGAGACGATGTACGGCGACAGCGCCGCCGAACCGGGCGCCCGCGACGTGGTGGCCTACCTCGAATGGTGCCGGAGCGGCCTGCGGAGCCTGCGGTAAAGTTCCGTAATGGGCCTGCCACCAGCGCCTTCGGGCGGTTAGAGCCCGGCCGTGTCCAGAGCGCTTCTTCTCAACGCGACGTATGAGCCGCTCTGTGTCGTGCCCGGCCGCCGGGCGCTCGTGCTGGTCCTGTCGGAGAAGGCGGAGATGCTCACTGCCGGCGACGCCGTGTTCCGCTCCGAGCGGGCCGTCTTTCCAGAGCCGTCGGTGATCCGTTTGTCCTACTTCGTGAGGGTCCCGTACCAGACGCGCGTCGCCCTGAATCGCCGCGCCGTGTTCGCTCGCGACGGCCACAGCTGCCAGTACTGCGGCGGTGCGGCCGAGAACATCGACCACGTCGTGCCCCGCAGCAAGGGCGGCCTCCACACCTGGGAGAACGTGGTGGCCGCCTGCCGGCCCTGCAACACGCGCAAGGAGGACCGCTTCCTGCACGAGACCAGCCTCACCCTCCGGCGCGCTCCCGCCGCTCCCCGCGAGGGCGCGTGGGTCCTGGCCGCCGGCGGTAGTCCCCGTCCCGACTGGGAGCCGTACCTCGGGCTCACCACCCTGTCGGCCTGAGAGCGGTCCGAGATCGTCGACCGGCCGGCGCCGGCCTGGTCCATCGCCCATCTGAGGGCGCCGGCGGCGGATCTCCACGGCCGGACCATCGACTGGTCGGTGAGGTCCGTCACGTTCTGCGAGGTGGACCGGCCGGCGCTGGTGCTGGGATCGACCCAGCCGTCCACCGACGCGGACTCAGCGGCCGCTGCCGCTGCCGGCGTCGACGTCGTCCGCCGGCGTAGCGGGGGCGGCGCGGTGCTGGTAGAGCCTCGACGAATGGTCTGGGCCGATGTCGTCGTCCCGTCGTCGGACCCGCTGTGGCAGGCCGATGTCGGCCGGGCCTTCTGGTGGCTCGGTGATGTTCTCGCCGCGGCGCTTGACAGTCTCGGTGTCCCCGGGCTCGCCGTCCACCGCGGGGGCCTGCTCTCCTCCAGATGGTCGAGGATGGTCTGCTTCGCCGGCATCGGACCCGGTGAGGTGACCGCCGCCGGCGCCAAGGTGGTCGGCATCTCGCAGCGCCGGGTCCGCTCGGGCTCCTTTTTCCAGTGTGCCATCCCGCGGGTCTGGGACCCGCACGCCATGGCCGCCCTGCTGGCCCTCGACGCCACCTCCCGCTCCCGGTTCGAGGCCGACGCCCGCCTCTTCGCCGCCGCGGTCGCCGGCATCCCGGCCGATCAGCTTGAGCAGGCGGTGGTGGGTCATCTCCCGGCTGGAGGACAAACCGCTTGACTCAGGGAGGCAAGGGGTTTACTGTGGAGCGAAGTGGAGTGAAGGGGAGGGCGTTCCCCTTCATCGCTCCAGAGGGAGCCAACGGTGAGGAGCACGATCGCACATGGCCAGGTTCTTCGGGCGCCACGAGCACTCGCTGGACCCCAAGGGTCGGGTCATCCTTCCGGCGAAGTTCCGCCAGTCCTTCGAGCGGGGTGCCTTCCTCACCAAGTTCCGCGGGCGGTGCCTGGCGCTCTGGACGACGGAGGCCTTCGAGGCGCAGTCCAAGCTCATGGAGGAGGCCCAGAACGGGAGCCGGGACGAGCGCAACCTGGCCCGGCTGTGGGCGGCGGGCACCGAGGAGGTCGACGTCGACCGCCAGGGCCGGCTGGCCATCGCCCCGTACCTCCGGGAGTACGCCCGGCTCGTGGATGCGGTTCTGGTGAACGGAGCCATGGACCGGGTCGAGCTCTGGAACCCCGAGGTCTGGGTCGAGAAGGTGGCCGCCGCCGAGCGCCGGCTGACCGAGGAAGACGACGAGTAGGGGACCCGAACGCGACCGCGACCGCGACACATGCCCGGCCCATGCGCTGCCTCTCGACTGGTGAGGTCGATGACCACCTCTCCGCCCCCGGTGCCATTGCCCCGGTCGGGAGGCTGCGGATGAGCCGGGCATTCGAGCACCGTCCGGTGATGGTCGAGGAGATCGTCTCCTTGATGGCGCCCGTTCCCGCCGGCGTGGTGGTAGACGCCACGTTGGGAGGAGGGGGCCATGCCCGCGCCCTTCTACGGGCCCACCCGCACATCCGCCTGTTGGGCATCGACCGTGACGAGGCGGCCCTAGAGGCCGCGGCCTCGACGCTGGACGAGCACGGGGATCGTGTGGTCGGGCTCGAACATGCCCGCTTCGACCGCATCGCCGACGTGGCGGAGCGGCTCGGTGTACGGGTCAGCGGCGTGCTGTTCGACCTCGGCGTCAGCTCCCCGCAGTTGGACCAGGCCGGGCGCGGCTTCTCCTACCGCCTCGATGCCCCCCTCGACATGCGGATGGACCGCTCCACCGGCCGGACGGCGGCCGACGTGGTCAACGGCGCCACCGAGCACGAGCTGGCCAGGCTGATCGCCGAGAGTGGTGAGCGCCGGTTCGCCCGGAGGATCGCCGGGCGCATCGTCGAACGGCGTCCCCTGACGACGACGGTCGAGCTGGCCGAGGTCGTACGTGACGCCATCCCCGCAGCGGCGAGACGAACCGGCGGTCATCCCGCCCGGCGCGTGTTCCAGGCCGTCCGCATCGCGGTGAACGACGAGCTCGACGTCCTGGGCCCGGCCCTGGACGCAGCGGTGGCGCTGCTGGTCCCCCATGGCCGCTGCGTCGTGCTCGCCTACCACTCCGGCGAGGACAGGATCGTCAAGGAGCGCTTCGCCCGCGCCGCTTCCGGTGGTTGCGTGTGCCCGCCCACCCTTCCCTGCGTCTGCGGGGCCGAACCCCTGGTGAAGCTCCTGACCAGGGGTTCACGCAAGCCGTCTCCCGCCGAGGTGGCGGCCAACCGCCGGGCCGAGAGCGCCCGTCTCCGGGTCTGCGAGCGCCTGCCGTGAGGGACCCGACCGGCGCGGCCGGCGTGATCGTCGTGACGTTGAAAGTCCGTCACCGGGGCCGGCGGGTGCACCGGTGACGGCTCCGGTGTCCAGTCGCCAGGCCGCCGCGCCGCCGGCGCCGCCGTCCGTACCCCATCGCCGGTCGCCGTCCGAGGAGGGTACGAAGCCGCCGCTCCGGGTGGTCCTGCCGGCGCCCCGCCGGCGTCCTCGCCGGGCCAGGCTCGTCACCCTGCTCGTTTCTGTGGGCGTGCTCGTGAGCCTCTTCGGACTGGTGGCTTCGCACGTGATGTTGACCCAGGGACAGTTCCGTCTGGACGTCCTCCGGGCCCGCGCCGCCAGCGAGCAGTCCCGGTACGAACGGCTGCGACTGAAGGTCGCCGAGCTCGAGTCCCCGTCCCGCATCGTCGCCGCCGCCCAGGAGCGCCTGGGGATGGTGCCTCCCCCGAGCGTCACCTACCTGTCTCCCACCGGAGCGGTGTCGGCCCCCGCCGACGGCTCCGACGACAGGGACCAGGGCTCCGCCGCCGAGGAGGACGACTACTCACGCGTCAAGCGTTCCCTCGCGAGCGGCCGGTGACCGTAGGGTCCAGGCGGCGGCCGAGGCCGCCGGTTCTGCAGGCACAGCGTGTCTCCTCCGGCCGAGCCCGCACGACCCGCGCCGGCCGGCCGGCCCTGCCCGCGAACAGAAGGTCCTCCGGGCGGACCCGCGCCGTGCCGCCGGCGCCGCCCAGCCCGAAGAGCTCCAGTCGATCCCGGCCGGCACCCCGGGCAGCGCCCCCGGCACCCCGCCGCACCCCGGCCCGACGCCGAACCTCCGGTCCCCGGCGCCGGCTGATCGGTGTCCTGGTCGCGATGCTCGTCGTGTTCGGGGCACTCAGTGCCCGTCTCGTCCAGGTCCAGGGCTTCTCGGCCAAGCGCTACACCGCTTTCGGGGAGACCCAGCGCATCCGCACCGTCGACCTCCCGGCCGAGCGAGGCTCGCTGTTCGATCGCCACGGCCGGGACCTCGCCCTCAGCATCAGCCAGACGACCGTCGTGGCCAACCCCCGTCTGGTCAACGACCCCATGGCCGTCGCCGACGCGCTGGCGCCACTGCTGGGCAGAAAGGCCCCGGTACTCCAGGCCCTGCTCACCGAGGACAAGGCGTTCGTGTACCTCTCCCGCAAGGTCGACGACAACGTGGCCGCCCAGGTCAAGGCGCTGCAGCTACCCGGCGTCAGCCTCATACCGGAGCCCGAGCGGTTCCTGCCCGCCGGCGACCTTGCCGCACCCGTGGTGGGTCGGGTGGGCACCGACAACGACGGGCTGGCGGGCCTGGAGCGCCAGTTCGAGGAGCAACTGGCGGGACGGCCGGGCCAGACGGTGGTGGAGCGGGACCCGAAGGGTCGGGACATACCGGGCGGTGTGCGCAAGCTGGCGTCGCCGGTCAAGGGCGACGACCTCGTGCTGACCCTGGACCGTGCCGTCCAGTACGAGGCCGAGCGGGCGCTGTCCGCCGAGATCGTCAAGTCCAACGCCAAGGGAGGGATGGCGATCGTCATGCAGACCCGCACCGGCGAGGTTCTGGCCCTGGCCAATCTCACGGCCGACCCCAAGGGTGGACCACCCCGGCAGGCCACCAAGAACATGGCCGTCACCAACGTCTTCGAGCCCGGTTCGGTCAACAAGGTGATCACGATCTCGGGGGCCATCGAGGAGGGCATCATCCATCCGGAGGACTCGCTGGTGGTGCCGAGCACGATCAAGGTGGCGGACCACGTCTTCTCCGAGCACGACCCCCATCCGGTGGAGCGGTGGTCGGTTACCGAGATCGTCGCCAACTCCTCCAACGTCGGGTCGATCATGATCGCCCAGCAACTGGGCAAGCAGAAGATCGACCGCTACGTCCGCGCTTTCGGCCTCGGCTCCAAGACCGGTCTGGGGTTCCCCGGTGAATCGGCCGGAATCCTGCTCGACCCCAAGAAGTGGTCGGGCACGTCCATCGGCACCGTGGCCATCGGCCAGGGGCTGGCCGTCACCGGGATGCAGATGCTGGCCGCCTACAACACCGTCGCCAACGCCGGCACCTACGTGGCTCCGAAGCTGATCAAGGCCACCGTGGACAGCGAGGGCCGGCGCCACCCGACGCCCCCCTCGGCCCGGCACCGGGTGGTCTCGGCCCGCACCGCGCAGCAGATGACGGCCATGCTCAACGAGGTGGTCCGCGTCGGCACGGGAACGCTCGCCGCCGTCGACGGCTACACCGTGGCCGGCAAGACGGGCACGGCGCGGAAGCCGCTCGAGGGCATCCGGGGCTACAAGGCCGGCGCCTATGTCTCGAGCTTCGTCGGCTTCGTCCCCTCCGAGCGCCCCGAGCTGAGCGCCATCGTCATCCTCGACGAGCCCACTCCGATCTTCGGTGGGCTGGTGGCCGCGCCGGTGTTCGCCCAGGTGGCCCGCTACGCCCTGCGCCAGTTCCAGGTGCTGCCTCCGCCGGCGGCCGCAGTGCCGACCGCGGCGGCTGCCGTACCCAAGGCGTCACCGGACAACGCCCGCACCGTCGGTGAGGTCGGTGGGGTGTCACCGGCGCCGGCACAAGCCACGCGACCGGCGGCCAAGAAGCCGGAAGCGCCGCCCAACCCGGCGCCGGGCTCCCCAGACACCGCGCCGTAAGGTCGGCCCGTGCCCGCCGTTTCCTCCGCCCTGAGGGGCCCTCCGCCGGCGCCGGCGCGCCTCGACCACCTCGTCGAGGAGGTCGAGGTCCTCGACGTCATCGGTGATCCGGGTGGAGTTGTGGTGACAGGAGTCACGGCTGATTCGAGGGCCGCGGCATCCGGTGCGCTGTTCTTCTGCATCCGGGGGACCGCCACCGACGGCCACCATCACGCCGCTGCCGCCGTCGCTGCGGGTGCCGTCGCCGTCGTCTGCGAGCGGGCGCTGGATCTCGGCCCCGAGGTGGTCCAGCTCGTAGTGGCCGACGCCCGGGTCGCCCTGGCCGCGGCCGCCGCCGCACTCCACGGTCATCCCTCGCGCTCCCTGCTGGTGGCGGGCATCACCGGCACCAACGGGAAGACAACCACCGCATTCATGCTCCGGTCGGTGCTCGAGACCCACGGCTGGAGCACCGCGGTGGTCGGCACCATCGGCGCGCTGCGCACCACGCCGGAGGCTCCGGAGCTCCACGCCCGGCTGGCCGCCGAGCTCGGCGCCGGCCGTCGGGCCGTGGCCATCGAGGTCTCGTCCCACGGCCTCGCCCAGCACCGGGCCGATTCGGTCCACTTCGCCGCCGTCGGGTTCACCAACCTGACCCAGGACCACCTCGACTACCACGGCGACATGGAGACCTACTTCCACGCCAAGGCCTCGCTGTTCGACGCCGGACGGGCGGAGGTCGGCGTGGTCAACGCCGACGACCCCTACGGTCAGCGCCTCCTGCAGCGGGACGGGCTGCGCCTGGTCCCGTTCAGCCTGGCCGACGCCTCGGATCTGGTCGTCGATCCGGACACGGCCACGAGCAGCTTCGGCTGGGCCGGCCACCATGTCCGTCTCTCGGTGGGTGGGCGCTTCAACGTGGCCAACGCCCTCTGCGCGGCGACGATGGCGCGGGAGATGGGCGTTCCGGCCGAGACGGTGGCCGCCGGGCTGAGCGCGGTGGACCGGGTGCCGGGTCGCTTCGAGCGGATCGACGCTGGCCAGCCGTTTGCCGTCGTGGTGGATTACGCGCACACGCCCGACGCCCTCGAGCAGGTGCTCACGGCGGCCCGCACCATGGCGGGCACCGGCCGCCTCACGGTCGTGTTCGGCTGCGGTGGAGGACGGGATCCCGGGAAGAGGCCGCTCATGGGCGAGGTGGCCGCCCGCCTGGCCGACAGGGCGGTTCTGACCTCCGACAACCCTCGTGACGAGGACCCGTCGGCCATCATCGACCAGGTCCGCAGCGGTGTGGGCACCGCCTTCGAGTCCGCGCTGGTGGTGGAGCCGGACCGGCGCTCGGCGATCGGGCAAGCCGTCGCCACCGCCGCCCCGGGCGACGTGGTGGTCGTGGCCGGCAAGGGACACGAGACGGGCCAGACGGTGGGGGACCGGACCTTTCCCTTCGACGACCGTGAGGTGGCACGGGAAGCAGCGGTGAAGAGGGTCGCCCCGTGATCGCGCTCCTGCTCGCCGGCGGTGTTGCCCTGCTGGTGGCCCTCACCGCCACGCCGGTGTTCATCCGCTGGCTCCAGGCCCAGGGCATCGGCCAGCACATCCGGGAGGACGGTCCCCAGGGCCACATCACAAAGGCAGGCACGCCGACCATGGGCGGCCTCATGATCGTCATCGGCGCCCTCGCCGGCTATCTGGCCGGCCACCTGCGCTCTGGGGCCATCTTCACCCGTGGCGGGCTGCTGGTGGCCGTGGCCGTTGCCGGCGCCGGCCTGGTCGGCCTCGGCGACGACTGGATCAAGGTTCGCCACCAGAGAAGTCTGGGCCTCAACAAGCGGGCCAAGATCGCCGGCCAGCTCGTGGTGGCGGGTGGCTTCGCCCTGCTGGCCCTGAAGCTGGCGGACGTGAAGACCGACCTCTCCTTCACGCGGTTCGACTCCATCGGCATCGACCTCGGCACCGCCGGCTGGGTCGTCTGGGCCGTCATCGTCCTGATCGGCACGTCCAACGCCGTGAACCTCACCGACGGCCTCGACGGCCTGGCCGCCGGCTCGGCGACCTTCTCGTTCTCCGCCCTCGCCATCATCGGGTTCTGGCAGTTCCGCCATTTCGACGTGTACCAGGTGCCGCAGGCCCTGGACCTCGCCCTCATGTCCATCTCGTTGACCGGCGCCTGCGCGGGCTTCCTGTGGTGGAACGCCGCTCCCGCCCGCATATTCATGGGCGACACCGGGTCGTTGGCCATCGGCGCCGGCCTCGGCGCGTTGGCTCTGGTCATGAACGTCCAGCTGCTGCTTCCGGTGATCGGCGGCCTCTACGTGCTCGAGACGTTGTCGGTGATCGTGCAGGTCGCCAGTTTCCGGATCTTCCACCGGCGGGTCTTCCGCATGGCGCCCATCCACCACCACTTCGAGATGGCCGGCTGGCCCGAGACCACGGTGATCATCCGCTTCTGGATACTGGCCGGCCTGTGCACCGCCCTGGCCCTCGGGCTCTTCTACGCCGACTTCATCTCCCTCGGTGTCCTGGACTGAGGACGGCGGGTTTGGCGCCTCGGGCGGTGATCATCGGCATGGGTGTGACCGGACGTTCGGTGGCGCGGCACCTCGCCGCCCAGGGATGGACGGTCGTCGCGATCGAGGACGGGCCGCTCCGGAAGTCGGTCGGGCAGGCGGGGTCGCTGGGGATCGGCCTCGGTGCCGAGACCGACGTGGACGGTGCCGACCTGGTGGTGCCAAGCCCGGGCGTTCCCCCCCATCATCCCGCGCTCGTCCGTGCCGGCGCCGCCGGCGTCGCCATCGTGAGCGAGGTGGAACTGGCATGGCGGTCGGCCGGCGACAAGCGGATCGTCGCCGTCACGGGGACCAACGGCAAAACGACGGTGACGACGATGGTCGCGGCGATGCTGGTTCGCAGCGGTCGTAGCGCAGTGGCCGCGGGCAACATCGGCCTTCCCCTCGTCGACGCGGTGGCCGAAGACGTCGAGGTGATGGTGGCCGAGGTCTCCTCCTTCCAGCTCCACTGGACCGACGGGTTCCGCCCGCATGTCGGCACCTGGCTGAACCTGGCCGAGGACCACCTGGACTGGCACCCGGACATGGTCCACTACAAGGCGGCCAAGTCCCGCATCTGGGCCCGTCAGGGCGGGGGCGACGTGGCGGTGGCCAACGCCGACGATGCCGAGGTGATGGACGCCGCCGCCTCCTCGGCCGGCCGCCTCCTCACGTTCGGTACCACCTCCTCCTCGGACTTCCGGGTCGCGAACGGCGAGCTGAGGGGTCCGCAGGGCGCCATCATCAGGGTGGAGCACCTTCGCCGGCGCCTTCCCCACGACGTGGCCAATGCGCTGGCGGCCACGGCCACGGCGATGGCCGCCGGCGCCGAGGTCGGGGCCTGCGCCGCCGTGCTGGCCGAATTCGCGGGGCTCCCCCATCGCGTGACGCTGGTGGGCGAGGCTGGAGGGGTGAGCTGGTACGACGACTCGAAGGCCACCACCCCGTCCGCTGTGCTGGCTGCCCTCGAGGGCTTCGACTCCGTCGTGCTCATCGCCGGCGGCCGCAACAAGGGCCTCGACCTCGGCGTCCTGGGCCAGGGGGCCCACCATCTGCGTGCGGTGGTCGCCATCGGGGAGGCGGCCGCGGAGGTCGAGTCCGCCTTTGCCGGGGTCGTGCCGGTGACCGCCGCGTCCTCGATGCGGGCGGCGGTGGCGTCGGCAGCCGAGGCGGCCAGGCCCGGTGACGTCGTGCTGCTGTCGCCGGCCTGCGCGTCCCAGGACTGGTACGCCAATTACGGCGCGCGCGGGGCGGACTTCAGCGAAGAGGTCAGGAGGTTGACGGCGAAATGACGGGGCGCACGCCCTCGACCACGGGCCGGACCCGCAGCGCGCCCTCGCCGGCGTCCCGGACCCGACGGGGAACCGCGCCCGCTGCGGGGGCGACTTCGCGTGGACCCGCGCCCGGCCACAAGTCCCATGGACCCACACCCGCGGCGGTGCTCGCCGCCATCGTGGGCGTGTTGTGCCTCATCGGCCTGGTGATGGTCCTGAGCGCCTCGTCGGTGCTCGCCCTGCGGGAGTACGGCACCTCGTGGCTCTTCTTCGGGCGCCAGGTGCTGTGGCTCGCCGTCGGGGTGGGCGCCCTCGTCGTCACCGCCCGCGTCGACTACCACCGCTGGCGACGACTGGCTCTGCCCATGCTGCTCGCCTCGCTCGGCCTGCTGGCCCTCGTCCTCGTGCCCGGCGTCGGTATCACCGCCGGCGGATCCACCCGATGGCTCGGCACGTCGGGCTGGAGGATCCAACCCTCGGAACTGGCCAAGTTGGCGGTCCTCGTGTTCGTGGCCGACTACCTGGGTCGGGCCGGGCGGGCCCCCGTCGACAGGGTCACGGTCAGGGTGGTCCTCGGCGTACTCGCCGTCGTCGGCCTGCTCGTGATGCGCCAGCCCGACATGGGCACCGCCCTCGTCATGGGATTCATCGTGCTCGGGATGCTCTACGTGTCCGGAACGCCTTTACGGGCCATGGCCGCTCTCGGCGCCGGCGCGGTCGGGGTGGCGCTGGTGGTGGGCCTGACCGAGCCCTACCGGCGGGCCAGGATGGTGTCGTTCCTGAACCCGTGGGCCGACGCCAGCAACAGCGGCTATCAGGTGGTCCAGTCGCTGGTCGGCCTCGGCAGCGGCCAGTGGAGCGGCGTCGGCGTGGGTGCCAGCCGGGCCAAGTGGGGGTTCCTTCCCAACGCCCACACCGACTTCATCTTTGCCATCATCGGCGAGGAGCTCGGCCTGATCGGAACCCTCTTCGTCCTGGCCCTCTTCGCCGGCTTCGCCGTGCTCGGAATCCGCACCGCTCTGCGGGCGCCCGACCGGTTCGGCACGCTGCTGGCCGCCGGCATCACGGCGTGGGTCGTGGGCCAGGCCTTCATCAACATCGGGGCCGTGATCGGCCTGGTCCCCGTAACGGGCGTTCCTCTGCCCTTCGTGTCGTTCGGCGGCTCCTCGCTGGTGATCCTCCTCGCCGCCGTCGGCATGCTCCTCAACGTCGCCGCCCAGGAACGGGAGATGGCCCCGGCCAAGGCGCGGGCGCGCCGGTCGGCCTCCAACCCCCGGTGATGGGCCGGCCGCGCCGGGCGACCTGGGCCATGATCGCCGGAGGCGGTACCGCGGGACATGTCCTGCCCGCCCTGGCCGTCGGACGGGCCCTTGTGGCGCGGGGTCATGCCGCCGGCAGCATCGGCTTCGTGGGCTCCTCCCGTGGCATCGAGGCCCGCCTGGTGCCGGCGGCCGGCTTCGAGATCACCCTGCTCCCCGGCCGTGGCGTCGCCCGTCGCCTGAGCGTGTCCAGCGGGCTGGCCATCCTGGGCATCGTCCGCGCCGCGGTGCGGGCGCTGGCGCTTTTGGCCAGGCGCCGGCCCCGGGTGGTCCTCGTGGTCGGTGGTTACGCCAGCGTCCCGTGTGCCCTGGCCGCGTTCATGCTGCGCGTACCGATGGTCGTCCATGAGCAGAACGCGGTGCCTGGTCTGGCCAACCGTCTTGCCGCCCGCTTCGCGCGGGTCAGCGCCACCTCGTTCGAGGGCACGCCGCTTCCGCGCGCCGTCACCACCGGCAACCCGGTCCGGGCCGAGGTGGCGGCCGTGGACCGGTCGCCGGCCGGGCGCGCCGCGGCCAGAGAGGCGCTGGGGGTCCCCGCCGGCCGGATGGTGGTGGCCGTGTTCGGCGGCTCGCTCGGTGCCCGGCGCATCAACGAAGCGGCGAGGGGGATGGCCGAGGCGTGGGCGGCGCGGGCCGACCTCACCGTGTACCACGTGGTCGGCACCCGGGACTGGGGGAGTTTCGTCCCGCCGGCGGCACCGCCCGAGGCCGGGGGCGCCCTCGTGTACCGGGCGGTGGAGTACGAGGAGCGCATGCCCCTCCTCCTCACCGCGGCTGACGTCGCCGTCTGCCGCGCCGGCGGCTCTTCGGTGGCCGAGCTGGCCGCCGTCGGCCTTCCGGCGGTCTTCGTCCCCCTTCCCATCGCACCCCACGACCATCAGACGGCCAACGCCTCTGCACTCGTGGCAGCGGGAGCGGCCGTGCTCGTGCCCGATGGCGAGCTCACGCCCGAGCGGCTCGTGGCCGAGGTGGGGCCTCTGCTCGACGACGCCAGCGTCCGCCAGGCCATGGAGGTCGCCGGCCGTGCCCTCGCCCGCCCCGGAGCGGCCGACGAGGTGGCATCGCTCATGGAGCGTCACGCCCGTGCCGGTTGACGTATCGCGTCCCCTGAGGGCGCACGTGGTCGGTATCGGCGGGGCCGGGATGAGCGCCATCGCCACCGTGCTGGCCGCCATGGGCCACACCGTCACGGGTAGCGACCTGAAGGACTCGCCGCCGCTGAGCCGGCTGCGGGCTCTGGGGATGAAAATCGTCGTCGGACACTCTGCGGACAACGTCGGCGACATCGACCTGCTCACCATGTCGACCGCCGTACCCGCCGCCAACCCCGAGGTCGTGGCTGCCACCGGCCGCGGGGTGCGGGTTCTGCGCCGCTCCGAGTTGCTGGCCGCCATCGCCGCCACCCGCCGCACCGTCGCCGTCGCCGGCACCCATGGCAAGACCACCACGTCGTCGATGCTGGCCCTCGTCCTTTCCGGCGCCGGTCTGCGACCGTCGTTCATCGTCGGGGGAGAGCTGAACGAGATCGGCACCGGCGCGGTGTGGGACGAGGGCGAATGGCTGGTCGTGGAGGCGGACGAGAGTGACGGGACCTTCCTGGAGCTGGCGCCCGAGGTGGCCGTGGTGACGAGCGTGGAGCCGGATCACCTCGACCACTACGGCGGGTTCGACGCCCTTGTCTCCTCCTTCGAGCGGTTCCTCTCCTCCACTCCCGGCCCCCGGGTGGTCTGCGCCGACGACCCCGTCGCTCGGAAGTTGGCCGCGGTCACCGGCGCCCTCACCTACGGCACCCACGAGTCGGCGGACTACCGGATGTCCGGTGTCGAGCGGGCCCGCAACCGGGTGCGCTTCCTGGTCGAGCGGGAGGGCGTGGACCTCGGCGAGATCGTCCTGCCCGTGCCCGGGCTCCACAACGCCCGCAACGCCTGCGCCGCGCTCGTCACGGGTCTGCTGCTCGGTGCCTCGTTCACCGCCGGCGCCCGGGCGCTGGCCGGCTACGGAGGGGTGGCGCGCCGCTTCCAGTTCCGCGGCGAGAGGCAGGGCGTCACCTTCGTGGACGACTACGCCCACCTGCCGGCGGAGGTCGAGGCTGCACTGGCCGCGGCGGGCGACGGCGGGTGGAGCCGGGTCGTGTGCGTCTTCCAGCCCCACCGCTTCTCCCGGACAGCCGCCATCGGTACCGATTTCGCCTCGTCCTTCTCCCAAGCGAACGTCCTCGTGGTCACCGACGTCTACCCGGCCGGCGAGGCCCCCCGCCCCGGCGTGTCCGGCAGGACGGTCGTGGACGCGGTGCTCGAGGCGCACCCCTCCGCCCGGGTGGCCTACCTCCCGCACCGCAGGGAGTGGGCGCCCTATCTGGAGCGTGTGCTGCGACCGGGCGATCTCTGCCTCACCCTCGGCGCCGGCGACGTGACGCAACTGGCCGACCAGGTGTTCCGTGGCGGCTGAGGGAGAACAGGTGAAGGCGGCGCTCGAAATACTGGGGGAGCGCGGTCGGGCCGCTGTTCCTCTCGGGCCCTCGACCACCTACCGCGTGGGCGGCGCGGCCGCGGTGTGGCTCGAGGCACACTCGGAGGCGGACCTCGACCTGGCCCGTGAGGCGGTGGCGGCCAGCGGGCTGCCGGTGCTGGTGGTGGGCAAGGGATCGAACCTGCTCGTGTCCGATGCCGGTTTCCCCGGGCTGGCCGTCGTGGTCGGCGAGGGTCTGGCCACGATCGAGATCGACGTCGGTTCAGCCCGGGTCCGCGCGGGCGGTGGTACCCCGCTGCCGGTGCTGGCCCGGCGCACGGCCGCTGCGGGCCTCCCCGGGCTCGAGTGGGCCGTGGGTGTGCCCGGCTCCGTCGGCGGCGCCGTGCGCATGAACGCCGGCGGCCACGGCTCCGAGACCAGCGAGACCCTGACCAGCTTCCGCTTCGTCGACCTAACCGGCGGCCCTGACGGTGAGTTCGGAGCCGAACGCCTGAAGTTCCGCTACCGCAGCTCGACGGTGCAGGCCTCCCACGTCGTGGTCCTGGCCGAGTTCGCCCTCGGTCACGGTCGGGTCCAGGAGTGTGAGGCACGGGTCGCAGAGATCGTGCGCTGGCGCCGGGAGCACCAGCCCGGCGGCCAGAACGCGGGGTCCGTGTTCACCAATCCTCCCGGGGATTCGGCCGGCCGACTGGTGGATGCCGCCGGGCTCAAGGGTTTCCGGGTGGGATCCGCGCATGTATCGACGAAACATGCGAACTTCGTACAGGCGGACGACGGTGGGACGGCTGCCGACGTCGTGGCCGTGGTGCGGGAGGTGCAACGCCGAGTGGAGCAGGAGACAGGTGTCAGGCTGACCCCGGAGTTGCGCCTGGTCGGCTTCGATGAGGACCAGACGTGAGTTCGGGGGACTTCGCCAGGATCGACCCCCGCATCCGCCAGCGGCGTGTCCAGGTGCGCCGGGAGGAGGGCCGGCGCCGGCTCCACGTCCTGACCGCGTCCTTGTCCGCGGGCATCGTGCTGGCCGCCGCTGCAGGCCTTACCCGCTCACCGCTCCTGGACCTCGACTACGTCGACGTTCGGGGCGCGGAGCGAACGCCGCGGGAGGTGCTGTTGCGGGAGACGGGCCTCGGTGGTCATCCACTGATGGTCGAGATACATACCGACCGCATCGTCCGGCGGGCCGAGGCGCTGCCCTGGGTCATGGATGCGACGGCACGGCGCCAGTGGCCCGGGACGGTACGGGTCCACGTGACGGAGAGGGTTCCCGCAGCGGCGGTGCCGGTCGACAGCGGCCGGCTGTGGGGGCTGATCGACGTCACCGGACGGATCCTCGAGGTCGGTCCGGCCAAGCCCGCCGGTCTGCCCGTGATCGGCAACGTCGGCGAGGTGGGCCCTCCCGGCTCATCGATAGCGCCAGCCGCCGGCGCATCCCTCGAGGTCGCCGCGAGCCTTCCCGAGGCACTCCGCCGGCGGGTGGCCGATGTCGCCACCGGACCTGGGGGTGAGGTGGAGCTTCAACTTGTGGCGCCTGGTGGCATGGTCCGGCTCGGGCCGGCCGAAGGCCTCGACCAGAAGTACGCGGCGCTCGAGACTTTGCTGGAGAAGGTCGACCTGGCCAGGCTCGCCGTCATCGACGTTCGGGTACCTCGCGCGCCAGTGTTGACCCGACGTTGACAATGGGGCTAATGTTCGACCGTCGGGCCTGAACAACCTGAGTATACACCTCAACTTCATGTTGAGGGTTGGTTTCTTTCCGCCGGATCCGACACCGGCACTCGACGAGGAGAACTCATGGCTGGCGCAGCCCAGAATTACATCGCCGTCATCAAGGTCGTAGGCATCGGTGGCGGCGGCGTCAACGCCGTGAACCGCATGATCGACGCCGGTTTGAAGGGCGTGGAGTTCATCGCCATCAACACCGACGCGCAGGCCCTCCTCATGAGCGACGCCGACGTCAAGCTCGACATCGGCCGCCAACTCACCCGCGGCCTCGGCGCCGGCAGCGACCCCGAGGTCGGCAAGCAGGCGGCCGAAGAGCACCGCGACGAGATCGAAGAGGTCCTCAAGGGCTCCGACATGGTGTTCATCACCGCGGGCAAGGGCGGCGGCACCGGAACAGGCGGTGCGCCCGTGGTGGCCGAGGTGGCCAAGTCCCTCGGTGCCCTCACCATCGGCGTGGTCACCCGTCCCTTCGCCTTCGAGGGCCGCCGCCGTGCGGTGCAGGCCGATGCCGGGATCCAGCGGCTCAAGGAGAAGGTCGACACCCTCATCATCATCCCGAACGACCGGTTGCTCACCGTCTCCAACGACAAGACCTCGATGGTCAACGCGTTCAAGATGGCAGACGAGGTCCTCCTCCAGGGCGTGCAGGGCATCACCGACCTGATCACCACCCCCGGCCTGATCAACACCGACTTCGCCGACGTCAAGATGATCATGAGCAACGCCGGCACCGCCATCATGGGCATCGGCACAGCGTCGGGCGAGGGCAGGGCCATCAACGCGGCCCGGGCCGCCATCACCAGTCCGCTGCTCGAGGCCTCCATAGAGGGGGCCCGCGGGATCCTGCTCAACATCGCCGGCGGAAGCGACCTCGGGCTGTTCGAGGTCAACGAGGCGGCGGAGATCATCCACGGTGTGGCCCATGCCGACGCCAACATCATCTTCGGCAGCGTGATCGACGACTCCATGGGCGACGAGGTTCGGGTGACCGTCATCGCCGCCGGTTTCGACCGCTGGGAGGACGACCGCCCGTCGCGCCAGGACCGTGAAACGCGTGGAGCGGCCAACCTCGGCCTGCGGGGCCGTCCCGATCCATTCGCCATCGAGGCAGACGAAGACCTGGACCTCGGTGACGACGAGTTCGACGTTCCATCGTTCCTGCGCTAGCGGCTCGGTCCTCGACGGCGCCGCCGTCCTCTGGACCGATCGCACCGATGGCGACATGGCCGCGGCACCGGACCGCGCCGGGTCGGCCGCACTCGGGCGCCTCGCCGGGTTCGCCGGCCGCCCGGTCGCCTGGCTCCATCAGCTCCATGGTGCCGGCGTCGTGGCCCTCGCCCAGGGCGGTTCCGCCCGTGGCAGGGGAGAGGACGGCGACGCTCTGGTCACCTCCGGCCCCGAGGCCCTGGCCATCATGACGGCCGACTGCGCCCCCGTGGCCCTGGCCAGTCCCGAAGGTGTCGTCGCCGCCGTGCACGCCGGTTGGCGTGGCCTGGCGGCCGGAGTGGTCCAGGCGACCGTTGCCCAAATGAGGTCCATGGGCGCGACTGTGATCGAGGCCGCCCTCGGTCCGTGCATCCGCGCCGGCTGCTACGGGTTCGACGGGCCCGAGCTCGATCAGCTCACCCATCGATTCGGCGCGAGCATCCGCTCGGAGAGCCCGAGCGGCCGCCCTGCCCTAGATCTCCCCGCCACCGTGGCGGCCGCACTCGACGCGGCCGGCGCCAGCCTGGTCCACGATGCCGGCGTCTGCACCGCCTGCGCCGAGGAGCGGTTCTTCTCCTACCGCGCGAGGGGCGAGCGCCAACGACAGGCCATGGTCGTATGGAAGCCGTAACCGAGCGCGTGGCCGAGGTTCGGCGTCGCATCGGCGCCGCCGGCGGAGAACACCGGCGGATCACCGTGGTGGCGGTCACCAAGGGCTTCGGCCCCGAGCAGATCGATGCTGTGCGCAACTCGGGGATCGAAGACCTCGGCGAGAACTACGCCCAGGAGCTCCTGGGCAAGGCGGCCCAGGTCGACGAAGGTCCGCGGTGGCACTTCCTCGGTGCCATCCAGCGGCGCAAGGTTCGTGCTCTGGCCCCGTTCGTGCACCTGTGGCAGTCGGTCGACCGGCTGGTGGCCGGTCACGAGGTGGCGCGCCACGCACCCGGAGCGGCAGTGCTCGTTCAGGTGAACGTGACGGAGCAGCCGGGCCGGCCCGGCTGCGCGTGGTCGGAAACCGAGGCGCTGGTGGACGGCCTACGCCAGGCCGACCTCGACGTCCGGGGGCTGATGGCCGTCGGTTCGACCAGTGGGTCGCGGAACGAGTTCGGGCGTCTGGCGTCGTTGCGCGCCGCGCTCGGGCTCGAAGAGCTCTCGATAGGCATGTCCGGCGACCTGGAGCTGGCCGTCGAAGCGGGGTCCACCATGGTGCGCGTGGGCCGCGCCCTGTTCGGTCCGCGTCCAGGGGTTCGCGACCTGCGACGATATTCTCACCCACGAGGAGGCTGGTGATGGCTGGAATGGTCCGGCGGGCGATGGTGTATCTGGGCCTCGTCGACGACGACTTCGAGGAGTACGACAACTATGACGAGGGCGGGCTGCAACAGCCGCACCAACAGACGCAGGCTCAGCCCAGGGCGGCGCGGGCATATGGGCCCGAGCCGTACGAGCCCGTGAGCGGGTCGAGCACCATCCGCACGCTGCCGCGGGAGGCGCCGGCCCAGCACGAGACGGTGGGGCCCGTGTCGCCGGTGACACCGCGACCATCGCTGGTCCGCCCGATCACGGTGGCGCAGAACCCCAAGGTCCACGTGATCGCCCCGATGCGGTTTCCCGACGCCCAGGAGATCGGCGACAGGCTGAAGGCCAGCCAGCCCGTGATCGTCAACCTCCAGGCGGCCGACAGGGAGTTGTCGCGGCGGATGATCGACTTCTGCAGTGGTGCCGCCTATGTGCTCGGTGGCTCGATGGACAAGGTGGCCGACCACGTGTTCCTGCTCACTCCCTCCAACGTCGAGGTCTCCGCCGAGGAGAAGCGAAGGTTGCAGGAGCGCGGCTTGTACCGGGCCTGAGCCGACCCGATGGGAGTCGTCTGTGCCGCCGTCCAGATCTACCTCGTAGCCATCTTCGCCAGGGTCGTCCTGAGCTTCTTCCCCCTCGCCCCCGGCACCGTGATGTCGTCGTTGTTCTCGACCCTCTACACCGTCACCGAGCCGGTCCTGGGCCCCATCCGCAGGATCCTGCCGCCGATCGGCGGAGGGGGAATAGGAATCGACCTCTCGCCGATGATCGTCGTATTGGTCGTGCAGCTGTTGATCCTGCCTCTCGTCTGTTGACCTTGTTGCAAGCGGGTGCGGCCGTAAATTCCGAGGGAGCCGGTTCGCGTCGACGGTCCCAGGATCTCGGAGCCGGTGGCGGTAGCATCGAAAGCCATGGACGTCTCGCCGAACACCATTCGCGAGGTCGAGTTCCGCGAGAAGCTGCGCGGATACAACCAGGACGACGTGGACGAGTTCCTCGAGCGCGTCGCCGCCGGTCTGGAGATTCTCCAGGAGCGTCTCAGGGAGGCCACTGAGCGCGCCCTGCGGGCTGAGCAGCAGGCGCGGGAGGTCTTCGACGGGGACGATTCCCTGAGGCGCACTCTGGGTCTGGCCCAGCGCACGGCCGACCTTGCCGTACAGGAGGCCAGGGACCAGGCGGCGCGCATCATCGAGGCAGCGCACGCCCAGGGTCTGGCCATGGCCGAAGAGGCGCGGGATCAGGCCCGCCGGCTGGCCGAGGAGGCGCAGTCGCAGATCTGGGCCGACGTGGGTCGCCTGGAGGCATCCCGCGAACAGTTGCGCCAGGACGTCGCCGCGCTGGCGCGGTACCTGGAGACCGAACGCGAGAAGGTCGAGTCATCCCTGCTCGAGGCAGCTGCGAACCTGCGCCAGGCGGTGCCTGGCGCTTCGCCTCCTCCCGCTCTGCATCAGCTCGACCTCAACTCGATAAAGACGTGGGGCAGTCCCGCGGCCGAGCCTCCGCGGGCGCTCGGCGAGGAGGCGTCGGACGAACCTGACGAATCAGGCTCGTCGCAGGAGGACGACCAGGCCGAGACGGCCAGCATGCAGCAGTCCTGGTGAGGGGCCTGACGGCGGAGTCCTTGCCCGCGGTCGGGCAACCGCGCGTAGGATGCCTCCCGCCCGTGTCGACAACCCGGATGGTGCCTCTGTGTTGCTCTTTGTAACAATCGGTTTGGTGTTGGTCGGGGCCGTAGCCCTCGTGATCGGCTTCGTCTCCAACTCACTCGCCCCGATATACCTGTCCATCGCGTGCAGCGTCATCGCGGGGATCGTGCTCGTGGTGTTTTCCCGCATGAGCAAGCGCCAGGAAGCCGGGGGCCCTTCGGCATCGGGGTTCACGCCGGCTCCGTCGCCCGGAAGCTGGACACCTCAGTCCCCGCCACCTCCTCCCACGCCCGCCATGAGCTACCGGTCGCAGCCGGCGCCCGAGCCCGAGCCGGCCGCCGTTCCGGCAGCTTCTGCTGCCACCGCTGTGGCTGTCGACGACTTCCCGATCGACGGGTACGACACGCTGCGCGTGAGCCAGATCCTCCCCGCTCTGGAGGAGCTCGATCTCGACGATCTCGACCTCGTCCGGGAGCGCGAGGAGCAGGGCAAGAACCGCACCACCGTGCTTCGCCGAATCGACATCCTGATGGATGAGCTGGAGACGGAGCAGGATGCTCCCCCTGCCGCCGTCACCGCCGAGCCCGTGATGGACCCCGACGACGACGACGAGGAGAAAGGTCTCGAAGCCGAGACCGAGGACGACCTCGTCGACGACGTCGATGTCGACGACGACGGGTACGACGAGGACGTCGACGCCGGACTGGACACCCAGGATCCCACGGCAGTCATCCCGGCCGTGGCACCTGTGGATGCGTCGTTCCCGATCGCGGACTACGACCGCCTGCCCGTGGCACAGATCCTGCCCCTGCTCGACGACCTCGACGACGACGAGCTGGACGTGGTCGCCGAGCGCGAGGAGCAGGGAAAGAACCGGGCGGCCATCCTCGACCGCATCGACGACATGTTCGAGCCCGCCGACGGCTCGGTTCCCGCCCCACCGCCACCACCTCCGGTCGCCGCACCCCGGGTGCCGGTGAAGCGGGCCCCGGCCAAGAAGGCGCCGGCCAAGAAGGCCGTGCCGGTCAAGGCCACGCCGGTGAAGAAGGCCGCTGTAAAGAAGGCCGCCGTAAAGAAGGCCGCCGTAAAGAACGCCGCTGCAAAGAAGGCGGCGCCGGTCAAGCAGCCCAGCCCCGTCACCCGGACGGCCACCAAGAAGGCGACCGCGGCCAAGAGGCCGCCATCCGCGGTCAAGAAGGTCGCCAAGAAGCGCTAGTGCCGCTCCGGCGGCGGGGACCCCGACCCGCCGGGCGGCGTCAGGGTTCGATCAGCGTCACGCCCACCCCTACGGCGCGGCCGTCGGGTAGTTGGTAGCGGTGCCCTTCGACCAGGTCGCCGAAGGCGAGCTCGATGCTCAGGGTCTCGGCCATGACGTGGGAACGATGCTCCTGGACGGCGACAGCCACGTCGTCGGGAACCTCGAGCACGAGAAGTACCCGGTCGGACACGTGCAGGCCGGCGTCCTTGCGGGCTTCGTTGACGAGGCGCACCACGTCGCGAGCAAGGCCCTCGGATTCGAGTTCGGGTGTGACGGCCAGGTCCAGTACGACCAACCCCTCGTCGCCCGGTAGGGTCCGCCCCGCTCCCTCGGCGGCCGCCACCAGGCGAAGCACGTACTCATCCGGCTCCAGGACCCTTCCGGCCACCGACACCGAGCCGTCGCCCGAGCGTTCCCACTCCCCGGCCCGCACCGCCTTGATGACCCGCTGCACCTCGCCGCCGATGCGGGGACCGAGGACACCCGGAACCACCTGGAGGACCACCGAGCCCAGTGCCTCCACGTCAGCGGAAAGCACGACCTCCTTGACGTTGACCTCCTCGGCGATCAGCCGGCGGTAGGGCTCCAGCGTCTCGGCGTCGGCCGCGGCGACCGTCAACCGGGGGAGCGGGAGGCGGACCCGCAGGCCGGCGGCCTTCCGGATCGAGGAGGCGGCCGAGCAGACCTCGCGCACTCGGTCCATGGTGGACACGAGATCGGGGTCGACGGGAAGCTCACCGTCCTCGAGCCAGTCGCTGAGGTGCACGCTGCGGCCGGAGGTGAGCCCGCGGTACACGTCCTCGGTGATCAGGGGGAGAAGGGGCGCGGCCACACGGCAGGCCACCTCGAGGACCGTGGCGAGAGTGTCGAAGGCGTCGACGTCGCCCTGCCAGAACCGGTCGCGGGATCGCCGGATGTACCAGTTGCACAAGGCGTCGAGAAACGCCTCGATGACGGCACAGGAGCCGGCGATGTCGTAGGCGTCCATGCGCACGGTCACCGTCTCGACCAGCTCCGCCGCCTTGGCCAGGACGTAACGGTCGAGGACGCCGCCGGCATCGGTGCGCCACCGGGCCCTGTAGGCCTCGGTGTTGGCGTAGAGGGTGAAGAAGTGCCACGCGTTCCACAGAGGGAGGATGGCGCGGCGTGCCGCCTCGGCGATGTCTTGGCGGTCGTTGGCCAGGCTGAGGTCCTGGCCGCGCAGCACGGCCGAGGACAGGAGAAACCAGCGGACGGCGTCGGCGCCGAAGGTGGCGAACATCTCCTCGGGGTCCGTGTAGTTGCGGAGCCGTTTGGAGGCCTTCCTCCCGTCGTTGCCGAGGATGACGCCGTGCACCACGCAGGTGTCGAACGCCGGCTGGTCGAACAGCGCCGTGGAGAGCACGTGCAGGTTGTAGAACCAGGCGCGGGTCTGGCCGACGTACTCGACGATGAAGTCGGCGGGGAAATGGGCCTCGAACCATTCACGGTTCTCGAACGGGTGGTGGACCTGGGCGTAGGGCATCGAGCCCGACTCGAACCAGCAGTCGAGCACCTCCTCGACCCGGCGCATGGTGGCCTGCCCTGTGGCGTCATCGGGATTGGGCCTGGTCAGTTCGTCGATGCCGGGGCGGTGCAGGTCCTCGGGGCGAACGCCGAAGTCGCGGGCCAGCTCGTCGAGGCTGCCGTAGACGTCGATCCGGGGATGGGCCGGATCGTCGCTCTTCCAGACCGGGATGGGTGAGCCCCAGAACCGGTTGCGGCTGATCGACCAGTCCCTGGCGTTCTCCAGCCACTTGCCGAAGGCACCGTCGCGGACGTGCTCGGGCACCCAGTTGATCTTCGAGTTCAACTCCACGGCCCTGGCCTTCACGGCGGTGACGTCGACGAACCACGAGCCGATGGCCCGGTAGACCAGCGGCGTGTCGGTTCGCCAGCAGTGAGGGTAGCTGTGTTCATAGGAGTCATGGCGGATGACGGCCCCCGCCGACTTGAGATCGCGGATCACCGCCGCGTTGGCCTCGAAGACCTGGAGGCCCGCGTAATCGGGTACCTCGGCCGTGAACCTGGCCCTCTCGTCGACCGGGACCACCACCGGTATGCCCGCCGCCTCGCACACCCGCTGGTCGTCCTCGCCGAAGCCCGGCGCCAGGTGGACGATACCGGTTCCCTCGTCGGTGTCGACGAAGTCCCCGGCCAGCACCCGGAAGGCGTTGGTTGTCCGGGAGAAGAAGGGGAACAGGGGCCGGTAGCTCCGCCCCACCAGGTCACCACCTTTCAACGATCCCACCCGCTCGGCCCCCCCGAGCTCCTTCTCGTAAGCGGCGAGAGTGGCCTCTCCGATGAGGTAGCGGTGGCCCTCCTCCTCGAGCACGGCGTAGTCGATGTCGGGGCCCACGGCGAGGGCGAGGTTGGACGGCAGTGTCCACGGCGTGGTCGTCCACACCAGGGCGTGCTCGCCGGTCTCCAGCTCGAACCGCACGGTCAGAGCAGGGTCCTGGCGCAGGCGGTAGGCGTCGTCCAGGCGGGTCTCGAAGTTGGAGAGCGGCGTCTCGCATTCCCAGCAGTAGGGCAGTACCTTGTATCCCTCGTAGACGAGGCCCCTGTCCCAAAGCTGCTTGAAGGCCCAGATGACACTCTCCATGTACGAGGGGTCGAGGGTCTTGTAGTCGTCGTCGAAGTCGACCCACCGGGCCTGGCGGGTTACATATGAGCGCCATTCGCGGGTGTAGCGGAGCACCGAGGTGCGGCATGCCTCGTTGAAACGGGCGACGCCGTACTCGTTGATGGCCACGTGCCCGCTGATACCGAGCTCCTTCTCCGCCGCCATCTCGGCCGGCAGTCCGTGGCAGTCCCATCCGAAGCGCCGCTCCACCCGGCGGCCCCTCATGGTCTGGTATCGGGGGACGGCGTCCTTCACGTAACCGGTGAGGAGGTGGCCGTAGTGGGGAAGGCCGTTGGCGAAGGGCGGGCCGTCGTAGAACACGAACTCAGTGTCGCCCGCCTCCCGCTGCTCGACCGACGCACGGAAGGTGTCGTCGGCGGCCCAGAAGGCCAGCACCGCCTCTTCGATCCTCGGCAGGTCGGGCTGCCGGGGCACGTCGGGGTACGGAAACATGGCCGTACTCTAAGAGCGCCGGTCCATGACCTTTTCGACCTCGCCGCGCACGCCGGCCGCCCCGCGGCCTACGGTAGAGGCCCCACCAGCCACACCGGTCGCTCTGCCGGGCCTGCCTGCCCCAGCGTCACCATGGCCCGTGCTACCGTCCGCCACCCGCCGATCCGGGAGTTCAGCGTTGCCCAGAGCTTCGAAAGCCGTCGACGCCGCCAAGCAGCCCGGCCGGAAGGTCGCCGCCGCCGGCGCGGCCAAATCCGAACCGAAAGCCGCGGCGAAACCATCGAAGGCCGCAGCCAAGTCGGGTGCGGCAGGCAAGGGCCCCTCCTCCGTCGCCGCTCCTTCGTCCTCCAAGGCGGCCAGGGCCACCAAGCCGGCCAAAGCAGCCAAGGCTCCTGCGCCCCCCGGTAAGAAGTCCGGCGCAGCCAAGGCTGCGAAAGCGGAGCCGGCGGCCAAGGCCGCGAGAGCCGAGCCGCCGGCGAAGGCGGAGAAGGCGGCCAGCGCGGCAAAGCCGGCCAAGCGGATCGAGGGTGCCGGCGCCGACAAGTTCCTCGATGAGCAGCGGGTGCTGCTCGAGCACGAGCGCATCTCCTACGTGGCCCAGGCCGCGGACCTGAAGGCGGAGGCCGACCAACTGGCCCAGGAGATGGAGCCGGGTGACATCCAGTTCGACGACGAGTCGGGTGAGGGCGCCACCGCCGCCGTCGATCGCGAGCGCGACCTCGCCCTCTCGGCCCAGGCCCGCGTCGAGGTCGACGAGATAGACCACGCGCTGGCAAAGCTCGACGGCGGCTCCTATGGCATCTGTGAGGGCTGTGGCCAGTTGATACCCCGGGCCAGGCTCAAGGCGCTGCCCCACGCCCGTCTCTGCGTCGCATGCAAGAGCGGGGGCCTGTCGAGGCGTTGACCTCGGCCCGCCTTGCCCTCGGCGCGGGCACCGCCGGCGCCGTGGTGGCCGTGGACCAACTCACGAAGTCGTGGGCGCTGCGGGCGCTCGACGACGGGCCGGTTCACGTGGTGTGGACGCTCCGATTCAAGCTGTCGTTCAACAGCGGTGCCGCCTTCGGGCTCGGCCAGGGACTGGCTCCGCTGTTCATGGTCGTCGCCATCGCCGTGCTGGTGGTCCTGGTCGGGTTCGGACGAGGGGCGGCCACGACGCCGGTCGCGGCTGTCGCCCTGGGGCTGGTGGCCGGGGGAGCCGCCGGGAACCTGGCCGACCGCTTCCTGCGCGACCACGGGGGTGCGGTGGTGGACTTCATCGATCTGAGGTGGTGGCCCGTGTTCAACGTGGCCGACGCCGCCCTCAGCGTCGGCGCGCTCGCCTTCGTCCTGTCGGCACGAACCCGAACGGATCCTGTCGGCGTCGGGACGGCGTCGTGAAGGCGGTCGTGCCCGGGGCGCTCGACGGGGAGCGGGTCGACCGGGCGGTGGCTGTTCTCACCGGTCTTCCCCGGTCCGAAGTGGCGAGCCTTGTAGCGGGTGGCGCCATCCGGATCGGTGATGCGCCGGTGTCCAGCCGCAGCCGCCGTGTGGCCGAAGGTGACGAGCTCGAGGTCGTTCTCCCCGAGGGCGCCGGCGCCCCTGATCCCGGGCCGGAAGCCGACTCATCGGTCGAGGTGGCCGTGGTCCACGAGGACGGCGACCTGATCGTGGTGGACAAGCCCGCCGGCCTCGTCGTCCACGCCGGCGCCGGCCACCGGACCGGCACTCTGGTGCACGGCCTGCTGGCCAGGTTCCCGGACCTCGCCGCGATCGGTGCCGGCGAAGCGGCCAGGCCGGGGATAGTGCACCGCCTGGACAAGGGGACCTCCGGGCTGCTGGTCGTCGCCCGTACCGCCTCCGCCTACGAGGATCTGGTCGAGCAGCTCCGCCGGCGGGCGGTGGAGAGGGTGTACGTCACTCTCGTGTGTGGTCGTGTCGACGCGCCGGCCGGGCTGATCGACGCGCCGGTGGGCCGGGGTGTGCGGGATCCCACCCGGATGGCCGTGACCGCCGGCGGCAAGGAGGCGAGGACCCGTTACCGTGTCGAAGCCCGCTTCAGCGAGCCGGTTCCCGTGTCGCTGCTCGAATGCCGGCTGGAGACTGGGCGGACCCACCAGGTCCGGGTCCACCTCGCCGCCATCGGACACCCGGTGGTGGGCGATACCCGGTACCGGGGTGTGCGGACCCAACTCGTCCTGGGGCGCCCCTTCCTACACGCCACCCGCCTCAGCTTCGACCACCCGACAACTGGCGAACGCCTGGCGTTCTCCTCGCCGCTTCCGGACGACCTCCAGACCCTGCTGTCCGAGCTCCGTTAGGGGGCCGCCAGAGAACTACTTGCATCCTCTTGCTGCTCTTATCTGCGGGTTTGTTCCTGTTTTCGTGCAAGTAGTTCTGCTTCGGGCAGTTGGGCCTCAGGGCAGCGGTTGGAGGGCCGAAGCCGCCGTCCCCCGCGCCTGGGCGACCATGTCGGCGAGGGTGAAGGAGTCGAGGTGCTGGCGCATGCGCAGGCCGACATCGGCCCAGACGGCCAGCAGAACGCACTGGCCCTCGTGATCACAGGCGCCGTCCTGGTGGGGCTCCCCGAAGTCGCCGGCGACGATGGGCCCGTCGACGGCACTCACGATCTGACCCAGCGTCACCTCCGACGGATCCCGGGCCAGCACGTAGCCACCACCCACGCCGCGCTTGGAACGGACGAGGCCGGCCCCTTTCAGGGCCAGCAGGATCTGCTCCAGGTACGGCTGGGGTAGGCCCGTCCGCTCCGCCACGTCCCGAACCGACGTCGGCTGGGCCTCGGAGTGCAGGGCCAGCGACAGCAGCGCTCGGCTGGCGTAGTCACCCCGGGTCGATACCTTCACCGCTGCCATGGTAGGGCCGTCCGAGCCTCTGTCACCTGCCGCATAGGGTCCTTCCCGTCGTGCGCTCGGCTGCCCCTGCCCCGGTGATCCCTGCCTACGGCGGGCCGTGCGTGTCCTCCCTGGTGCCGGCGATACTGGGGAGCGGCGGCCCTCTACCCGACTGGCTCCCTGAGCCCGTCAGAGCCGCTCGCCAGGTGGTGCTGCTGGTGCTCGACGGGCTCGGCTGGGAGCAGTTGCAGGCTCGCCCCGCTCTGGCCCCGGTCATGGCCGCGATGGCCGGAGGACCCATCACCACCGTCGCCCCCACCACCACGGCCACCGCGCTCACCTCGATCAGTACCGGCATGGTGCCGGCGGAACATGGTGTCCTCGGCTACCGGGTGCGGGTGGGCGAGGCGGAGGTGCTCAATGTCCTCCGCTGGCGCACCGGTGGCGGCGACGCCCGGGACCGCTTCCCACCCGAGAAGTTCCAGGCCCAGGCCGGTTTCGCCGGCGCCTGCCCACCGGTGGTGACCCGACACGAGTTCGCGTCGACCGGTTTCACCCGGGCCCATCTGGCCGGCTCCCGCCTTGCCGGATGGAGGGTGCCGTCGGCCATGGTGGTGGAGGTGGGACGCCTGCTCGCGGCCGGCGAGCCCTTCGTCTACGCGTACTACGACGGCATCGACAAGGTCGCCCACGAGCGGGGTTTCGGTGCCTACTACGACGCCGAGATCACCGCAGCCGACCGTCTGGTGGCGGACCTGGCCCGGGTCCTCCCGGCCGGCGCCGCCCTGCTGGTCACCTCCGACCACGGTCAGGTGCAGGTTGAGGCCGAGCCGATCCCCGTCGCCCCCGAGTTGATGGCTGACGTCAGCCTTCTGTCGGGTGAGGGGCGTTTCCGCTGGCTGCACACCGAGCCGGGCACCGCGGCCAGGGTGGCCGCCGGCGCCCGGCGGCGCTACGGGCAGCTGGCTTGGGTGAGGACCCGCGAGGAGCTGATCGAGGAGGGGTGGCTGGGAGGTCCGCTCACTCCGGAGTTCGAGCGCCGGCTGGGTGACGTGGCCCTCGTCCCGTTCGAGCCGGTGGCCTTCTGCGACCCGAACGACACAGGGGAGCTGAAGCTCGTGTGCCGGCACGGCTCACTCACATCGGCCGAGGTGCTCGTGCCCCTTCTGGCCCGAGGGCCGGACGCGGAGGAACAGCGAGGTTGGGATCCACTGGGTGGCAGGTGACACGATGGGGCATGTCTCCGCCCGACATGCCCGAAGCCACGCCATCCACCGCTGACGCGCCCGACGCGGTGGTGCCCGCGGAAGCCATCGAGGTGGGCGAGGCCGGCGCCGAAGTGGCTTCCACCGAGTCGGTTGAGCACCCGGCCAAGGTCATGCGCATCGCGTCGATGATCAAGCAGTTGCTGGACGAGGTGCGCCAGGCGCCCCTCGACGAGGCCAGTCGCACGAGGCTGCGGGAGATCTACGAGGTGTCGGTGAGGGAGCTGGGGGAGGGGCTGTCGCCGGATCTGCGCAGCGAGCTGGCCAGGATGACGCTGCCGTTCAACGACGCCTCGGTCCCCACCGAGTCGGAGCTGCGTATCGCCCAGGCCCAGCTGGTGGGCTGGCTCGAAGGTCTCTTCCACGGCATCCAGGCCACGATGTTCGCCCAGCAGATGATGTCCCGAGCCGAGATCGAGGACATGCGCCGGCGCAGCCTGCCGGCCGCCGCCGAGGACCGTCCCGGTCCGAGCGGCCCCCCCGGGTACCTCTAGCGGCCGGTTCTCCGGCGGACTACCCTGGCTCCAGGAAATCACACCGGTGTAGTTATCCCCAGCCCTGTGGAGAAGGAGGTGCGTGTGGCCGCAGGATTCTCCCATCTGCACGTCCACACCGAGTTCTCCATGCTCGACGGGGCGGCCCGGATCAGCGATGTCGTCGCGGCAGCGGTGGCCGACGGGCAGCCCGCGGTGGGCATCACCGATCACGGCAACATGTACGGGGTCCTCGACTTCTACAAGGAGTGCCGGGCCCAGGGCCTCACCCCGATCATCGGGCTCGAGGCCTACCAGGCGGGCGAGAGCCGCTTCGAGCGGCCGGTGCGCCGGGGGCGCATGGACGACAGCGGCGGAGAGGACCAGGAGGGCGAGAAGCTCTACTACCACCTCACCCTCCTGGCGGAGAGCAACGCCGGCTACCGGAACCTCATGCAGCTCTCGACCGCCTCGTACCTCGAAGGCTACTATTACAAGCCTAGAGTCGACTGGGAGTTGCTCGAGCGCCACCACGAGGGCGTCATCGCCACCACCGGGTGCCTGGGTGGTGTCGTGCTCCAGGCCCTTCTGGCCGGCGATGTGGAGCGGGCAACTGCGCTCGCCGCCCGGTTGCAGGAGATCTTCGGCAAGGAGAACCTTTTCGTCGAGCTCCAGGACCACGGACTGGCCAAACAGCACAAGACCAACCCCCAGTTGATCGAGCTGGCCAGGCGCATCGGGGCGCCACTGCTGGCCACCAACGACAGCCACTACACCCATCGGGAGGACGCCACCGCCCACGACGCCCTGCTGTGCGTGCAGACCGGTTCCAGTCTGGCCGATGAGAAGCGGTTCCGCTTCGAGGGCGACGAGCACTACCTCAAGACCTCTGCCGAGATGCGGGGGCTGTTCGCCGAGGCGCCGGAGGCGTGCGACAACACGCTCTGGATCGCAGAGCGGGCCGATGTGGAGATCGAGTTCGGGAACCCCAAGCTGCCCCAGTTCGAGCTTCCCCCCCCGTTCGAGACCGCCGCCGATTATCTGCGCCACCTCACCTTCGAAGGGGCGAAGGAGCGTTACGGCTTTCCGCTGCCGGGAGAGGTCAACGAGCGGCTCGACTACGAGTTGGGCGTCATCTCCTCCATGGGATTCCCGGACTACTTCCTCGTGGTGTGGGACCTCATCCGCCACGCCCGCGAGCGGAAGATCCGGGTTGGCCCGGGGCGGGGCTCGGCGGCCGGGAGCTGCGTGGCCTACTGCCTCCGTATCGTCGACCTCGACCCGCTGCGCTTCGGGCTCATCTTCGAGCGATTCCTCAACCCGGGTCGCACGCAGATGCCCGACATCGACATGGACTTCGACAGCCGCTTCCGCGGCGAGATGATCCGTTACGCGTCCGAACGCTACGGCTGGGACCGCGTCGCCCAGATCGTCACCTTCTCCACCATCAAGGCGAGGGCCGCGGTCCGCGACGCGGCGCGGGTGCTCGGTTACCCCTACGTGGTCGGTGACAAGGTTGCCAAGGCCATGCCCCCTCTGGTCATGGGCCGCGACACCCCGTTGCACGCGTGCCTGGAGCAGACCGACGGCCACGGCGACGGGTTCAGGGCGGCGGCCGAACTGCGGGACATGTACGCCACCGACCCCGACGCCAGGAAGGTCATCGACGTCGCCAAGGGCCTCGAAGGCCTGCGCCGCCAGGACGGTATCCACGCCGCCGCCGTGGTCATCACCGATCAGCCGCTCACGGAGTACCTGCCCATCCAGCGCAAGCCTCAGCCCGGCGGTACCCCCGAGGACGCTCCCATCGTCACCCAGTACGAGATGCACGGGGTGGAGGAGCTCGGTCTGCTCAAGATGGACTTTCTCGGTTTGCGCAACCTCGACGTAATCGAGATGACGCTCGACCTGTTGGAGAGCTCCACCGGCGTGCGCCCCGACATCGACGGCGTCCCGCTGGACGACGAGAAGACCTTCGAGATGCTCCGGGCCGGCCTGGCCATCGGCCTTTTCCAGCTGGAGGGTGGCCCGGTGCGCCAGCTGCTGCGTCAGATGGCCCCGACGCGCTTCGAGGAGATAGCGGCCATCGTCGCTCTGTACCGGCCGGGTCCCATGGCCAACATTCCCCATTTCGTGGCGCGCAAACACGGCCGCGAGCCCATCACCTATCTCCACCCCGACCTCGAGCCCATCCTCGGGAAGACCTACGGCGTGCTTGTTTTCCAGGAGTCCGTGATCGAGATCGCCCACCGCATCGCCGGCTTCGAGCTTCCTCGGGCCGACGAGTTCCGACGCGCCGTGGGAAAGAAGAAGCGCGAGGTCGTCGCCGCGCAGAAGGACGACTTCCTCTCAGGGTGCGTGGCGCAGGGGTACGAGCCAAAGCTGGCGGAACGGCTCTTCGCACTGATCGAGCCGTTCGCCGACTACGGCTTCAACGCCAGTCACGCGTACGGTTACGCCCTCATCGCCTACCAGACGGCATGGCTCAAGGCGAACCACCCCGTCGAGTACCTGGCTGCGCTTTTGACCTCGGTCAAGGAGGACAAGGACAAGACGGCCATCTACCTGTCGGAGTGCCGGACCCTCGGTATAAGCGTC
The DNA here is from genome assembly GCA_035526335.1 of Acidimicrobiales bacterium. Classification (GTDB taxonomy): domain Bacteria; phylum Actinomycetota; class Acidimicrobiia; order Acidimicrobiales. The sequence continues at coordinate 8,869 of DATLCN010000026.1, read as the reverse complement.
CTTGTTCCCGACGTGAACGTGTCGGCGTCGGGTTTCGCGGCCAAGGACGGAGCGATCCCATTCGGGTTGTCCGCCATCCGCAACGTCGGCGAGGGACTGGTCGAGCGGATCGTGGCTGAACGCGAGGCGAACGGGCCGTTCGCCGATTTCTACGACTTCTGCGAGCGGGTCGACCCGACGGTGCTCAACAAGCGCTCCGTCGAGTCACTGGTGAAGGCTGGCGCTTTCGACTCCATGGCTCACCCCCGCCAGGGGTTGAGCCAGGTCTTCGAGCAGGTGATCGACCGCACCCTCGCACGGCGCAGGAAGGAGTCAGAAGGGCAGTTCGATCTGTTCTCCCTCGATCCGGCGAGCGGCACCGGCAACCAATCGTCCGACGAGCGCATACCCATCCCCGAAACGGAGTTCGACAAGACCCACAAGCTGGCCTTCGAGAAGGAGATGCTCGGGCTCTACGTGAGTGATCACCCGCTCAAGGGTGCAGAGGTCGCCCTCCGGAGAATGACCGAGGCGTCCATCGTCGAGCTCCGGGAGCTGGCCGACGGCGAGGTCCGGTGGGTCGGAGGGGTGGTCACCAACCTGGCCAGGCGCTACACGAGGAAGGGCGACCTCATGGCCACCTTCATGCTCGAGGACCTCGAGTCGGTCCTCGAGGTATGGATGTTCCCCAGGGTCATGCAGGAGTACGGTGCCCTTCTCTCCGACGACGCCATCGTCTGTGTCAAAGGGCGGCTCGATCTTCGCGAGGAGCAGGTCAAGCTCACCTGCCTTGAGGTGCGCCGTCCTGAATTCACCCCTGAGGGAACGACGCCGCTTCGGGTGTCACTGCCGCTTTCCCGCCTCAGCGACACCCTCGTGAACCAGCTCAAGCGCCTGTTCCTCGAACATCCCGGACCTCAACCGGTGCTGCTCCAACTGGGTGAGAAGACACTTCGTCTGCCCGAGCGGTTCTGCGTCGACGCCAGCAACGGGCTTTGCGCCGAATTGCGGGTCCTGCTCGGAGCCGACTGCCTCGGGTAGGACTAGACTCCGGAGGGATGGCGACACAGGTTGAAACCAAGGACTGCACGTCCCTGTCCGATGCCGAGATGGGCGAGATGGGCGATATCTGCGCCGAGGGCCCCGCCCGATACGACGTCGGCTTGCTCTCCAAGCAGCGGGACGAGTGGGTGCTTGTCAGCCAGGCCCGGGACAACGGGAGGCTCTGTGGCTTCTCGTTCTGCACGCTGGAGCGAATCGGCGGTACTCCCTCGCTTCTCGTCGGCCTGGCCTCGATTAAACGGGGTGCCCGCCGCGACTCCGTGCTCAAGGCGATCATGGCGGACCAGTACCGCCGGGCCCTGCTGGCCTTCCCCGACGAGGACGTGCTCATCGGCACCAAGTTCGTGGATCCCGCCGGATTCCAGTGCTTCCGTGGCCTGGAGGACATCGTCCCCCGTCCGGGCCACAGGGCCACCGGTGAGGAGCGGGCCTGGGGCCGGCGCCTGGCCAAGAGGTTCGGCGCGGAGGGCCGCATCGACGATCGAACCTTCGTCGTAACAGGAGATGGCAACGTCTGCGGCGCCTTCGACCACGATGCCCTGAAGCCCGAGACCATCGACGCTGAGGTGGCGGAGTTCTTTCCGGTCCTCGATCGCGAACGCGGTGACTATCTCATCGCCTTCGGCTGGGCCATGGCCGAGCCACTGGCCAGCGGCAAGCTCGGCAAATAGGCGCCTTCGCTCACGGGGTGGTCGTGCACCTGGCCGTTTTGTGGGCCGCCGACCTGACGTTGGAGCCGAGGTCGGATGGTGCGGTAGGAGTGGAGTCGCTGCGCCCCGACCGGCTCCTCTCTGGGAAACCTGGCAGCGCGTTGACAGCAGACTCACAGCTTCAGTTGGCAACCTTGTGATGTGAGACTGCCTGCTCGCCCGAGCCGCGTCGTGGTGGTCGACGACGAGGAGAACATCACGTTCCTGCTCGACTCGGCGCTCCGCCACTTCGGCTTCGACGTGCGGGTGGCCAACACAGGGCGCGACGCGCTCAGGGAGGTCGAGTCGTTCGGCCCCGATGTCGTGCTGCTCGATGTGATGCTGCCTGATCTGGACGGCTTCGAGATCCTGCGGCGCATGCGTTCCGATGGCCAGAACGTGCCGGTGCTCTTCCTGACCGCTCGGGACACGGTTGACGACAAGGTGCGCGGCCTGACGCTCGGTGGTGACGACTACGTGACGAAGCCCTTCAGCCTGGAGGAGGTCGTGGCGCGCATCCAGGTCATCCTCCGCCGCCAAGGCGTGTCGACGGGATCCTCCAAGCTGGAACTCGCCGACCTGGAGATGGACGACGACGCCCACGTGGTGCGTCGGGGCGGGAGCGTCATCGAGCTTTCCCCCACCGAGTACAAGCTCCTCCGGTTCCTGCTCGTCAACGCCGGCAAGGTGCTTTCGAAGAGCCAGATCCTCGACCACGTCTGGCAGTACGACTTCGGTGGGCACGCCAGCGTCGTGGAGACCTACATCAGCTACCTGCGCAGGAAGATCGACGCCTTCGACCCGCCGCTCATCCACACCGTCCGAGGCGTGGGGTACTCGCTCCGGACCGGATGATGTCGCTCCGGCGTCGCCTGCTGCTCGGGCTGCTGGCCGTAAGCGCGGTGCTCGTCGTGACGAACGTCACCCTGGCCCACCGCTTCCGCTCCGTGCTGCTCGATCGGGTCGACCGCCAGCTCGCTGCCGCCGCCTCGCGTGACGTCTTCCGCCCGCCGGGTGGCGGGCGCCAACCGGGCCTTCCCGAGCGGCCCCCGGTGGCCCGGGACCAGACCTTCTCGGAATACTTCATCGCCGTCGGTGACCTGTCGACCGGCACGGTCATCCAGCTGAGCTCGGCGCTGGCCGACGATGGCCAGGCCCGGCCTCGCCTCGGAAGAGGTGATATCGCGGCCTCGGCGGTTAGGCGACCGGCGACCCCGCTGCCCTTCAGCGTCCCGGCTGAGAGCGGAAGTGGCACCTGGCGGGTGGTCGCCGTCGCCGATGCCCGCGACAGGGTGACGGTTGTCGCGCTGAGCCTGGGCGAGCTGGAGTCGACACTGGAACGGCTCCGCCTGGTTCAGGTCCTCGGCACCCTGTCGGTGTTGGCCACGCTCGCCCTGGTGTCGTGGTGGATGCTGCGTCTCGGCGTGCACCCGATAGAGGACATGGCCAGAACGGCGGACGCCATCGCCCAGGGGGACCTCTCCCGTCGCGTCGAACATCCAGGCGGGAACACCGAGGTCGGCCGCCTGGGCCAGGCCCTGAACACGATGCTGGAACGCATCCAGGAGTCCTTCCGGGCCCGGGAGAAGTCGGAGGCGAAGGTGAGACGCTTCGCCGCTGATGCCTCCCACGAGCTGCGGACGCCGCTCACCTCCATCCTCGGTTACGCGGAGCTGTGGCGGGCCGGCGGTCTGAAGGACCCGCCGGCGCTGGCGGACGCAATGCGACGTATGGAGCAGGAGGCCAGGCGAATGACCGCGCTGACCGAGGATCTGCTCCTCCTGGCCCGCCTCGACCAGGACCGTGCACCGGCCCGGGTACCCGTCCGGCTGGACGAGCTGGTCGCCGACGCGGTGAGCGACGCCCGGGCGGTCGAGCCGGACCGGCCCCTCGAGAGTGCTCTGGAGCCGGTCGTCATCGAGGGTGACGAGGCGCAGCTACGTCAGGTCGTCGCCAACCTCCTGACCAATGTCCGGGTGCACACGCCGGCCGCTACGCCCGTCAGGGTGGCGGTGACCGCCATCGACGGAACGGCGCGTCTGACGGTGGCCGACGAGGGTCCGGGCATGACTCCGGAGGTCGCTTCGAGCGTCTTCGAGCGCTTCTTCCGCGCCGATGCGTCACGAGCCCGGGCCGGCGGTGGCACCGGACTCGGTCTCGCGATAGTCGAGGCCATCGTGAATGGACACGGAGGATTTGCGCGGGTGGAGTCGGCGCTCGGCGCCGGGAGCAGCTTCATCGTCGAGCTACCGGCATCCGGACAGCACGGCGGGCAACGAGGGTCCGCTCGATGAGCCGGACCGGTGGCTACCCCGGCTTCAGCCGCCGGAGATCGCCGGCGGCACGTTGACCGTCACGCCCGTTCCCCTTCCTGCCTCCCGAGGTCGCCCTGCGCCCGGGCTTTCGTGAGCTTCATGCCGACGGTGATCAAGAGCGCGGTGGCCAGGGCACGGGCGGTGGCCTCATCGACGGACACCTCCATGGGCCCTATCTCGAGACCATGCGACGTCACGAGGAAGGTGAGCTCGTTCATGGGAGCCTCCCCCAGGCCGGGGATGATCATCGCTCCGGCGTCGGCACGGCTGATTCGGATTCCGTAGCAACCGCCGGCGGCGCGGGTGACTGACATCCACGCGGGCACGCGTGGGGCTTCCAGCGGACCATGAGGTCGAAGGAGGACGACTCCCCGCTCGTCGATCGGGATGGAGATCTGCAGTTTCAGCGGCTCTTCACCGAATGTCGTGAAGAGCTCGGAGCACCCCTGCAGGAGGTCCTCGGCGAAGATCGCCGCCGGCCTGCTGTCACGGACCCGCCGGCGGAGCACCCGCCGATTCTTCTTCCGGACGCCATCGGGGGCAAACCGCGCCGCCCGGGCTGGCCGCCTTCGGAGAACCCGTCCTGAGGGGCGAAACAGGCTCCTGAAAGGTCGCCGGTGAGCACCGTCGCTCCTCCCACTGCGTCGGCGAGAGCAACAACGATGGCGTCGACCGCCGACGGCTTGCGGACGCCGCCTACCGGCGTCCGCAGCGCCGCGCCTTTGCGTGCGAGGGTTTCGTCGGTGGAGAGCACCTCGCAGCCAGTCCTCAGCTCGATGGCCTTCAGCGTTCGATTCTGGCCATCTGGACTTCTCGGCTCCGGGCGTTGCGCTCCGCGCGTGGATCATGGGCAGCATGACCCCGGAGCTTCTGGAACTCATCGACGTCGATCCTTTGGTCGTCCATGGCCAGGCGAGGGCGCGGTGATGGTGCAGCTCTCCGACATGGTGGACCACCGACCGCGTGTCCTGGCGGAGATAGCCGCCTACCGGTGGGCGAACATCGCAGCCGCCGCCGCCGCCGTCCTCGCCGCTCGCTTCCGTGGCACGCGGATCCCGGTCAGCGTCGTGCTCGACTGCCTCGCGGCGGCGATGACCGAGGAGGAGATCGACGAGCAGTACCCGTCGCTACCCGAGGGCTCGGTTCGAGCGGCCCTCGCGTACGCAGCGGTGCTCGCTCGGGAGGAGCTGCATCCGCTGGATTCTGCTCCTCGGTGAGGCTGAAGCTCGACGAGAACCTTCCGGAGGCCGCGAGGCTGGCGGCGGCTGCCCTCGGCCACGACGTCGATACGGTCCTTGACGAAGCCATTGGCGGAGCAGCCGATCCCGAGGTGCTCGCTGCCGCGACTTGTGCGGATCGGTTCCTGCTCACCCTGGACCGTGGGCTCGGCGACGTTCGTAGCTACCCGCCAGGGTCTCATCCTGGTGTCGCAGTTTTGAGAGTCGACTCGCAGGACGCCACATCGGTCGCCGAGGCGGTGCGGGGCTTTCTGGCCAACGACACCCTCGGCGACCTGACCGGCTGCCTCGTCGTCGTCCGTGGCCACCTCATCCGTGTTCGCCGGCGAAAATGGCGCGGCGCCCTCTTCGATTTTTCGCCCAGTGCCCGGATCTCGTTGAGATGGCTCAGCGTGTCCCCGAAGAACTCAGCGAGTCCTTCGGAAGAGAGCTTCACGCCGTCATCGTAATGTCGCGCGTTCTATTCAGCGTGGGGACCCTTAGTGCAGCCCTACGGAACTACGGACACGTTTGTGGCAATGGCTCCCAGCGTGCCGCGACGGCTCCGATGCTGCATCAGCAAACGTGTCCGTAGTTCCACCGGGCTGCACTTAGCCGGCGATCGCCGCTTTCTTCGCCAGCGTGGTCATCGACCGGATCATGGCTCTGCTCGTCCTGTCGCGGCTGTGATGTCCTCGGCGCTGGCCATGCCGACCAGGCGACCGTCGAGCGTCGTGACCAGGATGCGGGGCTGGGGATGTTCGTCCAGCCGCTCGGCCATCTCGGCTGCGGGGACATGGGGCCGATAGGTGCTGGGGCCCTCGTCCATGATCTCGGAGACCGGCCGGTCGTCGTCGGGAACCCAAACGGAGGAAACTCATGATCGAGTCCAGGCACGATCTCGACGACCTCGCCCGCCATCGGCTCATCCCCGAAGCTGGATCCCACCGACCAGCACCTGGCCCGGGAGGCGGGCGCGTCGACATCTCATACGTTTAGCCGTATCATTCGGCTATAGTGATCGAAGGAGGAGAGAGCCCTATGCCTGGAGGTCGTCCCGCCATCGTCGAAGCCGAGCCCGTCGTGCTCGCCCACAGCGAGTTGCTGGCCCGGCTGTTCCGGGCCCTGGGCGACGCCACCCGCCTGCGCATCCTGGAGCTGCTGTTGGAGGAGGGCGAGCTGCACCAGATGGAGCTGGTCCGCCGCCTGGGTGCCACCCAGAACCGGGTGTCCGAGCACGTGAACTGCCTGGTGTGGTGCGGGTTCGTGCAGAGCCGCATCGAGGGCCGCCGCACCCTGTACCGGGTGACCAGCCGCAAGGTCGGCTCCCTGCTGGCCCAGGCCAGGCGCTTCCTCGAAGCCAACGAAGCCCAGATCGCCTGCTGCCGAGTCATCGACGCCGCCCCCAAGGAGAGCTGATGTCCAGAGTCGAGATCGCCACGTACGCCATCAAGTTCGGCCTCACCGTTGACGACCTCGCCAACACCTGGGCGCCGTACCTGACGATGAGCGAGGGCCTGAAGCTGGTGGCACAGTCGTTCAAGGGCGACGTGAAGAAGCTCTCGTGCTGCGCGGCGTAGCCGGCTGATCCGCCAACCGAACACCAAAGGAGTCTCGATGTCCAATGACCGTAAGTTCGGCGGCCTTGTCGGCGTGCTCGGCGTCAGCATGGCCGTGTGTTGCGGCCTCCGGTCCTTCTCGGCGCCGGCATCGCCGTGGGCGCTGCAGGGCTGGCGCTGGGAAGCGGCCTCGTCGTGGCTGCTGGCGCCGTGCTCGGCGTGTGGGGATGGCGCCGCCACGGAGGCTCCCGGGACGACGAAGTTTCCCACTCGGGGCCCGACGAGCGACAGCCAGCCAGCCTGACGCGCTCCGAGGAGCACCCCGGACCGGACGATGTGCTCTACCCCGATGACCAAGGACTCCGAACGCCGTCGGCGGGCGAGCACCTCACGCTGACGGTCGATCCACATGGTGTCTCACAGTGCTCATCGAGGATCGGTTCGACGGCGCGCGCCAATCGGATCGCCTCTCGCCGCGAGACGAGCGCGCCGGTGGCCGCGTCGGTCCATCGGCGAACCGATGCCGTGTCCACGTCGGCGAGTGGCGGCGCCGGGACGACTCGGTCTGCCAGATCCAGCAGCTGGCGGACTTCCTCCAGGGTTGCCAGAGACGGGTCGGCGGGGTTTCCACCGTTTCCGCACAGCGGATACGGCTGTGCATTCGTTGGAGGTATCAACGCGGGGCAGGTCGGGCGCGGGAGCGTCGGATGGAGATGATGTGGTGTCGACCGTGGCGTCATCGGGGTTGGAGGCGGCAGGAGTAGTGGGCACGCAGCTCCTGTTGCTGCCGGACGGGGAGGCAGGGGCGGCGGGCGCGGCGTCATACATGGCGGCTCCTTTGAGGGGAAGGCGGTTCCATCGGTTCCACTGGAACTACGTGCATCCACGGCCCCCGAGCGCGACGGGAACTTCCGCAGGTGGGGAAGGGCACCGGCCGCTTCGACGCGAAGATTGGATCGCCGCCGCGGGGTCAGCACCCCGGATCACGGAGCGCCGGTTATCGGGTGCGACGTCGGCGCAGCGCCGCTATAGGGCAGCCCGTGAGGCGGCCCCCGGGTCACCGATACGCTTTCTCGACGATGACCTCTGCGCTCGCCCTCGCGACCCCTGTGGCGCCAAGTGCTAAGAGGAAACTGAGTTCATGGCGAGCTTTGCTCGCCTTTGTACTAGCCACCGCTCTTTCTTCGTGCTCGTCCAACGACCCCCGACCAACTGGGTCCGAGGTTGACAAGAGCGGTGACAACAGCGTTTACGTCGTGTTTCAGGACTCAGATTGGACGTTTAAAGAGGCGGTAGCCCCTCGGTGGCCCTGGGCCCCTGGCGACGGCAGAGCCGTCGTTGGATTGGTTCGCCGAATATGAGCGCTTTGTTCCGGTCACTGGCGGTGAAGAAGGACTTGACCTCCTGTTCTCAGGCCACAGCGTCGGCTTGCTGGAACGCGACAAGGAGCTTCGAGGTATCGAGCTCACCCATGGGAATAGCGCTCGACGACCGCCTCATGGGGCGCCGGCCCAGAGGGGAAGCCCGCAATCGTCAACGTCGCCTTCGAGAAGAACTACACGGTCACGGTCCAAAGCTACGCCCTGGCCCTGGACGAGGTTCGTGCGGTAGCGGCCCGATTGGTCCCTGTGACACAAGCGCAGTGGCGTGAGCACGGCGGCGAGATCCTTCATTGTGCGCTCATGGACCCAGCTTGCGCCAAGGGCGGAGGCGAGTGATGCTGACGCCCTGGATCCTTCCGGTGTTCGCGACCGAAGACAGGCGCGATCCGACTACCTCACCCGGTGGGCCGAAGTCGGTACTCTCGCAGTAGCCGAGGAGGCGGGCCGGTCGCGGGCTGGAAATCGCCATGGAGCACGTCGGGATCAAGGTCCGCTCCGCCGGGCCAGCGCAGGGTGCCCGCGACTGGATCGACTGAAGCCTCGGCGAAGAGGGACTCATCCCGGAGCTCAGCGAAGACGCCCTCACCCAACACGTCGGCGAAGTCGAGCTCGCGTACGAGTCCGTCCGTGAAGGTGAGCCGTAGCTGGGTGCCTCCGAGGTGCTCC
>DATLCN010000012.1:0-13858 GCA_035526335.1 Acidimicrobiales bacterium | reverse complement strand
GAGGGGGGAGAATCGCCCCCACGTCCGACACGTCACTGATGGTGGTGATTTTGGGGCAGAAACCAGCCCACGAGGCCAATCGCACCACTCAGCGTCGACTGTGTCGGGGGTGGGGGTCGGTGTGTCGGACGTGGGGGTCGCCGTGTCGGAGGGGGGACTTGAACTAACCGCCCCTGGCATGCAGGGAGCGGCAGCCAACGGCAGGGAGCGGTAGCAAGCGGCAGCTGAGCAGGGCGTTCATGTTGCGCCTTGCCGCTCCTTGCCGCTCCTTGCCGCTCCCTGCGCGGAACCTTGGCGTTTGCAAATCGTTTGCACGGCGACACACCGGTGCTCCTCTTGTTCTGCCTGGGCGTGCCCGCGTAGCGAGCGCATGGCCCAACCAGGACGGCAGAATCCGACGAAGCGGTGGAGCCGGCACTGCGCGCTGAGGGCTACGGCTGCTCGGGGGCCAGGCCCAGTTGGGTGAGCAGCTCCATCTGGTCAAAGTAGAAGTGGTGGCGGACGACCAGCCCGCCGGAGACGGTGGCGATGTCGCAGCCGCGCACGCGCACCGACTTGCCGGTGGCCGGGATGGTCGTGCTGTCGCCCAGGACGATGTCACCGGTGTTGGTGCCCACCACCCAGCCCTCGTCGATCGAGGTGTCGCCTGACTCGTGCTCAGCCAGCGGCTCCCACCGGAAGTCGGGCAGTGCATCGAGGAGTCGCGAAAGGTACCCGACGACCTCGTCGCGGCCCTTGAGCTCGCCCTCGTCGGGCGTCACTGCCACAGCGTCCTCCGCGTAGGCGGCGGCCAGAGCCGCCCGGTCGTGGGTCACCATGGCCTCAGTCATGCGGTCGATCGCTGTCCTCGCTTCACCCATTGCTCGCTCCTTTTCGCTCGGTGCCCGGTCGTCCGGGCACGTCTGATTATGACGACCGGTAGCGGGGGGCGCTTCGGGCGAACTATGCAACTTCAGCTGACCGCGTGGGTGATTCTGTGCAGGCCACCAGCAGCGGTCGTCAAACCAGACCGTGCTCGTAGGCGTAGGCGGTAGCCGCGGACCGGGACGACAGGCCGAGCTTGGTAAAGATGTTGGCGACGTGACGAGCCACCGTCTTCTGGCTGATCACGAGCTCGGCGGCGACGGCTTTGTTGGTGCGGCCGGTGGCCAGCAGGAGCAGCACCTCCACCTCCCGCGCCGTGAGCGGCCCGGCCGACGGCGCCTCGGACCGCTGGACTTGGGCGGCGGCCAGTTCATCCAGCAGGCGCAGGGCCGGTCGGGCGCCGAGTTGGGTGAGGGTGCGCCGGGCGGCCCCGTGCTCCAGGGCGGCAGCATCGGTGTCTCCGAGCTGCGAGCAGGCCACACCGAGCAGGGACCGGGTACGGGCCATTTCGAAGGGCACCTCGAGGGACCGCCAGGCGTCGGCGGCCCGGCGCAGGGTCTCGCAGGCGCCGCGAGGATTGTCCTCCGCCAGCAGCACCGCCCCGGCTGCGTAACCGGCGTTGGCGTGCAGCAGCGGCGAACCGAAGGCGGCGGCGTGGCCGGACAGCTCGTCAGCCGCAGCACGGGCGCTGGCCACGTCGCCGGCCGCCAGCAGGATGTCAACGGCCGCTCCAAGCAGACGGGCCCGCACCACCCGCTCGTCTGACTCCCCGAGAAGGCGACGCATGCTCGCGGCAGCCGCCTCCACCTGTCCCTGGGCCAGACGCAGCAGGGCCAGGCCGGGCTGGGGCACGCGGCCAAGCTCGCTGGCCTGCCGGTAGGCGGCCTCGGCCAACTCCGACTCGCCCCTCAGTCGGTGGACCTCGCCCCGCTGGTAGTGGGCGTTGGCTGCTGAGGGGCCACCGGCCAGCCGCTGGCCGGCCTGGTCTGCCTCCCCACCGGCGTCGTCCCACCTCCCCCGCAAGAGCAGTATTTCGGCCCGGTGCACCTGGCAATTGCCCCGGTAGGGGACGAGGTCGGGCTGGGATGCGCACCACGTGGCGAGGGCCTCGGTCCATTCCGTGGCTCGCCGCAGGTCGAAGGCGTCGTGGCACGCCTCGATGAGGGCGCAATACACGATGCCGGCGGCGATGTCCGACACCTCGCCGGCGGTCACGGCGACCATGGCCTCGTCGAGCAGGGACAGGCCCTGGGCCTGCTGGCCCAGCCACACGAGCGACTGCCCGCTCCCCATGCGGGCGAAGGCCATCAGGTCAGCATCGGCGAAGCGGGTGCCCAGCTCGGCCGCCCGGGCCAGGGTGGCGCTGGCGCCCAGGACGTCGCCCTCCTCCAGTTGGCCCATCCCCATGAAGAAGAGCAGGTAGCCCTCCTCCACGCAGTCGCCTCCGGCCTCCTCCACCAGCCGCTGGGTCCTCGCCATCCATCCGCCGGCCTGCGCCTGGTCGCCCCGCAGCTCCAGTACGAGGGTCACCCAGAAGGCGGGCCGGACGGCCCGGACGCCGGCGCCGGCGCCGGCGGCGAGCCACGCCTTGTGAGCCCGGATCCAGAGGGCGACGGCTTCGTCTTCCCGACCGATGAGGTAGGTGGCTTCGGCCAGCAGCTCCAGGTCCGCCGCCTCGAGGTCGGCGCCGGCTTCCGCGGCCCGGAGGTGGTCGACCGCACCCGCCCACGCCTTGGCTGAGTGGGCGGCCCGCCCTGCCTCGAGCGCCTGCTCCCGAGTTGGGCTACCCCCCACGACCTCGAAGATACCCGTCCTCGCACTGCCGTGCGGCTTCCGACATGAGGCCCCGGATCCCGGCCCGATGGCGAGAATCATGAACCGGCGGCCGGTTCGAGAATTCGAGTCCGAGCGGAGGCATCGGCCTGGGTCGGAGGGGCAACGCACTCACGAGGTCCCCGCATTGTGCGTCGGTTCACGAGGCCATCCGGCGTTCCTCAGACCGAACTCTCTTGCTGCCCGCGACTGACCTCCTGCGTCGCCGGAACCTCCTGGCAGGAGCAACGCCCCGGTCGTCCGGGACCGCAGCTGGCCCGCACCAGGAGTCGCGCCGCTCTCCTGCGTATCCCATATCGACACCCCTCCGTGGGACCCAGTGGCCCTGAACGCCGGAATGGCGTGATGCCGGTCAGCCAAATTCTTTGGAGCGCCCGGCGTACAGCCCTCCGCGTCTGTTGTCCGACCGAGACGGGGAGTTCCCCTCGGCACCTTCGATCCGTCACGGGTCATGATCAACCGGTGGAGCGGATCGCCGTCGTCGGCTGCATCGGGGCCGGGAAGTCCACCGTTGCTCGCTCCCTCGGCATGCGGCTCGGCATTGAGGCGTTCCACTTGGACCGGTACTGGTGGAGGCCAGGTCGCTACCGCGTGACCGGACCCGCAACGGCCGCCACGAACACCGTGGAGCCGGCTGAGTTCCGCAGAATCGAGGAGGAGATTGTCGCACGAGACCGCTGGGTCATCGACGGGGACGCGGCAAACAAGGACCTGCGGCTCTCCCGGGCCGACACGGTGGTGTTCCTGGACTTCCCGCGGTGGCTCTGTCTTTGTGGTTTGCTCCAGCGCCATCTCATGGGGTCCTACGACTACCCCGACGGCGTGAAGGCGTCCCTACGGTGGGTCGCGTTCCTTGCGCAATGGATCTGTACGACGTGGCCCTCAGCTAGACGGCCTTCGCTCGTCACTGCCATCTCCGTACACGCAGCCGCCGCCGAGGTCATTCAGCTTCACAACCGCCGGGAAGTGCGGAGGTTCCTCTCGTCTGTAGAGCGGCGTTGACCCATCGGAGGGACCGCAACTCGCCGTGGGCACGCGTCATTGCAGGGCACTCGCTCTCAGCTTGCCTTCTTGCCCCCGGCGCTCTCGGTTGGCCCCTGAACTAGGCCGTGGCCCAGGCGACCGCTCGACTCCGGAGCAGCGCCTGCAGAGTCCCCAGGCCCTGGGGCAGGAGCATCCCATAACCCTCGGGGCCACGGTCCATCGAGGTGTCCCGGAACGCCTAATCGAGGGCACGCTCTACGCGCCGTTCGGTCCTGCTGCTGGCCGACCGAGCTACGGATTCGCGCCTGCACGTTCGGTGCGGCTGCGTCGATCCCGCCAATGGTCTTGGCGTGCGCAGCTGGTGAACCCACCGCCGAGCACCCGATTGCGGCCCGTCCAACGTATCCGGAGCTACACAACACGCCGGGACGCCGGTGTCTTTTTCGGGCCCCGGCTGAGCAGAGGGCAGACGGGTCCGTCCTCCAGGGGATATTGCACCGAAGAGATCTTCGGCGCCCAGCCCGTCTGTCCAGTATCGGCACGTCGGAGCGGGTGTTAGGGCGGCTGGTGCCCGATCGGCCACCGAAGTCCGAGACTGCGAGCTTCCTCGATGGTGGCCTTGTCCGTGACAACTACGGCATCCCACGGGTCCCACATGCCGATGCCCTCTCGGACTCCTCGTCTCACCCAGTCAAACGTGCAACTCCCAGCACGGCGTCTTGTCGCCTGAACAGTCGGCTATGGCGAGAACTACGCCAAGGCACTCTCCGTCACGGGAGCGAACGACATCGCCCTTATGGAACACCCTCGGCCAGTCCAAGGTGGGGTCGTGAGGAGGTTCCTCCATTGCTTGGCATTGTGGCATGTGACGTCTCCTGAGCCACACCGCTGCTCGCTCCGCCGGTCGCGGGTCGTCAGGGCAGCGCGAGCCCAAGCATCTTCGGTGCGGGGGGCGTCGGAACGGGCCCCGCGGCCGGGGCTATGCCCGCAGGCGCGACTAGCGGGCCTTCGGTGTTCCCGCTACCCAACGAAGAAGTTGAGAACCCAGTACACGACCTGCTTTGTCCGGTCCCAAAGGGTCGGCCTCTTCGGTCGCTCCACCCTTTTGACACCGTATCTGGTCACTGACGCGAGTATGCCAGCGTGAAAGTGTCAATTCGGCAGATTCGGCGCAGGCGATGGACTAAAGAACAATTCCGATGACGCTTAGCCGTACCTGGCGGCACTTCGGAGCGGTCATCGAATCGACACCCTTCGGGCGAGCGAATGTGTAGTTGTAGCGGAAGGCCCCACTACTCAGTCTGTACCGCTCAGAGATCCTGGTACTTCAGATAAATCCCGACGGCAACTGCAACAACCGAAATGGCGGTCAGCAACACCGACAAGGCCATCCTCTTGCGAGACATGCATATACCTCCAAGATGGACAGACCATCTTACGGGGACCACCCGCGGATAATGCCGGCTCGCGGAGGGCCGATGCCAGCGCGACGGAGTGATAGGTGCGCGGGGCCGGCTCAGTGGAGCTCTGCCGGCACGCCGCCCAGGAACGCGATGAACGGCACATCGGAGCGGTCAGGGGTCTCGTCAGAAAGGCCCCATGAGCGCGGCGGAATAGAAGATTGCGACGACCGTGACACCGGTGCCTGCGAGGGAGGCCATTACGACACGCCTTCGGCGGCTCCGAGAGGAGCCGGCGGTCCACCAGAAAACCGAGGCTGCCGCACCGAAGAGCGCACTGGCGAAGAAGACGCACTGATGCCGAGGCCAATGTCTTTGGGCTCACGTATCCCTCGAAAGGCGCTGTTACCGACCCACACCCACCATGACGCATTGGAAATGGCCAAGTAGAGGGCGCCTGCGAGGAGCACAAGGGTGGCTCCCCACTTGGCAAGGCTGGCCACGCCGTCGCCGTGGGGTGTCCCGTTCTCGCCCGCCAGTAGCCCCACTCGCACCCCGTCCATAGTGCCGGGTCGTACGCCACCAAGGCCAGCGCGAGCACATCTTCGGTGCGCGATGTCCTCCTCCTTGGCGGCGGCGACGGTGCCCCTGCTCAGGCGCGAGTACCGGCACGTAAGAGCGGGTAAGTGCAGGCCGTTTCGCAGCTCGATGCGGGCGACGTACCGTGTCGGGTGAGGACTATTCGGACTCCCTTGGCCTGCGCCATCGCTCTCGGTTGGCTGTTCGTCACGCTCATGATCCTCTTCGGCGGCTACTTGATGAGCGTCGACGAGGAGTGGGAGGGATGGGGCGACGTCCTCTTAAACCCATACCTGGTCGTGTCCTACCTCGCCATCACGGCGGGCGCCGCCGTTGCCGTGTGTATGCCCTCTGTCGACGACCGACTTGAGCCGAACGCCCATCTGCGGGACCCAGGCTCGGATTCCGATGCGCGCAGGTGACGCCGGGCCGCGCGGGCAACGCCGATCAGGCCTTATCCGACGATGAGTACACGCTCGATCGGATCGGACCATGGTGGTGTAGAAGAACCGGCGTGGGAGAGGGACGCGACCGCTCGTGGCGTCTTGCGCTATCGCCGCTCGGGGCGGACCTGGCTTCTCGCCGGCGTGCTCCTGATGGTCGTCGCGTGCATCATCGCCGTTCGGGCCGAAGACCGCTCTGAGGAGCTCGCACGGACGGGCCGGCACACAAGTGGAGTCGTCACCGCCGTACGTCACGGTGGCCGCCTCTCCGAGGGAAGCATCAACGTTCGATTCCAGGCGGCCAGCATTCTCTACGAAGAGCGAATCAACCTGAACTCCGACTCGCCGATCTACCGGGTCGGTCAGCAGGTGGAGGTCATCTACGACCCCTCGAACCCGTCCAACGTTCGAACGACGGCGGAGGAGAATGACTCTGCCTTGGGCATCTTCGTGTTCTGTGTCGCCTTTGTTGCTTCCTTCGTTGCGCTACCGGTCGGATTCACCGTGGTGCGCCGTGCTCGTCGGTGGCGCCGCATGCTTCGCAAATCGCCGTGGAGCAAAGTCAGCGCGACGTACAAGGAGCTTCCAGCAGGCCGCACGATCCAGCCGATCCTCCGACTGGGTAGAGGTCCTGATGCCGCTGTCGGGACTGTCACCTCCTCACTGCGGGGGCGGCTCAAGAGCCTGCGCCCGGTTGCGGAGCTCTACATCGTCGGCGACCTCGCTGGACCCGCGGTGGTGGCCCCGTCACCCATAGGGCCGTTCTTCGAGTTCCGACGGTCACGTCGGAAACGGAAGCAGCGCCGGTGGGAAGCCGCATTCGGTGCTCAACAACACAGGTAGGCGGAGACGTCATCAAGGGCCTTCTGTGTGAATGGCGCTGCCCGTGGCCGGAGAAAGAACAGCGGCTGTGACACCCGTGACATACCGGCGCTTCGGCGACGGTGCCTGTTCGCATCGTTCTGGTGGCCGTCAAGCCCCCGACCGTTGCACAGGACGTGCGGCCATCCAGCCACGCACCGACTGCCCACTCGCGGCCCCGACCGTCACGCCGATCTGGATGATCGGAGCGGCCGAAGTGCTGAGGGTGCCCCTCCCGCCAAGGGGCGGTTCAGGGCGCGGAGAGCGGCACCTAGGCGTGCTCATCTCTAACGACAGCCCGCCACTCTTCAAGGTGCGCCGCCTCACCCTTCGCTGTTGGGAACAAGTAGAGGCCCGCCGCCGGACGCCAGGAGCTCCGATCGGCAAGCACTGCGTGGGCCTCGTCGGTGGTTAGGTCAACTGGCTCAGCTCCCATGGATTCGAGGCGATAGATGCCGATCAGCTCGGCCTTCAACCACTCCGTGAAGACTGCCGCACAAGCCTCGAAAGGCCATGGGCCGTGAGTCTCGGTGCGGCCCGGGAGGACGACAGTTGACAGCGAGAGGGGCTCCCAGAGGCCGCCACGTTCCTGCACGATGAGGTCGAGCTGCCCGACGAACTCATCGAAGTCAGCGGCTGGGACCCCGTGCGCATTCACCCTCCGAAGGGTACGGCGGCCGGGCGTTTTCAGGCACGCATAATGCCGGTTAGCCAGCGCCCGCGCCAGTTGTCGCGAGGGGCTCAACCGCAGGCAAGACTGCAACCGATCTTCGTCTGCGGTTGAGCCCCTCGCGACACTGGCGCGGGCGCTGACTAACCAGCTACTTGTTAGAACCACCACTAAGGCTCCGGGCAGGCCAGCCTGGAGCCCAGGTGTCCGGCGAGTAGCTCGCGAACCGGCTGCCCACCGATTTCGGTGTGGCTCGCGAATGGAACGCTCCTCGCCGGGCACCGCTTGCGAGGAGTGGTTCGAGAGGGGATTGCCAAGCTCGTAGTAGCGCTGCCCTCCTCGTGTCCCACCAGGAACCGAAATTGCGGAGGAAGGACAATGGCAAAGGTGGTGATCGGTGTGGACCCGCACAAGCGGATCAACGCCGTGGTGGTGCTCAACGTCAAGGGCAAGGTGCTCGCTCGGGCGCAATTCGAGAACTCCGCCGGCGGCTTTCGGGAGCTGCGGGCGTTCTCGCGCCAGTGGAGGCCGCGCACCTGGGCCGTCGAGGGCTGCAACGGCGTGGGCAAGCACCTGGCACAGCGGCTGGTGGCCGAGGGCGAGCGGGTCGTTGATGTGTCCACCCGCCGGGCAGCGCTCGTGCGCGTCTACGCCGGCGGCAACGGCCGCAAGAACGACGACACCGACGCCCACTCCATCGCCCTGGTCGCCCTGCACGCCCCCGACCTCGCCGAGGTCCGTCCCGACGACCGCACCGTCGCCATGCGGCTGCTGGCCAACCGCCGCCACGAGCTGGTCGGCTTACGCACCCAGGCGGTGTGCCGCATCCACCGTGACCTGGTCAATCTCGTTCCCGGCGGCGCTCCCCGCGCTCTGACGGCGGCCAAGGCCAAGCAGCTGTTGGCCAAGGTGCGTCCCCCGTGACGAGGTGGGACGCCTGCGCCGGCGGCTGATCGCCGAACAGATCGCCGACCTGGTGGCCATCGACCGTCGCCTGGCCGAGCTGATGGCCCAGATCAAAGCCGCCGTGGCCGACACGCCGACGGGGTTGACGAGGCTGTTCGGGGTGGGGCCGGTCACCACGGCGCGCCTGCTCGGCGAGGTCGGCGACGTGGCCCGCTTCCGGACCCGTCATCACTTCGCCAGCTACAACGGCACCGCCCCGGTCGACTCGAGCAGCGGCGGCGGTCCTCCGGCCTATCGGCTGAACACCAAGGGCAACCGCAAGCTCAACCACGCCATCCATATGGTCGCCATCACCCAGGTTCGCAACAACTGCGCTGGCCGGGCCTTCTACCTGCGAAAGCAAGCCGAGGGCAAGACCCCCAAGGAGGCCCTCCGGACCATCCGAACTGCTCTGCAACCGCACATCCCGGATGATTGTCAGCTGAATGGCTCGATGAGTGGATTGAGGTCGGCAGACAAAAGCGTCCACCCTCGTCGAGCCAGAGCGGGGCTCATGTCTAGGAACCTCACGATCCGGTCTCGCGAGCAAACCACCACGAGAAGACGCCAAAGGCCACCGACATAAGGCAGATGGCGACGGATTCGCCGTCTCGGTAGGCCAGCATGGTGATGAGACCACCAGGGATCAAAATGATGGCCGTGAAGCCGCCCCGTGAGAACCACACCGGGTTTTCTCTGGCCGGTAACTCATCCCTAGGCGTCCAGATCACTCGCCAGAGCTTTTTCAGACGCATCTCATGCCTGCGCTCACGCCGTCCCCCGTACCCGATGGCGCAAGGACACCACGCCGGTGCCCTCGAAGCGGCGCACCTCGACCAGCTCGAGGTCGAGCCGGACACCGCCCGGAAGCGCCGGTTTGCCGCCGCCCACGACGACCGGCGCCACCACCAAGTGGATCTCGTCCACTAGGCCTGCCCGGAACGCGTGGGCGGTGAGCGTCGCGTTGCCGATCACGAGATCGGTGGCCGCGGCTGCCTTTACCCCGCGCACCGCGTCAGGGTCGAAGTCCCGCTCGATCCGGGTCCGCTCCGTGGCCGGCGCCTCGAGCGTCGTCGAGTAAACGATCTTGTCGGCGTCCTGCCACACCGCGGCGAAGTCGGCCATCACCGGCGACCCGGCGGCCAGAGATGGGTCCGTCTCCCACACCGCCATCGTCTCGTAGAGCCGGCGGCCGTAGAGGAATGTCCCGATCGGGCGGAGGAGGTCGTTGAAGAACTGGTGGAGCTCGTCATCCGGCTCGGACCAATCGAAGCCGCCGTCGGCGTCCTCGATGTAACCGTCAAGAGAGCAGTTGACGACGTAGACGAGCCGGCCGCTCACGACTCGGAACCGGCGCCGGCCTTGGGAGGCGCCACCGAGGCTTGGAGGGTGGCGAACAGGTCGACCAGGATCGGCAGCGACATCATCAGGCGCCGACGCACCTGCGGATGATCGACACCGGCACCCACGCATAATGCCGGGTAGCGAGCTGTCAAGGCCAGCGCGATCACATGTCGGTCCGCGATGCCTCCTTGCCGGCGGCCACGGGGGTCCGTGCTCAGGCGCGACTACCGCACTCCTGCGCTAGCTCGCCGTCCGCTTCCCGCGCGTCTTCAACCGGTCTCGCCATCGTCTCGCTGGCTTGGCCGGAATCGTCCTGGCTGGATCTTCGTCCGGACGGTGCTGCCGTCCGGGCCATGAACCCGGTACCGGGGAGCCGAACATCTCGTCTTCAACGACCTGGCGCCCTTGTTCCACCGCTCCATCATCGCGCTCGACCAGGTGGCCCCGCTGATATTGCCGGGTTGTCGCGTCGGACGCCACGCCGATCCAAGCA
The DNA here is from genome assembly GCA_035526335.1 of Acidimicrobiales bacterium. Taxonomy (GTDB): domain Bacteria; phylum Actinomycetota; class Acidimicrobiia; order Acidimicrobiales. Next base: position 3,442 of record DATLCN010000012.1, on the reverse strand, counting down.
TCTTCGGTGCGCGAGGCCTGCTCCTCGCCGCCGGTCAGAGTGCCCGGGCCCGGGCGCGACTACCGGCACAGGCGTGATAGGTGCGCGGGCGGGCCACTGGACTGGCTCGGGCCCGACACGGGCCGCGCTGAACGGCACTTCGAAGAGGGCTACTCCGCTCGGTCGGCGATCTGGGGACACGGCCGAAGGCCCCAGCAGGTCTACCGTCGTACTCATGCCGTACGTCGAACTGGTCGAAGGCATCCACTACCTGCTCGACGGTACGTGGAACGCGTCGAAGTCGATTCGCGACGAGTTCGATGGGGCGCCCGCTCCCGGTTCAATCGCCGAAACGGAAGTCGCAACGGGCGAGGAGGGCCCTGGCGGCCCATGGGGCAGCGAGCCCGCACTAACAGCCTTCAGCTTTGTGACGATGGCGAACTTCGCCGCGGCCGACCACCTCGGCTGCCTCGCCGTCCTCATCACCCCAAGAGGGCTCGGCGGAATCTTCGGGCCCCTCGTCCTCGCTCGTGCATGCATCGAAGCCTGCGCCCGGTCGTGGTGGCTGGCCGACCCGGACCTTGGCGTTCGCGAGCGTGTTGGGCGCAGCTTCCGCGTCCGCCTACGGAGCGTCGACGACAGCATCCACCTCATCAAGGAGCTCCTGGCGGGCGCCCCCCTACGGGAGAGGGCCGGTGTCAGCGACGGAGGCCACGAGCGGCTCATGAAGGATCTCTATGAACAGTTTGAGCGACGGGCTGAGATCCTTGATCAGGCGCTGCGCCGAGGCCTCCCCGTCCACCGCGATGACGAAGGAGCACCGTCCGGCATGAACGTCGCGATGCCGAACAACGCCAAGCTCGTCGGCGAGCTCCTCGAGGACTCGAGCTCGATGGGCAGCGCGATGTACGTGCTGCTGTCCGGGATCACCCACACGACCCCGTCGGCCCTCATGCGGTACTTCGACCGTGTCGACTCCGACGACGCCGAGCTCGCCCACCTTGCCCCGGACTTCTCGAACGACTCGCTTCTCGGTACGACGGTCATTCTGTTGTCGGCGTACGTCAACGCGTTCAGTCGGCTTGTGTGCCTGTTCGGGTGGAACGAGGAGCGTTGGGTGGGGTGGGTGGACGAGGCGAAGCGCACGCTCATAGAGATAGGCGAGCGGCTCGAAAACACGGGTCAGGCCACGGCGCCCGTGCCCATTGCGTTCGACAAAGCAGGCCGCAACAGCCCATGCCCGTGTGGGTCCGGGAAGAAGTTCAAGTACACTCCCATGCCGAGGCCGCGGCACGCATCGCCTGGTGTGTGGAGGAGCGGGCCCTCGGCGTGCTCACAGGAGAAGTCGGCGCCGGAAAGACCGTGGCCGCTAGAGCGGCCCTGGCCGCCCTCGACACCAGCCGCCACACCCTGATCTATCTGGGCAACCCCGCCGTTGGCGCCCGTGGTCTTTACTCAGCCATCGTGTCGGCCCTGGGTGGGGTGCCCAGGTTCCACAAAGCCGCCCTCATCCCCCAGGCCACCAACGCTCTTGCCGCCGAGGAGGCCGAACGGGGCAAGCGGGTCGTGGTCGTAGTCGATGAAGCTCATCTTCTCGATGCCGATCAGCTCGAGGAGCTGCGTCTGCTCACCAGCGTGGACATGGACTCACGTTCTCCTGGGGCTGTGCTGTTGGTTGGCCAGCCCACCTTGCGCCGGCGCATCAAGCTGGGTGCCTTTGCCGCCCTCGATCAGCGCATCGCCCTTCGCTATGCCATGGCCGGCATGGAGCTAGCCGAGACGGGCTCCTACATCGCGCATCATCTCCGCCTGGCCGGGCGGTCCGACACATTGTTCTCCGACGACGCCATCGCCCTCATCCATCAGGTCGGCCGGGGACTTCCCCGAGCGGTGAACAACCTGGCCGTGCAGTCCCTCGTCGCCGCCTTTGCCGACAACAAGGCCATGGTGGACGAGTCCTCGGCTCGCGCCGCGGTCACCGAAGTCACCGCTGAGTAGGGCGCTGCCTCAGCTCAATGCATCGGCAACGACACGCGTCCCGGCGCCGTCTTCATGCCGGGTGTCGCCGTCGTGCTCATGCTGCGTGGCGGGCGACAGGCGTGAGTTGGCGACAATTTGTCGCTGCAACAACCGAAGGAGGAGCTTGCCAAGCCGTTGAGTTCGACCCTCCCCCTTATGAGTCAACCTCACTGTCCCCGGCCGACGCAGCGGCGATTGATCGCCAACTGGCCCTACTTATGTACAAAGGTAAGAATCCATACTGCCGGGCAAAAGATGAGGGCACGACAGGTTCTGTAGGCCAGCTTCTCGGCGGGTACCAGGCGACTGGGAGTAAGTTTTTTTATGTATTCGGCTCGATCAGCGACGTTGCACTGCTGTGGAGATCCAGTTTGAGAACGGCGGCGCTGAGCAGGCAATCGTGACGAAGAGAGCTTTTATCGCTCTCTATCCCGTGGATCGGAGCGTCGCCAGTCTCCGGTTGACCCGCGGAGACGGAGTTGTTACGACTTGTACCGTTAGTTGGGAAAATCCCAGAGTCCCGTTCAGCAGCGAGTTTTGAGAGGAGGATTCAGCCGTTCGTTACCGGTGTCTATACGCTGATACGGCGGTGCGTCCTCGAAGCTGGACCAGGCCAGCGGATGTGAGTCCCGCCCGGGTAAATGCCGCCATCTTCGGCTACGACGATGACGGGCAACCTCACGACCAAGACCCAGCCCCCGGCCACCGGCGTGGTCGACACCTTGGCCTACGACAGCACCGGGCAATTGACCTCGAACGCCGTGTCCAAGGGCGCCAGTCCCCTGGCCAACTTCACCTACGGCCGAGACGCGGCGGCCAAGGTCACCTCCACCACCGCTACCGGAGTACCAGCGGGCAATCACACCTACGGCTACACCGCCCGCGACCAGTTGTGTTTCATAATGCCCCCGTCGTGCCACTCCGTGCCACAACGAGGCGATACCAGGCGTACCAGGCGGCATAGCCCGGACATAGCTCATGCCGCCTGAGCTGCTCGTTTACCGTCTCGTGCCGTGCCGTCCGCACCTCACAGCTGCCTTCTAAGCAGCGGTAGGCGGGAGATCGACCTCCTAGTGCCCCACGTCCGATCGGTCGACCGTGGTCACAAGTTGGTCACGAACGCAACGGAACGAGCCGTTACGGGACGATCCTCGGCGGACCGCTGTTTTGATGAAGCCCCTGGTCAGACCGCCTAAACGGCACCTGGCGGTACCAGCCATCACAGGTGGAAGGAGAGTTCAAGTCCCCCCTCCGACACGCTGACCCCCACGTCCTACACGGTCGACGATAAGGGCTCACGCCGGGATTGATTGAGCGTTGACGGTGTAGTTCCATTCGCCGTGGAAGTCGTGGGGGGCGAGGGGCACGGCAGCGAGTTCGGCGTCGCTGATCTTGATGCCTTTGGGATACCAGTTCGGGTCGTGCGCGGCTTGGATCGTGAGCC
>DATLCN010000042.1:0-3548 GCA_035526335.1 Acidimicrobiales bacterium | reverse complement strand
AAGGGGTTCGGCAATGTCTGTTGCCATGGACGTCGAGGAAGAAATCGGCGGCGAGTACGAGGCGGACGACGAAGGCGAGACTCACGAGGCCCACGAGACGCAGGAGGCTGAGGCGCGTTCGGACGCCGCGCCCACGTCGATGCTGCCCGCCCCGACCTATCCGGCCGCCATGCTGGCCGAGTACCAGGGCGGGGACGATGTTCCACTCACCCCGTATGGCGGCGGCTCCCGAGCGGAGGCGCCGGACAACAAAAAGCCGTTCCTGTTGGTTCGCCTCGGCCACCGGCTGTGTGGCTTCAGCCGCTGAGCAGTCGCTTGGGCCCCGGCTGGCGGAGCTAGTTCGGAGCTAGTCGACGAGACGGGCGAGGGGGCTGTCGTCGATCTCGGCGAGCAGTTCGGCGACGTCCCGGTAGACGGCGGTGGCGCCGGCCTCCTTCAGGTCGGCCCTCGTCCAGCCACCGGTGAGGACGGTGACGACCTCCAAACCGACCTTCATTCCCGCCTCGATGTCCCAGCGCGTGTCGCCCACCACCACGGTCTGCGCCGGCGTCAGGCCAAGGCGGTCAAGCGCGACGGCGAAGATGTCGGGCGCCGGCTTGCTGGCTTCCACCATGTCACCGTGGACGATCTCGTCGATGGCCCCCTCGGCATCGATGGCCGCCAACATGGCCTCGAGGTCGGACTCCTTGGACGATGTCGCCAGCACGACCTGGACACCACGTTTGGATACCTCGGCCAGCAGGTCGGCGGCGCCGGGGAAGGCGTGCAGGTGCTCCTTGTACGGAGCGAAGTGCTCTGCGTGGGCGTCGCTGTAGCCGTCACGCTCCTCACCGAATAGGTTTTCGAGGAGCTTGTCGGAGCCCATCCCGATGAGCGGGTGGATGCGGGCCATGGCGACGTCCTCGCCCCTGTCCTGCAGCGCCCGCCACCAGGCCACGGTGTGGAAGTAGTTGCTGTCGAGCAACGTCCCGTCGATGTCGAACAGGACGGCCGGTTGGGTGGAGGTCATCCGCCAGTGCTACCCACTATGACCGCCGGTTAGTGCTCCACAGTCCAAGGGTGGCAAAGTGTGCCCCGGCATCCATCTACTATTTTCGGATGCCGACGGTTCGTCACTACTCCCGGAACTCCGGGCTCGCACCCGAGGCCACAGGATCAGCCCGGTGGGCCCGTCGCCTCGGTGCGATGGCCGCCGTGGCCCTGGCCGGCCTGGCGCTGCTCGGACCTGCCGTCGACGCCCAGCTCCCGACCCTGCCCACGCTCCCACCGCTGACGGCGGCACCGCCGGATCCCACTGCCACCACCACGACCCTCCTGCCGCCGCTCCCCTCGCCGGAACAACTGCTCACCCCCCCGCCGACCGACACGCCTCCACCCACCATCCTGCCGCCCCTCACCACCGTGCCGGCCAGGCGGACCACCACGTACAAGCCGCCGCCGGTACCTCCGAGCACCCCGGCCCGGGCCGTACCGGCGTCGGTGCCGGCCAGCCCACGCAGGACCACGGTCACGACCACGCTCCCGCCCGATCAGATCGAGGGCGCCGAGGTCGGCGAGAGTGACCCCGGCTTCGGGGGTCAGCTGCCGTTCGCCGGTGGCGAACCCCGTGTCTCCCTCGGGGAGGAGACAAGCGAGCTGGGCGTGGAGGCGACGGCCCGCGAGCAGGTTGGCAGCGCGGCCTCGGTGGCCGCTGCCCTCATCGCCCTCGTGCTGCTCGGCGTGGTTCTCTGGCTGCGGCGGCAGGTGCACCAGGTTCCGACGTCCCCCCGCCACTAGCCTCCACCCGTCCTGTTCCGAAACCGGACGCCGGCCAGGGCTCGTAGCTCAGTGGTCAGAGCAGGGGACTCATAATCCCTCGGTCGCAGGTTCGATCCCTGCCGGGCCCACCGAAAGTGCTGTTCAGAGCACTAATTCACCTTCATCGCTTCGACCAAAGCTACCCTTATTCCCAACAGCATCCCAACATTCGGGGGGCGAACGTGGCTGGAAGCATGCGGGAGAAGTGCCTGCCGGGCCGACCCAGCCCACGGCGCAACCTTTGACTGTCCGACGGTGAGGGACTGGGTCATCGCTGGCGATCTGCACTTACAATCTGTGCGGTTCGCGTAATCGCCGGTGCGCCAGAACGAATTCCTCTTTGTTGTCAAGCCCCCTTCTCGGAGGTCTTCCAGGCGCGGACCATCGTCCCACCGTCCTTCGGACCGCGGCTTTGTCCTAGCGTCGTGCTGGGTCCGGGAGTGGCTGATCCGAAGAGCCGGCCATCAGGGTGTCGAGCCGGCCACGCTGGATGAGAGAGCCGTTCCCTGTTTGCCCTCCCGGGCCCGCTAGCTCATGCCGTCTGCGTCGACGAGGAGCTGGCGGTAGACGGTGTCGCTAATGCGGCGCTTGAGCGACCGCAGCGCCTCCTTCTTGGTCTTGCCCTCGGCCACCTTGCGGTCGTAGTAGGCGCGGCCCTCGGAGTGGCGGTGACGGATCTGGGTCACGGCGGCGATGTGGAGGGCGTGGTTCAGCTGACGGTTGCCTCGCCGAGACAACCGGTTGACCTGGCGGCCTCCCGACGACATCTCGATGGGAGCGGTCCCGTTGTACGCGGCGTAGTGGTTGCGGGTCGGGAAGCGCCTCACGTCGCCGGTGTAGCCGATGAGCATGGCGGAAACGATGGGACCGACGCCGAACACGTCGGTCAGCGACGTCTTGGCGGCCTCCACGGCTGCGGTGATGCGCCGCCGGGACTCTCGCATCTGTCCATCAAGGCGACGCAGATCCTCGAGATGCTCGAGGGCCACGGCGTGGCGAGCGACCTCGATGGGGGTGGCCGGCGACACGCTGCCCAGGAAGCCCTCGGCGGAGGAAGCGTTGATTTCATTGGGAAATCCACCCGGGACAAGCTCGGCCAGCAGGGTGTGCAGACGACACACCGTGCGGTTTCGGGCCCGGGAGAGGTCGGTGTTGCGCTTGGCCAGGAGTCGCAGCACGCCGGCCTCATCACTTCGGCGGACGACGGCGAGCGACGGTGAGCGCAACGCCGCCACCGCCACCGACAGGGCGTCGTTTGGGTCGTTCTTGTTCGAGCGACCGTTGCCGAGCACCCGCACCCGGGCGGCCAGGGTGGCGGGCACGTCAAGTACTGACTCTCCAGCTTCGACCAGCTGCTGGGTGAGCAGGTACCCGAGCCCGCCCGCCGACTCGACAGCCCACGTTCGACTCTCGAACGGTGTCGCCCAGGCCAGGAGCTGGTCCACCTGGCGCCGCGTCGCCCGCACCTTCAGCTTGGCGAGCTCCTCCTCGCGCTCGTCGATGGCCACCGCGGTGTGCGATCCCTTGTGGGGGTCGACGCCGATCATCACCTTCACCTGATACCTCCTTCTTCGCGTGGGTGGAACCGAGGTGGGCACTCCTGATTTCAGATGGTCTGCTCGGACCTCTTTCGAGCCACACCCCGTGAGGACCCGGCGTGGCCAGCCACTCGTTCGAAAGCCAGTCGGCGATGCCGACGGCAGGCAGATCGAGAGCCGGCCAGCCGGGGACCTCAGACGCTACGGACCACC
>DATLCN010000036.1:0-243003 GCA_035526335.1 Acidimicrobiales bacterium | reverse complement strand
GGGCATAGGTCACGAGCAGCATGGTGACCGCTTCGCCGTCGTTGTCCAAGGAGACGAGTTCCTTCCTCGATCCGTGGTGATCGTCGCACCCACCTCTCGCAGCGCGCGCTCGGCGTCATTCCGTCCCGAGATCGATGTCCAAGGCGAGACGACGCGGGTCCTGGTGGAGCAACTCGGCGCTGTCGATTCCCGTCGTCTCGGCGAGCTGTACGGCCACCTGAGCCCTGAGGAGCTGTGGGGCGTCGACGAAGCGCTCACGACTGTCCTCGGCCTCGGCTCCTGAGGAGAGACGTCCACAGCAACCGTATGCGGCGCTTCTCAGGAGAGATGATGCGCGCCGGACAACGAACTCGACAAGACGCCATTCCTGTGCAACGTCGGCTTTCGTGGCCGCCGCCATGCCTGACGCCGGCGTGGGCGCCGGGACTCGACGCGCTGGTCCACGAACTGGGCGCCGGGCGCTGGGTCAAGCTACGCCGATACGAGGTGTTCTTCGATCGGATGGTGCGGGAGCGGCTTCTCGACGCCGCCTGCCTGGTCCTTGCTCGCAAGTCCGACGGCCGGGTCCGCTTCCCCAGCGACACCCTCTCGTACCAGTCGTTCGCGGCCGCCATTCACGGCCGCTGCCTCCAGTTCAAGGCCGTAGATGTCGCTGCGGCCGCGCATGGTGGGCCACAGCCGTCTGTACGCATCCATGACCCGGGGAGCGACGCCCTCCAGGCGGATGTAGGGCGGATTGCCGACGACGAAGTCCGCACTTGCCGGTTCTTGATCCTTGAGCAGAAAGTCTCCCGTCGTGACCCAACTCCGAACGAGCGCCTCGGCTTCCTTCCGGGCGGCTCCCGCCTCGTGGAGGCGGTGACAGATCCCCTTCCGGGCGAGCTCGGCATTGGCGTCGAGCAGGTCGAAGGCCCGGATGGCGCCGTCGAGCGACAACAGGTCACGCCCGTGAAGGGTGGCGGAGGCGATGAGGCGGTCGACGATGGGGCCGAGGAAGGCACCAGAACCACACGAAGGCTCGACGAGGACCAGCGCGGCCAGATCGCGGTCCGGCGTGTAGGCGACGAGGCAGGACGCTCCAGCACGCCGGAACCGTATTCCGACCAGGCCGGCGCGAAGGCGATGGTTCTCTTGCGCTGGTGCAACGGGTAGCAGAACCACGACGCAGTGTCAGCTGCGATAATCAGGTTGCGAGGAAGTCAGGTCACCGGATCTCGGTGAGGCAATGTTTCAGCGCGCCTGTGCCTCAAGGAGGTCGCGGATCAAAGGCTTCGGCCGAGTCTCGACGAGCATCCGGTGGGCGACCAGCCCGCTGGCGGCGGTGAGGGCGGCGACGATGGCCACTGCCCCCCGAAGGCCGATGAGGTCGGCGCTGATGCCGGCCACCAGGGCGCCGATCGCGTACCCGCTGTCCCTCCACAGCCGGTAGACGCCCACGGCGGAGGCTCGCCAGCTCGGATGGGAGACATCGGCGACAGCCGCCAGCAGGGTGGGATAGACGAGGGCGGTCCCGAACCCGAGCCCGACGGCGGCGAAGGCCCAAGGGACCATGCCGGTGCCGGCGGCAAAGACGCTCAAGGCGGCGGCCTGGGTCAGCATGCCCGACACGATGAGCGGCTTGCGGCCAACACGGTCGGAGAGGGGCCCGGTGACAAGCTGGCCGGCGCCCCAGACCGCGGGGTACAGGGCCGCCAGCCGACCGACGTCGGCGACGCTGAGCCCGTCGGCGACGAAGAGGATGGGAAGGATGCCCCATGCCAGGCCGTCGTTGAGGTTGTTGACCAGGCCGGCCTGGTTGACGGCAAGCAGGCAACGGTCCTCGAGGGCGGTGTGGGTCAGCACCCTCCGCAGGCTCATCCGCGCGCCCGCGCCGGCAGAGGTATCGGCCTCGTGCTGCGCATAGCCGCGGGTCTCGCGAACGAACAGGCCTGAGAGGCCGAGACCGAGGGCGATGTAGGCGGCGCCGAGGAGGAAGGGCGCGGGACGTAGGCCGTGCTGGGTGGCGATCCACCCTGTCGCCACTGCCGTCACGGCCATAGCGAGGTAGCCGGCAGCCTCGTTGAGCCCCATGGCCAACCCTCGGCGCCCGGGGCCCGCCAAGTCGATCTTCATGATCACCGTGGTGGACCAGGTCAGGCCCTGGTTGATGCCGAGCAGCACATTGGCCACGATGACCCAGGTCCAGTTCGGGGCCCAGATCAACAGCGCCGGCACCGGGAGGGCGACGAGCCAGCCCGTCACCAGAACCGGCTTTCGCCCGATCCGGTCGGAGAGGGCGCCGGCCACCAGGTTGCTGAAGGCCTTGGTGATCCCGAAGGCGACGATGAAAGTTAGGCCCGCCGTGTAGCCCCGCAGGCCGAATTCCCGTTCGGCGAGCAGGGGCAAAACGGTGCGCTCCTGGCCGATGGTGCCGCCCACGAGGCCACCCACCGCCACGAGCAGGCTGAACTGGGCCAGGTTGGCTCGGATGCCGAGCCGCATTTCATTACCGCCAGCCGCCCCCACGGCGGGGACCGTCCTCAGGGGCACGAAAGCGATCGTCCGGTGGCGGCGGCCCAGTCGTCCGGCCCGCCGATCACCACCGCGATTTGCCGCCCGGCACGCTCGAGGAGGCTGGCCGCGGTGGCCGCCCGCTCGCCGTGCGCGCACATCACGGCGTCGACCGGCTCGGCGTCTGCCGGCGATGACGCGAGTCCGCCCAACTCGACGTGCACGGACCGGGGGAGGTGACCTGCGGAGTACTCGCTGTTCTGGCGGACGTCGAGGGCGCGCCCGCTGAAGTCGCTGGCGGCAACCAGGGCCGTACGCTGGAGCTCCCGGCCAGCTTCTGCCCATGCGGCGATACCGCCCGCCAGCTCCCCCGCCAGCTCGTCGTAGCCGATCTGGTGGCACTGGCGGACCAGCTCCACACGATCCTGGTCGGTCCCGATCACGAATACCAGGGGCTGGTGGCGCTCGAGGAGCCAGCCCAGCCAGGAGGCGAACTGGTTCCGGAGCGGGATGGCGATGGACCCGGGGATGTGGCCCGACGACCACTCCTTGACCGGGCGGACATCGATCAGGGCGGCGCCCTCCTCGACGCGCTGACGAAAGGTCTCCACGTCCAGCGCCTCCAGTGCCGGCTGACGCGCACCGAGGACCGCAGGGCCGGTCCGGTTCACGTCGCGCAGGTGGCGGAAGTAGGAGGGGTAGCTCCCGAAGCTGACCAGAAGGGCAGCCACGAACGCGTCCTCGTCGGCGGCACTCAGCAACGGGTTGTTCCGGCGCTCGTCGCCGATGGTGGTCCAGCGCCGGGTGTCGGCGGGTGCCGAGCAGAAGCTGCCGGCGCCGTGCGTCGGGAGGACCACGGTCTGGTCCGGCAGAACGAGAAGCTGGTCTCGCAGGGACCGCCAAAGCGCCCGAGCCAGGCCCTCGGTCGCTTCAGGCGCGATCAGGTCAGTGCGCGCCACCGCACCGACCAGTAGCGACCCGCCGGTGAAAACTGCAAGAGGCCGTTCGCCGTCCGAGAGGAGGTAGGAGAGGTGTTCCGGAGTGTGGCCCGGGGTAGACAGGGCCGTCAGGGTGAGACCGCCGAGATCGACGGCGTCATTGCCGGCGACAGGCCGGTGCGGCCACTCCAGCCCAGCACCCACGGGCGCCACGACGCTCGCCCCATGAGCAGCGAGCTCCCTGCTCCCGGTCACGAAGTCGGCATGGAGATGGGTTTCGACGCTGAAGGCGATCTGCGCCCCACGGCGCTCGGCCTGGGCGAGGAACGGGGCGGGATGACGCCCGGGATCGATCACCACCAGGCGGCTGTCGCCGAGGTCGATCACGTAAGCGGAATTGCCGAGGCCCTCGTCCACGATCGGGACGATGGCTACGGGTAGCTGGTCGAGCGAGCTCTCAGTTCCCGGGGGCGCCGAATCATTCACGTCTCGAAGGAGACCACGGCCCAGAGCGGTTTGTCAAGTATTCGAGATACTTCTTGACAAGGAGGTTTTGACGTGCTTATCTCCTGAACCTGTGGGAGACCGTGCCGCCAAGAATGCGCTCTACGACGGCTTCGCTGAAGTGGCCAAGTCGCTGGCCAATGGGCGGCGGGCGGAGATCGCGGACGTCCTCGCCCAGGGCGAGCGTTCAGTGGAAGACCTCGCCGAGGAGATAGGCCAGAGCGTGGCAAACACGTCACAGCACCTGCGATCCATGGCCGGGGTGGGGCTGCTCACCACCCGGCGCTCAGGGACCCGCGTCTTCTACCGCCTGGCCGGCGACCGCGTCGGTGAGCTCTGGTCGGCGCTTCGGGACGTGGCCGCCGACCACGTCGCCGGTCTGGAGCGCCTGGCCGGTGCCTACCTCGGCGAGCGCGACGGAATCGACCTGCTAGGACGCGACGAGTTGGCGGCGCGGCTGAAGAAGGGAGACGTCATCGTTCTCGACGTTCGACCTACACCTGAGTTCGCCGCCGGCCATATTGCCGGCGCACGCTCGACGCCGGTCACCGAGCTGCGCCGCCACCTGCGGGCACTTCCCAAGGGCGCCGAGGTGGTCGCCTACTGCCGCGGGCCCTACTGCGCCTACGCCGACGATGCCGTCCGTGAGCTGAAGCGCCGGGGCTTCCGGGCCCAGCGCCTGATCGATGGGTTCCCCGAATGGAGACGAGCCGGCCTGCCCGTGGCGGCTGGAGAAGGAGACTGACGATAAATCTGCTCGTAGAGCCAGATGAGCTGCGCCGGCAGGTGCGGGACAAGTACCGCGAGGTGGCCACAGAACCGCAGCGGAGCTTCCACTTCCACACCGGCCGGGCCCTGGCCACCCGGCTCGCCCACGACGCATCGACGGTGGACGCGCTCCCCGACCGCGCCGTGGAGTCGTTCGCCGGGGTCGGGAACCCGTTCTCGCTGCGCCGGCTGCAAGACGGCGATCGGGTAGTCGACCTGGGGCCTTCCTCGCCCGTCGGCCGAGCTGAGTAGAGATTCCACCAACCAAACAGAAAGCGAGACCACAATGCCCGGAAAAGCAGTAGTGAGCCTGACAACTGGCCTTGAAGACGGCGAGAAGGTGACGGTGGCGTTTCTCGTTGCCGTCGGTGCAGCCGAGTCGGGTCGCCCGACGTTGATGTTCCTGACCAAGGAGGCTGTCCGCCTCGCCGTCCCCGGCGTGGCCGTCGGCGTTGCCTGTGACGGGTGTCCTCCCCTTACCACGCTGCTGGAGCGGTACGCCGCCGCCGGCGGGAAGTACTTCGTCTGCCCCATCTGCTTCGACACCAAGAAGCTCGACAAGTCGAACTTGATCGCCGGCGCCGAGATCGCCGGAACGGTTCCGATGTGGGAATGGATCGGCGACGGCGCCACGACCTTCAGCTACTGATGCGTTCGCGGCCTCTCGCCCAGTGGTGGCCCGGCCGATCCATCCCTGTCGCATCGCCTCACTGGCGGTCTGGATCTTGGTCTCGTCCGTGTTGGGGCGAATCGCGGAAGGCTTGGGGGGGCGCCATGGAAGCAAGATGTCCGGGAGACGGATTGCGAGATCGGCCGACATCAGGTCGGGCCAAGCATCCGGCTGCAATGGCACGCTAATGGCACAGCCTGCCTCGACCGCCGCTGGAACCCTATCATCTACCCCATCGAGAAGGGGGTCTGACCAGCCACGCGGAGATCAGGGCCCAGGGCCTCACGCACGTGGCCACGATGCGGCGCCGGCGGTCGACGAGCCGCTGTTCGTCGGCGGCCACTGAGGACCGGCCCGATGCCTGGTTCGTCTGCGGCCACTCAACCTGACACACGCAGCCCGGGGCAGGGCGGCCCGTGCGTCGCTACGCTGGACCTCGATGTCGAGGCTTGACCGGATCACTTCGGACCCCGTGGTCTGCCACGGCCAGCCGACGATCCGTGGGCTCCGGTACCCGGTGGCGACGCTCCTCGACCTCCTCGCCTCGGGCATGACGATCGAGGAGATCATCGACGACCACCCCGACCTCGAGCGCGACGATCTCCTGGCCGCGCTTGAGTTCGGCGCCCTCACCTCCGGGATGCGTCGGGTGGTACCCCTCGGCGCTGCGTGAGGTTCCTCCTCGACGCCCAACTCCCGTCCCGCCTGGCCCGGAAGCTCACGTCCGGCGGCCACGACGTCGTGCACACCTCGGAGCTACCGGACGGCAACCGGACAACCGACGCGGAGATTGCCCGCCGCGCCGACGCCGAGGACCGGGTGGTGGTCACCAAGGACAGCGACTTCCGGGACGGCCACCTCCTCCGGTCCACGCCGCGTCGGCTGCTCATCGTCGCACCGGCAACATCAGCAACGACGCCCTCCTCGCTCTGTTCAGCGAACATCTCGACGCCATCGTCGCTGCGCTTGACGAAGTGCGCTTCGTGGAGTTGCGGCCCGATCAGCTCGTGGTCCACGAGAAGCTGACGTAGCACCTTGCGTGCAAGAGGGCGAGTCGGGACTCAGGTCAGGAGTCGAAGCGCCGGAGGTTTGCCTCATCGACGACGGGACTCATACGTACGCCGATCTCGTACTGGAGTAGGAGGTCGCACAACCGCCCCCCGTCGATCAAGTCGATCGGTGCGCCGGCGCGACCGGCTTCGGTCAATGCGGCTGGGGTGAACCGTCCCGTTGTAAGGAGGATCCCTTTGTCCGCGCGACCTGAGAGCGCTCCTCGTAGCTCTCGAACCTTCTCAGGTCCCACGGTCCCGCCGCCGCTTCGCCTGGAAATAGACCGGGAAGCTGAGCAGCCCGATACGGAGGGTGTCGACACCGTCGATGCCTTCGTCTCCGGAGTATCTCGTTATCGTGACTTCCTCGCAGCCGGCCTCGCGGAGTAGCTGGGCACAGAGCCGCTCAAAGGAGCTCGGAGCCATCCTCTTGAGAGCCGAGAGCAGGGTCTCCCGCCAATAGTCTCCTGAGGGAACTCCGACTGGAGCGCCAAGCCTCCCTGGACAGCCGGCCGGACAAGCACGCCGTGGGCGAGGCCGAGGCGTTGCGGGCCGACTGGCGCCGCCAGGCGGCCGAGGCCGGCGTGGGCGCCATCGACCTGCCCGCGACCGCCCCGGAGTTGCCGGGGATGGTCGCCGTTGACCGCCAGGCCATCGTGGCTGAGGCGCTGGAACGGGTGGCGACCCAGTCGTCCACCTGGCTGCACGCCGACCTGAGCCAAGAGATCGCCACCCTCGTCCCGGCCGGCGCTGCCGCCTCGGCCACCGAGCTGGTCGAGCTGGTGGACGAGCTGACGGCGACCGCTGCCGAGGGCTGCGTGGAGCTGCAGCCGGAGGTGCCGGCCGGCGTGGCCCGGCGCTGTTGAGTCGGCGACGACCCTCACGTAGCGCTGAGGTCGCTCCGAGCCAAGGTGCTGCCCCGCTCAAACGCTTCCCAGTCGAGGTCGGGAAAGTCCGGAAGCGATCCAGCAGGACTACTCGGCTCGCTGGCAGCGGGATTGCTCTCAATCACCCGGAGGTGAGCGCCGGGCCGAAGGCCGAGACGAGCGATCTGGTCAGCCAGGATGCTCCCGTCATCGGCCACGACGAGGTCCTTCCCGACGACTGGATCGGTTGCGCTCACCTCCTCGATTGTACGGCCACACGAGTCCGAGGGCCTGCTCTATGACCGACCGCCACGGAATTCGGGCCGCGGTCGTCGAGCCAGCTGATGTCGCTGCGCCGGCCGATTCGTTGTGGCCCGTTTGTGGCCCAAGGCCACGTCGGAGCCGGACCGGAGGGCAGTGACGAAGCAGAAATAGCCGTTGAGCAGGACTGTTGTGGAGAGCGGGCGAAGGGAATCGAACCCTCGTTCTCAGCTTGGGAAGCTGATGTTCTGCCGCTGAACTACGCCCGCGATGGTGTCGTACTGTAGCGGCGGGCCCTCGTCCTACACGGGCCCAGGGTTCATTTCGCCGAAACATGGCTGCAATCTGGCCCTTCTAGCTTGCGGGGCAATGGAAGTCGTCATGCTCCGGTGGCCGCTCGAAAGCGCCCGACGTGCGGCTCTGGTGGCGGCACAGGCACCCCGGCTGCTCCTCGTGGAGGGCGGTTCGCCGGCACCCGAGGCGGAGGATTGCCTCGAGGACTGGCTGAGGGTGCCCGCTTCCGAGGACGACCTGCGGGCCAGGGCCGACGCTCTGGCGCTCCGAGCCAAGGCCCACGTGTCCTCGGTTCCCCTTCTCGACCGGGACGGTCTGCTCCGCTTCCGCAGCCGCTGGGTGCCCCTGCCGCCCGTCGAGGTGCGACTCATGCGGGCCCTGCTCGACCGCTTCGGCACGGTCGTCCATCGTGAGGCGCTGGCCCAGGCGGGATGGCCGGAAGGCGCCCCCGGGCGAAACGCGCTCGACGTCCACGTCCTTCGTCTCCGGCGCCGGCTCGAGCCGGTCGATCTGGCTATCCGCACCATCCGCTCCCGTGGCTACCTGCTGGAGCAGGCCCCGTCAGAAGTAAGACAGGTTCACGCGCGAGAGGCGTAACATCTCGACAACACGCGAGACACGTTGGTTCCGTACCGTGAGCGCGTGCAGGTGCCCGTAGACCCTCCCCGGGCGGCGATGAGTCAGCGTCACCATGTGCCAGGGCTCTCGACGCAGCAGAGGGCAGTTCTTGCCGCGTTGACCGACGCCGGCGGCCGGGTGGTGGGCCGCACCGAGTTGCAGCGCCGCACCGGGCTTGGCGGACGTGATTCCCGCCGCTGTGACGCTCTGATAGTCGGACTTCGGCGCGCTCTTGGGCCCGAGGCCATCCTCACCGTCAGGGGGCGGGGCTGGCGGTGCCCGGCGGGTGCCTTGCCCGCCGAGGCTCCCATCACCGTCTTCGTGTGATCGAGCAGGACAGATGAACGGCGTCCTGCTCGACATCCTCGTCGTTCTCGTCGCCGCCAAGTTGGCGGCTGAGCTGGCCGAGCGGGTGGGGCTGCCCGCCGTCGTGGGCGAGATCCTGGCGGGACTGGCCATAGGCCCTTCGATGCTGGGCCTCGTGTCTCCCAGCGACGTGCTCCGTACCCTCGGCGAACTGGGCGTGATACTGCTGCTTCTCCAGGTGGGCCTCGAGATGGACCTGGAAGAGCTGGGAGCGGTGGGCAAGGCGTCCATCCTGGTTGCGGTCGTCGGCGTGGCCATGCCCTTCCTCGTCGGGTTCCTGGTCATGAGCGCGTTCGGCGAGTCGGACAACACCGCCATCTTCGTGGGAGCGGCACTCACCGCGACGTCGGTAGGGATCACCGCCCGTGTGTTCGGCGACCTCGGTGTGCTGGCCAGTGTGGAGGCACGAACCGTGCTCGGTGCCGCCGTGGCGGACGACGTCCTCGGGCTGATCATCCTCACCGTCGTCGTCCGCATCGTCTCCGAGGGATCCGTCTCGATCCCCGGAGTGGCCGGCGTGGCCGGGCTGGCGGTCGCCTTCCTCGTCGTGACGGCCGGCCTCGGGGCCCGCCTGTCGCCGGCACTCTTCGGGCTGGTGCAGAAGCTTTCACGCTCGCCCGGCACCCTTGTCGGCGTGGCCCTGGCCTTCACCCTCGGGGTGGCCGAGCTAGCCAGCGCGGCCCGCCTGGCCACCGTGGTCGGCGCCTTCGTGGCCGGCCTGTCACTGGCCAAGACGGCGCAGGCCGACCGGATTCGCCGAGACCTCACACCGGTGGGGCACCTGTTCATCCCGGTGTTCTTCCTGCAGATCGGCATCGATGCCGACATCGGCAGCTTCGCCCGGTCGAGGGTGCTCGGCATTGCCGCCGCGCTGCTGGTCGTGGCTGTTCTAACGAAGCTCCTGGCCGCCGTCGGAGCCACCGGCTCGCCCGGCGACAAGCTCCTGATAGGGCTGGGAATGCTGCCCCGCGGTGAGGTGGGTTTGATCTTCGCCGGCATAGGCCTTCGGGAGGGCATTCTCGGCGACGATCTGTACGGCGCTCTGCTCCTCGTCGTCCTGCTCACGACGCTTGTCACACCCCCGTTGCTCGGGTGGCGACTACGGCGTCTCGATTCCCGACGCGTCACCTCTCTGGCGGGTGGGCCTGTTCCCGCCGGCGGTTGGCTCTCGATCGAAGACGGCATGGTCGACCTGCGGGTGGGGCCCGACGGAGCCCCGCCACCCTCGGAGGCGGGCCTCCAGGTCGGCCTCAAAGCGGCCGTCGCAGTGGCCTCTGGTCGGCCGGGCCCCCGGCTCCTCGACTGGCTGGTTTCGCTACGGGGCCAATCCCTCTCGTGGGACCGGGACACGCGTGCCGGGCTATTCGAGTTGCTGCGGAGAGGCAATTCACGATCGTGGCGGTTCCTGGAGAAGACCGGGCTACTGGAGAGCGCGCTCCCCGAGCTGGCCGAGGCGGTCCGTGATCGGCGGTCCGACCCCTTCGAGCTCGATCCGGGTCACGCCCTGCGGTTCACCCTGTTGGACAGCATCCACGAGCTGATCGCCGCCGGGCGCGGTGGCGAAGCCAATGACGAGGATCTGGCCCAGCTGGCCCATCCTGAGCGGCTCGCCCTCGCTGCCTTGCTGGTGGAGGTCGGGGCTTCCGACCCCGTCGCCCGCCAGTTGGTGAAGCGGCTCGACCTGGCAGCACAGGCCGAGGAGGACATCGTCCTGCTCGTCGGCGAGAGCGGCCTGCTGCGGGCCGCGGCCATACGGCCCGACGGCCTCAGCGAGCGGAGCGTCCTCCAGATCGCCGCGCACCTCGAGCAGCCCGAGCGGGCCCGCGCCCTCTATGTGCTCAGCCTCGCTTTTGGGGATCTGGAGCCCTGGCAGCGTCAGCGGCTCGAGGCCCTCCACCATCTCGTCCAGAAGGCGCTGGAACTCACGGGGCGTCAGGCACGGAACCTCGCCGAAGAGCGCCGCCTCGAAGCCGCCCGTCTCGCCGGAGCGGGGTCGGCGGCGGCAAGACGCCTGAAGGATGCGCCACAAGGGTGGCTGCTGACCGAGCAGCCGGCCACCCTGGCACGGGTGGCGCGGCTGCTGGAGCCGCTGCCGGCGAAGGGCGAGGCGCGGGCGAACGTCATCGCTGAGGGCGACGGCCTGTTCCGTGTCGAGATCGCCTGCCGGGACCAGAGGGGGCTGCTGGCTGCCGTGACCGCCGCGCTGACCCGCGCCGGTCACGACGTGGTGGAGGCCGACGCCGCGACCTGGGGTGACGGCGGAGCCGCCGACCTCTTCCTCGTGCGTGCCGCCGAGCCGCCCGACGCGGCGGTGCTGGCGGCGCTCGTCGTGGAGGAGATGAAGGCCCCGCTGCGGGCGGCGGCCGTTCCCGGTGCCAGGGTCACCTTCGACGAGGCGGCGTCACCCTGGTACACGCTGTGCCAAGTCGAGGCGACGGACCAGCCGGGCCTCCTCCATGCGCTCACCACCGCCTTCGCTGCCTGCGGAGTGAGTGTCCACAGCGCCCGGATCGCCACCAGTGAAGGAACGGTCAAAGACCGCTTCGAACTGTCCGACTCCCGGGCCCAGAAGCTTGCGCCACCGGCCCAGGACTGCATCGTGGCCACCATCGCCGGCGGTGTGCAGGGTCGGAGGATGCGCCGGCCACGGGAGCGACCCCCCGGCTCGTCGGCACCGGCGGTCACGGCTCTGGCCGTCGACGACGCGTAGCGTCGCCCGCCTAGATGCGGACGCGGCGGGTGGACCGTGCCAGGAGGGGCCGCACCGACGATGGCCGCCACCACCGACGCGCCCAGTACGCCGGCCTTCGCCGCTTCCTGCGAAAATCAGGGCAGGAACCACCATCCCGCCCAGCGCGGCGAGGACCGGCATGGCCACCGAACGAGGCTCACGAAGCTCTCCGTGAACCAGCTCACGCTTGATCTCGAGGCCGACGACGAAGAAGAAGATGGCTATCAAGCCGTCGTTCACCCAGTGCTGGAGATCATTGGTCAGGGTGAGCCGCCCGAGCCCCATCGACAGCTCGGTGCTCCAAAAAGCGCGGTAGGACGCGCTCCAAGGGGAGTTGGCCCAGGCGAACGCGACCAGAGCAGCGACGAGCAGGACGATCCCGCCGGCAGCCTCCGTGTCGAGAAAGTCCCGGACCGGCCGAGGGAGGCGCCGGCCCGGGAATGAGCCCCCGGGCGTGCCGTCGGGGGGCTCAGTCGGATGATCATCTGGCGTGGGTGAGGCGATGGCTCCGCTCCTTGGTCGCGACAAGAACCGACGCCGACCAGGCTTCCCGGCACACCCCACCGAAGTGGCGTACCCATCCTTGCAGACCGCCGGGGCCTCGCGCACGAAGCTGCCACACGATCGAAACAATCGAGTCACATTTGGGAAACAGCCGCGCCGTACGGTCCTCTGCAAAGGACGGGCGAACTCCCAAGGAGGACACGTGGCGACACGGAAAGTGCGCATTGGTTTGGCCTCAGTGGCCATGACCGGGCTGGCGCTGTTGGCCATTAGCGGTACGGCTTGGGCCGACTCGACAGGTAGCAACTTCCCCGTGCCCGCGAAGCCTGACGCCGTCGGCATCGGGCTGAACATCTTGTGGGTGGTCGTCGGCGCTGTGCTGGTTATTTTCATGCAGGCCGGCTTCGCTCTCGTCGAGACCGGGTTCTGTCGCGCCAAGCATGCCGCTCACGTGGTATCCACCAATTTCGCCATCTTCGGCCTCGGCTTCGTGGCCTTCTTCCTCGTCGGGTGGGCCTTCATGTTCGGCGGCTTCAGCTATGGCGCCTTCGGTATGGGCAGTCCGGTCGGCAAGGAATTGATCGGCTCCGGCAACTGGGTCTTCCTGTGGAAGGGCGGCTTCGCCATGGGGGGCAAGGCCTACGACGTGTCGGTCCTGGCCTTCTTCCTCTACATGGCGGCCTTCATGGACACCACGGCCACCATCCCCACCGGGTCGATGGCCGAGCGCTGGCGGTGGAACAGCTTCGTCAAATGGGGCCTGTTCTGCGGAGCCATCTACTACCCGCTGTTCGGAGCCTGGACATGGGGGGGCGGTTGGCTGGCCAAGCTCGGGAACAGCCTCGACCTCGGCTTCGGCTACGTCGACTTCGCCGGCTCCGGCGTCGTCCACGCCATGGGCGGCGCCGCCGCTCTGGCCGGCGCGCTGGTGCTCGGGCCACGCATCGGCAAGTTCGACCGCAACGGAAACCCCAGGGTCCTCCCGGCCCACCACGTGCCCATGGCCATGCTCGGGACCTTCATCCTGCTGTTCGGCTGGTTCGGGTTCAATGCCGCGTCGACCTTTGCGGCCACCGACCTGCGCTTCGCCGTTGTGGCCGCGAACACGGCCATCGCCGCAGCATTCGGCGCCACCGTCGCCATGTTCTGGGCCATGCGCCGGCTGGGCAAGCCCGACCCCGGGATGATGGCCAACGGCATGCTGGCGGGTCTCGTCGCAATCACCGCTCCCTGCGCCTTCGTGCAGCCTTGGGCGGCGGCGCTCATCGGCGCCATTGCCGGCGTCCTGGTCATCGAGTCCATCCTGTACTTCGAGCGCAAGGCAAAGATCGACGACCCGGTCGGGGCCATCTCCGTGCACGGTGTCAATGGGATCTTCGGGGTCCTGTGCGTGGGCATCTTCTCTGACGGTGTCTACGGTGCCGCCTGGAACGGCACCGATTCCGCCATGACAGCCGACAAGGGCATCACCGGGATCTTGTACGACTTCGAGCTCGGAATCCGCCAGCTGGCCGCGCAGGCCATCGGCGCCGCCGTCATCATCTTCGTCATGGGCACCGTGGCCTACGTCTTCTTCAAGATGCAGGCGAAGAGCATCCGGTCCAAGCGCGAGGACGAGCTGCAGGGGCTGGACGAGCCGGAGATGGGCATGCTGGCCTACCCCGAGTTCGGCAAGGCCGACATTGAGGCCCTCGTGCCCTTCGCCGGCGACGACAAGCGGCCCAAGACGCCGAGGGCCGACGGGCGCAGCCGGCCCGACAAGGTCAAGTCGAGCGAGATAAAGGTCTAGCCGCACAGGTCCCGTCCCCCGGGAAAGCAAGGAGCCGGCCGCACCTGCGGCCGGCTCCTTGTGATTGGAAGGTCTCTTGAGGTCAGGTGGCCTGGCGGGCCGTTTCCTCCGCCCGGCGGCGGATCTCCTCGGCGTCTCCCAACAGCCGGTCGGAAGCCGGACGCATCTGGTCATCCAGGTCGAAAACCCACGGCACACCGGTCGGGATCTCGAGCTCTGCGATCTCCTTGTCGGGGATGTTTTTCAGATGCTTCACCAGCGCCCTGAGGCTGTTGCCGTGGGCCGAGACCAGGACCCCCCTTCCAAGTCTCAGGTCGGGAACGATTCCGTCGTACCAGTACGGGAGCACCCGCCGGCCGACGTCCTTCAGGCATTCGGTCGATGGCAGCACCTCCGGCGCCAGGTCCCGGTACATGGGGTCGTTGCGCGGGTGGTGATGGTCGTCCTCGGCCACCGGCGGCGGCGGTATGTCGTAGCTGCGTCGCCAGGCTTGCACCGCCTCCACCCCGAACTTCTCGGTGGTCTCCTTCTTGTTGAGGCCCTGCAGAGCGCCGTAGTGGCGCTCGTTCAGGCGCCAGTGCCGGCGCACCGGGACCCACACGCGGTCCATCACCTCGAGGGCTAGGTTGGCGGTGCGGATGGCCCGCTTCTGCATCGAGGTGTGGACGACGTCCACCGGAGCATCGGCAGCCACCAGCAGTTTGCCGGCGTCACGCGACTCCGCCTCTCCCCGCTCCGTCAGGTCGCAGTCGTACCAGCCGGTGAACAGGTTCAGCTCGTTCCACGTGCTCTGGCCGTGCCGGAGGAGCACCAGGGTCGTCACGGCCCCGAACCGTAATGTGCCCTGGTGCAGGACCTCCGCTTCGACCACCTCTACCGGTACCAGGAACTGACTGAAGCAGTTCGCGGGCTGGCGGCGTCCTGTCCGCACCTGATGGCCGTGGAGAGCATCGGCAAGAGCCACGAGGGGCGTGATATCTGGCTGGCCACGGTGACCAATACGGCCACCGGGCCCCACCACGAAAAGCCGGCGCTGTTCGTGGAGGCCAACATCCACGCCACGGAGGTGACGGCCTCCACTGCCGCCCTCCATCTGCTGCACCGTCTGGTGACTGGGTACGGCGATGACGCAGATGTCACCTGTGCCCTCGACACCCGCTGCTTCTACGTCGTCCCCCGCCTGAACCCCGACGGTGTGGAGCTGGCCCTGGCCGACCGACCCCGCTTCGTGCGGTCCAGCACCCGGGCATGGCCCTTCCCTGAGCTCCAGGACGGCCTGGTGGAGGAGGACGTCGACGACGACGGGCGGATCCTCACCATGAGGGTCCCGGACCCGAACGGGCCGTGGAAGGTGAGCAGCGACGACCCCCGCCTCCTGGTGCCCCGGGAGCCGCATGAAGCCGGCTCCGGACCCTTCTGGCGCCTCTTGCCGGAGGGCACGATCCGCAACTACGACGGGGTCCTGGTTCCCCTCGCACCGAGGGTGGAGGGCCTGGACCTGAACCGCCAGTTCCCCGCCGGATGGCGCACCGAGGGCGAGCAGGCCGGGGCGGGCCCCTACCCGGGGTCAGAACCCGAGATCGCCGCTCTTCTCAAGGCCGTCGCCGCCCGGCCGAACCTGTGCGCCTACATCGCCTACCACACCTACGGGGGCGTGCACCTGAGGCCCTACTCGGACCGCGACGACGACCAGCTCCCCACGAGCGACCTGCGCACCTACGTCGAGATCGGCAAGCAGGCGACCGCCATCACCGGCTACAGGGTCGTGTCGGTGTACCACGGCTTCCGGTACGAGCCGAAGGAGGTGATCACCGGGGCGTCGGACGACTGGGCCTACGACCATCTCGGGGTCTACGGCTGGACGACCGAGTTCTGGAGTCCCATCACCGCCGCCGGAATTGTCGACCACAAATTCATCGAATGGTACGACGACCATCCGCTGGAGGACGATCTCGCCCTGCTCCGGTGGAGCGACGAGACCGTCGGGCGCAACGTGGGCTACGTCGACTGGTACCCCTTCGAGCACCCCCAGCTGGGTCCTGTCGAACTGGGTGGATGGCATTTCTTCCGGGTGTGGTCCAACCCGCCTTCGGCGCTCATTGAGGCCGAGGTCGCCCCCCATTCCGAGTTCGCCGTGCGGCACCTTCTGCTCTCGCCTCGACTGGAGCTGCGGGAGGCGTCGGCGAGCCTGATCGGCCCGCCCGGCGCAGGATCGGAAACGAGCACGTGGCGGGTCCGGGTGGTGGTCGACAACACGGGCTGGATGTCCACCAACGTCACCGAGCGCGCCCAGGAGCGCAAGGTCGTCCGTCCGCTGGAGGCTGAGATAAGCCTGCCCGACGGCGCCACCCTGGCCTCCGGCACCTCTCGTTTGAACATGGGCCAGTTGAGCGGACGGGCCCTCAAGCGATCATCGATCCTGGCCTCCGACCCGACGGGGGACCGGGCCAAAGCCGAGTGGGTGGTGGCCGCAACGGCAGGGGCCGTGGTCACCGTCGAGATACGTCATCAGCGGGCCGGAGTGGTCCGAGTCGAAGTGGAGCTGGCGGCGGAAGAAGGTTGACAACACAACGCTCAACTTTGCTATAGTTGGTACGTCAGCTAGATCGCGCAGACCCCCCAAAAACGCCAACCAGGAGGAAAGCCACAATGTCCAAGGCCGTCGGCATCGACCTCGGCACCACCAACTCTGTCGTCAGCGTGCTGGAGGCCGGTGAACCCACCGTCATCCCCAACGCCGAGGGCGCCAGAACCACCCCCTCCGTCGTCGGCTTCTCCAAGGGCGGCGAGGTTCTGGTCGGGGAGGTGGCCAAGCGCCAGTCGATCACCAACCCCGACCGCACCATCCGCTCGGTGAAGCGCCACATGGGTACCAACTGGAACGTCGACATCGACGCCAAGCGCTACACCCCTCAGGAGATCTCGGCCCGTATCCTGCAGAAGCTCAAGCGGGACGCCGAGGCCTATCTGGGCGACGCCGTCACCCAGGCAGTCATCACCGTTCCGGCGTACTTCGACGACGCCCAGCGCACCGCCACCAAGGAGGCGGGTCAGATCGCCGGCCTCGAAGTCCTGCGCATCATCAACGAGCCCACCGCCGCCGCCCTGGCGTACGGCCTCGACAAGGAGGGTGAGGAGCAGACGATCCTCGTGTTCGACCTCGGAGGCGGCACCTTCGACGTGTCCATCCTCGAGATCGGGGAGGGCGTGTTCGAGGTCAAGGCGACCCACGGCGACACCCAGCTCGGCGGCGACGACTGGGACCAGCGGGTCATCGAGTGGCTCGTCAAGGAGTTCAAGAACACCGAAGGCGTCGACCTGGGCAAGGACAACATGGCCCTGCAGCGCCTCAAGGAGGCGGCGGAGAAGGCCAAGATCGAGCTGTCCCAGGTGGCCGAGACCCAGATCAACCTGCCGTTCATCACCGCCACCAGCGAGGGCCCCAAGCACCTCGACCTAAAGCTCACCAGGGCCCAGTTCCAGAAGCTCACGGCCGACCTGGTGCAGCGATGCAAGGGCCCGTTCGAGATGGCCATCAAGGACGCCGGCTTCACCAAGGGCGACATCGAGCACGTCATCCTCGTGGGCGGCTCCACCCGGATGCCGGCCATTCAGGACCTCGTCCACTCCATGACCGGCAAGGACGCCCACAAGGGCGTCAACCCGGACGAGGTGGTGGCCGTGGGAGCTGCGGTCCAGGCCGGCGTGCTCAAAGGTGAGGTCAAGGACGTCCTACTGCTCGACGTCACCCCGCTCTCTCTCGGCATCGAGACCAAGGGTGGCATCATGACCAAGCTCATCGAGCGCAACACCACCATTCCAACCCGGCGCTCCGAGACCTTCACCACTGCCGACGACATGCAGCCGTCGGTGGAGATCCACGTTCTCCAGGGTGAGCGGGAGATGGCCAACTACAACAAGACATTGGGCAAGTTCCAGCTCGTCGACCTGCCGCCGGCGCCCCGGGGCGTCCCCCAGATCGAGGTCACTTTCGACATCGACGCCAACGGGATCGTGCACGTCTCGGCCAAGGACCGGGCCACGATGAAGGAGCAGTCGATGACCATCACCGGCCAGTCCTCGCTCGACCGGGATGAGATCCAGCGCATGGTGCGGGACGCCGAAGCCCACGCCGACGAGGACCGTCGCCGCAAGGAGGAGGTCGACATCCGCAACAGCGCCGACACCCTCGTGTACCAGACGGAGAAGCTCATCAAGGACCAGGGCAGCCGTATGGTGGGCGAGGAGAAGGACAAGATGGAGGCGGCCCTCAAGGAGCTGAAGGCGGCTCTCGGCGGGACCGATCTCGATGCCGTCCGGCGCACCACCGAGGAACTGTCGATGGCCAGCCAGGCCTTCGCCATGCGTCTCTACCAGCAGGCCAGTGACAACGAGGCCGACAAGGCCGACGGTGGTGGCCGGGCCGGCGCCCACGATGACGAGATCGTCGACGCCGAGATCGTGGACGAGGGGCCGTAGTGGACCGCTGGCCCGCCCCGTCCGCCAGTGCGGCCGGATCCGAGGAGGATCCGGCCTCGACCGAGGAGGTCGACGCGCTGGTCGAGCAGGCCGAGGAGGCGCTGGAGGCCGACCTCGAGGAGCTCGCCGACGTCGACCCCGTAGCCGCCGAAAGGGACGACTACCTCAACCGGCTGAAGCACGTTCAGGCGGACTTCGCCAACTATCGGAAGCGGATGATCAAGCAGCAGGCCGAGCACGAGGAGCGAGCGACCGAGGGGCTCGTCACCAAGCTCCTCCCCGTGCTCGACAACTTCGACCTGGCCCTGGGTCACGGCGCCGAGGATCTCATGCCGGTCCACCGGTCGCTTCTCGAGGTGCTCGAGGCGGCGGGGCTCTCGCGGATCGACCCCGCGGGCCAGCCCTTCGACCCCAATGAACACGACGCCGTCCAGCACGAGGCCGGCGAGGGAGAGCCCGAGGTGGTGGAGGTGCACAGGGCCGGCTACCGCTGGAAAGGCCGTGTCCTCCGGCCGGCAATGGTGAAGGTGAAGGGATAAGGCAGGTCAGAAATCGTGCCGGCGCAGCGCGAATGGCTAGAGAAGGACTTCTACAAGGTGCTCGGTGTGTCCGACAAGGCCACCGACAAGGAGATCACGCGCGCCTACAGGAAGCTGGCCAAGCGGTACCACCCTGATGCCAATCCCGGCTCGGAGGATCGCTTCAAAGAGGTGTCGACCGCCTACGACGTCCTCAACGATCCGGCGAAGCGCAAGGAGTACGACGAGATCCGCCGCTACGGCCCCGTTGCGGGCGGGTTTCCCGGCGGCGGGCGGCCAGCGGGCGGCTTCAACGGCGGCCGGGTCAGCTTCGACGACCTCGGCGACCTGCTCGGGGGCCTTTTTGGCGCCGGCGGGCGGGGGGCAGGCCAGCAGGGCCGGGCAGCTGCCCGGCGCGGTGAGGATCTCGAAGCCACGCTGCATCTTTCGTTCACCGACGCCATCGAGGGAGTCACAACCACCGTCAACGTCACCAGTGACGCGAGCTGCTCCACGTGTAGTGGCACCGGCTCGGCGCCCGGTACCTCGCCGGTCATCTGCTCCCGCTGCGGGGGTCGAGGAGTCCTGGCCGAGGATCAGGGCCTCTTCTCCTTCAGCTCGCCCTGCCGTGAATGCGGAGGAACAGGTATGCGGGTGGAAACGCCGTGCCGCACCTGCCGGGGATCCGGAATCGAGCGTCGACCGCGGCAGGTGAAGGTGCGCATTCCTGCGGGAGTGGAGGGTGGCCAGCGCATCCGGGTCAAGGGCCGCGGCGGTGTGGGACACAATGGCGGTACGGACGGGGATCTTTTCGTGGTCGTGCAGGTGGAGCCGCACGAGCTGTTCGGGCGAGAAGGCAAGAACCTGACTCTGCGTCTCCCCGTGACCTATCCCGAAGCCGTTCTTGGGGCCACGGTGAAGGTCCCGACGCTCGACGAGCCGGTGAGCCTGCGCATCCCGCCCGGAACCCCGTCGGGCAAGACGCTCCGGGTGCGGGGGCGGGGGGTGCCGGGCGCTAACGGCGCCGGAGACCTTCTCGTGGCGGTGGAAGTGGTGGTCCCCAGGGAGGTGTCGGAGGAGCAGCGGCAAGCGCTCGAGGCACTGGGTGGAGCGTTTCCGGCCGAGGTATCACCACGACGTCACCTCGGGGTCGAGTGATGGCGGCCCAGCGTCCCGACGAAGACCGGCGGGCGGTCTATGTGATCTCGGTGGCGGCCGAACTGGCCGGGGTGCACCCCCAGACGCTGCGCATCTACGAGCGGAAAGGGCTGGTGGATCCTGCTCGAACCGTCGGCGGGAGCCGCCGCTACAGCGAACGCGACCTCGAGCGGCTACGTCGCATTCAGGAGTTGACGACCGCGGGGCTCAATCTCGAGGGGGTCCGGAGGGTGATCAGGCTGGAGGACGAGAACGAGCGGCTTCGCCAGCAACTGGCCCAGGCCCGTCTGGACGGGATCGAGGCTGTCGAGCGAACCCGTCGGCAGTACCGGAGAGATCTCGTCCCTGTGAGCCAGGCGCCCGTGCTCTACCGCCGGCGCGGGTAAGCCCCCGCCGCAGCATCCCGGTACTTCCGCCAACCCGTGGGCCGGCGACGCCAAGGTCGGCAACGGCTCGAAGGATCGCCCGCGGCAACCCGCCCACACTCGCGGCGGCGGCAGGCGCCGGCCGAAGGCGGACTGAAGAGGCTCTGCCTCAGCGGAGGCAGAGCACCACGCACAACTTCCCGGACGGCGACTCCGCCTGCCGGGGGGCCGGCGGAGGGGGTGGGCGCAGGTGCCATTCAGGTCCGTCGCCGCCGGCCATGTAGGGATGCTGGGGGCCAAGCTTCTGGCGGGCGGTCATTTCGGGCGCCAGCTTCGCGGCGTAGCGGAAGGCCGCCTGAATGGAGACCGTGGCATCGCCGTTCGGATCGGCTTGCCGCTTGTTCATGCCCTGGTCGACGAGCAGCCCGGTGAAGACCGACATCTGCCAGTCGGGGCGCTCGAAGGACTTCTCGCTCTCCTGTGAGGACGCCGTGACCAGCCGGCGGGGGCTTGAGAGGCCGCCCTCGTCGAAGCCGGCCGCCTCACAACCGGCGATGTCGGCCCACAGCCAACCCCGAACACCGCGGAGGCGCTCTGACAGCTCACGGTCGGAGATGAGGTTCCGCGAGTCGTACGGCATCAGGTACTCGTCCACCGCCTCGCCGTCCTTGTCCCGATCGCCCCCGCGTTGGAGGACGTGGCCTGAGTAGTGGAAGGTCGAGAAGGTTCGGTCGTTGCTGTTCGCCCGGAGCCAGTCGAGGCCCTGGCGGATGGCGGACGCCGTCGCCGCGGAGTCGATCAGCAGCCGAATGTGGCCGCGGGCGAAGCCGGCGTTCAGCAGGGCCTGGTTGACCGCCTCAGCGTCTCCCCTGGCCCCGACGGCTCCCTTGCTCTTCCCGGCCTGCTTGCCGGCTCCGATCACAAGGGCCCACCGGTCGTCGCTGACACGCGGCGCCGCCGATGCCCCGCTCGCCGAAGCGAGCAGGGCACCGACCAGCACCACAACAGCCAGAACCCGTCCCCCCGGTTGCATGCGGCGTTACCTGGAGATGGAGACCGTCAGCCGCCGTGCCGCCGCAGCAGCAGCCAGCAGCGCGAGGCCGATCAGGGGGATGGTGGGACTGCCGCCCGTCTTCGGGAGCTCTGCCGGCGCAGCGCTGGAGACCGTGGACCCGGGGCCGTTGGCCTGCGGCACCACCACCGTCACCTCTCCGGTGAGCGGCACCACGATCTTGGCCGACCCCTGGGCATTGCCCGTGGCGCAGTTGGCCGAGGCCTTGGCGTTGTCGGTGAAAAGCCCACTGGCCGAGTCGGCCGCGACCTGGACCGAGATGGTGACCACCTTGCTCGATCTCGGTGGAATCGGACCTATGTCGTTGTAGATGATCTTGGTGTTGGTCACGCTGTTGGCCATGGGGTTGGTCCCGGTCACCGTGTACCTGACTCCGGGATCGACGGAGATGGTGTCCTCCACCCGCACGTCCGTGAGCTCGCAGTCGGCGTACGGGTTGTCCACCTTGATGGAGTAGGTGAACGAATCGCCGGCGCTGACGATGGCCTTGTCGGAGGTCTTCTGCACCGGGAGTCGGCACTTGATGCCGCCGGCCGGGACCTTGGCCAGAGCCTCCATGTGCCCGACGCGGACATCGAGCACGCTCGACACCGGGAGCTGAAGGCCGGCGAGAGTCGCCCCGTCGGCCACGCGTACCCGGACCACGTCGAGGGCTCCGGCCGCTTCCGTGCCGTCCTGCGCCTGGGTGGCCGCCGTGCCGTCGTACTTGTTGATGGCCCGCGGGCCCTCGGCGACCTTGATCTCGATACCGAGAGGGTTGAGCACCGAGTTCAACGTGGTGTTGATGGTGTTGCCGAGGTTGGCGATGCCGAGGACGTCTTGAAGAGTGACGTTCACCACGGGCGGCACGTTCGGGTCGGTTCCCTGCAGAACCCGCAGGACCGGCGTCTGGCCGTTCTGGGCGCTGGTCCTGCCAGGGCCGTAGAACATGTAGGCCTGGTTGGGAATGCCCGTGGCCACAGCCCTCAGGACCCATTCACCGAGGAACTCGATCGTGAGCTGGCTGGGCGTGTTCTTGAAGAGAGTGATCGGGGCGATCGTCATGCGGGTCTCGCTCATCAGCCCGAAGTTGTCGCCGACCTTGTTGCCGTCCATGTCGACCTGGGGCACCAGGCGGGTAACGGACTGGGACTGCGAGACGGCTCGCTCCGGCGTGGGTGCATCTGTCGCCAGGAGGGGCAGGGCGAACGCACCGCCGGGCAGAACGGCGCCCGTGTTGAGCAACTGGGCGTCAGCGGCGAGGCCCCGGCCGAAGCCGAGCGGCTCCCCGAGAATGCAGTTGTCGGGGTCGTAGGTGGCCTGAGCCTGACCGCGTAGGACGCTGGCGTAGGCGACGGGGTTGACCGGGACGGTTATGGACTTGTCCACCAGCCCGGTGCTGGGTGGTGCGGAGGCCTCCGCCTTGCCCGACAGGATCACCGTGTTGGCGGCGTCCGGCAAGGGCGTAAGCAGACCGACCTCCAGACCCGAGCCCCGTCCGAAGCTCCTGTCACCCGCCAGCGTCCCGCCGGCGGGAAGGTTGGGCTGGACGACCTGGTCCACCTCGTTGACGATGGTCCCGGCGTTGGCGCGTGGCCCGGAGGTCACCCCGTCGGTTCCCTTCGACGCCACCGTCGCGCCGGAGAAGGCGATCTCGGCGTTGGCTACCTGCGAGTTCGACCCCGACAGAGCGAGTCCGAGGCCCTGCAGCGCGTCGGCATGCACCACCGTTCCGGTGCTGTAGCCTCTGTAATCGGCGTCCGGATGGGCCACCTGCCCGCTTACCGGGGATCCTACGCCTCCCAACGTCAGTGCGCTCAACGCCATCAGCAGCGCGCTGGTCAGGATTGCCAGGGGTCGTCTCATACTGCCCTCTTTCGATACTCGGCGATTGTGATTCTGCTCAAGCGCCCAGCCACCCCGTCCGAAGACGCTCCGGTAGTTTGTTCGTGACGCGGTTCTGGCCACTTCTGACTAGTACATGCTGTTTCCGTGATCAGGGACCGGCACCGCCCGATCAGAACCGGATCGAGTGGCGGGAAAGAAATGGCCCAGCGGCGACGTTGACAACGCCGTTCGCAACTTTGCCCTCACGGCACGCCAGAGGTTCGCATGGCCCTTGATCCAAACCGCTGGACCCTGAAGACCCAGGAGGCATTGAACGCGGCCACGGTGTCGGCCGGCGCCGCCAGCCATCCCGAGGTCACGCCCGACCATCTCCTGCTGGCTCTCTTGGGCCAGGACGACACGGCCGTGCTCCCGGTTCTCCACAAGGTCGGCCTCGCCCCGGGCCAGCTCCGCAACCGCGTGACCGACGCTCTGGGCCGGTTGCCCCACGCCTACGGATCGGACCCCCAACTCGGTCGGGAGCTGCGGGACCTCCTGGAGCGAGCGGGGACGGAGAGGGCCGACCTCGGCGACGAGTACCTGTCCATCGAGCACGTGCTGCTCGCCCTGGCCGAACGCCTCGGTGTCGCCCGCGAGGAGTTGCTCGTGGCCCTCAAGGACGTGCGCGGCAGCCATCGGGTCACGAGCCAGTCACCGGAGGGGCGGTACCGGGCCCTGGAAAGGTACGGCCGGGACCTCACCGAGGAGGCCCGCAAGGGCAAACTCGATCCCGTCATCGGCCGCGACGACGAGATCCGCCGGGTGATCCAGGTCCTTTCGAGGCGAACCAAGAACAACCCGGTGCTCATCGGCGAGCCGGGAGTGGGCAAGACCGCCATCGTCGAAGGGCTGGCTGGCCGGATCGTGGAGGGTGACGTACCAGAAGGCCTGAAGAACAAGCGGTTGGTCTCACTCGATCTGGGCGCCATGGTGGCTGGTTCGAAGTACCGCGGCGAGTTCGAGGACCGGCTCAAGGCCGTCCTGAAGGAGATCACCGACGCCGAGGGGGAGGTGATCACCTTCGTCGACGAGCTCCACACCATCGTGGGCGCCGGCAAGGCCGAGGGTTCCATGGATGCCGGAAACATGATCAAGCCGATGCTCGCCAGGGGCGAGCTGCGCCTCGTGGGCGCCACCACCCTCGACGAGTACCGCAAGCACGTCGAAAAGGATCCCGCCCTCGAGCGCCGCTTCCAGCCCGTTCTCGTGGGTCAGCCGACGGTGGAGGACACCATCGCCATCCTCCGGGGCCTGAAGGAGCGCTACGAGGTGCACCACGGCGTGCGCATCCAGGATGCCGCCCTCGTTGCCGCCGCCGTGCTGTCCGACCGCTACGTGAGCGGACGTTTCCTCCCCGACAAGGCCATCGACCTGGTCGACGAGGCCGGGAGCCGGCTGCGCATCGAGATCGACTCCGTACCCACGGAGATCGACGTGGTGGAACGGCGGATGCGCCAGCTGGAGATAGAGCGTCTGGCGCTGGCCAAGGAGATCGACCCAGGATCAGTGGAGCGACTCGGCAAATTGGAAGAGGAGCTTGCCAACCTGCGTGAGCAGTCGGATGCCATGCGCGGCCACTGGCAGGCGGAGAAAGAGGCCATCTCAGCCATCCGGTCGTTGAAGGAGGAGTTGGAGGCCAAGCACCACGCGGTGGACAGGGAACGCGATCTGGAGCGGGCGGCGGAGATCCGCTACGGCCAGATCCCGGAGCTGGAGCACATGGTCGAGGAGGCCACGGCCCGGCTGGCCCGGCTCCAGTCGGCCCAGAAGATGCTGAAGGAGGAGGTGGATGCCGAGGACGTGGCCGAGGTGGTCTCCAAGTGGACGGGGGTCCCGGTGAGCCGCCTCCTGGAGGGCGAGGTGGCCAAGCTCGTGCGGATGGAGGAGGTCCTCCACGAGCGCGTGATCGGCCAGGACGAGGCGGTCGGCGCGGTGGCAAATGCCATCCGCCGGTCCCGGGCGGGGCTGGCCGACCCCGACCGCCCCATCGGGACGTTCCTGTTCCTCGGCCCGACCGGTGTCGGCAAGACCGAGTTGGCACGGGCTCTGGCCGAGTTCCTCTTCGACGACGAGCGGGCGATGGTGCGCGTCGACATGAGCGAGTACATGGAGAAGCACACGGTGGCCCGCCTCGTCGGAGCGCCTCCGGGCTACGTCGGCTACGAGGAGGGTGGGCAGCTGACCGAAGCCATCCGGCGCCATCCTTACGCGGTGCTGCTGCTCGACGAGATCGAGAAGGCCCACGCCGACGTCTTCAACATCCTTCTCCAGGTGCTCGACGACGGCCGGCTCACGGACGGCCAGGGCCGCACCGTCGACTTCACCAACGCGGTCCTGATCATGACCTCGAACCTCGCCGGGGATCCACGCGACACGTTCAAGCCGGAGTTCCTCAACCGGATCGACGAGATCATCCGTTTCCGGGCCCTCGCCGAGAGCGACATGGGCGCCATCGTCGACATCCAGCTGCGCCACCTGCAGAGCCGGATGGGGACACGTCGCCTCGCTCTGGAGCTGACCGACGAGGCACGGGCATGGCTGGCGGCCAAGGGGTACGACCCGGTGTACGGCGCCCGCCCGCTCAAGCGCCTGATCCAGCGGGAAATCGGCGACGCCCTCGCGCTGGCCCTGTTCGAAGGCCGCTACGCGGAGGGTGCCGCCGTGCACGTCGACGTCCTGGGAGACGAGCTGGCCCTGAAGTAGTCGCTATGATCGCCGGACCGCCGAGTTCGTCTGAGGGAGAAACGCGTGCCCGCGACCGTTGTGGTCGGCACCCAATGGGGCGATGAGGGCAAGGGCAGGTTCTGCGACCTGCTGGCCCGCGACATGCGCCTCGTGGTGCGGTACCAGGGCGGCCACAACGCCGGCCACACCCTCGTGGTGGGCGGCGACACCTTCGCCCTGCAGCTGATTCCCAGCGGCGTGCTCTACGACCACATCACACCGGTGATCGGCAACGGCGTGGTGGTCGACCCGGCAGTGCTGCTGGCCGAGGTCGACGCCCTGGAGGCCCGCGGCGTCGACTGCAGCCGGCTCCGGGTCAGCGGAAACGCCCACCTGATCATGCCGTACCACCAGGAGCTCGACCGCGTCACGGAGCGCCGGCTGGGCAACAACAAGCTCGGCACCACGAGGCGCGGGATCGGTCCTGCCTACGCGGACAAGGCGTCGCGGGTCGGGCTACGGGTTCAGGACCTGCTCGACCCCAAGATCTTCCGGGAGAAGCTGGAGGTGGTGCTCAAGGAGAAGAACGCCATTCTGGCCAAGGTCTTCAACCGGCTCCCCCTGTCCGCCGAGGAGGTGGCCGCCACCTACCTCGAGGAGTACGCGCCCAGGATCGCGCCGATGATCGCCGACGCCGTCGGGCTGGTCCACGAGGCGCTCGAGGACGGTGGGCACGTCATGCTGGAGGGGGCGCAGGCCACCTTCCTCGACCTCGACCACGGCACGTATCCCTTCGTGACCTCGTCCAACCCAGTCGCCGGCGGCGCCTGCACCGGCGCCGGGGTCGGACCTCGTCACATCGAGCGTGTCATCGGGGTGGCCAAGGCCTACGTGACCAGGGTGGGTTCGGGTCCGTTTCCCACCGAGCTCGACGGTGAGGTGGGCGATGCCATGGTCGACCGGGGCCACGAATACGGCACCAACACCGGTCGCCGCCGGCGCCCGGGCTGGTTCGATGCGGTGATGATGCGCCACGCGGTTCGGCTCAACTCACTGTCTGAGATCGCCCTGACCAAGCTGGACGTGCTCGACACCTTCGCCACGGTCAAGGTGTGCGTGGCCTACGAGACGGACGGGCGCCGGGTGGAACAGCTGCCGTATCACCAGTCGGTCCTGCACAAGGTGAAGCCCGTGTACGAGGAGCTGCCCGGGTGGCAGGAGGACATCACCGGCTGCACGTCGGTGGAGGCGCTGCCGCGGGCGGCCCGGGACTTCGTGGGCTTTCTGGCCGACGAGGCCGGCGTTCCCGTCCATCTCGTGAGCGTGGGCCCCGGGCGGGAGCAGTTCGTGCACTCCGACGATTCGGCCTGGGGCAAGCCGTCCCTCGCCGGCGGCGCCGGCCGATGAGAGTCGCAGTCGTCGGCGGTGGCGGACGGGAGCAGGCTCTTCGCCACGTGCTGTCGCGCACCGCCGAAGTCGTCGAGGACGACGACGCCGACCTCTACGTCATCGGCCCGGAGGCGCCGCTCGTGGAGGGGCTGGCCGACCGATTGCGGGCCGATGGCAAGCTGGTCTTCGGGCCGGGCGCCGACGGTGCCCGCCTGGAGGGTTCGAAGGCATGGATGAAGGAGGTGCTGGCCGCGGCCGGCGTGCCCACCGCCCGCCACGGGGTGTTCAAAGAGGTCGACCCGGCGGTGGAGTTCCTCAAATCCCTCCCGGGGCTGTACGTGGTGAAGACCGACGGGCTGGCCGCCGGCAAGGGTGTGCTCGTGACGGAGTCACTGGCGGATGCCGCGGACGATGTGCGGGCCAAGCTCTCCGGCTCCGCCTTCGGTGCGGCCGGTCGCACGGTGGTCATCGAGGAGGGTCTCAGCGGTGGTGAGCTGTCGGTGCTGGCGGTGTGTGACGGGAAGCAAGGTGTCGTGCTGCCCACGGCCCGTGACTTCAAGCGGGCCGGAGACGGCGACAGCGGGCCCAACACCGGCGGCATGGGCGCCTACTCGCCTGTCGCCGAAGCCGAGGGCCATTCCTTCGACGAGATCATCGACCGGACCCTGGTGGAGCTGCGCCGGCGGGGCATCGACTACCGGGGCGTGCTATACGCCGGCCTCATGCTCACCCCCGATGGCGTGAAGGTGCTCGAGTACAACGTGCGCTTCGGTGACCCCGAGGCGCAGGTCGTGCTGCCCCGCTTCGACGGGGATCTGGCCCGGCTGCTCGCCGAGGCCGCCGCAGGGGACCTGCGCTCACAACCGGCATCGGCGGATGACGCCTGTGTCTGCGTGGTCCTGGCCGCGGCCGGTTATCCGATGGCGCCGAGATCCGGTGACGTGATCGCCGGTGTCGAGGAGGCTCGGCAGGTCGGGGGCGTTCTGATTTTCGAGGCCGGCGTGGGTCGGGACGATACCGGCCGCCTGGTGGCCGCCGGCGGGCGTGTCCTCGACGTGTGCGCCCTGGGGCCAACGGTGGCGGAGGCCCGGAGGCGGGCCTACGAGGCGGTCGGGCTCATCTCGTTCGACGGCATGCACTTCCGATCGGACATCGCGGCATGAAGGTCGCCGTGCTCATGGGTTCGCCCAACGACAAGGAGAAGATGAAGGGCGCCGGCGAGATGCTGGCACGCTTCGGCATCGAAGTCGACGAGCGGGTGATGTCGGCCCACAGGACGCCGACCCAGGTGGCCGAGTTCGCCGGCCGGGCCCGAGACGAGGGCTACGCCGCCGTCATCTGCGGCGCCGGCATGGCCGCCCACCTCGCCGGCGTCGTGGCCGCACACACCACGCTGCCCGTCGTCGGCGTCCCCCTCTCGGGGGGCGGGTTGAACGGGGTGGACGCCCTGTACGCCACGGTGCAGATGCCCAAGGGCATCCCGGTGGCCACCGTCGCCATCGACGGGTCGGCCAATGCCGGCATCCTCGTGGCCGAGATGCTGTCCATCGCCGACGCCGGCATGGCCGAACGGCTGGCCGAGTTCCGCGCCGGCGGCGCCCGGTGACCACACTCTTCCCGTTGGGAGTACCTGGCGGACCGAACTCGTCCCCGGCGTATCGGCCACGCGTGGTCGAGGGGAGCCGGGGCCGATGATCCCCCGGTACTCGATGCCACAGATGGCGGTGCTGTGGACCGACGAGGCCCGGCTTGCCCAGTGGCTGGAGGTCGAGGTGCTGGCCGTCGAGGGATGGGCCCTCGTGGGCGTGGTGCCCGAGACCGACGCCCGGGCGGTGCGGGAGCGGGCGCCGGCGGTGACGGCCGAGATGGTCGCCGCCGTCGCCGGGCGCGAGGCCGTCACCGACCACGACGTGGCCGCCTTCGTCGATGTGGTTCAGGCCGCGATCGGGGCGCCGGAGGCGAACTGGGTCCACTACGGCCTCACCTCGTCCGATGTGGTCGACACCGCCCTGTGCGCCACCTTGGTGAGCGCCGCCGATCTGCTGATCGAGGCCAGCTCCGGTCTGGTGGCCGCGCTCAAGCGGCGGGCCCTGGAGTTCCGGGACACGCCCATGGTCGGGCGCACCCATGGCGTGCACGCCGAGCCGACGACGTTCGGGGCCAAGCTGGCGCTGTGGTGCCTGCACGCCGATCGGGACCGCCGGCGCCTCTTGGCAGCTCGGGAGGCCGTACGGGTGGGCAAGCTCTCCGGCGCCGTCGGCTCCTATTCGAACATCGACCCCCGCGTGGAGTCGTACGTGTGCGAGCGGATGGGCCTGGTGGCGGTGCCCGCCACCCAGGTCGTGGCCCGCGACCGGCATGCCGAATTTCTCTGGGCGTGTGCGGCAGTGGGCGCCGGGATCGAGCAGTTCGCCACCGAGGTACGCCACCTGCAGCGCACCGAGGTTCGGGAGGTGGCCGAGCCCTTCCGCTCCGGCCAGAAGGGTTCGTCGGCCATGCCCCACAAGCGCAACCCGATCACCTGCGAGCGCCTCAGCGGCCTCGCCCGGGTGTTGCGCGGCTATCTCGGTGCCGGCCTGGAGGACGTGGCCCTGTGGCACGAGCGGGACATCTCCCATTCCTCGGTGGAGCGTGTGATCCTCCCCGACGCCAGCCTTCTCGCCTACTACCTGCTCCGGCGGATGACGGGCGTGGTGGAGGGTATGCAGGTCGACGTCCGACGCATGGCGGAGAACCTCGAGTCGTCCCACGGCCTGGTCTTCAGCCAGCCGGTCCTCCTCGCCCTCGTCGCCGCGGGAATGCCGCGCGACACCGCCTACCGGGTGGTACAACGCAACGCCATGGCCGCCTGGGAGCAGGGCAAGGACTTCCGCACCCTGCTCGAAGGCGATCCCGACGTCACCACGCCGGCGGAGGTGCTCGACGAGGCCTTCGACCTGACCCGCGCCCTCCGCCACGCCGGCCGGGTCTTCGAACACCTCGACGGCATCGAGGGAACCGACTGATGGCGGTGGAGCACATCTACTCGGGCAAGGTGCGCGACGTGTACGACGCCGGCGACGGCCTTCTCCTCCTCGTGGCCTCCGACCGCATGTCCGCCTTCGACGTGGTCATGAACGAGCCGGTGCCGGACAAGGGCCGAGTGCTCACGGCCATGACCGCCTTCTGGCTGGAGCACCTGGCTGATGTCGCCCCCAGCGCGCTGGTGTCGGTCGACACCGCCGATTTCCCCGACATGCGCGCCGGCACCGACGACCTCGCCGGCCGCACCATGCTCGTGCGAAGGGCCCAGATGCTGCCCATCGAGTGCATCGTGCGCGGGTACCTGTCGGGATCGGCGTGGAAGGAGTACCGCAGCTCGGGCACCATGCACGGGGCCCCGCTGCCGGCGGGCCTCGAGGAGTCGGCGCAGCTCCCCGAGCCCGTGTTCACCCCCTCCACCAAGGCCCAATCCGGCCATGACGAGAACATCGCCTTCGCCGACGCGGTGGAGCTGGTGGGTCGAACGCTGGCCGAACAGGCCAGGGAGATCAGCCTGGCGGCGTATCGCCGGGGTTCGGTCTGGGCCTCCGAGCGCGGGATCATCGTTGCCGACACCAAGTTCGAGCTGGGCCTGGTGGACGGTGAGATGGTCATCTGCGACGAGGTTCTCACCCCCGACTCCTCACGGTTCTGGCCGGCCGAGGACTGGCACCCCGGCTCCACCCCGCCGTCGTTCGACAAACAGCCACTGCGGGACTGGCTGGAGGCTTTCGGATGGGACAAGAAGCCGCCGCCACCACCATTGCCCGACGACGTGGTCCGGGCGTGCCGGGAGCGATACGTGACGGCCTACGAGCGGATCACCGGTCGCCGTTTCGCGGACTGGCACGGAGGAGGAGACGGTTGATGGGCCGATTCGTGGTTCTGGTCGAGGTGAGCCTGAGAGAGGGTGTGGCCGATCCCCAGGGAGCGACGGTGGAGCGGTCGCTGCCGGCGCTGGGTTTCGAGGGTGTGACCGATGTGCGGGTCGGCAAGGCGGTGCGGTTCCAGGTCGACGCGCCGGACCGGGATTCCGCCATGGATCAGGTGCGGAAGCTGTCGGAGAGCTTCCTCTCCAATCCCGTCATCGAAGACGTCCGCATCGATCTCACGCCCGCATGAGCGCACGTGTCGGGGTCCTGCTCTTCCCCGGATCGAACTGCGAGCACGATGTCGTGGAGGTGATCGACGCCCTCGGCGGCGAGGCCGAGATCGTCTGGCACGGCTCGCCGAAGCTGCCTGCCGTCGATGCCGTCGTCCTGCCTGGAGGATTCGCCCACGGCGACTATCTCCGGCCCGGCGCCATCGCCCGCTTCTCGCCGGTGATGGACGCAGTGCGGGCCATGGCCGCCGCCGGCGGGCCGGTGGTGGGGATCTGCAACGGCTTCCAGGTGCTCACCGAGGCCGGCATGTTGCCCGGGGCTCTCCAGAAGAACGCGGGGCTGAAGTTCCTGTGCACCATGGTGGAGCTGCAGGTGGAGAGCACCAATTCCGTGCTGAGTTCAGGGCTCGCAAGGGGGCAAATCTTGTCGATCCCGATCAACCATTTCGAGGGTAATTACACCTGTTCACCGGAAACGCTGGCCCGTTTGCGGGACGAGGACCGGATCGTGCTTCGTTACGTCGACAACCCGAATGGTTCCGTGGACGACATTGCCGGCATCCGCAACGAGGCGGGGAACGTCGTGGGCCTGATGCCCCATCCGGAGCGGGCCTGCGACGCCCTCACCGGCTCCCAGGACGGCGCCGCTCTTTTCCGGTGCATGTTGTCGGCCGCCAGCGGCGTCCCCGCCTGAATCTCAGCTCTCCACGGATCCCCGGCGGATACCGGCGCGCTTGAGCACGGCCGCATCCACGCCCGCTTCTCGCCATGCTCCGTAGCTGATTCCCTTGCGCTCGCCGTAGTCACGGGCCGCCGCCACGAACCCGGCTTCGAGGTCGGTGAGGTCGACGATCTCCGACTTCGTGGCCAGTTCCTCCTGGAGATCCATGCGCTCCTGGACGAGTTGCAGACGGGTGAGCGGATCGGCTCCGGCCAGGCGTTCCTCGATGACGCCGAGGCGGCGCTCGATCGATTCGGGTGTGCGCTTGCGACCACGCTTGGGCCGGTGGGCCTCCAACGCTTCGAGGTATCTCCGAACGGCTCTGCCCTGCTCCCTGCCGACGGCCAGCGCGTGCTTGTGCTCGTCCGACATAGGCGACTTCGTCCTCCGGATTTTGGTGGCCATGTCTGAATCCCTACCTTTTCTTTGACGTCAATATCAATCTCATCATAGCCCTCCTGCCCAAGGGATTACCGCTGTTCATTTCGAGTAGCCGGTGTGCGAATCCGGCCGGCGCATAACGTGGCGGTGATGGACGCAGAGCTGGCACGTGCTTTGGGGCTCACCGGCGGGGAGGCCGCGGCCATCTGCCGCATCCTGGGCCGCGAGCCGAACCACCTC
The DNA here is from genome assembly GCA_035526335.1 of Acidimicrobiales bacterium. Lineage (GTDB taxonomy): Bacteria > Actinomycetota > Acidimicrobiia > Acidimicrobiales. Next base: position 210,179 of record DATLCN010000036.1, on the reverse strand, counting down.
GAGCTGGCCATGTACGCCGTCATGTGGAGCGAGCACTGCTCCTACAAGTCGTCCCGCCGCCACCTCGGCCGGCTACCGACCGAGGGTCCCGAGGTGCTCGTCGGCCCCGGCGAGAACGCCGGGGTGATCGATGCCGGCGACGGTGTGGCGGTGGCCATCCGCATCGAGAGTCACAACCACCCCTCGGCCGTCGAGCCCTACCAGGGGGCGGCCACGGGCGTCGGCGGCATCCTTCGGGACATCTTCACCATGGGTGCCAGGCCCATCGCCCTGATGGACGCCATACGCTTCGGCCCCCTCGACGACGCCCGCAGCCGTTGGATCTTCGAGGGTGTCGTGAGCGGCATATCGGGCTACGGGAACTCCGTCGGTGTCCCGAACGTCGGCGGTGAGGTCGCGTTCGACGACTGTTACGCGGAGAACCCACTGGTGAACGTGCTGTGTCTCGGCGTCATGCCCGCCGACCGCCTCGTGCTCGGCCGGGCCGAGGGTGTCGGCAACCTGGCCGTGCTCCTCGGCTCCAGTACCGGCCGCGACGGCATCGGTGGTGTCAGCGTGCTCGCATCGGCAGGGTTCGGCGACGCCGGGTCCGACGCCGCCAAGCGCCCCAGCGTTCAGGTGGGCGACCCCTTCGAGGAGAAGCGACTGATCGAGGCCTGCCTCGAGCTGCTCGACGCCGGCATCGTCGTCGGAATCCAGGATCTCGGCGGTGCCGGCCTCACCTGTGCCACCAGCGAGACGGCTTCCCGCGGTGGAGTGGGCATGGACGTCTATGTGTCCGAGGTGCCCCAGCGGGAGCCGGGAATGGCCGCTTTCGAGGTGATGACGAGTGAGAGCCAGGAGCGGATGCTGGCCATCGTGTCGCCGGACTCGCTGGCGCTGGTTCGGGAGGTGTGCGATCGGTGGGAGGTGAGAGCTTCTGTGGTGGGGACGGTCACCGAAGGCGCCCGCCTGCGCATCCTGGACCGGCCGGAGGGCGAGGTTCTCGCCGACGTGCCGGCCGCTTCCCTCCACGAGGACGCCCCGCTCTACGACCGGCCCATGATCCGCCCGCCGGGCCTCGACCTGCTGGCCGACGCCGATCCCGCTGCTCTGCCGGCGCCCGGGGACTGTGGAGCCGACCTGCTCGATCTCCTCGTCGACCCGGCGTGGGTGTATCGACAGTACGACCACCAGCTGTTCCTGAACACCGTCGAGCCACCCGGCGGCGACGCCGCCGTGCTGCGCCTGAAGGCTCCCGGCCTGCCGCACACCGAAAAGGCCTTGGCCCTCTCCACCGACGGCAACGGCCGGTGGTGCGCCCTCGATCCCCGCAAGGGCACGGCCATGCTGGTGGCCGAGGCCGCTCTCAATGTGGCCTGTGCCGGCGCCCGGCCGGCGGCGCTGGTCAACTGCCTCAACCTCGGCAACCCCGAACATCCCGAGGTGATGTGGCAGCTCTCGGAGGTGATCGACGGGATGGCCGAGGCCTGCGTGGCCCTCGGGCTTCCTGTCGTGGGAGGCAACGTCAGCCTCTACAACGAGAGCCGGGGGCGCGACATCGACCCGACTCCCGTCGTCGGGGTGGTCGGCCTGATCGATCGTCTCGAGCGACGGCCCCCGGGTGTGCGACTGGTGGCCGGTTCCAAGCTGGTGCAGCTGGGCGACATCGACCCCTGTCTCGGCGGCTCGCTGTGGGCCCTTCGGGCCCATGGCCACCGCGGGGGCGTTCTGCCGGCGTTGGACCTTGATGGCCATGCCCGGCTCGTGGAGCTGGTGAGGTGCCTGGTGGCCGACGGCGTCCTCGACGGCGTCCACGACGTCTCCGACGGTGGTCTGGGGCTGGCCCTGGCGGAGATGGCGGTGCGTTCCGGTGTGGGCTTCGACGTCTCCGGCGTCGCGGGCCACACGGAGCTGTTCGCCGAGTCGCCGTCGCGGGTCGTCGTGTGTATCGCCCCCGGACGGCTGGACGATCTGTCGGGTCGAGCCGAGGCGTGCGAGGTGCCCTGTACGGTGCTCGGCGAGGCCGGCGGTGAGCGGCTCGCGGTGGAAGGCCTGATCGACCTCGATGTGGCCGAGGCGGCGGCCGCCTGGCGTGGCGCCATTCCCCGAGCCCTCGCTCCGGCGTGATGCCCGGCACCGTGTCGCAGAGCTATGGCCGGTGTGCGAACATGGTTTGGTGACGGGGGAGAATGACGACGACCACCCGAAACACGCCTGTGGCGTGTTCGGGGTCTACGGCCCAGGCCTGCCCGTCGCCCACCTGACCTTCGACGGGCTTTACGCCCTGCAGCACCGGGGCCAGGAGTCGGCCGGCATGGCGGTCAGCGACGGCGAGACGATCACCATCGTCAAGGACATGGGACTGGTCACCAATGTCTTCGACGACCGCACCCTCGCCCCCCTCAAAGGTCATCTGGCCATAGGCCACACCCGGTACTCGACCACCGGATCGAGCACCTGGCGAAACGCGCAGCCGGTTTACCGGGAGCCGGGCGAGTCCGGCTTCGCCCTCGGCCACAACGGCAATCTCACGAACACCGAGGCACTGGCTGCGGAGGCGGGGATGCTCCCGGGCACGGTGGCCAGCGACAGCGACCTCGTAGCCGAGCTGATAGCCAGCCGCTTCCCCCACGACGACGACGCCCGTAGCGACGGGCGGGACCTCGAGCGGGCCCTGGTGGAGGTGCTGCCCAGCCTGCACGGGGCGTTCTCGTTCGTCCTCATGGACGCCGGACACCTCATCGGCATCCGCGATCCGAACGGGTTCCGTCCGCTGTGCCTGGGCAAGCTGGACCGGGGATGGGTCCTGGCCTCCGAGACTCCGGCGCTGGACGTCATCGGTGCCCATTTCGTCCGGGAGATCGCGCCCGGCGAGATGATCGTCATCGACGCCACCGGCTGGCGTTCCGAGCACCCCTTCCCCCGAAACCGGGTCAACCCGAAGCTGTGCATCTTCGAGCTCGTGTACATCGCCCGCCCCGACAGCCAGCTCTACGGCAAGGAGGTCCATGGGGCCCGCCGGCGCATGGGCGAGCTGCTCGCCGAGCAGGCGCCGGTCGAGGCGGACATGGTGATGGGTGTCCCTGAGTCCGGAGTGCCGGCGGCCGAGGGTTACGCCAAGCGCAGCGGCATCCCCTACGGGCAGGGTCTGGTCAAGAACCGCTACATCGGGCGTACCTTCATCGCACCCACCCAGGAGATGCGCAGCAGGGCGGTCAACCGGAAACTCAACCCGTTGCGGGAGAACATCCGGGGCAAGCGAGTGGTGGTCGTGGACGATTCCATCGTGCGGGGAACGACCCAGCGGGCGATCGTGCGGATGCTGCGTGAGGCGGGTGCCAAGGAGGTCCACGTCCGCATCACCAGCCCGCCGTACAAGTGGCCCTGCTTCTACGGCGTCGACACCGGGACCCGCGCGGAGTTGCTGGCGGCCAACATGTCCGTCGGTGAGATCCAGGATTACCTCGGTGTCGATTCGCTGGCCTATCTGAGCCTCGAGAACCTCGAGCGGGCCATCGAGGCTCCGGGTGCCGGCTTCTGCTCCGCCTGCCTCACCGGCGACTATCCCACCACCGTCCCGGTCCACTTCAACAAGGGTGTGCTCGAGGAGCTGAAGCCTCAGCGTGCCTGAGGAGCCCGACGATTCCCCCCCGGGGCTGACCTACGCCGCCGCCGGCGTCGACATCGCCGCCGGCGAGCGGGCGGTGGAGCGGATAAAGGAGAAGGTCCGGTCTACCTTCCGCCCGGAGGTGCTCGGTGACGTCGGAGGCTTCGGCGGGCTGTTCGCCTTTCCCAACGACCGTTACCGGGAGCCGGTGCTGGTCAGCTCGACCGACGGAGTGGGCACCAAGGCCCTGGTCGCCCAGGCTGCGGGGCGGTTCACCACCATCGGGGTGGACCTGGTGGCCATGTGCGTCGACGATCTCGTCTGCCAGGGGGCCGAGCCGCTCTTCTTCCTCGACTACATCGCGGTGGGCCGCTTGGACCCGGACCACATCGACCAGCTCGTGGAGGGGGTGGTGAGCGGTTGCCGGCAGGCGGGATGCGCCCTCATCGGTGGGGAGATGGCCGAGCACCCCGGAGCCATGGAGGCCGGCGAGTTCGACCTCGTCGGGTTCGCCGTCGGGGTGGTGGAGCGTGACCGGATCATCACCGGCGAGAACCTGGACGAGGGTGACGTCCTCCTGGGCCTGCCGTCGCCGGGGCTGCGGTCGAACGGCTTCTCGCTGGCCCGCCGGGTGCTGCTCGAGGTGGCGGGTCGCCGGCTGGACGAGCCTGCCTATGTCGGCGCCGCGAACAGCCTGGCCGACGAGCTGCTCACGCCTTCGGTGATCTACGCCCCCGCGGTGGGGGCCCTGCTGCGCTCGGTCGAAGTTCGGGCGGTGGCCCACATCACGGGTGGAGGCATCGCCGGCAACCTCGCCCGGGTGTTGCCGGGCCGGCGGGACGCACTCGTCGACACCCGCACGTGGGAGCAGCCCCAGATCTTCGGCGAGATCCAGCGCCTGGGAGATGTCGAGCCGGTCGAGATGGCGCGGGTGTTCAACCTCGGCATCGGAATGGTGGTGGCGGTCGGCGCTGACGATGCCTTCCGGGCGCTGGACCTGCTGCGGGAGCGTGGTCATCGTGCCGTGCAGATAGGCGAGATCATTCAGGGAAACGGCAGCGTCCACCTCCGCTGAGCCCAAGCCCGGCGTCAGTACGCCAGCAGAGCCCGTGCCGCGGCGACGATGTCCTCGATTTGGGGGAGGGTGGCTGCTTCCAGAGTGGGCTCGTAGGCCACGTGGGTGTCCTTGGCGGCCACGCGCCGCACCGGCGCATCGAGCTCGGCGAAAAGCTCGTCGGCGGCCCACGCCGCCACCTCGGCACCGAAACCGCAGGTGATTACGTCCTCGTGGACGATGAGCAGCCTGCCGGTCCGCCGCACCGACTCCGCCACCGCCTCCTGGTCCCACGGGACGATGGTGCGCAGATCGAGAACCTCCACCGATCCGGCACCCTGCCCGTGTAGCAGCCGCGCCGCCTGGTTGGACTTCTCCACGGTCGCCCCATAGGTGACGATGGTGAGGTCGGAGCCGGGCCGTACGCAGGCGGCACGCCCGAAAGGCAGGACCCACTCCGCCGGCGGGAAGAGGTCACGGGCGTAGGCCTGGCGGAGCAGGTGCTTGTGCTCGAGGAACAGCACCGGATCCTCCGCGAGGAAAGCCGCCCGCATGAGTCCGGCGGCGTCGCGGGATCGAGACGGAAAGGCGACGAGGATGCCGGGGATGTGGGCGAAGATCGATTCGCCGCACTGGGAGTGCCAGATGGCGCCACCGCTCAGGTAACCGCCCACCGGCGCCCTGACCACGAGCGGGCAGGTGAAGGCGCCGTTGGAGCGCCAGCGGATGGTGGCCGCCTCGCACTTCATCTGCTGCATGGCGGGCCAGATGTAGTCGACAAACTGGATCTCGGCCGCCGGCCTGAGGTGGCGAAGCGCCTGTCCGACCGCCCGCCCCACGATGGTGGCCTCGGCCAGAGGCGTGTTGTAGCAGCGGTCGCCGCCGAAGGCCCGTTGCAGCCCCCGGGTACTACCGAAGACGCCACCCTTGCCCTCCACCGCGCCCAGAAGTGCCTCGGGGGCATCGGCCACGTCCTCCCCGAAGACTCGGACGCGCTCGTCGGCACCCATCAGCTCGTGGAGGGTCCTCCGGATGGCCTCACCGAAGGAGACCATCTCGCCGGCCGGGTCGGGGGGCGGATCTGCGGGCATGGTCACGTCGGGGATGGCGTGGACGTGGTCGGTGACGCGGATCGGGTCGGGACGGGCCGCCGACAGCGCCTCCTTGGCCGCGTCCGACGCCCGCCGATGGGCTTGTGCACGAATCTCCAGAGCCTCGTCGATGCTCAGTAGGCCGCCCTCGATCAACTCGCGTTCGAGGCGCTCGACAGGGTCCCGCTCCGCCTCCTCGGCCAGCTCGGCTCCCGATCGGTACCGGCTCTGGGTATCGGCCGCCGAGTGGGAGAAGGGCCGGGTGACGGTGGCATGGATGAGAGCGGGCCCCATCCCGGAGCGGACGTCGTGGACGGCCCGGCCGGCGACCGCCCTGGAGGCGAAGTAGTCGCAACCGTCGACCCGGTGGACGGCGAGGCCGGGGAAGCTCTCGACCAGATCGGAGATGGGACCGGCAGACTGCTCGACAACGGGCACGGAGATGGCGTAGCCGTTGTCCTCGACGACGTAGAGGACAGGCAGGCGGAGGGTGCAGGCCGTGTTGAGGCTCTCCCAGAACTCGCCCTGTGAGGTGCTTCCCTCGCCCATGGAGACATAGGTCACCTCGTCGTCGTGTGCGCTGCAGCCCGGCAACGGGCCGCGCCGGGCGATGTACCGGCCTGCTTCGGCACAGCCCACGGCCGGCAGGCACTGGCTGCCGGTGGGGCTGGACTGGGTGACCACGTTCTTGTCGGCGAAGCCCCAGTGGGATGGCATCTGCCGGCCTCCGGAGGCGGGATCGTCGGCTGAGCCGACGGCCTGGAGCAGGATCTGCTCTGGCGTGACGCCGAAGGCCAGCATGAGGGCGAGGTCTCGGTAGTAGGGGAAGAACCAGTCGTAGCCGGGTCGCAGGTGGTGGGCGAGCCCGAGAAGCAGCGCTTCGTGGCCGGCGCCGGCGATGTGGAAGAAGGCCCGGCACTGCTTCTGAAGAGTGATCTCGCGCTCGTCGATCGCGCGGGAGAGACAGGCCAGGCGCAGATCGTCGAGGAGCTCCTCGTGGGTCAGCCCCCGGTGGCGCAGCGCAGGCGCGGCACCGTTGCCGTCCTCCTTCATCTCCACCGCACGCGACAGCGTGGTCACGCGGCCCGTTCCGGGTATGCGGCTGGCGCGGGGGGCGACGGGCATGCGGATCGGGGGGAGCGTACTGTGCCCGTCTCGCGCCAGGTGTCGGGCTCGCACTAGTTAGAACGATGAGGGCGAAATTGGCGCGTTCAGGCCATTGGCGTCACGGGGTCACTCGCCGTTCGTACACCCTGAAAGGGATCATTTCCTGAAGGGACTCACCCGTGAACGACGTATCTCAATCCGACGCACTCCTGACCCCCGCTGAGGTCGCTGCCCTCTTCCGGGTCAATCCGAAGACCGTGACCCGGTGGGCCCGTGCCGGCAAGATCTCCGCCGTCCGTACCCTCGGGGGCCATCGTCGCTTCCGGGAGTCGGAGATCCGACGCTCGCTGGCAGAGATGGAGCAGCAGGGCGCCTGAGGGCGTCGCGCCTGCCAGCGCGCCGCCGGTAGGGTCCCCCTCCGCATGGGGGCAATCGAGGCGGTCACATTCGATTACTGGAACACCCTCGCCTACGAACTGCGGGGGCAACTGCGCAGCCGGCGGATGGAAGCATGGTCGGGGCTGCTCGAGGAAGCCGGTTTCGCCCTCGAGCGGCTGAAGTTGGAAGCGGTGTACGACGCGGCCTGGGACGCCTACATCGCCGCCTGGCAGGCCAACGAGCAGTTCCAGGCCGCAGAGGCGGCGGAGCACATCATCGAGAACCTGGGCGTGCAGGTGCCGACCGATGTGCGGGCGTCCCTGATCGACGCCTTCGGCAGAGCCGGGCAGGAAGCCGAGTTGCACCTCTCCGAGGGCATCGAGGACTGTCTACGAGCGCTCAAGGCGGCTGGCCTCAAGCTCGGCATCATCTGTGACGTCGGCTTCACGCCCTCCTCTACGCTGCGCGAGCACCTCATCCGCCACGGGCTGCTGCCCCTCTTCGATCACTGGTCGTTCTCGGACGAGGTGGGCGCCTACAAACCGGCGCCGGCCATCTTCGAGCACGCCCTGGCCGGCCTCGGTGACCCGGCTCCCGAACGGGTGGCCCACGTCGGGGACATACGTCGCACCGACGTGGCCGGCGCCCAGGCCATGGGGATGGTGGCCGTTCGCTACATCGGGATCAGGGACGACGACACGGCGTCCGGTCCCGAGGGAGATCACGTGATCTCCCACTTCGACCAGCTGCCGGCGGCCCTGGGCGTGCACGTCTGACGCGACGGTGCCGGCGGAGACCCACCGGGCGGTGGGGATCGGCGGGGACCGACGAGACCCGCTTCGGTCTCCCTCCGGCTGGTCTCGACACGGGTGCCGCAGAAGGATCCCCAGGGGTTTGAAACCCGCCGGACCGCTGGCCCCACCAACGCCGGTGGGGGGCCGAGCGGCATTGTCGCTGAGGCTGGGTGAGGATTACCGAACGCCGGCTGAGGGCGAGACGCGGGCCTGGTTCACCCAGTCCAAGTAGTTGTTCGACCAGAGGTCGTTGTCGCAGTTGGCGTTGGCGTCATGGCCGTCGTGCTCGCCGTTGTAGTGGGCGCTGTTCGTAATCAGCTGCGCGGTGATGGTCCAAAAAGAGCTGCCCAGCCCATCTGCCTCCTTCGTCCCCCTCTTGCCTATAGTCACGCAACAGGGAGATCCTCACAAGAGCGACCATCGGCGCGAACCCCGGCGCCAGAAGGCGGTACCACATGCACGCGTCACAGTCGGCACAGACATTCGTTCCGTCGCACCGCACCCGCGGCGTGGCCATCCTCGTCGTCGCGTTGAGCGTGCTGGCAATCGGCATAGCTCCCAGCGCCCACGCCCAGCACGGCAGCGCCAGCACAGTGGACTCGATAGATGGCACCGGGCCAGGTGCTCAGTCCGGAACGATCGATGGCTCGACGGACCGGGCCGACTGGTACACCTTCTACGGCACGGCCGGCACGGCAGTGACCATGACCGTCTCATCACCCAGCTTCGCCTCGTACGTGTGGGTCTACGAAACCCCTACAGTGCCGGCCGCCGGGTCTTCTCGCCCGTCGCCCCCGGCGGTCAGTCAAAGCGGCGGTACGACCAGCTACTCGTTGTCGTTCACACTGCCGGCCACGGATCTGTACACGTGGTCGGTCGACTCCTACGTCGGTGGCAGCGGCGCCTACACGGTCACGGTTGCCGGTGACGTGTCCGCCGTGGTAGCCCCGGCGTTCACCGCGGACTCTCCGCCGCCGGCGACGGTCGGCACCGCCTACACCTACACCTACACGGCGACGGGCGATCCCGCGCCCACGTTTGCGGTCACCAGCGGAACCCTGCCTGCGGGGCTTACCCTGGACTCGACGACCGGTGTCCTCTCCGGTACGCCGACCACGCCGGAAACCTCGACGTTCACCGTCACCGCGGCAAACGGGGCTCCCCCGAGCGCGACGAGCGCGGACACGATCGTCGTCAGCCTCGCTCCGCTCTTCACCGCCGACTCCCCACCGGGGGGAACCGTCGGTAGCGCCTACTCCTACACCTACGAAGCCACCGGAGATCCGGCGCCGACTTTCTCGGTCACCAGCGGAACGCTGCCTGCCGGCCTCAGCCTCGACCCGGCGACCGGCATCCTGTCCGGCACCCCGACCACCGGAGGGACTTCGACGTTCACCGTCACCGCCGGCAATGGTGTCGCTCCCGACGCGACCAGCGCCGACACGGTCACCATCACCGCGCCCCCGGTCCTCACCGCCCACTCCCCGCCGGCCGGGACCGTCGGTACCGCCTACCTCTACACCTACGCGGCCACCGGGACGCCAGCACCCACTTTCTCGGTCACGGCCGGGTCCCTCCCGGCTGGACTCACGCTGAGCTCCACGACCGGCGTGCTCTCCGGCATCCCGACCACCGCCGGCACGTCGACGTTCACCGTCACCGCCGGCAACGGCGTCGCCCCCGCGGCGACCAGTATCGACACGATCACCGTGGGCTCCGCTGCTCCTGCTGCCGTCCCCGGGCGCGGCTACTGGCTGGTGGCCAGCGACGGTGGCATCTTCGCCTTCGGCGACGCCGCTTTCCACGGCTCCACCGGCGCCATCACCCTCAACAAGCCCGTCGTGGGAATGGCCAGGCACTGACCGACGACCCGTCGTGATATCGCCCGATGTTCAGGGCGAACCCGTCGGCCTGAGTCGCCGGCCTCGACAACCCGCCGAAGCCGGCGACGAAACGGCGTCGTCGTTGCCCACGCTCCCCCCCACGCCGCCGTGATGAACGCATCATCGCCCTGGTCCGGGAGACCGGCGCCGACAGATCGACTCGAGGCCGGCTGATGGCCGGTACCATCGGTTGACGGCGTGGTGCCGTTTCGCACCTCCCTATACCTACAGGCGGTCCCTGAATGAATTTTCGCAGCCCTGCCGTCGTCCGCCGTGTCAGCGCCCGCGCCGCCGGCGTCGTCGCGCTCGCCCTCGCCCTCGCCCTTCCAGGAGCGATCGCCCGCCCCGCCTGGGCCGTCGGCGAGACGATCTCCATAAGCGACACCTCCCGGTCCGAGGGCAACATCGGCAGCGCCCCGGCGACCTTCACCGTCACGTTGTCGTCGGTCAGCACCCAGACGGTCGTGGTGGACTACGTCACGGCCAACGGGACCGCCACCGCCGGATCGGACTACACGGCGAAGACGGGCACCGTGGTCTTCGCGCCTAACCAGACGACCAGGACGATCAACGTCGACGTGATCGGCGACTCCATCGACGAGCCCGACGAGACCTTCCTCGTCAACCTGGCCAACCCGGTCAACGCCACCGTCGGTGATGGCCAGGGTGTCGGCACCATCCTCGACGACGACGCCCGCCCCAGGCTGTCGGTCGACAACGGCACCCCGAACCCCGTCACCGAAGCGGAGGGCGCCCTACTCGGCATCACCTTCACCGTCTCGCTGTCGGCGGCCAGCGGCCGGACGGTGACGGTGAACTACACCACGGCCGACGCCTCCGCGGCCGCCGGCTCCGACTACACGGCCGCCAGCGGCGCGCTCACCTTCGACCCGGGCCAGACCAACAAGACCGTCACCGTCGCCGTCACCGACGATCCCATCGACGAGCTGAACGAGACCTTCGTGGTCAATCTGTCGGGCGTCCTCAACGCGGACATCGCCGATCCCCAGGGCGTGGGAACCATCGTCGACGACGACGGACCGCCGGCGCTGTCGATCGACAACGTCATCGTCACCGAGGGGAACACCGGCTCCACCGACGCCGTGTTCACCGTCACGCTCTCGCCGGCCAGCGGCAGGCCCGTGACCGCCACCTACACCACCGCCCCCGGCACGGCGACGGCCGGCAGCGACTACACCACCACCTCAGGCAGCCTCACCTTCGATCCCGGCGTCACCACCAGGACCATCTCCGTTCCGGTGAGGGGTGACACGGTCGACGAGCCCGACGAGACCTTCACCGTGAACCTGAGCGGGGCCACCAACGCCACCGTCGCCGACCCCCAGGGCACCGGAACCATCACCGACGACGACGCCGGAGCGGCTCTGTCGATCAGCGACCGCAGCGCCGTGGAGGGATCCACCGGCACCACCGCCTTCACCTTCACGGTGACCCTCGCCCCGTCCAGTCTGCAGGCGGTGACGGTCGACTACGCCACGGCCGACCGCACCGCCGCCGCCCCCGGTGACTACGTGGCGCAGACCGGCACCGTCACCTTCGTTCCCACCGACACGTCGGAGGTGATCACCGTCCTCGTCGTCGGCGACGTGAACGCCGAGCTGTCGGAGACCTTCACCGTGAACCTCTCCAACGAAACCAATGCCACCATCGCCGATGCCCAGGGCGTCGGCACCATCTTGAACGACGACGGGCAACCTTCGCTGCTGTCGGTCAACGACGTCACCGTCGCCGAGGGGAACACCGGAACGGTCAACGCCACCCTCACCGTCACCCTGAGCCCGGCCGCCACCCAGCAGGTGACCGTCGTCTACGCCACCGCCGACGGCACGGCCACCGCGCCCGCGGACTATGCCGCTTCCACCGGCACCGTCACCTTCGCCGTGGGTGAAACGACCAAGACCATCACCGTCCCGGTCAACGGCGACGTGCTCGACGAGGTCGACGAGACCTTTTTGGTCAACCTGTCGGCCGCCCTCAACGCCGACGTCACCGATGCCCAGGGCCAGGGGACGATCACCGACGACGACGCCCAGCCGGCACTCTCCGTCGCCGACGCCATTGCCACCGAGGGGGACCTGACCACCACCGGTGCCACCGCCGTCGTGAGCCTCTCCGCCGCCAGCGGGCGCACCGTCACCGTCACCTACGAGACCAACAACGGCACGGCGGCGGCCGGCAGCGACTACACGGCCGCCACCGGCACCGTCACCTTCGCCCCCGGCGAGACGAGCAGGAACATCTCCCTGGCGGTCCTGCCCGACAACCTGGACGAGGACAACGAGACGTTCACCGTCGACCTGCTGGTCGCCACGAACGCAACCATCGCCGACGCCCAGGGCCAGGTCGTGATCACCGACAACGACCCGCTGCCGTCCCTGTCCGTGAACGACGTCAGCGTCCTCGAGGGCAATTCCGGGACCGCGGTCGCGTCCTTCACCGTCAGCCTCTCCGCCGCCAGCGGCCGCACCGTCACCGTCGCCTACACCACCGCCAATGGCACGGCCACGGCCGGCAGCGACTACACCGCCGCGTCCGGCACCCTCACCTTCACCGCCGGCCAGACGAGCAGGACCGTGGACGTGACGGTCGCCGGCGACGTGACCGACGAACCGAACGAGACCTTCACCCTCGACCTGTCCGGGGAGACCAACGCCACCATCGACGACGGCCGGGGTATCGGCACGATCCTCGACGACGACGGGCCGCCCACCCTTTCGCTCGACGACGTGCCGATCGTGGAGCCCGACACAGGCAGCGTCTCCGCCGTGTTCCGGGTGCGCCTCCTGCCGGCCAGCTCGGGGACGGTGACGGTCGCCTACGCCACCGCCAACGGCACGGCCACCGCCGGCAGCGACTACACCGCCGCCAGCGGAACGCTCACCTTCACCGCGGGCCAGACCGAGCAGACGGTGTCCGTGCCGGTGCTGGGCGACACCGCCGACGAGCTCGACGAGACCTTCACCGTGAACCTCTCGAACCCCACCAACGCCACCATCAGCGACGCTGAGGGGATCGGCACCATCGTCGACAACGACCTCGGCCCGTCTCTGTCGGTCAACGACGTGACCGTGGCCGAGGGCAACACGGGCACGACCAACGCCGTCTTCACCGTCACCCGCGGCGGCGATCCCGCGCCGGCGGTCAGCGTCGCCTACGCCACGGCCAACGGCACGGCCACCGCCCCGGCGGACTACACGGCCACGAGCGGCACCCTCAGCTTCGCCACGAACGAGACAACCAAGACGATCACGGTCGCAGTGGCGGGCGATCTCATCGATGAGGCTGACGAGACCTTCACGGTCAACCTGTCGAACGCCGCCGGCGCCCTCGTCACCGACCCCCAGGGGACCGGCACCATCACGGACAACGACGCCGTGCCGGCGGTCTCGATCAGCGACGTGTCGCTACAGGAAGGTGCCTCCGGGACTACCAACGCCACGTTCACGGTGACGCTCTCGGCTCCGAGCGCCAAGGCGGTGAGTGTCAACTACGCCACGGCCAACGGGACGGCCACCGCCCCGGCGGACTACACGGCCACGAGCGGCACCCTCACCTTCGCCGCCGACCAGACCAGCGCCGCCATCGGTGTTCCGGTGGTGGGCGAGACGTTGGTGGAGAACAACGAGACTTTCGCCGTGGACCTGAGCGCCCCGGTCAACGCCACCATCGCCCGGGCCCGAGGCACGGCCACCATCGTGGACGACGACAGGGTCCCGCCCAGGACCGGCTACTGGCTCGTCGCCTCCGACGGCGGCATCTTCGCCTTCGGCGACGCCAGGTTCTTCGGCTCCACGGGCGCCATCAGGCTCAACAAGCCGATCGTCGGGATGGCCTCCACCAGAGCCGGCAGGGGCTACTGGCTCGTCGCCTCCGACGGCGGCATCTTCGCCTTCGGCGACGCGACGTTCTCCGGCAGCACCGGCGCCATCAGGCTCAACAAGCCGATCGTGGGGATGTCGGCCCTGCCCAGCTAGCAGGGCTGCCCACCGCCGTGGCCGACGACTGGTTCTGGTGCCTTCACCACAGGCGGGCCGAGCGGGGAGCGGACGTGTGCCCACCCCATGACCTGATGGGCCCGTACCCGTCGGCGGAGGACGCCCGCAAATGGCGCGACCGGCTCCAGGCCCGTAACGAGAAGTGGGAGGCCGAGGACCGGGGCTGGAGTGGAGAGGACGACACCTGACCTCTGCCGGCCGCTCGCATGGGCGTATGCTGTCACCTAGGTGGCAAGGGGCGACAGGAGGGAAGTTCGGCGTTTTCGGCTGCTGGCCGTGTGGTTCGCGTCGGCCGTCCTGTCGGGCGTCGCCACCCTCGCCACGGGCACCTCGGCGATGAGCCAGGAGAATCCGGAACCGACCACGACCACCACGACGGCGCCGCCGGACACCACCACCACCTCGACCAGCACCGTGCCCACGACCACGCCGGAGGCGACGTCACCGCCGACCGCACCCGCGACGACACCGTCGACAGCTCCCCCCCCGGCGCCGGCACCGTCTTCGACGGCTCCCACTGCTCAACCCCTCCACGAAGACCTCGGGGGGGACGCCGGCGCCGACGAGGACGTCCTCCTCGACGAGGTCCCGCCGGCGGTGCCTGTACCGCCCCCCACGACACCGGTCGTCCCGCCCGTGGACCAGGCTCAGATCAACGAGGCGCTCGCCGCCAGGCTCGACCAGGCCCGCCTGGGGCTGATGGTGGCCGTTGGGCTCGAGACGCAGGCGGCGGTCGACCTGGCAGCGGCGGAGCAGGCGGTGGCCGACACACAGGCCGCCCGCGACAGCCACCGCCTCACCGAGCGTGAGGCCGTCGTCCGGTTCGGACGCCAGCGCGAGCGGGTGCGGAGCTGGGCGGTGGATGCATACACGAGCGGGGGCCTGAGGCCGGTGTCACTGGCACTGGCGGCGGAAGACCTCAACGAGGTTCCCCGCCGCCTCGGGCTCGCCCGAGGCGCGTTGCGTGGGGCCCGCGCCAGCATGAGCGAACAGGCGGAAGTGCTCGACGCGACGACCCGTGCGCAGCTGTCGTTCGACGCCGCGGTCGCCGAAGCCGAGGGCGCTCTCGTCGCCGCACGGGCTGCGGTGGCGGAGGCGACCACCCGCACGGTGGGCCGCCGCGGAGAGGCGGCCTCGCTCGACGCCGGCCAGATCGCCGCCCTCGTCGGTGTCGCCTTCCCGGTCCCGGCCGCCACGGGGTTCAGCGACACCTGGGGGGCGCCCCGCATGAGCGGCACTCCTCTGGCCCATCCCCACCAGGGGACCGACGTCTTCGCCCCGAGTGGCTCGCCGATGGTCGCCTTCGAACGCGGCATCGTCACCCGTCTCGGAACCGACCTCCTCGGCGGAACCAAGCTGTGGCTGGTGGGCCAGAGCGGCACCCGCTACTACTACGCCCACGCCCTGGGGTACGCCCCCGGTCTGGCCGAGGGACAGCTGGTCGAGGTGGGCCAGACCCTCGCCTACGTCGGCAACACCGGCAACGCCCGCACCACCCCACCCCACCTCCACTTCGAGATGCACCCCGGCGGGGGCGAGGCCGTCAACCCCTACCCGGCTCTGGCCATGATCCGCCAGGCGTCCCACCCCGGTTGAGCCGTCAGGTCCGAATGCCAGACGACCCCCCCAAGCGCACGGCGGCGTGGCGAGCGGCGGTGGCCCGGACGCCCCGGCGGGAGGCGACGGAGGGCGAGTTCATGGACCCGCTGCCCCGTGACGAGAACTGGATAGCGGAGCTGGGCGCCGAGGTGGGTGAGGGAGGCCCGGCCGCCGCCGGCGAAGCCCGGCCCACCCCTGTCGTCTGGCTGGCCGTCGAGGAGGCACTTCGCGAGCAACGCGAGCTGATCGACGCCCTCCAGGTGCGGGTGGAGGCGCTCGAGAAGTCGCTGGCCGGCCGGTCCCGGGGCGCCAGCGCGGCGTCCCTGGTCCGCTCGATGCCAGGCGCCGTGAGGTGGCTGATCGGCCGGCACGGTCGCTGAGGGAGCCTGGGCCGGCGCCCAGCCCGTCGCGCACGACCTCGCCGGAGGCCAAGAGCGCCAGCGCCAGCGCCAGCGCCAGCGCCAGCGCCCATAACTAGACGACGCTCGTCACCTCGGCGAAGTGGCAGGCCACGGGGTGGCCGTGGCCCCGGTCGATCAGTTCGGGAACCGTCTCGGCGCAGACGTCGGCCGCCTTCCAGCAGCGGGTGCGGAACCGGCATCCCGAGGGCGGGTCCGCCGGGCTCGGCACTTCGCCGGCCAGCATGATCCGCTTGCGGCCCCGTTCGCGGTCGGGGTCCGGGATCGGCACGGCCGACAGGAGGGCCTGGGTGTAGGGGTGGGCGGGCCGGTCGAACACGTCGTCGCGTGTCCCCGACTCCACGATCCGCCCCAGGTACATCACCGCCACCCGCTGGGAGATGTGGCGCACGAGCGACAGGTCGTGGGCGATCAGCAGGTAGGCCACGCCGAGGCGGTCCTGGAGGTCGGCCAGAAGGTTGATCACGCCGGCCTGGATCGAGGTGTCCAGCGACGAGACCGGCTCGTCGAGCACCAGCAGGTCGGGCTCGAGGGCCAGCGCCCGGGCGATACCGACCCGCTGGCGCTGGCCTCCGGAGAACTCGTGGGGGTAACGGGAGGCATCGTCGGGGTTCAGCTCCACGAGGCGCAGCAGCTCCCGAACCCGCTCGCGGCCGCCGTGGCGCCACAGCTTGTGGACCTTGAGGGGCTCGGCGATGCTCGCCCCGATGGTCATGCGGGGATCGAGGGACGCGTAAGGGTCCTGGAAGACGATCTGCATGCGCCGGCGCAGCTTGCGCAGCTCCCGGGGGTTGGCCGCCAGCACGTCGTGGCCCTGCACGTGCACCGAGCCCGAAGTCGCCCGCAGCAGGCCGAGCGCCAGCCGGCCCGTCGTCGACTTGCCACAGCCCGACTCGCCCACCAGGCCGAGCGTCTCACCTCGGTCGATGGCGAGGGAGACCCCGCAGACCGCGTGGATGACCTCCCGACGCCGGCGGAAGAGGACACCCTTGGTCGGGAAGTGCTTCACCAGGTCCTGGAGGTCGAGAACCCTCTCACCGGCGCTCAGGTCCTCGACCACGACGGCCTCCTCGCTCATGATCCCTGTTCCCCGGTCGTGGCCAGGCCGGCGTCGGCCACCTGCTGGGAGAAGTGGCAGGCGGCCACGTGCCCCGGATCGGTCGTCCAACTCAGGTCGGGACGGGTCGAGGCGCAAGGTTCCGGCAGCCGGGCGAACGCGCACCGGGGGTGGAAGGCGCACCCGGGCGGCACGTCGATCAGCGACGGTGGCTGGCCGGGGATGCGCCTCAGCCGGCGCTGGCCCCGCTGGGCCAGCTGGGGCAGCGACGTCAGCAGGCCGAGGGTGTAGGGGTGCTGGGGTCGGTGGAAGACCTGGTCGACGCCGCCGGTCTCCACCACCCGGCCGGCGTACATCACCAGCACCCGGTCGGCCACGCCGGCCACCACGCCGAGGTCGTGGGTGATCAGCACCATGCCCGAGCCCGTGCGCTCCCGCACCCGTTGCAGCACCTCCAGCACCTGGGCCTGGGTGGTGACGTCGAGGGCGGTCGTGGGTTCGTCGGCGATGAGCACGTCGGGGTCGTTGGCGATGGCCATGGCGATCATGGCCCGCTGGCGCATGCCCCCCGAGAACTGGTGGGGGTACTCGTCGTAGCGGGCGCCGGGGTTGGGGACGCCCACCAGGTCGAGCAGCTCCACCACCCGCGCCCGTGCCTCCTTGCGCTTGACCTCGGGGTGGTGGATCCGTATGGCCTCGGCCACCTGGTTGCCCACCCGGTGCAACGGGTTGAGCGCCGCCAGCGCGTCCTGGAACACCATGGCGATGCGCGATCCCCGCAGCTTCCGGGCTTCGTCCTCGCGAAGGGCCGTCACGTCCGTGCCCCTGAACAGCACCTGGCCCGTCATTTTCGCCGAGGCGGGAAGGAGACGAAGCATCGAGAGCGCCGTCACGGTCTTGCCCGACCCGGACTCGCCCACGACGGCCAGCACCTCGTTCTCGGCCAGGTCGAACGAGACGCCGTCCACCGCCTTGACCACGCCGCGGTCGGTGGAGAAGCGGACGTGCAGGTCCCGGATCGACAGGAGCGGCCCGGAAACGGCCGTCGTCGGCTCGGGCGATCCTCCGGGTGCAGTGCGGTGCCGTGCGATGCCAGGAGTGTAAGTAGCGAAGGTGCCGGCGCACGAGCGCGTCAGCCGGGCTACCGTCTCGCGAAGGTGAGGACGACGAGCGCACGCGAGCGAGGATCCGCCATCTTCAGCCTGGTCATGGCGCTGGTGATCATGGGTGGGCTGGCCGCCCTGGTGATCCCGGCGATGGGCGGCAAGGACCCAGCGGCGCGCAGGGGACCTGTCGGGGTGATCGACGACGCTTCCGTGGTCGCCTGCCAGTCCGACGTGGCCACTCTCGAGACCTCCATTGCCGCGGCGCACGCCGCCACCGGTGAATATCCGTCGTCGTTCGAGGAGATGGCGGCGCAGGGCTTCCCCACCGAGGTGCCGAGCCGGCCGGGGTTCACCTTCGCGCCGGAGATCGTGGCCGGTTCGCCGACGGGCAGGGTCACGGTGAACGGTCTCCCGCCGGCCCAGGGGTGCCAGGCACAGAAACGCTGATCGACGGTTCTCGTCGATCGGGCCGTCCATGCGGCGCTGTGCCCGGTCGCGCCCCTTGTTTCTCTCACCTACCATTGCCGGCGTGACGGCATCGGCTGGCCACATAGAGCCGCTACTGAGCGCGGTGTGGGACGCGGGGGGAACCGACCTCCTGCTGACCGCCGGCTCCCCCCCCCTGATGCGGGTGAACGGCGCCCTCGTCCCGATGAAGGGACCGGCGGTGCTGGGGCCACCGGAGGTGGAGCGGCTGATCGCCGGCGTGCTGGGCAAGGAGCTGGCCGCCCAGTTCCAGCACTCCAAGCAGGTCGACTTCGCCTTCACCTGGGCCCGAAAGGCTCGCGTACGGGGGAACGCCTTCCGCCAGCGGGGCACCCAGGCGCTGGCTCTCCGCCTGATCCCTTTTACCATCCCCACCTTCGCCGAGCTGGGCCTGCCACCGATCGTCGAGGACTGGGTCCGCAGGCCCAAGGGCTTCGTCCTGGTCACCGGCCCAACCGGTTCGGGCAAATCCACCTCCCTTGCCGCCATGATCGACTACATCAACACCCACCGGGCCCTGCACATCCTCACCATCGAGGATCCGGTGGAGTACCTGCACCACCACAAGCTGTCGGCGGTGAACCAGCGGGAGGTGGGTGCCGACACCGAGTCGTTTGCCGCCGCCCTGCGATCGGCGTTGCGGGAGGACCCCGACGTGGTGCTGGTCGGTGAGATGCGCGACCCCGAGAGCATCCAGGCCGCCCTCACCATCGCCGAGACCGGTCACCTTGTCTTCGCCACCCTGCACACCAACGACAGCTCCCAGACCATCGACCGCATCGTCGACGTCTTCCCCGCCGAGCAGCAGCCCCAGATCCGCCTCCAGCTCACCCACACCCTCGTGGGCATCCTCAACCAGCAGCTCGTTCCCAAGATCGGCGGAGGCCGCGTCGCCGCCTTCGAGGTGCTGGTGGGCACCGGCGCGGTGTGCAACCTCATCCGGGAGGGCAAGACCCGCCAGCTCCGCAACCAGGTGGCGACGGGACAGCGCGCGGGAATGCAGACCCTCGAAGGCGCCCTGACTGAGCTGGTGGCCCAGGGCAAGGTCTCCTACGAGGAGGCGCTGCTGTGGACTGTTCACCCCGACGAGGTGAAGCGGCCCCGGCCGGCGGCGCCGGTGGCGCCGGCGCCCGCCCGCTGAGGTGTTCACTGGCCCGTCTTCTGCGGCCTGGTGCGGAGCGGCGGCGCAAAGGGCAACGCCGTCCCCGCCGCCTACCTGGCGGCGCTGGCCATCGAGTCGGGAAGCGAGCATGTGCATGTGCAGCAAGTTGGCCGCAGGCCACCCACAAAGCGCTCGATGACGCCACCTGCGACGGGCGGAGGTGGCTGCGCCAGTCGTCGGTCACGCTGAGGCGTGAACCCAAGGAGCGAAATGGGCCGCCGTATGCGCTGGTAGCGGGCGTCGTTCTGGCGCCAGTCCCGGTCGGCGTCAGCCGGTCGGACGGAGGTGGTACTCCTTCGGCACGACGGGGCCGCGGCCGCTCGCCGGCTCGTGGTCTCCATGGAGAACGTCTGGATCGAGGTCGACGCCGTTGGGCCAGGCGATCGTGCCGGCCACGGCGTCCACAGCGACCTGTGCGAACATGGCTCGATCCTGCAGCGGCTCGAACACCTCGCCCATGAGCTTGTGCAGGCCCTGGTCGTGGAACCAGGTGGACTCCACTGGTCAGTCCGCAGGGGCGAGCGCATCACGAAGCCCATCGCCCATCAGGTTGACGGACAGAACCAGCAGCGTGATGGCAAGGCCGGGGTAGACCAGCAGCCGGGGCGCCAGGAAGAACGACGTGCGGGCGTCGGCCAGCATCGCCCCCCATTCCGGGTTGGGGGCCCGAACTCCGAAGCCGAGGAACGAGAGCGTCGAGAGCACCAGCACGAAGCGGCCCAGCTCGATCATGGTCAGGGTGGCCACCGCTCCGGTCACGCCGGGCACGACGTGGCGGAGCATGATCCGCAGCCGCGAGGCCCCCAACGCCGCCGCTGCCTGCACGAATGCCTGCTCGCGGATACTCAGGGCGACGGCCCGCACCACGCGGGCGTGTACCGGCCACCCGAGCAGGATCACGGTGAGCACAAGCTTGTCCGTCCCACCCCCGAGGAGGCCAACGGCCACCATGGCCACGACCAGGAGGGGCAGGGCCAGGAGGATGTCGACCAGACGCATGATCACAGTGTCCACGGCTCCGCCTATCGTCCCCGCGACCACGCCGAACAGTAGGCCGAGAGTGGCGACCCCGGCGCCGGCGGCCAGGGCTGCGGCGACCGAGGTGCGGCCGCCGTGAAGCAGCCGCGACAGCACGTCGCGCCCCAGTAGATCGGTGCCGAGCGGGTGGAGCCGGCTGGAATGGGCCAGGGCGTGGCGCGGATCGATCGAGGTCGGGTCGAACGGCGAGAGCAGTGGAGCGGTGGCAACCGCCGCCACCAACAGGACGAAAAGCACCGCTCCCAGGACAGCGCCGCGGTCGCGGGTTGCCCGGCGCAGGAGGGCCCGGCGCCGCGATCGCCCGGCCGTGGCGGCGGCCAAGGTGATCGCCGTCACGCTCTCCGGTGTCTCGATCATCGTCATCGTGCCCGCCCCAGGCGCACGCGGGGGTCGACGAGCCCGTAGGAGAGGTCGACCAGGAGGTTGACCAGCATGAACATGGCTCCGCCGAACACGACCGTGCCCACCACGACCGGGTAGTCATAGCTGCGGACGGCGTTATAGGTGAGCTGCCCGATGCCCGGCCGGGAGAACACCACCTCTATGACCACCGCTCCCTCGATCATTCTGCCGAACACACTGCCGACGACGGTGAGCACGGGAAGGGCGGCGTTCCGCACCGCGTGGTTGACCAGGACCGGCACGGCGGCGAGTCCCTTGCCTCTCGCCGTGCGGATGTAGTCCTCACCCACGACTTCGAGAAGGGAGGCGCGGAGCAGCCTCGACACCATGGCGGCGGGCCCGACGGCAAGGGTGAAAGCCGGCAGTACCACGCTGCGGGCACCGCTCAGTCCGGCCACGGGGAGCAGGCGCAGACGAACGGCGAACACGTGGACCAGGACGTAGGCGAGAAAGAAGCCGGGTGCCGAGGCGCCGGTCAGGGCCAAAGCCCGGATCGCCTGGTCCTGCCAGTGCCGGTGGAAGAGGGCCCCGGCCACGCCCATGGGCACCGCCAGCAGCACGATGAGCACCAGGGCGGCGACAGCCAGGACGAGGGTGGTGGGGAACGCATCTGCGATCTGCCCGCCGACACCGCGGTTGGTGAAAAGCGACGTGCCCAGATCGCCCCGCACCGCTCGACCCAGCCACCGGCCGTAACGCACCGGGAGTGGCCGGTCGAGGCCGAGATCGTGGCGGATGGCCGCCACCTGCTCGGCCGTGACCCCGGCCTCGGGGTCGCTGCGGGCCGCCAATTCGTCCGACGGGTCGCCGGCCAGTGAGCCCAAAAGGAACACCAGCAGCGACAGACCGAGGAGGGTGGGTAGGGCCAGCAGCAACCGCCGCGCCGCGTACCCACCCACCTCGGAGTCCCCGCCCCCTTATGACTTGGTCAGGCTGACCCAGCGCTGGCTGGTCTGCGACGGATGCGGGTCGCCCAGGTTGACGTTGCTGCGCATCCCGTAGATGCGGAACTGCCCGGTGATGGGCACCACCACGTTGGTCTGGTTCTGGCCGACCAGGATCTTCATCTGCTGAGCCGCCGCGGCCTGGGCCGCGTCCTGGGTGGTGGCGTTGTCGGCGGCGGGCACGTAGGTGTTGTCGAAGGGCCCGAGGACGGCGGGCGTGGTGTTGGGGGAGCCAGTGTTGCACGGCGTGTTGCCGAAGGGCCAGGTGCCGTCCGGGTTTCCGCTCTTTGTGACGTTGACCGCCGGCCCGACGCCATTGGTGCCGTCTGCCGGGGCGAAGCGGAACGTCCCGGTGCGGGTGCAGGCGAAGCGCAGCGTGGGCAGGAAGGCGGGGTTGGCGTCGTTCTGGTTGGGCAGCTCGAGGTCGAGGTCGAAGTCGCCGGCTGTGTACTCGGTGCTCCGGTTGGTGACGCTCAGCCGGTCGGCTTGGAGGTTGATGCCCACCGCCTTCATCTCGGCCACCAGCAGGTCGTAGCCGGCCTGGGACAGGGAGATGTCGTTGCCGATCAGGCGCAGGTTGAGCGACCGGCCGGCGAAGGTGCCGCCGTTCTTGACCCGGTACTCGCTGGCCCCGCAAGCCGTGCCGGCGCCCGAAGCCCCGCCGCCGCACGTCCAGCCGGCGCTGTCCAGCACCGTCCGCGCCTGGGGCGCGTCGTAGGCCAGGGCCGGAACGTCGTTGGCATGGGTGCCGAGGATGCCCGGGGGGCCCATCCAGCGGCCCGGGGCGGCGTTGCCCTGGTAGATGTTGGTCACGAAGGTAGGCCGGTCGATGGCCAGCGAGACCGCCTTGCGCACGGCCGGGTCGGTTCCGAGGTCGTACTTCGGCGTGCCTCCAGGGCCGTACTTGACCACCTTGTTGATGTAGATGAGCAGGTTCTGTCCGTAGGAGGCGGTGACCACGTGCCCGCCACCGCTGTTGATGGCTCCCACCGACAGCGGGTCGACGTCGATGGCCATGTCGGCCTCGCCGGCGAGCACCTTGTTGGCCCGGGTGACCGGGTCGAGGATGAAGGTGTAGTTCATCTGCTTCACCTGGGCCTTGACGCCCCAGTAGACCGTGTTGGCAGCGAACGACGCGCTCCCGGAGAAGTCCGGGTTGGACGTGTAGCTCATCCACTGGAACGGCCCGCTCCCGACAGGGGTACCCGGAACCAGGGCAGTGCTGGCGCCGCCGTTGCCGTTGTACGGCCCGGCCGGCAGGCCGCCGGTGCTCCCGTCGAAGTGCTTGCCGACCGGCACGATGGCGCCCTTGGGATGGGCGATCTGCTCAGGAAGGCGCAGGTTCTCGGTTTTTGGGGTGAGGTCGACTGTGAACTGGTCGATCTTCTCTACCGAGTCGAAGGCGTCCGGCACCACTGGCGCCGAGGCGGGCGAGCCGTTCTTGGTGAAGCCGAGGGTGTTGGTGACGGTGGTGAGCGAAGAGTCGGCCGCCTGCTTGGTCATGATCGCCTGGCGGTCCCGCCAGGTCCAGATCACGTCGTCGGCGGTCAGGTCGGCCCCGTTGTGGAACTTCACGCCTTGGCGGATGTGGAACCGCCATGTGGTCTTGTTGTAGGGCCGGTCCGGGGCGTTGGTGTAGGTGATGCCGGTCGGGAGGGGCAGGGGCGTGGGGTTGTTGGCACTGGTGAACGCGGCCCGGTTGACGCTGGTCGGGATCGGCTCCCAGCTTGTGGCCACCCCGGGCTGGAGGCTGTAGTCGGACCCGATGATGATCAGCGGGTCGTAGACGTTGGCGTTGAGCGGGTAGGCGAAGTAACTCGTGCGGTAGCCCGGCGTGGCGCTGTCGGCCGTGGGCCACTGGTCGGTGTTGGCGGCCACGCTGACCACGGCGGTGGGCAGCCCAACCCGCACCGAGTACGCGGAGTTGGGCGATGAGGATGATCCGCAGGTGCCACCGCTGCTCAGCTCGACGTCGGAGTACGTGGACTTCTCGGAGAGAAAACCTTTTCCACCGTCAGGCGGTGCCACCAGCTCGTCCTCGGTGCCGTAGCGCCCAAACCTGGCGCAGAAGCTCTCTTCCGCCGTTCGGACTGTCTTCACGTCGGTGAGGTAGGCGGCAGCTTGGCCTTTGTCACCGGTCCCCCGCACAGCGAAGACCACAACCGCGGACAGCACTCCAAGGATGACGATAACGACGAGCAGCTCGATGAGCGTGAACCCGCTCTGCCGGCGCCGCTCCGCCACCTTCTTGCTTATCCAACCAATCATGCCGGTCTCCTTGCTGATAACCCATGGGTTCCGCAGTTGCGGAATCAGACGACGTCGGGCAGTCTGGCGGTGACACCTGAAGGAGACCTGAAGTAAGCCTGAAGCTTCCTGAAGATCCATGCTTTGAGGCAGGAGATGGATGACTGCGCCCCTGGACTTTTCCTCCGCCGGAACCAAGAGACCTGCTGCACAGAAACGGCCAACCAAGCGGTCCCCGCCGCGCATGAGACCGCGCAAGGCAGTAATCGCCATAGTTGCTCTTGTGGTAGTTGGTGCGGTGGTCGCCGGCGTCAGCCTGTTGAGCCGGGATGGAAAGGGGACCTCGGGGGGCAGCCTCGCAGCCCTTGGGCGCTATTGTGCCCTCGCCGACGAGTTCGATGCCCTCATTCCGAACACGGCACCTGCGGCCGGCCCGGCCGGAACATCGGCCAGCGGATTCAGCCGCCTCCTTCAACAGATGGGAGGGTCTGTCGACGAGATGAAGTCCCTTGCGCCAGCGTCGATACGCTCGGATGTGGCAGCGACGGTAAAGGCCGTGGAAAACGCCGCCAAGGAGAAACCGGCAGGCGTCCGATCAGCTTCGTTCGGAGCTCGGCGCCAGCGCATTGCCGCGTTCCGGCAGAACAACTGTCCCGTCGGTGCTGGGAGTGGGGATGGGTAGCGCAGAGCCAAGCGGCTGAATCTCGACAGTGACAGAAGTTGCCAATGTCCTTTTTCCTTGAGCCGTGGCCCTGCGCCTGATCACCTTCACCATTTCCGCCTCCAGCTCACTCACACCCCTCGTGGGCATCCTGAATAGCTCATTGCTGAAGATCGGCGGTGGGCAAGTTGTGCCTTCGAGGGTGCTGGGGCGCCGGCGGTGTGCAACCTCATCCGGGAGGGCAAAGACCCGCCAGTTCCGCAGGTGGCGACCGGTCAGCGTGTCGGCATGCAGAGCCCGGAAGGCGTGTTGTCCGACTTGGTGGCCCACGGCAAGGTCTCCTACGAGGAGGCGCTCCCGTGGACCGTTCATCCCGACGAGGTGAAGCGCCCCCGGCCGGCGGGGGTCCGAGCCCGCTTCGGTTCGCCCCATTCCGGGTCAGGGGGTCGCCTCCCCGGGTGGGAGTTCCGGCTCCTGGCGGAGGAGGGCGGCGCCTCCCGAGGCTTGGAACGCCTTAAGGGCCGGCCACTGGTGGCCGGCCCTCAGGTGGGTTGCTTCTGGCTCTTTACCGTCGATCGACGGGGAAGATGGCCTCCGAGGCCCCCGGGGGGCTGAGCGCTGCTTGACGCGCTCAGCCCCACAGGGGCGATTCAGATGCTCAGGACGAGCAGTAGGCGGCCTCGGCTAACAACCCGGTGTTCTGGTTGTTCAGGCCCCCGCAGACGTTGCGGGTGACCCGGAAGGAAGGCGTCTCGTCCACCGGGATCTGGCTGAGGAAGCCGACCTCCTTGGCCTGGATCTGGCCGAAGAGCGTCGTCCGGGCCGAAGCCGTGGTGGCCCGGTTCACCTGGTACCACAGGCCGTCCATGCTGCTCGCGTCCCCGGAGCCCGAGCAGGTGGCGTTCGTGCACTGGTCCCGGTTGCCGGCCATGTTGGCGGCGAAGGCCGTGTTGATGGAGGAGGAGACGTACTGGCGCTGCGATCCGATCACCGGGTCGTCACCGTGGCAGTACGACGTGATGCCGATCTGGAAGTTCCGGGCATCCGCGATGGCAGGGTACTGCGACGCGATCGAGGATCCCGAGCCCGTGAAGATGTTGCGGTCGATGACATCGATGCCGAGCGTCAGCATGTCGCTGATGAACTGCACCGAGATGGCGGGCTGCGTGGCGCTGTAGTGGTGGGTGATGTCGATGTTGAACCGCGTGCCAGGGACGAGGCCGAGCACGGTCTGCTGGGGCAGGGGAACCGGGTCACCGGCGCCGTGGTTGCCCCAGGTGCGGACCGTCTTTCCTCTGGAGTTCGTCGCCAATCCGCCGTCCCACCCGGCGGCATCGAGGTCGGCGTTCGCCTGGACCACCGTCGGCTTGCCGAGGTTAGCGCCCGTCCCACCAGGGAACGTGGTCGGCGAGTAGGCGACCGGCAGGTTGCTGTTGTAGATCGAGTCGGCCATCCGGGGCGTGCCGACCGGAGCGCCGACCGCGGTCGACAGGCCCGTGTCGTTGATGGCGGCCTGGGCCCGGTCGAAGCCCTCGAACATGGCCTTGCGCACCAGGAACGAGCTGAGGATCGGGTTGTTGTACGGCGCATTCGCGGCCTGCGCCACGATCGCCGCCCGGGACATCGGCGGGGCCGTCCCCGGGAGGCCACCGGAAATCCCGGGCTCACCAGCGTACTCCGACAGCGTGAAGGTGGTGGTACCGACCGTGGTCGAAGCCACCGGCTGCCACAGGTTGAAGGAGATGGTGTTGATGCAGTTGGCTCCACCGGAGCCTCGGGGGATCGACGCCACGCTGTAGCTGCTGCTGGTGGTGAAGTCGAACGGGGTCTTGACCTGCGTGGACGCGAGGCTAGCCGTGTCCGTGCTGCCCGACGTGCCCCGTGCGGCCTGGAGTGAGGTGGCGGCCGTGCTGGTGTTCTGCAAAACGATCTTCGAAAGGTAGGGCAGACCCGTTTTGAAGTAGTTCGAGTTCTTGTTGAGGGTGATCGACCCGGCCGCGTTGATCTGCGTTGTCGTCTGCCCGCTCCACGTGAAGGGGCCGCTGCCGACCGGCGCGAAGTTCTCGGCGCAGAGGGTGTTCGAAGTGTTCAGAGTGCTCGTCGCAGGTGCCTGGCCGCCGCCACTGGCTTCCGCGCAGCGGGAGTAGACGTGCTTGGGGATGATCGCCCCCTCGGTCACGTTCATCTGCTTGAAGGCGATGAGCGAGTACGGGTACAGGAAGTGGAACCTCACGGTTAGAGGCCCGGTGGCGGTGATCCCCTGGTTGGTGCCGAAGTTGAAGTTGGTTGCGTTGTAGCCCAGGGCCGGGCCCATCGAACCGGCGGTCCGGCCCTGGCCCTTGAGAATGGCGTACTGGTAGCTGAACACCACGTCGTCGGCGCTCACCGTCTGCACCGCGCCAGCCGGGTTGTAGACCGCGTTCGTAACTCCACTGTCGTGCCACTTGATCCCGGAGCGCAGCGTGACATCCATGTCCTGCGAGCCGTCACCGTTGTTCGTCACCGTCGGCATCGAGGCAGCCAGGTCGGGGACGACCGCGCCGGCGCTGTCGAAGGCCAGAAGGCCGTTGAACATCGGCTCGGAGAGAGGATGGGTATTGCCGCTAGAGGTGGTGGCCGGGTTGTACGGGCCGCCCAGGGAGCCGGAAGCCAGGACCATGGTGCCTCCGGTGGCGACGGCGCCGCCGGCGACAGCCGCCTGGCAATTGTTGGTCGCCGTCACCGTGCACAGGATCTTGTACCCACTCGGGCCTTTCGTACCGTCACCACAGGTTCCGGAGACCCCCTCGGTCTGGATCGTGTTGAGGCTTCCCTTCTCGGACAGGAACTTGTAGGTGTTGCCGGCAGCGTCAGCCGGAGCGGTCCCGGTGAGCTGATCCATGGTGCCGTAGTAGCCGATCTTGGCGCAGAAGGCCTCCTCGGCGGTGCGCAGGGTTTTCACGTCGGTGGCCTGCGCAGCCGACTGACCCTTGTCACCAGTGCCGCGGACGGCGAAGACGACGACCGCCGAGAGCACGCCCAAGATGATGATCACCACGAGCAGCTCGATCAGTGTGAAACCTGATTGGTCCTCACTGTGCTTGCGCCGCTGCCGGGCCATGAGTCTCGACATGTCTTCGTCCTCTCCATAGCGTCTCCAGATGGGCGCCGTCACGACGGCAGGGAGACTTCTTGGCGACGATCGTGACAGGGCCGTCTGAAGATCGGCTGACGGTTAGCTGAAGATTCCTGAAGGCGACCACCCGGCGGAGGGCCGATGGTACCGTGGCATCGCCATGGGGACACGCTTCGTGGTGCGGCGACTACTCGGCATCATCCCGACCCTGGCCAGCATCCTGGTGCTGACGTTCCTGCTGGTCCATGCATCCGCCGCTGACCCGTCGCAAGAGTTGGCTGGCGATGGAGCGACTCCGGAACGGATCCAGGAGATCCGCCACCAGATGGGCTATGACCGGCCGCTCGGGCAACAATTCGTCACCTACGTCACAGACTTGGCCCGCGGCAACCTCGGCATGGTGGACAGCCTGGGTGCACCCGTGAGCGAGGTGATCGCCAGTCGGATCAGGCCGACCCTGCTGCTGACCGGCACGGCCCTCGTTATGTCCAGCGTGTTGGGCCTCTTCCTGGGCGCGCTTGCCGCCCGCCGCCCGCTCGGCCCGGTCGACCTGGCCATCAGCACCGGATCACTGGTCGGATACGCCGTGCCGGCGTTCTGGCTCGGCCAGATCGCCGTCATCATCTTCGCCGTGCACCTCGGGTGGTTTCCGCTGTCGGGGTACGTCGACAGCCGCAGTCCCCCGGTCGGTCTCGATCGGTGGACCGACATCGGATACCACCTGATCCTCCCCGCCCTGGTGCTGGCCACGTCCGAGATCGCGCTGGTCACCCGCATCACGCGCGGCGCCCTGGTGCAGGAGCTGGGCCAGGACTACGTGCTGACGGCCCGGGCCAAGGGCATTCCCGAGGACATCGTCGTCAGCCGCCACGCCATGCGCAACGCCATGCTCCCGGTGGTCACCGTTATCGGCACCCGCATAGGGTTCCTGCTGTCAGGGTCGCTGGTCGTCGAGACCGTGTTCGGCTGGCCCGGTCTCGGCTCGGCGCTGCGGTCAGCCCGCGGCGGCGACGAGGCGTTGGTGGTGGGCATCGTCCTGCTCGTCGCCACCGGTGTGCTGGTGACCAACGTTCTCATCGATCTGTTGTACCTCTGGATCGACCCCCGTGCCCGCAGTCGCTGAGCCGGTGGCCTCGCCTCCGCGCGGGTGGATCCGCTGGCGCCGAGTTCCGGGACTGAGGCTGCTGGGGAACATCGCCAAGCGGCCGGCGGGGGCTCTCGGTCTCGTAATGACGGGGTCGTTCGCCCTGGTGGCCAAGCTCGCCGACCGGATCGCCCCCCTCGATCCCAACCACGTGGTGGGCAACGGCCTGCAAGCGCCTTCGGCAGCTCACCGCTTCGGCACCGACTACGCCGGACGCGACGAGTTCACCCTCGTCGTGCACGGAGTGCAGACGACCATGACCGTGGTGATCTGGGCGGCACTCATCTCCGCAGGTCTGGGGCTGACCGTCGGCGCCACTGCCGGCTACCGGGCCGGCGGAATACTGGACCGCGCCGTTCTGCGCGTCGTCGAGCTACTCCAGACAATCCCGCGGTTCTTCCTCGTACTGCTCGTCCTCAGCCTGTTCGGGGCCACCCAGCGCAACATCATCCTCAGCCTGGGACTCACCATGTGGCCGCTGCTGGCCCGGGTCGTCCGCGCCGAAACGTTGACCGTGCGACACCGGGACTTCGTGGAGGCGGCCCGAGCGGCAGGAGCACGGGACACCCACATCGTCGTTCGGCACGTCATCCCCAACATCCTGCCGACCGCGACCGTGCTCATCGCCCTCAACGCCTCGTCGGTCATTCTGATCGAGGCTGGATTGGCGTTTCTCGGCGTCGGCGACACCCAGCGCGTCAGCCTGGGCCAGCTGATCAGCACCGCCAACGGCTACTTGCAGCAAGCCTGGTGGATGTCCGTCTTCCCGGGCACCGCCCTCGTGATCGCCGTGCTGGGCATCAACCTGCTGGCCGACGCCCTGGGCGAGGTGCTCGACCCGCGTCGCAGGGCCGTGGCCTTGTCCAGGACCTTGACGCGCCGATGGCGAGGGCGTCAGGGCTCGCCGTCAACGGGGGCTTTGCCGCTGCAGGCCGGCGAGCTGCTCGCTGGCCGCCCCCGGTGAGGTGGTGGGGCGCGCAGGCCCCGCTCCGGCGTTTTGGCTACCATTCTCGCTCGGTGAATGATCACAGAATCCATTCGGGGCGCGAACGGGTTTACCGATGACCGCGCCCCTGGACTTTTCGTCCATCGGAGCCAACAAGCCCACTCGTCCGGCCCCGCAAAAGAAGGCGCCCAAGAGGCGGCTGCCGGGTATAGGGACTCCCCCGGCGCGAATTGCCGCCGTGGCGCTGGTTGTCGTAGCTCTTGCTGTCGCGGCATTCGTTACGTTCGGCGGAAGTGGCTCCAGCCCGACGGCTAAGGCCGAGAAGCTGGCCCGGTACTGCCAAGCAGCGGTGGAGTTCGAGCGCCTTGTCCCGACCACGGCCTCGGGAGCCGAACCCGTCGACACCTCGGCGAAGGCCATGAGCCGGCTGATCGGGCAGCTTGGCGGAACCCTCACCCGGATGAAGGCGGATGCACCCACCGAGGTCCGTTCGGACCTGGCCGCGACCGTCGCCGCCCTGCAGGAAGCGGCCAAGGGGAAGCCGGCGGGCGTCCGATCCGCTTCGTTCCGGGCACGGCGCCAGCGGATCGCCGGCTTCAGGCAGAGAAACTGCTTCGGAGGCACCCCCGACGTCGGTGCCTAGCCGGCGCCGGCTCGCTCCGACGGCGTCGGCCCCTTGGTCGCGGTGCGCACGCCGGAGAGCGAAGGGAGGCCGACGTCCGACTCGACCGCAGAGGGCCCGATTCCACCCCGAGATAGCGATCTTCATAGCTGAAACGATTGTTCCGTAGATGATGTGTAGTCGGGGTGCCTTCTCGGGCCATCGGGTACCGCCCCGGGCCTCCAGGGCAGCGTGACCATGAACTCGCCGGCCTCGTAGATGAGGTCGCCGCCCTGGGCACGGGCCAGCTCGCGGGCGATGGCCAGCCCAAGGCCCGAGCCGCCTTGGGCGTCGAGGCTCACGAAGCGGTCGAAGGCTACTTCGGCCTGCCCTTCGGGTAGCCCCGGGCCGTCGTCGAGCACTCGGATGCGCACCCACTGATCGTCGCGATCGACGACGATCTCGATGTGCGAGCGGGCGTGGCGGCGGGAGTTGTCCACCAGGTTGGCCAGGATCTCGGACACGGTGTCGGCGGCGACCTCGGGGCGGCCGAGCGCCGGCCCCTCGGCGGCGCGCGCCGTGATCTTCAGGTGCGGGCTGTCGGGGCGGGCCTGGTCGGCCTCTTCCTCGCACAGCGCCACCAGATCGGTGGGCCGAACCTCGAGAGCCTGGGGGTGGCCGAGGCGGGCCAGGCGCAGGAGCCCGGCCATGAGGCGGCCGGCCCGCTCGCTGTCGCGCACTACTGCGGCCAGCAGGTGGTCGCGCTGGCCCGGTGTGACGTTGCGCTGGAGGGTCTCGGCGCCAGCCCGGATGCTGGTGATGGGTGTGCGCAGCTGGTGGGCGGCGTCGTCGAGGAACCTGCGGGTGCGGGTCTCGGCGGCGCGGGCCTCGGCCACCGCCCCCTCGAGGGCGTCGAGCATCTCGTCGTAGGCCACTGCTATCTGGCCGAGCCGGGTGTCGGGCCGGTCGGCCCGGAGCCGCTCCCCCAGCTGGCCGAGCGTGGTGCGGCGGGCGGCGGCGGCGATCTCCTCGAGAGGAGCCATGGCCACCTCGGCGATCCACTGAAGGAGCAGGGCGGCCAGGGCTATGAGCAGTGGGGTGATGATCACTTCGAACTTGAGGAGGCGCCGCAGCTGGGGATCGTCGTCGGGCGAGGGGACGAACAACGTGACCTTCAGGCCGTGGGGCACCGGGATCTTCCGGGAGACGAGACGGGAAGGCTCCTCGGTCCGGGCGGGGCGGCTGCGCAGGACCGGCCCGTCGCCGGCCTGCACCGTTGCCTCCACGCCCAGCCCGCTGAGGCGCCCGACCAGATCCTCGGGGCTCGGCGCGGGGTTCTCGGTCCTCACCACCGCGTCGATCAGGGTGGTCTGGCTCTCGAGTACGGCATGGGTCCGGTCGGCGGCCACCGACCGCACGCTGAGGTAGAGGAGGACGTCGAGGCCCAGCGTCAGCAGCGCCACCACACCCACGCCGACGACCACGACCCGCCGGGCCAGCGAGGGAGTTCGCATGGGGCCTCAGACCCGCAGGGTGTAGCCGATGCCGCGAACGGTGTGGATCACCCTCGGACCGCACTCCTCCAGCTTCCGGCGCAGAGCGCTCATGTGCACCTCCACCAGGTTGTCCGCGTAGGAATCGAACCCCCACACCTGGTTGAGCAGGTCCTGCTTGGAGAGAACTCGGCCCGGCCGGCGGCCGAGCGCCGCCAACAGCTCGTACTCGGTGGGGGTAAGGTTGACCTCCCGGCCCCGGCGGCTCACGGTGCGGGTGGTGTCGTTGACGATCAGGTCGCCCATCCTGTGGGCGCCGCCGGCCGACCGGCGGAGCACGGCCTCGGCGCGGGCCAGCAGCTCGGCCATCGAGAACGGCTTGCCGATGTAGTCGTCCGCGCCGGCCCGGAACCCCGCGAGGCGATCGTCGACACTGTCGGCGGCGGTGAGCAGCAGTACCGGAACGTCGCTGGTCCGCCGCAACTCGCTGGTGATGCTCACCCCGTCGAGCCCGCTGGCCAGGCGCACGTCGAGTACGAACAGCTCGGGCTGGAAGGACTCGAGGATCTCGGCGATGGCGCTGCCGTCGGTCCGGGCCACCACGTCGCAGCCCTCTCCCTGGAGGGCGATCTCCACCGCGTTTCGGACCGATTCGTCGTCCTCCACCAACACCACGCGGGTGCCGTCCAATGTCATGTCAATAGTCGGTCGGCATTTGGCCGACGCGGTGACCCGGCACGCCGCACATGGGGGCGGTCACGACCAGGAAATACGGCGATCCGCTACTGCCGTACTGATCCGTGGTGGAGGGAGCATCGGGAGGATAAAGCTCCACCCGGTGCAGCGATGACGGCTCGCTGAGCATGCCGGCGGAAACCAGTTCCTCGGTGCTGGTCGCATACCTACCGGCCCTGGCGAAAAAGGCCTCCTCGGCGGTGCGCACGGTGCGGGAGTCGGTCCTGCATTTCCCCAGGGCCTCGCCGTCGACGTCCCGCCCCGCACGCCACGTCGCCGAGGGCGAGTCCGAGGGGAAGGCCGACGAGAATCTGGTTTCCGGCTGCCCCTCGGGCGTCCGCGTCACCTCGGTGACCCGGCACTTGAACAGCCTCGCGTTGGCGTCAGCGTTGAGTGAGACGGCCTCGACTTCCTTGGTCTGTTTCGGAGCGAGGTCGAGCACCGTGGCGTTGCCGGAGTCGAGTCGCTCCCCTTTGTTCGTCTCGAAGACGACGGTCATCCGGTAATGACTCGGCGTGGGCCCGCTGTTCGTGACCTTCAGAACCGAGACCGGTCCGTCACTCTGGCTGGTCGAGAAACCGCACGCAGCGACCTCGACGTCGCTCGCCGGCTTGCTCGCGCTCTTGTCTGAGTCCGTCGTTTCGGCCTTTTCCTTGGCACTGCTGCACGCGGCCAATGCCACGACACCAACTAGAGCGATCATCATCGCCGACCGCATGAACCCGGACTGCCCACCGCATGGCGCAACACGACGCATCGGGATCCTCACCCGATCCGTCAGTTTGCGGCCAGGGCTGCGTCGAAACAGGGTTGGCACAGCTCGTCGCCGCCGAAGCGACGAACCCGCGTCTCCATGGCGCCCTCGCCGCAGCGGGCACAGGGAACCGAGGTGTGGATGCGGGCCCTGCGAGGCGGCTCGTCGTGCACTTCGGTGACCGAGTAGAGCTGGTGGGGGTCGAGGGCGAGCACGGCGTGGGACTGAGACTCGTGGAGTTCTCGGAAGCGGGCCCGCTCGGCCTTCGTCGCCTCACCGGCCCGGATCTTGGCGAACAGGGCCTGGTGCTCGGGGTCGCGCGGCCAGGCGTTCGGGAGACCGACGATGCGCACCGCCCGGCCGTCGGAGCGGCGGAAAAAGGTGTAGGCGTTCTTTCCGTAGTCGTGGTGGATGAGGTTGCCCTTGCCGAAGGTGCAGCCGGTGAGGAACTGGATGCCGTCGACTCCGCACATGTCGGTCTCCACCACCGCCACGACCTCCTCGTCGGAGGAGTGGGGGCCGATCTCCCTGAGGGCGATGTTGGCGGCGTGGATGCCCATGGCCAGGCCCGGACAGAGGTGGCCGTGGAAGCGCACCACCTGGTCGAGGGTGGCGTCATCGAGCGCTTTGCGCCTGCTCGTCTGCGGGCCCAGCTCACCGCACATGCACGTCGACGCCGACTTGACCGTCACCGGGGCTCCTCTCTTTTCCCACTGTCTTCATCCTACGGAACCATCCTGAAGATGACCTGAAGCTCCCTCAGTTGACCGCTCCAGCCGGCCATGGCGAAGGCTGGACACCCCATCCCGCCCGGTCAGGCGACGCGGCGCGGGAAAATGCGGCTGGCCACGGCGACGGCCATCAAAGTCCAGGCCAGCAGCACCGCAACGTCGAGGCCGATGCGATTGGGGCCCACCCCCACGAGGAGGCGGCGGAGGATCTCCACCTCGTAGGTGAGCGGGTTGGCGTGGGCCAGGGCCCGCAACCAAGTGGGCATCACCGACACCGAGTAGAGGGCGCTCGACGCGAAGAGCAGGGGCAGGGTGACCAGCTGGCCGATCCCCATGAACTGCTCCCGGCTGCGCACGGCCGATGCCATCACCATGGACACGGCGGACAGGAGGGTGGCGCACAACCCGACCGAGCCCAGGGAACCGACGATCGTCGGCACCGTCCAGCGGAGCGGGATACCGATGACGGCGACGGCGGCCAGCACGAGGCCCACCTGCACCACCGCCCGCATGGCGGCGCTGACCGCCTTCCCCATGATGATGGCGCTGCAGGGCACGGGGGCGACCAACAACCGCTGGGTGATCCCGAGATCGCGCTCCCAGATGATGGCCAGCCCGGAGAAGATGGCGACGAAGAGCACCGACTGGGCGATGACCCCCGGTACTAGGAAGGCCTGGTAGGGCACCTCCGTGTCGCCCAGGCCCCGCACCTTGGAGACGGCGGCGCCGAACACCAAGAGCCACAGCAGTGGCTGGGCCACCCGGGCCACGAGCGCCGACGGTTCCCGCCGCACGCGGTGCCATTCGGCGCCGGCCATGGCCGCGACGGTCCCGGCATAGGACCGGGCTGCCTCTCCGGGCGAGAGGGGTGCGACCTCCTCAACCAAGACGTCGTGCCGTGCGCCGTGAGCGGCTGATGTCACGCAGGTCCCTCCTGTCCGGTTGGTCGTGGCGCGTGGCGGTGAGGGCCACGAACACATCCTCCAGCGTGGTCCCGGGAAGGTTCAACGACGCCCGCAGCTCCTCGGGGGTTCCCTCGGCCCGAACCTTGCCGCCGCTCATCACGGCGAGGCGCTGGCACTGCTCGTCGGCCTCGTGCATGGAGTGGGTCGTGACCAGCAGGGTGAGGCCGGAAGCTTCGCGCAGCGTGCCCAGGTGGCGCCACACCGCCCGGCGGGCCACCGGATCGAGCCCGATCGTCGGCTCGTCGAGCAGGAGCAGGCGCGGACGGTGGACCAGGGCGCAGGCGATCTCCAGGCGCCGTACCATCCCGCCCGAGTAGGTGCGCACCACGCGGTCGGCCGCTTCCCCGAGGTCCATGAAGGCGAGCATCTCGGCGATACGTTCGCGCCGCTCGGGGCGGGGCACCCCATGTAGCCGGGCGAACAACGAGACGTTCTCGCGGCCGGTGAGAGAGCCGTCGGCCGACAGGGCCTGGGGCACGTAGCCGATCAGGCGACGCACGGTGGCCGGCGCCTCGGCCACGTCGTGGCCGAGGATGAAGGCCCGCCCGGCCGCCGCGCGCATCAGGGTGGTGAGCACCCGGAGGATCGACGTCTTGCCCGCCCCGTTGGGGCCGAGGAGGCCGAACACCTGCCCCGCCTGCACCGAGAACGACGCCCCCCGGACCGCCTCCAGGTCGCCGTAGCGGACGGCCAGGTCCTCGACGACCAGCGCGTTCACGCCGGAGCCGGCTCGAGATTCACGTGCCCGCGGCCGCCGGGGCGAAGAGGAGGCTGCGCCGGTCGCCGTCGATGTCGACTACGTCGGGCGGGCCGTGGCCGGCCGCAGCCAGCCACTGGCGGTACCGGGTCTCGGGGTGGGCGTCGCCCCCATTGCCCACCACCAGCATCTGTACGCCGAACAGAACCGAGCCGGGTTGGCGGTCGCGCATGGAGGTCTGGATCACGAAGCACCCGCCCGGAGCGACGATGGGGCGGACCCGCCGGTAGAGGTCGACGTTGCGCTCGGCGTCGAAGGTGTTGGTGACCCCCGAGCAGAAGACAATGTCGAAGGGCCCGTCGGCCACTGTGTCGAAGAAGTCGCCGGCGAACAACTCCACGCCGGCCTTCTCCAGGGTGCCGCGCCGGCGGGCGATGTCGATCATGACCGGCCGGTCCTGCAGGGTGACCGACAGGCCCCGGCGGGCGAACTCCAGGGCGTACTCCCCGTGGCCGCCGCCGAGGTCGAGTACCGCCTTGGCGTGGGGGAGGCGGGCCAGGCAGGCGTCGACCGAGGACGGCGCGGCTCGCCGGGCGTGGACGGCCAGTGCGTCGATCCACCGCTCGGGCTCGCTCGGCGGGCCCCCCGGCACCACCGGCGCGCCCCGGAGGCGGTCGTCGAGGGCGCGGGCCCATTGGCCGATGGACCGGGCGTGGTGGTGCAGCGAGGCGCCGGCCTCGGCGTCGGGCGCCGACGGTCCCGGTGCGAAGGCGCCGTCGCCGCCCGCCTCCACCACGCCGAACTGGGCCAGAGCCTCGAGGACGACCACGACCGCCGCCTCGTCGAGGCCGAGTTCGGCGGCCAGGTTGCCGGGAAGGGCGGGAAGGGACTGGAGGATGCCGGTGTCGCCGGCGGCAGCGGCCAACAGCACCATCCGCCAGTCGAGCAGTTCGCCCGGTGGGGCCAGAAACGACAGGTCCCTGTCCGTCGTGCTCTTCGTGTCCCTCGTGCTCGTCATGAGGTCTCCTTCCTCGGTAGGTGGTGGGGGGTTCAGACGCCGAGGGGCAGGTAGGCGGCGGAGGCCCGCTCGAACAGGGCGTCGCGCCCAGAGGCGGCCAGCAGCCCCCGGGTCACGTCGTGTCGGGGCGAGACGAGGATCTCGCTGCCGGTGGCCTCCTCCACCACCTTGCCGCCGTCGATGACCACCACGCGGTCGGCCACCCGCAGCACCACCGACAGATCGTGGGACACGAAGATCATGGCCATGCCCCGCTCCACCTGGAGGTGCTTGAGCAACTGGATCATCTTGGCTTGCTCGCTCGGGTCCAGCATCGACACCGGCTCGTCGGCGATGAGCAGCTTGGGCTCGAGTACCAGGGCCCGGGCCAGGGCCACGCGCTGTAGCTGGCCTCCGGACAGCTCGTGGGTATGACGGGCCAGGAAGGCATCGTCGGCGGGCAGGCGGGCCGCCGACAGGGTGGAGCGCACGAGGACGTCCCGCTCGGCGCCGGTGCCCAGCTTCTGCACGTCGAGGGGCTCGCGCACAGCCTGGGCGATGGTCATGCGGGCCGACAGCGCCTCGTAGGGGTCCTGGAAGAGCATCTGCAGGCGCCGGCGGGCCGCCTTGAGCGCCGAGCCGCCGGCCTGGCCCAGCTCCATCCCCTCGAACACCACCGTGCCCTCGTCGGGCGACAACAACCCGACCAGAAGGCTGGCCAGGGTGGACTTGCCGGCGCCGGTGGCCCCCACCAGGCCCACCGCCTCGCCCTCGCGCACCACCAGGTCGATCCCGTCGACGGCGGCCACCGATTCGGAGCGCACCAGCCCGGTGCGGCTGCGGTAGGTCTTGCGCAGGCCCCGGGCCGCCAGCAGCTCGACCAGGCCGCCGCGCACGCACGACACCAGGCGGGACCCGTCCTCGCCGAGGGGGGCCACCAGTGGGGGGCGACCGTCCTCGCACTCGGCCACGGCCTGGGTGCAGCGGCCCGAGAAGGGGCAGCCGGCGGCCACGTCGGTGGGGTTGGGGGCGTCGCCCCGGATGCCCCGCAGGTCCTTCACCGACGCCAGGGTGGGTCTGGCGTTGAGCAGGGCCCAGGCGTAGGGGCTGCGGGGCCGGCCCAGCACCATCGGTGCCGGCCCGGTCTCGGCCGCCCACCCCCGGTAGAGCACCAGCGCCCGGTCGGCCAGCAGTTCCAGGGCGTCGGCGTCGTGGCTGAGCACCACCATTGCCGTGCGCCCGGCCCCCCGCAACCGGCCGAGCACGTCGAGCACATGGGCCCGGGTCAGTGGGTCGAGGCCGACGGTGGGCTCGTCGAGGAGGAGCACCTCGGGGTTGCACGCCAGGGCCATGGCCAGAAGGGCCAGACGGCGCTGGCCGCCCGACAGCTCGTTGGGATAGCGCGAGGCGTGTTCGGCGCTCAGGCCCACCTCGTCGAGCAGCTCGCCGGCCCGCCGGGCCGCCTCGCGGCCCTTCATTTCGAGGTGGATCTCGAGGGGCTCGGCGATCTGGTCGCCCACCCGCAGCACGGGGTTCAAGGCGGTGGTCGACTGGAACGACAGGGCGATGCGCCGCCAACGCACCGACCGCCAGGTGTCCTCGTCGAGGGCGGTGAGGTCGACGTCGCCCAGGCTCATGGCACCCTTCACCTCGGCCTCGTCCACCAGGCCGAGCAGAGCCTTGGCCAGTGTCGACTTGCCCGAGCCCGACTCGCCCATGATGCCCAGGCACTCGCCCGGGGCGACGGTGAACGAGACGTCGTCCACCGCCCGCACCGGCGCCGGGCCGCCGTAGGTGACGCTCAGGTTGTCGACGTGCAGGTCGGTCATGGTCAGGCCCTGCCGGTGTGGTGGCGGGCCAGGCGGGGGTTGATGCGCTGCTCCACCGCCATGCCGACGAAGGTTAGGGCGAGCAGGGTGAAAATGATCGCCAACATCGGGGGGACCATCCACCACAGGTAGGCATTGCTATAAATAAGGCCGGAATAATCGCCGGCATCGCGCATGATGGACCCCCAGCTCGTCCTCGACGGGTCGCCGATCCCCATGAAGGCGAGGCCAGCCTCGAGCATTATGGCCCGCCCCATGGCCGACAGGAACTGCGCTACGAGAATCAGCCCTACTTCGGGGACGATATGGCGGCGGAGCATATGGACAGTCCCGGCACCGAAGCCCACGGCTGCCTTCAGATGGGCGCGCCTCCGCAGCGACAGGACCTGCGAGCGCAGCGTCCGGGCCGGGCCTGGCCAGAACAGCAGGGCGATCACTGCGGCCACGACCAGCAGGTCACGCCCGGCGTAGAGGCCGATCAGAATGAGCAGGGGCCAGCGGGGCGTCGCCAGGAAGACGTCGACCACCCGCATCACGACGAGGTCCACCCAGCCCCGGCGCCATCCCGCGATCAAGCCGACAGAGGCCCCGATAACCACGGTGCCGCCGCCGGCCAGCACGGCGACGAGGAGCGACGAGCGGGCTCCCTCGATCATCTGGCTGGCCAGGTCCTGGCCGATCCGGTTGGTTCCCAGCGGGTGGCGCCAGCTCGGACCCTGGAGGAAATCCCACGATATGGTCTCCGGCCGATAGCGCCGGATCCAGGGGGCCAGCAGGGCGAGCACGACCAGGGTGGCGATGATGACCAGGCCCACCCACCCCAGTGAGCGTGTCCGGGTGCCGGTGCTGCTGTTCGCCGCCACCGAGAGGTCGTCCAGAGGGGTCACTCCGTTCGCACCCTGGGGTCGAGGCGGGCATAGGTGAGGTCAACAATCAGGTTGGCGGTCAGCACCAGGATGGCCAGCATCACGAAGCACGCCTCCATCAGAGGGAAGTCCAGGTTCTCGATGGCCGGCAGCATCAGGCTGGCCATGCCCGGATACTGGAACACCGTCTCCACGAACATCGAGCCCCCGGCGGCGAATGCCACCTGCAGACCCACCACGGTGAGAAACGGCAGCAACACGTTGCGGCCGGCGTGGCGGCGTTTGAGCAGCCGTTCGGGTACCCCCTTGGCCCGGGCCGCCACCATGTAGTTTTGGCCGAGCACCGAGATGGTGGTGTTGCGCACCAGGCGGAACTTGGTGCCGAGCAGCCCCAGGGTGAGGGCGGTGGCCGGGAGAACCAGGTGGTAGCCGACGTCGGCCAGCTTGTACAGCTGCCCGTAGGACTGGGTGAACGGCGTGGCCGCTCCGGCGGAGGGGAACAGTGGCACCCTCACCACGAACAGGAGCAGCAAGGCCGTGGCCAGCACGTACTCGGGCACGGCATGCAGGACGGTCATCACGGTCAGCAGGCGCCGATCGACCCGGCCGCCCCGACGCCACGCAGCCGATACTCCGGCGGCGAACCCGATCGCCGACGACACGGCCAGCGAGGTCCCCATCAGCAGGAGGGTCCACGGCAGGCGGTTCCAGATGAGCTGGCCCACCGGCGCCCCGCCGCCGATGGTGAGCCCCATATCCCTGCGGGCCAGTCCACTCAGGTACAGGCCGTATTGGGTGAGCAGGGGCTGATCGAGGTTGTAGTGGGCTTCCAGGATGGCCCTGTCCTCGGAGTTCAGAGGCGAGTTCGCTTCACGGATCGCCGTCAGCGGGTCGCCGGGCATGACCCGGGGCAGGAAGAACACCACGGTGACCACCGCCCACAGCGTCACCAGGTAGATGCCGACCCGCCAGGCCGCGCCCCGGCGCCGGCCGTCAGCCATCCGGAAGGAGCGCTTGGCCCGACGGCGGGGACCCTGATCGCGCTGGGTCCCCGCCGTCCGGCCGGGGGCGTGCCCGCCGGGCCTCATGGCGAGCCTCGACGGCTCCGGCTAGTAGCCGGCGGGCAGGCCGAACTGCTTGCCGGTGACGAAGACGTGCTTGTTGAAGAAGCCGGGTGGGCCGGGGGGCGTGCCGTTCGGTGTGTTGTACCAGGACGAGAAACTGCCCGCCTGGTAGAAAAACCAGACGTCGGCCGTGAACAGCGAGATCTGGGGCACGTCGGCGGCCACCAACTCCTGCATCTCCTGGACCCGCTTCTTGCGAAAGATCGGGTCGGTCGTGGTCAGCTCATCCTGGGCCTTCGCCATGAAGCTGGTGGCATTGGCTGTGTTGTTCCACCCGTAGATGTTCCAGAACGACGGCACCACGGCGGTGTAGGAGGAGTCGAGGCGGACGCGCAGGATGTCGGGGTCCTGCATGGTGTTGCCCCAGCCCACCAGCTGCATCCCGTAGTAACCGTTCTGGGCCTGGAAGTTGGTCCCGGTGGCCAGGGCAAAGTCGAGGCCCACGTCAGCCAGGTTCTGCTGGATGGCCGTGGCCGTGGCGGTGGAAGGGCTGCCGGCGCCGTAGAGGTTGGGGTTGAAGTTCGTGGGGGTGACCGAGGTGGTGACGGCTCCGGTGTTGGACACCAGCGCGCAGGGGTTGGCCACCGGGCACTCACGCTTGCCGTCGGCGTTGGTGTCCACGATCCCGAGTTGGTCCAGCAGGTCCTTGGCTTTGGCGACGTTGGCCGCCCGGGTGCCCAGGTCGTAGGTGGGCAGTCCTGGGGCCAGCATGGGATGTGAGGGCGCCAGGGAGCCCATGCTGCTCACCTTGCCCCGGCCGCCGGCGATGGCCTGGAGCAGGTAGTTGCGGTCGATGGCGTAGGCGGCGGCCTGGCGGAAGCGCACTTCGTTGTAGGGGAACCCCTTGGTCAGGTTGAAATGCACCACCGTGTTGCCCCCGCCGGGGGCGGTCACCCGGGACAGCCCCGACAGCGCATTCAGATCACTGGTGGTGATGCCGTCGTTGCTGCCCACGCTGCCGGCGTCGATCGTCTTGGTCTGAAGGCCCGTGATCCCGGAACCGGGGAGCTTGTACGTGAGCCTCCGCACGTAGGGCGTTCCCAGGAAGAACGACGTGTTGGCGTCGTACTGGGAGCAGCCCCCGCAGCTGCCGCCGGACGGGACGTAGGACAGGGGGTTGAGGAGCTTGTAGGCGCCGGTGCCCATGTAGCCCTCGACGGAGGTGTGCATCGACGTGATGCTCGGGCTGGTCGAGGTGGTGATGTTCTGCCAGATGTGCTTGGGCAGGATGACCATTCCCCACCCGATGTCCTGGAAGAAGGTGTTGACGGCCTTGGTCAGGTTGAAGGTGATCGAGGTGGGGGAGTTGACGACGACGGAGGAGATGTTGGTGAGGGCCGTCTTGCACCAGCACGGTGTCACCGTGTTGGCCGCACCCCCGGTGTTCTGG
Source organism: Acidimicrobiales bacterium (assembly GCA_035526335.1). Lineage (GTDB taxonomy): Bacteria > Actinomycetota > Acidimicrobiia > Acidimicrobiales. Next base: position 167,759 of record DATLCN010000036.1, on the reverse strand, counting down.
TAGTCGACGGTGAACTTCACGTCGTCCGCGGTGAGGAACTGGTCGCCGCCACTGGGGTTGTGGGCCGTGACGACTCCGCTGTCCTGCCACTTCACGTTGCTGCGCAGCGTGAAGGTGTAGCTCTTCCCGTCGGCCGAGACGCCGCCATTGGCGATCGTGGGCACCGAGGTGGTCAGCCAGGGGATCTCCATCCCGGTGGCGTCCTTCCACAGGAGCGGGTCGAACATCAGGTTCATCTGCTGCTGGGCCGGTCCGCCGAAGCCCCATTCGAACGGTGTCGGGTAAACACCGGAGCCGGTGCCCGTGACGGCCAGCTTCAGCTCGGGGTAGCCGGTGCTGGCCGGGGGCGACCCGGCGTTGGGCTCCTTGTAGCCGAGGATGAAGCCCGACTTGCTGTCGTCGACACCCGACCCCTTGCAGGGGCCTCCCGGAGCCAGCGCCACGTCGGTCATCGTCGACTTCTCCGAGAGGAATTTGGCGTTCGGGCTGCTATGGAGTTCCTCCATCGTGCCGAAGCGGCCGTTCTGCGCGCAGAACGCCTCCTCGGCGGTCCGCACTGTCCTGGCGTCGATCTTGAGCGCCGAACTCTGGCCCTTGTCGCCGGCGCCCCGCACGGCGAAGACGACCACGGCGCTCAAGACGCCGAGGATGACGATGACGACCAGGAGCTCGATGAGGGTGAAGCCGTCCTCGTCCCGCCGCTTGCTGAACCGTTCGATCATCGGCCGACCTCTCTCTCTCTCGTTTCGGCCACCGGCTCACGGTGGCATCGCGGGTTTGACCGCCCCGTTCAGCGGATTTAGGCGCACAGTACAGACGAAACCTTAGGAAATGCTGAAGTTTGACTATTCAAGCTTGAATATGATCGCGACCAGGTACCGTAGGTCCCGTGCAACCGGCCCGCGTCCTGATTCTCGGCATGCTCAACCGCCGCGGGCCCATGCACGGCTATGAGATCCTCCGACGCGCGGAGTTCATGAACGTGGAGGAGTGGGGCGGGGTCAAGGTGGGCTCGCTCTATGCCGCCATCCGCCGGATGAGGCTCGAAGGCCTTATCAGGGAGGAGCGCACCGAGCGGGACGGGCGGTTTCCGGCCCGCACCGTGTACGCCATCACCCCGAACGGCCAGGAGGAACTGGGAGCTCTCCTGGTGCGCAGTCTGCGCACCGTGGTGATGGACGCCGACCCCTTCGGCGTGGCGCTCACCGCGAGCTTCGGCCCGATCATCGGTGATCTCCCGGCTGTGGTGGAGGAGCGCGAGCGGTGGTTACAGGTCGCTTTGACGAGCCTCGTGGAGCGGCGTAGGCGCCTCGATGAGGCCGGACAGCTCAGGACGACACCGAAAGCGATCTTCCTGCATGCGCAGCGGCGCATCGAGGCGGAGCTGCAGTTTCACGCCGAGCTGGCGGAGATGCTGCCAGACCTGATCGCTGAATCCTCGGTGCCCGTGGACCCGCCCGGCCACACCACCCTGGCCCAGGGACCTTCGCCGGCGTGACGCCCGAACTGCGGAGGACGAGCTGACTATGGCGACCACGATTCCTCCCGAGGGTGCCCAGTCGGAACGAGGCGCGGGCGGCGGCCGCGACGTCGACCTGAGCTTCCTGGCGCCGCCCGGCGCGGTGTGCGATTGGCGGATGGTGATGGTCTACGACGCGGCGGTGGGTGCCGGGGTGCTGGCCGGGCTGCCTGCCGACGCCGGCGAGTTGGCGGCGCGCCTCGGACTCAACGGCCACGCCCTGGAGGTGGTGCTGGGCGCCCTGGCCGTATGGGGAGTGGTGGAGGCCGACGCCGGGGGCGTGTACCGACTGGGCCACGCCGCCCCGCCCCCCGACGCCGCAGCGGTGCTGCGCCACCACGCCGGGGTCCTGCGCCAGTGGAGCGAGCAGTTCCCCGGGCGACTGTTGGGTGACGCGGCGCCCCCGACTCCGAACGCGCCCCGCCGCCCGCCCCCCGACCCCGAGGTGTTCCTCGACGGCCTGGTCCCCGCCGCCCGCCGCTCCGCCCCTGCCATGGTCGATGCGTGCCTGGCCCGGGCTCCAGGGGCCAAGCGGGTGCTCGACCTAGGGGGCTGCCACGGGGAGCATTCGCTCGAGTTCGCCGGGCGGGGTCTGTCGGTCACCCTGCAGGACCGCCCGGTGATCACCGAGATCGTGCGTCGCCGCGGCCGGCTGGCCCAAGCCGGCGTGGAGGTCTTCACCGGTGACCTGTTCGAGGTGCTGCCCGACCAGCGGTTCGACATCGTGTTCTGCTCCGGCGTGGTGGACGGCTTCGAGGATGAGCGCATCCAGCAGATGTACCGCCGGGTGGAGCCCCTGGTGGCGCCAGGGGGCATGTTCGTCCTGTGTGTTTTCCTCGATGGCGGTCATGCGGCCGCGGCTCTGTTCGCCGTGCTGCTGCTGGCGATCGGCAGCACCGGGCACATCAACGACGAGGCGGATCACCGGCGCTGGCTGGCCGAGGCCGGCCTGGGGTCGGTGGAACGGGTTGACCTCTTCGGAGGCCGCCACAGCCTGCTGGTCGCGAGACGTCCGCTTACCTCCTTGGCGTGACAACCCGGTCACGTTCCCGCCCTCCCGGCAGTGTGGCGCGCCAGACGGGGGTTGATGCGCTGCTCCACGGCCACGCCGATAAAGGTCAGGCCCAAGAGGACGAGCATGATCGCCATCATCGGTGGGAGCATCCACCAAAGCCAGGTCGGGCCGTAATACAGGCCCGGCGATTCCCGCGCCGCGCGCATGATCGACCCCCAACTGGTCCGTGAGAAATCCCCTATGCCGAGGAAGGCGAGGCCAGCCTCGATGAGGATGGCCCGCCCCATCGCCGCCAGCAACTGCGCCACCAGGATGAGCCCGATCTCAGGGATGACGTGGCGGCGCAGGATGTGGCCGGTACTCGCTCCAAAGCCGACCGCCGCCTTCAGGTGGGTTCGCCGTCGCAACGAGAGAACCTGGGAACGCACCGCCCTGGCGGTGCCGGGCCAGAAGACCAGCGCGATCACCAGAGCGACCATTCTTAGGCTCGATCCGACGAACGCGCCGACCACGATGAGCAGGGGAAGCCGGGGCATGGCCAACACCACGTCGACCATGCGCATCAGCACCATGTCGACCAAGCCGGCCCGCCAGCCCGCCAGCACACCCACCGCGGTACCCAGCACCAGCGCCCCGCCACCGGCCAGCACGGCCACCAGCAGGGAGGTGCGGGCGCCGTCGAGCATCTGGCTGAACAGGTCCTGGCCGATCTGGTTCGTTCCCAGGAGGTGGTGGAGGTTGGGCGCCCCCAGCGAGCTTCCCGACAGCGCAGCGGCGCGGTACGGGCGAATGACGGGTGCCAGCAGGGCCAGAGTCACGAACATACCCACCAGTGCCACGCCGATCCAGCCGAGGGCCCGGTTGCGTCGGCCCTCGGCCATTGCCGTCGGCCGAGCGGGGACACCAGGCAATGGCGGCGGCCCGGTCGGCCGTTGCTCGACGAACGGGTTTCCGGGGCGGTCGAGGTGCCCGCGTCTCACTCGGCGCCCACCCGGGGATCGAGGCGGGCATAGGCCATATCGACAGCCAGGTTGACGGTGAGGACCAGCAGGGCCATGAGGAGGAAGCAGGCCTCGAGGAGGGGAAAATCCTTGTTCTCGACCGCTGGGATCATGAGGCTGGCCAAGCCGGGATAGCCGAACACCGTCTCCACGAAGAGGGCACCCCCGGCGGCGAAGGCCACCTGAAGGCCCACCACGGTGAGGAAGGGAAGCAGCACGTTCCGGCCGGCATGGCGGTACTTGAGCAGCTGATCGGGAAGGCCCTTCGCGCGGGCCGCCACCATGTACTCCTGGCCGAGCACCGAGATCGTGGTGTTGCGTACCAGCAGGAACTTGGTGCCCACCAGGCCGAGGCTGAGGGCCATGGCCGGTAGCGCAAGGTGAAAGGCGACATCGGCCAGCTTGTAAAGCTGGCCGGACGAGGCCGTGAAGGGGGTGCTCGCCGAGGCGATCGGGAATATCGGGATCACCACCCCGAAGAGGATCAGGAGCAGGGTGGCCAGCACGTACTCGGGGACGGCGTGGAGCATGGTCATGGCCGTCAGCAGGCGACGGTCGGTCGCGCTGCCCCGCCGCCAAGCCGAGGTGATCCCGGCGGCGAAGCTCACCGCCGATGAGACCGCCAGCGAGGTGCCAACCAGCAGCAATGTCCAGGGTAGGCGCCGGCGGAGCAGGAACCCCACACTGGCCCGCTGCGCGATGGAGTCGCCGAAGTCGGCGCGGGCGATGGAGCGTAGGTAGTGGGCGTACTGGGCCAGGAGGGGCCGGTCGAGGTGGTAGTGGGATTCGAAAGCCGCCCGGGCCTCGGGTGTGAGCGGGGCCTCGGCGTTGTCGTAGACCGCCAACGGGTCGCCCGGCACTGCCCTTGGCAGAACAAAGACGAGGGTGACCACGATCCAGACTGTGACGAGGTACGCGACCACGCGTTGGGCCGCCGCCTTTCGCTGCCGCGGTACACGCACCGGCGCCCCACCCGGCGGCTCCGGCTTGGCGTACGCGTGACGCTCAGCTGTCACGTCGCCCGGTTTGCCCTCCTCCGGGCCTAGAAGCCGGCCGGCAGGCCGAACTGCTTGCCGGTAATGAACACGTGCTTGTTGCTGAACCCCGGCGGGCCGGGGGGCGTGCCGCCCGGAGTGGAGTACCAGGCCGACAGGCTGCCCACCTGGTAGAAGAGGATGGTGTCGGGGACGTAGATGGTGAAGATGGGCACGTCGGCGGCCACCAGCTGCTGCATCTCCTGGACGTACTTCTTTCGGAGGGCGGGGTCGGGCTCGAACAGCTGCTGCTGGGCCTTCGCCATGAAGGATGTGGCGTTGGCCGTGTTGTTCCAGCCGTAGATGGAGGTGAAGGCCTTGTTTGCAGCCACGCTGGTGTAGCTGTGATCCAGCCGGGTGCGCAACTGGTCCGCGTCGGAGGTGAGGTTGCCCCAGCCGACCAGCATCATCCCGTAGGTGCCCGCCTTGGCCCGGGCGTCGGAGGTGGAGCTGGCTTCGCCGACCACGGTCGAGTCGAGGCCCACGTCGAGCAGGTACTGCTTGATGGCGTCGGCGGTGGCGGTGTTGAACCTTGTGCTGGTGAAAAGGTTGGGCGTGAAGTTGGCGGGCGTCACCGAGGTGGTGTTGGCGCCCGTCGTGTTGACCAGGGTGCAGGGGTTGGCCGCCGGGCACTCACGCTTGCCATCGGCGTTGGTGTCGACGATGCCCAGCTGGTCGAGCAGGGCCTTGGACTTGTTGACGTCCCGGTCGTAGGCGGGGAGGCCGGGGTCCAGCATCTCGTGGGAGGGGGCCAGGTTGCCCATGCTCCCGGGCATGCCCCGCCCGCCCACGATGCTCTGCAGGAGGGCCTTGCGGTCGACCGTGTAGGCCACCGCCTGGCGGAACTTCACGTCGTTGTAGGGGAAGCCCTGGGTCAGGTTGAAGTGGAAGGCCCGGTTCCAACCGCCGGCGTTCTGCACCTTGGGAAGGCTCGCAACCGGGGCCAGAGCGGCGTCGGTGACCGCCTCCTCGCTGCCCACGCCCCCGGCATCGACCGCCTTGGTGGTGAGGGCGGCCACCGAGTCGGTGACGGTGATGAACCGGAGCTGGCGCACGTAGGGCGTGCCGAGGAAGAAGCCGGAGTAGGCGTCGTACTGGCTGACGCCGGTGCTCGGGTCGTAGGCGGTGGGGTTGTTCAGCTTGTAGGCGCCGGTCCCTATGTAGGCGTTGGCGCTGGTGTGCTGGGCGGCCGGGGTGGTGATGGTGGTCCAGATGTGCTCGGGGATGATGATCATCCCGGTCCCGATGTTGCCCATGAAGGTGTTGGGGATGGCGGTGTTGAGGTTGAAGCTCACCGATGTCGGGCTGTTGACCGTCACCGAGTTGATGTACGGGAAGGCCCCCTTGCAGAAGCACTGGGTGACCGTGGTGGCGGCGCCGGTCTTCTGGTAGTCGAAGGTGAACTTCACGTCGTTGGCGGTGAAAGCCACGCCGTCCTGCCAGGTGACACCGCTGCGCAGCGTGAAGGTGTAGGTCTTGTAGTCGGCCGAGATCCCACCGTTGGCCACCGTCGGAACGGCCGTGGCCAGCCACGGGATGTACTGCCCGGTGGCGTCCTTCCACAGCATCGGGTCGAACATGTAGTTGGCGTTGAGATGGCCGGGTCCACGGACCCACTCGAAGGGGGTGGGATAGCCGTTGCCGCCGCTGGCGGCCAGCTTGAGTGAGTCGATCTGGGCCGGCGAGCCGCCGTTGGGCGCCGCGAAACCCGTTATGAAGCCCGACTTGTCGGCGATCCCCGAACCCGTGCACTTACCGCCGGGGACCGTCTGCACGTCAGTCAGGGTCGATTCCTCACTCAGGAACTTGTACTTCTGTCCGTCCGGCGCGGCGTCGATCCCCGCCAACTGCTTCTCGGTGCCGTACTGGCCGAACTTGGCGCAGAACGACTCCTCGGCGGTGCGGACGGTCCTCTTGTCGGTTAGTTGGGCGGCGTTCTGGCCCTTGTCCCCTGTACCCCGCACGGCGAACACCACCACTGCGGAAAGGATGCCAAGGATCACGATCACGACCAGCAGCTCGATGAGGGTGAAGCCCTCTTCGCCCCGCCGCTTGCTGAACCGCTGCATCATTTAGCTTCCTCCGGGAGTTGAACTGAACGGGACAGCTGGGACTGCGTCCTGAGGATCCTCGCGACACAACCTGAAGAAAGGCTGAACTCGTGCTCAAGAATCCTGAAGGCGGATCACCACTCGGGTTCGTAGGGGCCACCTTAGGGCGCTTCCAGCGATCCACCGTCCCCTTCGTGCCGGAGCCGGGCTCGGACCGGGACCAAGACCTCGTCGGCCTGCTGGCCGTCGTGGGCGCAGGCCTGCTTCCGGTGGTCTTCATCGACGACCTCTATTGGGGGGCTTGGGCACCCAAAGCCGCCATTTGTCTGATGCTGGCCGGGCCTGGACTCGTCCTGTTGATCCGGATGCTCGTGACGGGCAGCCTCCCCGCTTGTCTCGCCTTTGGCTTCCTCGGGATTGCCACGGTCTCCACCGCCGTGTCCGACAGGCCGGCACTCTCGTTGGTGGGTACGGCCAACCTCGGTACCGGCCTGCTGTTCGTGGCGACGCTGGCAGGCTGCTGGGCACTCGGTGCAAATGCGGGCGAGCGCCGGCGCCGTCAGATGGTAATCGTGATCATCGCCGCTGCCGTGGCCAACGCCGCGGTGGCGTGGTCGCAGGCTCGCGTGGGCGACGGTGGCCGGACCGCCGGCCTGATGGGCAATCCGGTGTTCCTCGGGGGCCTTGTAGCCGGCGCCCTGCTGATGGTTGGGCGGCGCTTCGGCCTCGAGCGGCGTAGCTGGTGGTGGTTGCCTGCCGTCGTACTGCTGGCCGGCGCCGCCCAGCTCAGCGGCGGGCGGGCCGCCGTCGCTCTGGCTCTGCTAGCGCTGCTGGCCTCGCTACGGGGTGCGGGGTCGGCCCGCGCCGCTGCGCTTCTCGCCGCCGTCGCCGTCGGCGTCGTGCTGGCGCCGCTCGGTGCGGAGGGCGTCGTCCTGGGCTCGAACCGGGTGTCGCCTCCGGGCGCTGGCGTCACCCGTACCGGTACGGCGCCGGCGGCGGAGGCCACCGACACCCGGTTCGCGGTGTGGCGGATCAGCGCCGGCGCCGTGAGGGACCGCCCCCTGGTCGGTTGGGGACCCGGCCGGCTCGGCGTGGCGACGAGCCCGCGCTACGACGCGGTGGCCGCGCAGGAGGGCGTGGTCCTGAAGGACGCTCACAACTGGGTGGTGGAGTACGCGGTGACGACGGGCCTGCTGGGCCTGGCCCTGCTATTGGCCTGGCTCGGCACCGCGGCGTGGAAGGCGAGAGGGCCGCTGGCCGGGTTCGCCCTCGTTGTCGCCGCTTCCGGTCTGGTTCAACCACAGCACGTCGCCCTGACCCCGCTTGCCATGCTGGCCCTGGGGGCCGCCGCCGCCGGCTCGCCCGCTCACGAGAGCGAGATTACACAGCAGAGCCAACTGCTGCGAGGGGCGTGGGCGGCGGCGGCGCTGCTGGGCCTGGGAGCCGGACTGACGGCCGGCGTGGTCCTGCTCGCCGGTCAGATCTACCTGGGGCGGGGGGTCCAGAACGGATCTATTCCTCAAGTACAGCGCGCCGTCTCACTCTCGCCCCCCTGGCCGGAGGTGCTAATCGCGGAGTCGGGAGTGGAGGCGGACCGCGGGATCACGCTGGGACCGCCGTACAGGCGCAAGACGCTGGCGCTCATCCGTCGAGCCGCCGGCCGCGACCCGGCCGACTCCTCGGTCTGGGCCGAATTGGGCGCGGTCGAACTGGCCTGGGGGAGCGACGCACGGGCCGCCTCAGCGTTCCGGCGGGCCCTCGAGCGCAACCCGTGGGAGGTCGGCGCTCTCCTCGGCCTGGTGAAGCTGGCGCAGCGCCGGGCCGACCAGGGCATGCTGACGGAAAGTTGCCGCCGGCTCCGGACTCTGAACCGGCCCCCATCCAACTGCCCGGCTGCCCCTCGCTGAGACCATCGGGGTGACCTCCGGAGAGACTTTTCGAATCTTCAGGAACGCTTCAGGTGATCTTCAGACTGCGATGGCACCATGCATTCCGTAAGCCCTTGTGAGGCGTGCGGTGAGGCTCCGGCCAGCCGGTCATCTCTGGGGAAACTGCCAAAAAACCAGGGCCACATCGGCCACGATCAAAGGGAAAGGGTGCACATGTTCGAGCGAATCAAGGAGAGCAGAAGGGAAGCGGGCGAGGGGGGCTTCACGCTGATCGAGCTCCTCGTCGTCATCATCATCCTCGGGATCCTGGCCGCAGTGGTCGTGTTCGCCGTGGGTGGCGTGGGCGACAAAGGTCAGTCGGCGTCCTGCAAAATCGACACCCGCACCCTCCGCACGGCAGAGGAGGCCGCTTTGGCCACCCCAAACAGTACGGGCCTCTACCTTTCTGAGCAAGGGCTCAAGGACGCGGGGCTCCTCAGCGAACTGTCGACCTACCACGACATCGACCTCGCCACGGATTCTAAGTCGTTCACCATCAAGACGGCCAACGACGCCACCGGGCTGAAGTGCGGCGCTCAGGGCGCCACGGTCAACTCTTCAGCGGGGATCTACTAACTAACTCGTCCAGCAGAGCTGGGGGGCCCGCCAGAGAGGGTCCGGCTTCGGCCGGGCCCTCTTGGCGCGATGGCAAAGAATCTCATGCCGGCGCCGGCTGGGCCGACCGAGGCGGAACGGCGATCGACAAAACCACCCCGGCCGTGACGAGCAGTCTCAGAAGCGCCTTCTGATCGTCGCTCTGCGCCACCACGTAGGCCACGTCGAGCAGCAGGAAGCCGGCGAGGGTCCACGCCGGCAACGGGCGGGGCGAACGGACCAGGTCCCATACGAGGGCGGCCACGAGCAGGCCGGTCGAGTAATAGAGGAAAACCTCGGGGTCGAGGCCGACCCGCAGGGCGATCCCCACCAGCAGTACGGCCCCCCACCGCCCCCGGGCCACGGCCACGGCGCCGAGCACGAGGGCGCTCCCGAACTGAAGCGGGCGGACCCAGCCCGGCGAGTCCTCGAACGGCAGGCCGAGCAGGCCCAGCACCGACGCAGGCGACGTGAGCGACTGAGGCCGCAGCGAGCTCAGCGTGCCGTGGTCGCCGAACACGAATGGCAGCCACGCCACCGCCGTGACGGCGCCGGCAAGGCCGGCCGCCCGCCACCAGTCACGCCTCGGCAGGGCCAGCACGAGGGGTAGGGCGACGACACCCCAAGGCTTGAGCGCCATGCCGGCACCGAGGGCGGCGCCGACCAGCCAGGGACGGCGCAGGGCGACAGCCCAGACTGCGAGCGACAGGACGGCCAGGAGCAGGACGTCGTCGAGACGCGCGTAGATCGTCGCGAGCGGCGACCACGCTTGGACGACCACGAGCCCGCCGAAGAGGACGGTCAAGCCGACCAGACGCCGGTCCGCCTCCTGCCACACTGCCGCGGCGGCCCGCTCGAGGACGTACACCACCGCGGGTGCGACGGCGGTAAGCAGCAGGGAAGCGGCGATCCGGCCTTCGGTACGCCCGAGCAACCGGAATGGCGTTGCCAGCAATAGGCTCAGCGGCCCGATCTGGACCTCGGGATAGTTGGCGTAGACGTGGAGCCCGCCGGGAAGCGGCGAGTAGGGGTGGTGGCGCCCGAAGAGCACTTCGCTGCCCAGCACGAAGAGGCGCCAGTCGGCCCCGGTCCCGCGCAAGTGCTGGAGGCAGAACGCGAATGCGGCAACGGTCAAAATCAGGTAGCGCCGGCGCAACAACGGTTCGATGCGGCGGAGCAGGTCGGAGTGCTCGACCCGGCTCCTCGAAGGGCGGCTCAGGGTGACTGTCCGCCCAGGCGCTCTCGACAGACGCCGGCTCCCAGCCCACTCATGAGGCATCCTGCTCGCTGAGTCTCCCTCACGACAGCACCGACGAGCTCGTCACGGTCGGCCAGTCTCGCGCCCGGGCGGCTCGGCCGCCCCTGCTCATCCAGGGACCCTGCCCGGCCACCTCTTCGGGACCCGTACCGGACCTTCGGTGCTCGAAAACCGAGTTGCTCTCCGACCAGTCGCCATCCAGCGCCGAACCGGCTCGAACGACGCCCTCGGTCGTTGGTGATGCGTATGAGACTGCATGATCCGCATCATGCGCACCACGGTGTCGATCGACGATGAGCTTCTCGCCGCACCCAGGCGCCGGCCCGGCGCCGTTGTCGGCGCCGTTGCCGTCGAACACGGCGCCACCGTTATCAGCCTCGACCGTGACTTCTCTCGCTTCGCCTCGGTACGTCACCGCCGCCCGGGCGAGGACCGCCCGGCCCTCCCGGATCTTGGCGTCTCGCCCGAAGATGTCGTCGCCGATGTCCAGGCGGCGCGCACCGGGCGATGATCGTCGTCGACGCGTCGGCCGCGGTGCTCGGACTCCTCAACGACGGTGACGCTCGCCGGTCTCTCGCGTCCGAGGCGGTCGCAGTACCGCACCTCGCTGACTCGGGAGATCGCCGACGCGCTCCGCTCGCAGGTCCTCCGCGGAACGGCGACGCCCGCTGATCCGCCCCGGGTCTGCCCGATCCCTTGGACTTCAGCTCGCCATTCCCCCTGACAAAGGGAGAGGTATCACGGGTGATACAGTCTGGCCATGGCAGAGGCATCGATCAGGGAACTGCGCAACCATGGTGGCGAGGTGATCGACCGCGTCGCCGCTGGTGAGCGAGTCACGATCACGCGCGATGGCAAGGCCGTGGCCGAACTCCGGCCGCTCCCTCGCCGGCGTGTGGCGGCGGCGGGGCTGATCGAGCGGTTCAAGCACCTCCCCGCGGTGGATCCCGAGCGGTTCCGGGCCGACGTCGACAGCGTGGTCGACCAGTCGTGGTGACGACCGGCACCGTTGGTGTACTCGACACCAACACCCTGATCCTCATCGAGCGCCTCCGCGTCGAGGACCTCCCAGCCGAGCCGCTCATCACCGCCATCACCCTCGCCGAGCTGTCGGTCGGGCCCCTCCTGGCCGATGACGAGACCGAGCGGGCGGCCCGGCAGGCACGCCTCCAGGAAGCCGAGGCGGTGTTCGAACCCTTGCCCTTCGATGCTTCGGCGGCACGGGCCTACGGCCGGGTGGCCACCTCGCTGCGCCGTGCGGGGCGCAAGCCGTCTGCACGTGCCTTCGACGCCCTCATCGCCGCCACGGCCATCGCCAACGATCTCCTGCTCTACACCTGCAACCCCCGGGACTTCGACGGGATCGACGATGTCACCGTCGTGCCGGTCCCACATCCGCGCACCGGCGCCTGACCCGCCTGCCGGAAGTGGCGGCCCCGGTGAGATCCTCTGGACGGCGCGGACACCACGAAGTTCGCCACCGGCCGCCAGCTCGACCTCTACAAGAAGCTTCGCGGAAAACTCGCCGACAAGCGATCGGTGCGGCGGGACGGACCCACCGGATGATCTACACGGTGGGCGAGGACGGAGTGACTGAACTCACCATCGGCGCACGGAAGGACGTTTACGGGTGACCGCCGGACAACCGAAGCGCACACGGTCGGCGGGGCGCCGCCTCAGCTCCATCGTACACGTACCGTACGCGTACCGTCGCGGCTGGATCGCCCCTTCCTCCGGCGGTCATACCCGGTTATACTGGTGATCGTGAAGACAGCAGTGTCGATCCCGGATCCGCTTTTTCGAGCTGCTGACAGGATCGCACGTCGGCGCGGCCTCTCTCGCAGCCAGCTGTACGCGCGAGCGCTGGAGCGACTTGTGGACGCCGAGTCGAGCGACGAGGTGACGGCCCGCCTCGACGAGGTCTACGCCACCGAGGATTCAGGTCTCGACAACGACTTGGAACGGGCGCAACTTCGCGCCGTGAGCGAGACCTGGTAGGGACCGCAGCCGGTGATAGAGCGGGGCGAGTTGTGGTGGGCTGACCTTGGTGAGCCTCGGGGATCGGCACCGGCCAAACGTCGGCCGGTTCTCGTGGTTTCGTCCGATTCCTTCAATCGGAGCCGCATCCGTACGGTTATCTGCGTGGCGATCACGTCCAACCTCGGCTTGGCTGAGGCGCCGGGCAACGTCGTGATCTCACCAGGAAAGAACGGGCTACGGGAGGACTCCGTGGCCAACGTGTCCCAGGTGGTGACCCTCGACAAGGAGGCGTTGCCGCAGCGACTGGGACGGATCGACGGCGCCACGATGCGGCGCGTCGAGGCCGGTCTCCGGCGAGCGCTCGACCTCGCCTGAAGGCTCTCATCGACCAGGTCGAAGAGGCGCAGGAAAGACCGCGTCGCGTCGAACGTCGTCGTCACGGGGGAGTAGGCCTCCCACTGAGACGACATCGACCCGCCGTCCGAGCAACTCGCCGAGGTCATCCTGAACCCCGCTTTGGTCAGGCGACGCGGCGGGGGAAGGTGCGGCTGGCCGCGGCGACGGCCACCGCCGTCCAGGCCAGCAACACGATCAGGCGGAGAGCAGCACGGCGGCAAGGGAAGTCGAGCACGGCGCCACCGTGATCACCCACGACCGTGACTTCTTCCGCTTCGCCTCGGTGCGTCACCCGCGCCATTCGGTCGCAAAGGAATTTTCAGAAATGACTTGATAATCGTACGCGTGTTCGTGTAGTGTGTCCTCGACGCCTCGAGGTGCCGGCGACACGGCCCTCCTCTTAGAAATTCCCAACGAGAGGAACAAGGAGGTGTCGGTGTTCGACGGCTCGACGATGAAAGGCATCCGAGAAGCGGTGTCGAGCTATGCCGCCTCCTTCGATCCCGCCCTGGTGTCGGCCGTGGCCGCCCAGGGGATCGTGGAGGACGCCATCGCCGCGGAGAACATGTTGTCCACGATCAAGGGGCGGCGCCGATGGCCCTCCTGAGCCCATGCCGTCGCCGGTGAGTCCAGCCAAGATCGTGGTTCGCATCGACTGGGATTCCCTGGTGCGGGGGTGGCCCGTCGACGACGAGGTGTGCGAGATCGCCGGCCTCGGCCCGGTTCCGGTTTCGGTGGTGGCGGCCATGATCGGGTCCGGCGATACCTTCCTGGCCGCGGTGGTCACCAAGGGGACCGACGTGGTCAACGTGGCCCACCTGGGGCGGCGCCCCACGGCGTTCCAACGCTCGGCCCTCGACTGGTTGAATCCTACCTGCACGGTGTGGGGGTGCAACTGCGCGGTGCGCCTCCAGATCGACCACCGGGAGGACTGGGCCGATACCAGGATCACCCTGTTGAGCCTTCTCGATGACCTCTGCAAGCACCACCACAGCCTCAAGACCTACAAGCAGTGGGCTCTCGTGGCCGGCACCGGCAAACGTCCCATGGTTCCTCCCGACGACCCGCGCCATCCCAAGAACACCCGGGCCGGGCCGGCGCCGCCGAGCGCCTTTGAGGTGGCGTGAGATGGGATCTGCCGTTTGCCGTCTCGGCTCGAGCCCTCTCGGCTCGAGCGCGCCCCCTGCGCTCGGAAGCGGCGAATCGCTTCCCTCCGTTGCAGAAACGACGGGACCCTTCGATGAGCCATAGTGGGGGGCCCGGACGGAGCTACCGTCATCACCCGTGCGCCGGCGTCACCCCGACAAGGAGATCGAGAAGACCCTGCGTGAGGCCGAGCGGCACGGTTGGCGGGTGGTGGCGAGCGCCACGGGTTACCCCAAGCTTCGCTGCCCATGCCCCCTCAAGCAACTACCGATCGGTGCACCTGACTCCCTCAGATGGCAACTATCGGCGTAACCTCGAGGCGTGGCTAAAGCGTCAACCGTGTTGGGGGCCTGAATGAGCCGAGTGCTCCTGGCAGGCGTCAGCTTCACCGCTCGGTGCAGCATGGGGCCCCAGGATGAGACCGATGACGCCGTTGAGGCTTACTTCGACGCCCTCATGGATGCGTTGATCGATATGGGCACGGTCGATCCGGCGGTTAGCGGCTCGATTGCCCAACGAACAGTCGAACTCTCGTGGACCATCCGTTTCGCCGAACCGCTCGACACCTCGACCGCCGAATGGCGCCATGTTCTCTCCTCGCGGCTTACCCAGGCACAGGAGCAGGTCGAGGCGGCCATCGACAGAGCCGACCAAGCCGTCGGGCACGATCGACCTCGACCGCCGGCGCTGAGGCGTGCTCATTCTCGACGCTTGGCTTCGACGAGAACGGAGACAGCGATGGCTGCGAACCGCTCCGGGCATCAGGCAGCAGCTTCCAGCCCAAACCTCAATCAGGACGGTTCTCGTCCGCCATCCCGTCCTCGTCGCTCGGCAGCTGCAGCACGAACGCCTTGTCCTGGTAGAACAGGTCGCCCCCGTGGGCCCGCGCCAGCTCCCGGGCGATGGGTAGACCGAGCCCGGACCCGCCGCTGGAGTCGAGGGTGACGAAGCGCTCGAAGGCCGACTCGATCAGGTCCTCCGCCTCCGAAGGCCCGTCGTTCATCACCTCGACTTCCACGCAGGGTCCGTCGCGGTGCACGTTCAGCTCGATTCTGGTGTCGGCGTAGCGGCGGGCGTTGTCGAGCAGGTTCGAGAGGATCTCGGCTACCGCATTCGGATCCAGCAGCGGCCGCCCCACCGGCGCCGCCCCCGTCTCCTCCACCGACAGCTCGAGGTGGGGCGCCAGGGCGGCGACCCGTTCTGCTTCCCCGCGGCAGAGGCCCAGCAGATCGCAGGGTTCACGCACCATCTCCTGGGTGTGGTTGAGCTGGGCCAGCCGCAACAGCCCGCTCATCAGCCGCCCCGCCCTCGACGTCTCCCGAACGACCGCGCCGAGCAGCTCGTCCCTTTCGTCCCCCCGGGCAGCGAGCAGTGATTCGGCGCAGGCCCGGATGTTGGTGATCGGAGTCCGCAGCTGGTGGGCGGCATCGTCGAGGAAGCGCCGGCTCGCCGCCTCCGCCTCCCTCGCCTCCTCCAACGAGGCCTCCAGCGCTGCGAGGGTCTGGTTGAGCTGGGCCGCCATCCACCGCTCCTCGGTGATGTCACGGGCGATGGACGAGGCCGCGCTCACCACCCCGTCGGCGTCCCGCACGGGCGAGATGGTGAGGGCCACCGCCACCAGCTCCCCGTTCTTGCAGCGCCGCACCGCCTCCACCCGCTGCACCGCGGCCCCCTGCCACACCGCCCCGAGGGTGCTCTCCAGCTGCTCCCGTTCATCGACGGGGACGATGATGTGGAGGTGGCTGCCGATGGCCTCGTCCGCTGAGTACCCGTACATCCGCTCGGCGGCCGCGTTCCAGGTGAGAATCGTGCCGTCGAGCGTGGTGCTCAGCATCGCCGCATCGGTGGACTCGACGATGGCCGCCAGCCGGGCGACTGCCGCCGCAGCCGCCTCCCGCTCAGTGGTGTCCCAGATGAACGCGCTGACCGTCGACGTGCCGTGGTGATCGGTGGACCACACCGTCATCTTGGCCGGGAAGCGGTGGCCGTCGCGGTGCATGGCCGTGATCTCCACCAGCCCGTCGGACGGGTCGCCCGTGCCGCGTGAGCGCTGGAAAGCCCGGCCGGATCCCTCCACGTCGTCAGGCAGCACGGTGCCCACCACCGGGCGCCCCAGCACCTCGTTCTTCCGCCAGCCGAAGATGCGTTCGGCCTCGGTGTTCCAGTCGACGATGACGCCGGCATCGTCGACGGCCACGAAGGCCTCCCGGGCCGTGTCGATCACCCGGCGATTGCGCTCGAGCAGCAAACTGCTCTCGGCCTGGGCCGCCTGCGCATCTACCACCGCCGCCTCGAGGGCGTCGAGCATGTCGTCGTAAGCCGAAGCCATCTGGCCCAGCCTCGTGTCCGTGGGATGGGGCCGCAGCCGCTCGCCCCGGCGTCCCTTGGCCGTGCGCCGGGCCGCGGCGGAGATCCGGTCGAGGGGCCGCAGGGCGATCTCCGCCATCAGGCGGAGGAGGACGAAGGCCAGCCCAACCACCAGCGGCGTGACTATCAGCTCCAGGCGCAGCAGCCGGTGAAGGTCGCTGTCCACCCTGGCACGCGAGACTTTGACCTCGACGACCTTGCCCCCCGGCAGTTGCACCGTCCGAACCGCGAGCCGCCCGCCTTGCCCGCCGGTGGGCTGGCGTACGGCCAGCCGGCCGTCGGCCTCCCGGATCGTGGCCCGCAGGCCCAGGTCGGTCAGCCGCCCCGCCAGCTCCGCCTCGCCCACCCGCGCCGCCTCGCTCGATACCAGAGACGCGTCACGGTCGAGGTCACGGCTGATGCCGTCCATCAGGGTCGCCCGCACGCTGACGTAGACGAGGGCGTCGAGACTGAGGCCCAGAACCCAGACCATGGTGACGCCGATCACGACGATCCGGCGGCCGAGCGCCGGGGTGTGCACGGCCGGAGAGCCTACGAGGGGCGGAGGACGTATCCCACGCTGCGCACGGTGTGGATCAACCGTGGCCCGTGGACCTCGATCTTCTTCCGCAGAGCCGACATGTGGACCTCGATGATGTTCGGGTCGTAGGCGTCGAAGTCCCAGAGCTTGATCAGGAGCTGCTGCTTGGACAGGATCTGGTTGGAGTTGCGGGCCAGCAGCGAGAGCAGGTCGTACTCCGTGCGGGTCAGCTCGATCGGCTGGTCGGCCCGGGCGACCCTGTGGGTGGCGTCGTCGATCACGATGTCACCCACTGTGAGAACAGTGGCGGCGAGGCGGCCTGCGCGGCGGAGAAGGGCCTGGGTGCGGGCCAGGACCTCGGCCGTGGAGAAGGGTTTGCCCACATGGTCGTCGGCGCCGGCATCGAAGGCTGTCAGCCGGTTTTCGAGGCTGTCGGCGGCCGTGAGAAGGAGCACGGGCACGTCACCGCTCTTGCGGAACATGCGGGCCATGGCGTAGCCGTCCGGTCCCACGGGCAGGCGCACGTCGAGCACGGCCACGTCGGGCCGGAACTCCTCGGTGACCGCCTGAAGGGCCGAACCGTCGGGCTCGGAGCGCACGCTGTAGCCCTCCTGACGGAAAGCGAACTCGAGAGCCCTGCGTACCGTCGGCTCGTCGTCAACCACCAGTACCCTCGCCCCGGCCATTACGGTCACTATACCGAGGCCGCGACAGATACACAACAGCTCGGATGACTACCTAATGGCGTGGCGAGAGCTATTGGCTCCTGGTATCCCTGTGCTCGGACGCGATAGAGGCGCGGCGCGGTGGGTGTTAGCCTTGGGGCTTTGTGAACGATACGACAGGTCGTCGGCCGACAGGCACCGAGGGGGGCAGGTGGTGATCCGCCGCCGCGTAGCAGCGTTGGAGCGCGAGACAACCAGGCACGGACCCGACCAGCTCAACGGGGCCGCGCCGGCGGGCAACGGGACCGACCCGCCGCCGTCGTCCCCGCCTCCTCCTCCACCCCCCCCATTCCCGCCGCCTCGGCTTCCGGTGGCCTCCGAAGGGGCGCCCATCGGCGAGCGCCTGGTGGCCCGTGGTCCCGTCAGTGCGGCCCAGGTGGCCGAGGCGCTCCTCCAGCAGCCGGCCTCCGGCAAGCGACTCGGCGTGCTGCTGGTGGAACTGGGCATGGTCTCGGAGCGGGAGGTCACCGAGTGCCTGGCCGAGCAGCTCGACATCCCCATGATCGACCTCCGCCAGGTCAACCCCGACCCCGACGCGGTGAGCCGGCTCCCGGCCGTGCTGGCCCGTTCCTTGACGGCCATACCGGTGCGGGTGGTCGACGGCCGTCTGGAGGTGGCCGTCGCCGACCCGCTCGACGCCGCCGTGGCCAGCGAGATCATCACGGCCACGGCCCCGCTCCCGGTCAGCATGGTCCTCGCGCCGCCGTCGGACATCCGCCGGGCCATCGACAACAGCTACCGCGCCCTCAGTGGGGTCGAGTCCCTCGTCGAGGCCTTCCAGACGGCCGAGTCCCTTCGCCAGGTCGAGGTCGTCGCCCGGGTGGTGAGCGACGACGCCCCCGTCGTCCACCTCGTCGACATCATCGTCACCCAGGGTGTCCACGACAGGGCGTCGGACATCCACATCGAGCCACAGAGCGACCGCCTCCGTATCAGGTTCCGCATCGACGGCGCCCTCCACGACGTGCTGGCCCTGCCGGCGGCCATGGGGCCTGCCCTGGTGAGCAGGATCAAGATCCTCGCCAACATGAACATCGTCGAGCGCCGGCGGCCCCAGGACGGCCAGATGGTGAAGGAGGTCGACGGCCGGCCCCTCGACGTGCGCATCGCCACCAGCCCCACCATCTGGGGCGAGAAGGCCGTGCTGCGGCTGCTCGACCGCAGCCGCACCCTGTACCGGCTCGAGGAGCTGGGGATGCCGGCGCACGTCTACGGCCAGTTCTCCAAGATCCTCAAGACTCCCTACGGAATGCTCATCTGCGCCGGCCCCACCGGTAGCGGCAAGACCACCACCCTCTACGGCACCCTCGGCGAGATGAACCAGGCCGAGCGCAACATCACCACCGTCGAGGACCCGGTGGAATACGTGTTCTCCTCCATCAACCAGATCCAGATCAACGAGCAGGCCGGCATCACCTTCGCCGCCGGCCTGCGGGCCATACTGCGCCAGGACCCCGACGTCATCCTCGTGGGCGAGATCCGCGACGCCGAGACGGCCCGCATCGCCGTGGAGTCCGCCCTCACCGGTCACTTCGTGCTCTCCTCGATCCACGGCACCGACGCCGCCTCCGCCCTCCAGCGTTTCGTGGAGATGGGCATCGAGCCCTTCCTGATCGCCTCCACGGTCAACGGCGTGGTCAGCCAGCGCCTCCTGCGGCGCATCTGCGACCAGTGCCGGGAGCCGTACGAACCCTCCATCGAGGAACTGGCGTTCTACGAGCAGTCCGGCGGCCGGCGCCCCAAGAAGGGGTTCTCCCACGGCACCGGTTGCAACTTCTGCGCCCGCACCGGCTACCTGGAGCGGGTGGGCGTGTTCGAGTTGCTGATGATGAGCAACGAGATCAAGAAGCTGCTCATCATCGGCGCCTCCGTGGAGGACCTGCGGGACGCCGCCGTCCGCGCCGGCACCCGCACCCTGCGCGACGGCGGCATCGCCCTCGTCGAAGAAGGAGTCACCACCATCGGCGAGATCATCTCCAGCATCTACGTCCTGTGAGACCGACCCCGTACCCGGCCGCCTAGATGCCCAAGTTCAAGTACTCCGCGCTCACGCCCGAGGGCGAGCAGGTGATCGGCGTGATCAAGGGATCCAGCGTCGAAGGGGTCACCGACAGTCTCACCCGCCAGGGGATGCAGGTCGGCCTGGTCAAGCCCCAGGGCCGCAACGTCATGCAGTTCGAGCTCACCCCCAAGAAGGTGAAGCCCATCGAACTGGCCAACTTCTCCCGCCAGATGGCCGCCTTCGTCGCCTCTGGCCTCCCGCTGCTCGATGCGCTGTCCATCATCGAGGAGGAGACCGACAGCAAGACGCTGCGCACGGTGGTGCAGGAGGTGGCCGACTCGCTGCGCTTCGGGGAGAGCTTCGCCTCGGCCATGGCCGCCCACACCGACGCCTTCCCCCCCTTCTACATGTCGGTCCTCCAGTCGGCGGAGGCCACCGGTGAGCTGGACACGGTGCTGCGCCAGCTCTCGAAGTACGTCGAACGGGACATGGAGGCCAAGCGCAAGATCCGCTCGGCCCTCGCCTACCCGGGCCTGGTGATGATCATGGCCTTCGTGACGGTGGGGGTGATCACCGTCTTCGTCCTGCCCCGGTTCAAGACGTTCTTCAACTCCTTCGACGCCAAGCTGCCGCTGCCCACCCGGATGCTGCTCGCCTTCACCGACTTCCTCACCAACTGGTGGCCGGTGATGGCCGGCCTCGCCGTTGCCGCCACGGTCTTCGTCATCTCCGCCCTGCGGACCGAGAGGGGCCGCTGGTACCGCGACCGGCTGCTGCTGCGTATGTGGGTGCTGGGCGACGTCGTCCGGTTCACCATCGTGGAGCGGTTCTGCCGCGTCCTCACCTCGATGCTGGAGGCCGGCGTCCCCATCCCCGAGGCGCTGCGCCTGGCCAGTGTCGGCACCAACAACCTCGTGTACCAGCGGTCGCTCGACGTGGCCCGCTCCGAGATGCTCGAGGGCGACGGCATCTCCCGTCCGATTCTGCGCACGGAGCTGTTCCCCAAGACGGTGACCTCGATGATGCGGGTGGGTGAGGAGACGGGAACGCTGGACGAACAGCTCGAGGCGATGGCCTCGTACTACGAGAACGAACTCCAGTACAAGCTCAAGAAGCTCACCACCCTCTTCGAGCCCATGGCCGTGATCTTCGTGGGCGTGTTCGTGGGCTTCGTGGCCATCGCCCTGGTGTCGGCCATGTACGGCATCTTCAACCAGGTCGAGGTGACCTGATGGCGCGCCTGGGTCGATGGGCGGGGTCCCGGGCGGAGGGCGGCTCGACGCTCATCGAGCTGCTGGTGGCCATCGTGATCATGGGCATCGCCTTCGTGGTGATCGTGGGCGGCATCGGCACCGCCATCATCGGCGCCGATTCCCAGAAGCAGCAGGCCGGCGCCGACGTGGTGGCCCGCAGCGCGGCCGAGGCCATCACCGCGCAGGATTACCGGCCGTGCACGGCCACGGACCCGCCCGACTACCCCTTCACGCCACCGTCGGGATCAGGGATCGACGTCACCACGACCCCGGTGAGCTACTGGAACCCCGGCACCAACCAGTTCCAGCCGACCTGCCCTGATCCAGATGGCATGGGCCCCCTTCCAGTTGCCGACACCGGCCTGCAGCTGATCACCGTCAAGGCCACGTCGTCGTCCGGGACCAAACGCCCCTCCGAGGAGACGGTGAAGTTGGTGAAGCGCAGGCCATGACCTTTCCGACGCGAGGCCGGCACGGCGACGAGGACGGCTTCAGCCTCGTCGAGCTACTGGCCGTGATCTCCATCCTCGGCGTCATCTCCTTCGCGCTCACCGAGGCGGTGATCCTCGGGCTGAAGACCACCGACGGCACCGCCGCCAGCTCGTCGCGCTCCGTCGCGGTGCAGACGCTCAGCTCCTACTTCACGGGCGACGCCCAGAGCGCGGACGAGGTGTCCACCACCGATCCGTCCTGCGCCGGCACCGCCGAGCCCGTGTTCCTCCACCTCAGTTGGGAACAGGAGCCCGGTACGGACGACGACAGGAGGGTCTCGTACGGGCTGGACCCGGCGGTCGGGGCCGAGCAGGAGCTCATCCGTTGGTCGTGTACCGGATCAGGGCCGGCCGAGCGCAAGATCCTCGGCCACTTCAGCCACAAGCCCGACCCGGCAGCCTCGGCAGTGACGGCCACCTGCGCCCCCGTGGACTGCGCCACCGCCGGCGTTGCCACCATCACCATGACGGTGGAGTCGGATCCGAAACTGGTACTTACCGTCCGCAGGAGGACGGCGCCGTGAGGGCCCTGAGCCGGCACCGCCGGCGCGGGCCGGGCGAGGACGGCAGCGCCCTGATCATCGCCCTCTTCTTCGCCACCATCTTCAGTCTCCTGGTGGCGACGGTCATCAGCTTCGCCGAGGTCGGCCTGAAGGCGTCAGCCAGCTTCGACGGTCGGGCCAAGGACCTGTACGCGACCGACGGCGCCGTCAGCGCCGCCATCAACCGTTTCCGCCGCGGCGGGCCCTGTGACGACTACACGGCGCCGGCGGATTCCGACGGCGAGCCCCTCGACGGGCAGGGGGTGATCGTCCGTTGCGTCGACGACAAGCGGCCCACCAGCGGTGCGGCGACCAGGCCGGTCAACGCCCTGCTGAGCCTGGGGACGCTCCCGACCGATGGAATCGCCACGGTCGGAACCCAGGAGCAGCGCATCCTCGGCAACATCTACTCCAACTCCACCGTCACAGCGGGGGGGACACTCATCGTCCAGGGACAGGTGTCGGCCGCCGGCGACTGCACGCCGCTGGTCGACATCCAGACCCTGCCCGACCCCGCGGCCAAGCACTGCGCCAACAGCGGCGGGTACGCCGACGTCTCCCAGGGCCGGGATCCCGACTACACCAAGGCCTCGGCCACGGTGCCGGTGCGGCGGACCGTGCCCGCCTGCCCGGCCGGCTGGCTCGTGGAGATCGAGCCGGGCTACTACGACGACGCCGCCGCCCTCTCGGCTTTCACCACCACCGCCGGGAGCTGCCCCGGCAAGGTCGTGTGGTTCAAGCCGGGCAACTACTACCTCGACTTCACCTTCCGGGGCGGGGCCGGCACCTGGACCGTCAACGACCCCAACGTCGTCGTCGTGGCAGGCACACCGAGGGACTGGGTCCCGGACCCGGCTCTGCCCCGCCCGGCCATCCCCCTTCCGGGTAGCTGCAGGACGGCGGCCGATCCGGCCCCCAACGCCGGCGTCCAGCTCGTGGCCGGGGGCGGGACCCACCTGGACATCACCCAGGGCCGGGTCGAGCTGTGCGCCGAGCCGACCCTGGTGGACCAGTCGATCGCCCTGTACGGCATCCCGCGTGACCGGCCGGTCCACACCCTGGCGCCCACCGACTGGACCGCCGTCGACCGCTTCACCGACCCGGGCAACGCCGCCGTCATAGGCGAGGTACGTCCGGCCCCGGCCAGCTCGCCGGCCACGGCCACCGCCGCGCTCACGCCCGGCACGCCTCCCTCCCTCACCCTCACCGCCTTCCGCCCCGGCGTGCCCGCAGGGTCCGTGGTCGATTCGGCCGTCCTGCGGGTCGTCCACCAGGACTCCGGCGACGTGGACGCCGGCTCCGTCAAGGTCGCCGCCGCCTTCCCCGGCAGCACGTGCGCCGGCGTGCTCGCGGTGGGCGTTCCCGCCCGGGCCACTCTCACGCAGGACCGGATCGACCTCAAGCAGGCCTGCGGCCTCAAGGACCCGGCCGCCTTCGACGCCCTCTCGGTCACCTACTCGGCGGGCCTGGCCACCGGTGGTACGGCGGGCACCGACGTCCTCGACGGGATCGCCGTCGAGGTGAGCTACCGCACGCCACGGACGGGCCGGCCCACCGCCGTCCCCTCGTCCTCCGGGTTCACCAGCCCGACCAACCCGCCGGCCTTCGCCCTGGAGATCGGCGAGCAGCCCTCCGCCCTCACCGCCGACGCCGCCCTGAGCGCCACAGGACCGACGGCGGCGTCCATCACCGTGGCCGGTCTCGGCGACCCACCGATCGCCTTGGGGTCGAAGATCGACTCAGCCGTGCTGCGGGTGGCGCACCGTGAGCAGGGAGACGACACCGCGGCGCCTGCACCCACCCTGACGGTGCCCTTCGCCGGTGGGACCTGCGACACCTTGCCGCTGCCCGTGAGCGCCACCTCCATCACCGACCACCGGATAGACCTGAAGGCCTGCGGGCTCGACGACGCAGCCGAGCTCGTGGGCCTGAGCGCCCGGTACGACGTCTCCCTCGCCGGCGGCACCACCGCCACCGCCAACCTCGACGGCATGTGGCTCGAGCTGGTGTACCGCCCGCCGACCCGATCCCCGGCGACGGTCACCCCGACGGTGTTCGCCGACGCCGACTTCGCCAAGGTGGTGGGCGAGACGCCCACCCCGCTGACCGCCGACGCCATCCTCCGTCCGGGCGGCCCGACGTCGGCCTCCCTTTTGCTGGCCGACTACGGCCAGCCGCCCCTGCCTCCGGGCTCGATCATGGACTCGGCCGTGCTCAGAGTGGCCCACCAGGACGTCGGGCCGATGGACACGCCGGCGTTGGATGTCACCTTCCCGGGGATCGGGACGTGCGCGCCGGTGCTGACCAGGCGGGCCGCTGCCCTGGGCGAGGACACTCTCGATCTGAAGGCGTGCGGCCTGGCCGACCCCGTTCAGCTGGCGGGCCTCAGCGTCACCTACGGCGCCAACCTCAGCGCCGGTGCCACCGCCGACGCCACCGCCAAGGTGGACGGCGTCGTCCTCGACCTGGCCTACCGGCCACCTTCGGTGCGCCGCCCGGCCATCGCCACCACCACCACGCCCGGGTTCTCCGCCCCCGACAACGCCAAGGCCAACGGTGAATCGCCCACGCCCCTCACCGCGGATGTCACCCTGAACCAGGGGGCTGCGCCGGCCTCGGTGACCCTAACCGGATACGACGCCAACGTCCCGCTGCCGGCGGGCTCGGTCGTCGATTCCGCCGTGCTGCGGGTGGCCCACCAGGACGACGCCTGGATGGGCCCGCCGACGCTGGGCGCGACCTTCACGGGCAGTACCCCCGGGTGTCCCGGCCTGACCGCCACGTCGCCGGTTCGGCCCGCCCTTGGGGACGACACCCTCGACCTCACCGCCTGCGGCCTCACCAGGGCGGAGCAGCTGGCCGATCTGACCGCCACCTACACAGCCAACGCGCCCACAACCACCACCGGTTCGCAGGTGCCGGCGACCACCACCCTCGTCAACGGTTTCGCCAATGCCGACAACGCCAGGGCCATCGACGCCCTAACCGCTGACGCCGCCCTCGACAGCGCCGGCACGGCCACGGCCTCCATCACCCTGGACGGCTACGACCAGGCGCCGCCCCCGGTCGGCTCCGCCGTCAGTGCCGCCGTCCTTCGGATCGCCCACCAGGAGGACTCCGGAGCGGCGGCGGGGACGGCGACCGTCTCCTTCAACGGAAGTACCTGTAGCCCGCAGCTGTTGGCGTCCCGCCCGACTCTCGCCGAGGACACCATCGATCTGGCCGCGTGCGGCTTCACCGACCCGGCCCAGCTCCCCGGGCTCACCGTCGCCTACGACGCCGGCCTGGCGGGCGGAGCCACCGCCGGCACCGCCCGCCTCGACGGAGCCGTCATCGACGTCACCTACCAGGCGCCTTCTGGCAGCGACCACCTCGACGGCGTCGAGCTCGATGTCGTCTTCCGGGTCCCGACCTACCGGCCGCTCGACGGCTGCGTGGCCGACCCCGGGACCGGCGCCTGCGCGCTGGTGAGAGTGGCGCCGGGGTCAAATGACGTGACCACCCGCTTCGCCGCCCAGGGCACGGTCTACGCACCCACCACGCTGCTCGACATCTCCATGTACGGCCTCAAGGACCAGGTGCTCACCCGGGGCCTGATCGGGCGGGCGATCCGGCTGGGCCTCAAGGCCGATCCGGGATACAAACGGCCCCTCATGGGCGTGCCCCCCGAGCCGGTGAAGTTCACCGCCTATCCCGCCGCCACATCCCGGGCCACCGGTCCCATCGCCACACCGGCCCCGGAGTGGCCGGCCTCGTCCAGCTTCGCCACACCCGACAAAGCCAGGGACATCGACGGCGTCACCTGCGCCGACCCGGCGAAAGTGGACTGCCTTGCCGCGGCGACGTTCAATTCCACTGCCCCACTGGACGCCTCGATCCGCCTGGGCGGCTACACCCACGGGTCGCTAACGGGGGCGGTGGACGCCGTCGTCCTACGCCTCGTCCACCGTGAGGATGCGGCCATCGACTCGGCGTCGGTGACCTTTGGAGGAATACCCGGCGCCTGCGCGACGAAGACGTTCCCGGTGCCGCTGTACACGCCGCCGGCAGCCACCCCGCTCGCCATGGACGAGTACCAGATCGACCTGACCAACGCCTGCGGATTCGACATCGGCCAACTCTCCGGCCTCACCGTCACCTACAAGGCGACCGTCGCATCCGCCCCCGCCACCAACCAGGTCGCGTACCTGGACGGCATTACGTTGGACCTCCTGGCCGGGCCGCTCCTGCGGGCCCGGGTGGCCTTCGACGTGACCCAGGACAAGGTGCAGGTGCAGGGCTGGAGCGTCCTGCGGTGACCCAGGCGTAGCTCCCCGCCGCCGGCGCCTCGTTGATCGGCACCCCCCGGCTCCGCGCCACGCCGAAGGCCCGCTGGCTACTTCACCTCGAAGGCGCTGACCATCCCCTTCGACGCGTGGGAAGAACCGCCCTCCCTGCCGTCGACGGGTACGAAGCAGGCGGCGAAGTAGCGGCCGGGCTTCAGGTCCACGAGGGCCGCGCCGTGGCCACCCGGGTCGGCGAAGTCATGCGCCACCGGCTCCACCTTGGTGCCGGACGCCTCCCCGGGAAGCTCGACGATCTCCTTGGCGGACAGTTGCACGTCGTCGTTGATCCGCAGGACGGTGATCTCGTGCGGCTCCCTGCCCTCGTTGGCCAGCTCGAAGCTGGTCACGCCGGCGGGCAGTGAATCGGAGATGCCCTGGAAGGCGTAGTCCACCGCAGTCACCGCCACCTTCTTCCAGCCGCAGTGCCCCAGCTCGTAGGCGTGGGCCCTGTCCGAGGCCGCCTCGACCTTGGGGGTGTCGAACGCCGAGAAGTCACCGGTACGGGCGATCATGCCGATGCTGTCGGCCAGCACCTCCACGTCCGCCGTGATCGCGGCGGGTACCGTCGCCCGCGCCTGCTCGACCAGAGGCACGAGCTGCCCGGCGAACTTCCTGGCCTCCTCGGTCTGCTGCTCCGGCGACATGGCGTCGAAGTCGATGTCCGGCTCGGGGGTGGTCTCGAGCGCCACGATGGTGGCGCAGTACGCCTTCAGCGCCGCCGCCCCGCCGCCAGAGGTGCTGGTCGTGTCGTCGGCGGCCTTCGTCGCCGGGGCGTCGTCCCCCCCACAGCCCCCGAGTGCGACCGCCAGCATGAGTGCGGCCACTCCACCCGCCCGACCTCGCATCATCGCCCTTCCTTCCGTGGAGCGGTCCACCGTATGCCCGCCCCTCACGGCGCCGTGATACAACCCGCGCCGTGCAACCGTTGCTGTCGGGGGTTCTGGTGGACCGCGTCGAGGCCGTCGCCACGCTCCGGGCCGGGCGAGCTGGCGGTGGCCGGGGCCGCCACCCGCGTCCTCGCCGCGAAGGGACGCAACGGCGGCAGGTCTTCGTTGGCGTCGGGGAGGAGTCTCACCTGGGCGAAGGCGGGTGCGCCGTGTTCCTCGAGGACCTGCGCTGGGCGAACCCGAGACGCTGGCCGTGGTGGAGTATTTCGACATCGCGGGAGCGAAGGTGGCACTCGATCAGGAATACTTCACCGTGGCCGAGCCGCACGCCTTCGGCCTTCCCGCCCAGAGCGCAGACAGGAGCGAAAATGAACCATCCGTATCAGCCCTCACCCGACGTCCACGTCCTGCCCACGGCCCTGTCGCTTCCAGGCGTGGGGGTGCTCACCATCAACGCCTACCTGCTGCACTCCGAGGAGCCGGTCCTCATCGACACCGGCATCGGCGGCGACAGCGACGACTTCATCGACGCGCTGCAGTCGATCGTCGACCTCTCGAAGTTGCGCTGGGTGTGGCTCACCCACGACGACGCGGATCACACCGGCAGCATCCAGCGGGTGATGGAGTTGGCACCGCAGGCGAAGCTGGTCACCCACGCCATGAGCGCTCTGCGGATGGCCACGTGGTGGCCCGTCCCTCTCGATCGGGTGCACGCCATCCGTTTCGGCGACGAGATCCACGCCGGCGACCGGACCCTGCGGGCGGTTCAACCTCCTCTGTTCGACAACCCGATGTCCACCGGAATTCTCGACACCAGCACGGGCGCACTGTTCTCGGTCGACTCCTTCGGAGCCATCATCCCGGAGCCGACCGACAACATCGCCGAGATCCCCGACGAGGCACTCGCCGGCGGCATGGCGGGCTGGGCCACCATGGATTCGCCGTGGCTCCGGCTCGTCGACGACGCGAAGTTCGCCCAGGTGCTCGACGGCGTCCGCCGCATGCAGCCCACCAGCATCTACTCGTCCCACCTTCCGTTCGCCGGCGGCGACAACATGGAGCGCTTCCTGACGGTGCTCGCCACCCTGCCCGACGCCCCCCCCTTCGTGGCGCCCGACAGCGATCAGTTCCAGCACATGGTGGCGGCGATGGCCGCCATGGCCGGTCCTCCGCCCACGGCCTGAACCGCCTACCGGGACCGGGCGACGGGCCTACGGTTGGTAAATGGTCCTGATCCCCGACGAGATCGAGCGGTACGCCTCCTCGCACAGCACGCCGGAGGCACCCTGGCTCCGGGCCGCGGCCGAGGCCACCGCCACCCAGACGGAGCTTCCGGGGATGCTCACCGGCCATCTCGAGGGCGGCTTCCTCGAGTTCGTGGCGTGGGCGCTCCGGCCCCGTCTGGTGGTCGAGGTCGGCACCTTCACCGGCTACGGGTCCATGTCCCTGGCCGCCGGACTGCCCGACGGCGGGCGCATCGTGACCTGTGAAATAGACGCCCACCATGCCGCACTCGCCCGCGGGCACATCGCCGACTCGCCCTTCGCCCACCGCATCGAGGTGCGCGAGGGGCCGGCCCTGGAGACGATCGCCACCATCACCGGGCCCGTGGATCTCGCCTTCATCGACGCCGACAAGGAGGGTTACCTCGACTACTACGAGGCTCTCGTCCCCAAACTGTCCGAACGCGGTGTGATCGCCGCGGACAACGTGCTCTGGAGCGGCCGGATCATCGACCCCGCGGTGAGCGACCCCGACACCGAGGCCCTCCGTGCCTTCAATGACCGCGTGGTCGAAGACCAACGGGTGACCTGCGTCATGACGACGGTACGGGACGGAGTGACGCTGATCCGCCGGCGGTGAACCCGCCCGTATTGAGATCATTATTGGTCAGGGGCCGCCGGAGAACTACCTGCACGAAAACAGGAACAGACCCGCAGATGAGAGCCGCCAAGGAGATGCAGGTAGTTCTCCGGCGGTCCCTCAGGGTCCAGCAGAGAACTACCTGCACGAAAACACGAACAAACCCGCAGATGAGAGCCGCCAAGGAGATGCAGGTAGTTCTCCGGCGGCCACTTAGGGTTCCGTGCATGTGCCGCCGGCGGTCGCCAGCAGGCCTGGACCTGGGCCGACAGCCTCGTCTCGCGTCGGTGGCAGGCCGTGCGTTCCTCGTCCTCGTCCTGGCCCTGGCCCTGGCTTCGTGCAGCGACGCCGCCGGCGGGAAGGGCTCCGCCACCGGAGGACCCGTCACCGTGGTGGCGAACTTCTACCCAGTGGCCGAAGCCGCCAAGAGAATCGGCGGAGACCGCGTGCAGGTCACCAATCTGACTCCTGCCGGCGCCGAGCCCCACGACATCGAGCTCACCACCCGTCAGGTGGACCGGCTGGAGGACGCCGACCTCGTCATCTATCTCGGGCGTGGCTTCCAGCCCGCGGTAGAGAAGGTGGCCGAGCGGCGGGCCGCGGGCAAGCTGGACCTGCTGGAGAAGCTCGACCTCGAGAAGGGCGCCGTCGAGGCGCTGGGGGACGAGGAGGCAGAGGCGCCGAAAGGCAGCGACGTCGACCCCCACTTCTGGCTCGACCCGCAGTTGATGGCCGACGCCGCCGGCGCCGCCGCCGGAGCGCTGGCAGCCGTCGCCCCCGACGACGCCGATGTGTTCCGGGCCAACGCGGCCCGCTACACCGACGAGCTGCGGGCCCTGGACGGCGAGCTTCAGCAGGGCCTGGCCCGATGCCAGCGCAGGGAGATCGTCACCTCCCACGCCGCCTTCTTCTACCTGGCCCGCCGCTACGGGCTCACTCAGCTGCCCATCGCCGGCCTCAGCCCGGAGGCCGAGCCCGATGCCGGCCGCCTCGCCTCGCTCACCGACCAGATCAGGGCCAAGGCCGTCACGACGGTGTTCTACGAGGACCTGGTGTCGCCCAGGGTCGCCCGGGCGCTGGCGCGGGAGGCGGGAGTGAGGACGGCGGTGCTCAGCCCGCTGGAAGGTCTCAGCAAGAAGCAGGCCGGCGCCGGCAAGGACTACGCGGCGGTCATGAGGGACAACCTCACCGTCCTGCGAAAGGCCCTCGGCTGTCGCTGACGCGTCGATCCTCTCGCTGGCGGCCGGCGCCGGCGAGCCACGTGCCTCATCCTCCGGTAGAGCCTTCGATCGAGCTTTCTCGAGGCGATTGTGCGTCGGTCGCGGAAGGCCCTCCCGGCCCGGTCCCAGGTTGCCGACCGACAAGGTAGGCCCCCGGAGCTGTCCCTCCACGGGACGGTTGCCATTCGAGTCCGCAAAGCCAGTACGTACCGAGTATGGTGTCGCCTCTGAAGCAACGGCAGCCTCGTTGAAGCCATTGTTGTCCTCGGCGGGTCCAGGCGCCGCTTCGGACATGGGGACCGTGGATCGGGCGCGCCGCGTCCGCCAGGGCTACATCGTCATCGTCGACGACGACCGGCTCTCGGTGCGGATGCTCGAAGGTGTCCTGGCCGCCAGCGGCTTCACCCGTGTCTCATCGTTCAACGATCCCGAGGAGGCGCTGGGTCATGCCGTGGCCGAGGGAGCCGACCTGTTGCTGCTCGACCTCCACATGCCGGGGCTGGACGGCTTCGGCTTCATGAGGAAGTTGTGCGAGCAGCTGCCGATCGACGAGTGGCCGGCGGTGCTGATGCTGACCGCCGACGAGGCGGCCGGCGTCAAGGAGCAGGCGCTGGCGCTGGGCGTGCGCGACTTTCTGAACAAGCCCTTTCCTCCGGTCGAGACGATCCTGCGGGTGGAGAACCTGCTGGAGGTGCGACTCCTCACCCGCCGGCTGGCCGAGGACAACGCCAATCTGGAGGCCACCGTCGCTCAACGTGTCAGCGAGCTCGCCCACGTGACCAAGGTCGCGGCGCAGGCGGAGTTCGAGGTCGAGCGCGAGCGGCTCCGGGCCGCGCAGATCCTGAGCGACGTGCGGGCCGCCTTCGCCGAGGAGGCCCCGCCGGCGGAGAACCTCGCCCGGTGCGCGGAGGTCGTGGTCGAGCACCTCGGCGCCAGCTTCGCCCGGATCTGGCTCCTCTCACCTACCGAACCGGTGCTCGAGCTGGCCGCCAGCGCCGGCATGTACACCCATCTGGATGGCCCCCACGCCCGTATCCCGCTCGGCGAGGGCATGGTCGGCCGGGTCGGTGCCCGCCAGTCCAGCCTCTACGGCGATGACCTCGAGGCCGGCTCGGGTGATCACGAATGGTCCCGCCGGGAACATGTCTCCGCCTTCGCCGGCTGCCCGCTCAGCGTCGACGGTCGCCTGCTGGGCGTCCTCGCCACCTACTCCGGAGCCCCGATGCCGGCAACCGACCGGCCCTCGTTCGAGGCCGCAGGCGACGCCATGGCTACAGCCATCGAGCGCCAGCGCAACGCCCAGGAGCTGCAAGCTGAGCGGGTGTTCCTCCGCAGCATGATGGAGAGCCTTCAGGAGGGCATCGTCGCCTGCGATCCTGAAGGCAACCTGACGGTCCTGAACGAGGCGACCAGGCGGTTCAGCGGTGACGTGAAGGATTCATTGGGGCCGGAGCAGTGGGCGGCGCAGTACCACCTGTACCTGCCCGATGGAGTCACAGAGATGCCCATCGAGGACAACCCGCTGTACCGGGCGCTGGCCGGGGCCCGGGTGCGCGACGTCGAGCTGGTCACCGCTCCCACCGGCGGCCGGTGGCACACGCTGCTGGCCAACGGCCAGCCCATCTACGACGACCAGGGCCGTCAGCTCGGCGCCGTCGTCGCCCTCCACGACGTGACCGAACGAAAGCGGGTGGAGGCCGAGCTCGACCGGCGTACGTTCCGCGACACTCTCACCGGCCTGGCCAACCGGGCCCTGTTCATGGACAGGGTCAGCCACGCCATCGCCTCCGCCGGCTCCGACGATCACCGTGCCGCCGTGGTCATGGTCGACATCGACAACTTCAGGCTCGTCAACGACAGCCTGGATCAGCCGCTGGGAGATCAACTGCTGGTCACCATGGGCGAGCGGCTGGCGGGCCTGCTCCGGCCTGGCGACACCGCCGCTCGGGTGGGGGGCGACGAGTTCGGCCTGCTGCTCGAGGATCTCCCCGAGGTCGGGGAGGCCATCGGCCTGTGCGAGAGCTTCGCCGCCG
Organism: Acidimicrobiales bacterium; assembly: GCA_035526335.1. Lineage (GTDB taxonomy): Bacteria > Actinomycetota > Acidimicrobiia > Acidimicrobiales. Next base: position 135,609 of record DATLCN010000036.1, on the reverse strand, counting down.
CCGTGGCCGAGCCCATCGAGCTGGACGGGCGCCACATCCAGGTGACGGCGAGCATCGGCATGGCCATGCTGAGAGACCGGGGCCAGGACGCCGAGACCCTGGTGCGCAACGCCGACTCGGCCATGAGCCGGGCCAAGGAGCGCGGCCGAGGCCACATCGAGATCTTCGACGAGGACCTGCGGGCGCGGGCCATCGCCCGCCTCGACACCGAGACGGCCCTGCACCGGGCCGTGGAACGCAACGAGCTGGTGGTGGGGTACCAGCCCGAGATCCGGCTGGCCGACGGCCGCATCGTCGGCGTGGAGGCCCTGGTGCGGTGGATGCACCCCGAGCGGGGACTGATCCAGCCGATGGAGTTCATTCCGATCGCGGAGGAGACGGGCGTCATCTTCTCCATCGGCCAGTGGGTCCTGGCCGAGGCCTGCCGCAAGGCGGTGGAGTGGGGACAGGCCAACCCCGAGGACCCACCGATGGTCTCGGTCAACATGTCGGGCCGACAGCTCGCCCACCCCGACATCGTCGACAGCGTCCGGGACGTCGTCGAGTCCACCTCGATGGACCCCGCGCTGCTGTGCCTGGAGATAACCGAGAGCGTCCTCATGGCGGACGCCGAGGTCTCGGTGCGCACGCTGCGGGCGCTCAAAACATTGGGCGTCCGGCTGGCTGTCGACGACTTCGGCACGGGCTACTCGTCGCTCAGCTACCTGAAGCGGTTCCCGGTGGACTATCTCAAGATCGACCGGTCCTTCGTGCGTGGCCTCGGACGCGATCCCGAGGACACCGCCATCGTGTCCGCCATCGTCACACTCGCCGCGACCCTCGGGCTGGGCGTGATCGCCGAAGGAGTCGAGACCGAGCTCCAGCTCGCGGAACTGAAGGTGCTGGACTGCTCCCTGGGCCAAGGCTACTACTGGAGCAAGGCCCTCTCCGACGACGACTTCGGCCGGCTGCTGGCCGCCCGCGGGCCGGTTCGGGGCGCCGAGACGCCCGGCAGCGGCTCCCCCTCGACCGGCCTGGAGAGCGAGCGGAGGGTGACGGCGAACCGGGAGGCCGATGACGCCATGGCCTTCCTGGCTCACGAGCTGAGGGCTCCGCTGACCGTCATCAGCGGCTTCGCCCAGCTCCTGGCCCAGGACGTCGAGGACGGGATCACCAGTGGGAGCACCGAGGCCGTCGACGCCATCGTCCGCCAGACGGACCACATGGCCGTGCTCATCGAGACCCTGGTCGACGTGGGCGCGCTGGAGGCCGGCCGCCTCGCGTTGAGGTTGCAGCCCGTCGAGGTGAACAAGCTGATCGACCAGATCGTCACCGACCTGCGGCCCGTCATCGCCGAGCACCGGATCGAGCTGACGACGGGTCCGGAATCCTCCTGTGCCGTCGACCCCTCCCGCATCCGTCAGGTCGTGACGAACCTGTTGACCAACGCCGCAAAGTTCTCTCCCGCGGGAGAGGCCATCGACGTGGTCATCGACAGCGTGGGTCAGCTTGCCAGCGTCGCTGTCATCGATCGTGGGCCCGGCGTGCCGGCGGAGCGGATCGGCGACGTCTTCCGCAAGTTCGCGAGGGCCGACAAGAAGAAGGAGGGCCGGGGTCTGGGTCTCTACGTCTCACGGGCCATAGCGAGGGCGCATGGCGGCGAGCTCAACTGCCGGCGGGCTGTCACAGGCGGTGCCGAGTTCGTGCTGGAGCTGCCTCTCGAGCGCGCCGCACCGGCGTCGTCGCAATGACGGACGGGTCGCACGACTCGGCCGCACTTCACGCCGCGGTCCTGGACCCATCCGTGCTCGCGGGGTACGAGGAGATATCGCCCGGCCTGGCGGCCGAGCTGGTGACCATGTTCGTGGAGGATGTTCCCCTGCGTCTTGAGGCACTGCGCACAGCGGCGGCGGAGGGCGACCTGAAGGAGCTGGGTCAGGTGGCGCACACGCTCAAGGGCACGAGCAGCAACCTGGGCGCCGCGCAACTGGCTGCCTGCTGCAGCGCGCTCCAGGCCGGCGCCGGCCGCGGCTCGACGCCCGAGATCGCCGCACTGCTGGACGCGGTCGAGAGGTCGTGGGAACAGGTTCGGGCGATGCTGCAGGCCGCGGCCGGGGCGGCCGGCGAAGCCGCTACAGCCGACTGAACGCGGTCAATCCGGCGGGTCGAAGCGGTACCCGACGCCCCGGACGGTGAGAAGCCAGGCCGGGTTCTCCGGATCGAGTTCGAGCTTCTTGCGCAGTCTCCGAACGTGCTCGGTCACAGTGGCGGGGTCCTGCCATTCGGTGGAGGATCCCCAGACCTGATCGAGGAGGTCCTTGCGGGTGAAGACGGCGCGAGGCGACGAGACCAGGAACACCAGGAGGTCGAACTCCTTTGGCGTGGTCTCCACCACCGAGTCTTTAACAAGGACTTCACGTTCCGCGAGACGGATCTTGAGGGGGCCGAACTCGAGGCCGCTCGGGGCGGGCGCAGCAGCCGCCACCGGAGCCGAACCCTGGGCCCGGCGCAGGACCGAGCGAGTCCTCGCCACCAGCTCCCGGAGGTAGAACGGCTTGACCACGTAGTCGTCGGCACCCAGCTCGAGCCCTAGGACGCGGTCGTTCTCCTCGTCGCGTCCGGTGAGGAGGATCACGGGCAGCCCGTGGACGTGGCGGAGCTGGGTCATCACCTCCAAGCCGCTCATTCCCGGCATGTTGATGTCGAGAAGTACCAGGTCGGGGCGTTGATCGGCCACCCGGGCCAAGGCCGCGGGACCGCTGTCGGCCTCCTCCACGATGAATCCCTGGCGGGACAGCGCGCTGACCACGAGCCGGCGGGTGTCGGCCATGTCGTCGACGACCAACAGGCGCGCGACGGTGGCCCCTTCTTCGGCGGAGGAGGGATGGTCCGTGCTCGTCGTCATATCTTCATCCTCCTCCGGCGGGAATCGGGCATCGAACGTTCCCCGGGATCGGGACCGCCAACCGCGATCCTCACCTTTCTAGTGGAACCACGGAGTCCATTACGTCATCGATCATAGTGCGCCCCTAGCATCACTACAAGAACTCCCGTACACTCACCGGAAGCTCTTCGGAGCCTTCCCCATGAGCCAGATCCCTTACCTCGGCACCGAGGCGGTCGCCGAAGCCGACGCCATCCTCGCACTCGCCGAGGTGGACCCACCCGCGGCGCGCGTCTCGGCCACGAGGTTGCTGGGTCGTCCCGGGCTCGAACAGAGCATCGCCGTCGTATCGGTGGCGGAAAGGGCGTTGGGTGTCGCCCTGTGCCACCTGCACGAAATTCCTGCGGCCACCACCCATCTGCGCCGCTCCCTCCAACTCGCTCTGCTGACCGAGTTGCCGGGTCGGGTGGCAGAGGCGCAGGTGAGCCTGGCCAGGGCCTTGTTCCTCGGCGGCGCGACCGAGGCGGCTCTCGATCAGATCGACCGGGCCAAGCCGATGTCGCAGGGCGTCGAGGCTGCCCGTCTCCTCGGGGAGAGGGCCTGGATGCTCCAGCGGCTCGGCCAGTACGAGGAGGCACTCGGTCAGTACTGCCCGGCGGTGTCGCTGCTGGGGGCCGAGGGGGATGCCTGCGGCCATGCACAGCTGCTGGATCGGCGGGGCCGGTTGCACGCTTCCACCGGCAGCTTCGATCTGGCCGAGGAGGACCTCGAAGGCGCCCGGGCGCTGTACGCAGGCATGTGTTCGCGATACGGAGTGGCACGGGTCACCCACAACCTCGGATTCACCGCCGCACGACGCGGCGATGTCGCCACGGCCCTGGAGCATTACGACCGGGCCGAGGAGGAACTGGCCGCTCTCGGCGTTCCGGCGGTTCCCGACCTGCTCGACCGTTGCGAGGCGCTCCTGTCGGCTCGTCTGGTGGCCGAGGCCCGCCACACCGCCGAGGTGGCCGCCACCCAACTCGAGGCCGGCGGCATGGATCTCGACCTTGCCGAGGCCCGCCTCGTCCTCGGCCAGACCGCCCTTCTCGCCGGCGCGCCGGAGGAGGCGAGACATCACGCCACGCTGGCGTGGAGGGCCTTCACCCGGCAGGTTCGTCCACGGTGGGCGGCGCTGGCCCGGTACTCGTCGCTGAGGGCGGCGTGGATGGACGGTCACTCGTCGCCCGTGGCCTTGCGGGCCGCGCTGGATACCGCCGGCGAGCTGGAGGGGGCAGGGGCGGCCGGGCCCGCCCAGCACGCCCACCTCATCGCCGGCCGTCTCGCGCTGGGCCTTGGCCGCGGCGAGGAGGCCGAGGAGCAGCTGAGGATCGCCGCCGGGTTCCGCACCGGTGGAGCGGCCGACACGAGGGCGCGCGCGTGGCATGCCCAGGCTCTCCTGTGCCGTGGCGCGGGCAACGCCAGGGGCGCTGAGGCGGCCTTGCGGCTCGGATCCCGTGCTGTCGCCCAGTGCCGCGCCACTCTCGGCGCCACCGATCGGCGGGCACTGGCCGTGGCCGAGGGCCAGGAGCTGGCGGACCTCGGCGTGGAGCTGGCGCTCCAGTCCGAGCGTCCCGAACGGGTGCTGGCCTGGGCCGAGCGACGTACCTCCGTGGTGCTGCCTGCACGAACGTCACCCACCGCTCCTGACCGGGCGGTGTCGGACCACCTAACCCAGCTACGGCATCTGGTGAACGAGGTGGAACGCCTCGACGCCTCGGGCGACGACACCCGCTCCCTGTTTCACCGCCAGGCCATCCTCGAGAAGATCATCAGTGCCCGCATCGGCCTCACCTCAGCCGGCGGTGAGCAACCGGAAACGGCGCGGAAGCAGGTTCGGGCCGACCAGCTCGTCGAGGCGCTGGGCCGGACCGCGCTGGTGGAGATCGTGGAGTCCGCCGGCCAGCTCCATGCCGTCACCCTGGTCGACGGTGACTCCGAGCTCCGGCTCCTCGGCGACGCGGCCGAGGTGCGGGCCGAGGTGGCCGCCCTACGTTTCGCGCTCGCCCGCCTCGCCCGCGGCCGGAGTCCCGCCGCTCCGAGGGCGGCCGCCACCGCCGCCGTGCGCTACACCTCCGAACGGCTCGAGGACGTTCTGATCCGGCCACTGTCGTCGCTCCTCGGCGACCGCCCTCTCCTTGTGGTCCCCACCCCTGATCTGCATGCGCTGCCCTGGTCCGTGCTCGCGTCATGCCAGGAACGGCCGGTGTCGGTGTGTCCGTCGGTGGCGTTGTGGTCGCGCATGGCGAGCCAGGTGACGCAGCCGGCGCCCTCACCGGATGAGGTCGTCCTGGTGGCCGGACCCGACCTGCCCAGGGCCGAGGCCGAGCTGTCAGCCATCAGGGCTCACCACCCGAGGGCGACCAGCCTGAGTGGCTCAGCCGCGAGTGCCGCCCGGGTGGGCGACGCCATTGACGGCGCCGGCCTGGTGCACATCGCCGCCCAGGGCGAGATCAGGGGTGACAACCCCCTCTTCTCGTCCCTGCGCCTGCACGGGGGCCCGCTGACGGTGTACGACCTGGAGCAGCTGAGCCGGGCGCCACGCCGGATGGTGCTGTCGGCCTGCGACGGCGGGCTCTCCGCCCTTCACCCCGGACGAGGACTGTGCGGCCTCACCGCCGCCCTTCTGTCCATCGGTACCGCCACGGTGGTGGCCGGCGTCATCCCGATCAGCCCCCACAGCACGCCGGAGCTGATGACCAGCTTCCACCGGCGGCTGACGCAGGGTGCCGGGCCGGCGCAGGCGCTGGCCGGCGCGCAGGCCGAGATGGCCAAGGGCGGTAGCGAGGCACGGGCGCGTACCGCCGGCTTCGTTTGCTTCGGCGCCGGCTGAAGCCTCGGACCGGCGGCGCAAGGCCCGTCGCAGGGGCTCTGCCGGCAAGAGCCGATGGAGCGGTCCAGGGGAGCCCCGGTTGTTCCTGCCCGGACCCACGTGCACGATCCGGCTTCGAGCTGCACCGGGAGGCCAGGACGGGTCGCGGCTTACCCGTCTTCGACGTCGACGATCCCTCGGTGCGCGCCGAGCTTCTGCAACGGGCGGCTGCGCCGGCGCGTCACGCCAGGTCGACGAAGGGGCGCTGAAGCGGCGGGCTACGGTACCCCGCCATTGTCCGAGGCACCGGTCCGGATCGCTCCAGGAGTGCTGCAGATCGACACCCGGCTCGGCGGGTGGGAGCAGGTGACTGCGGGCTATCTCATCGAGGGTCCGGAGCCGGTGCTGGTGGAGACCGGGAGCCGCTCCTCGGTGCCTGCGGTGCTGGCCGCCCTGTCGAGCCTGGGGCTCGGGCCTTCGGACCTGGCCGGCATCGTCGTCACCCACGTCCATCTCGATCACGCCGGCGGGGTGGGCGACGTCGCCGGCGCCTTTCCATCTGCCCCCGTCTACGTCCACGAGAAAGGGGCCGGCACCTGGCAGACCCGACCCGGCTGGTGGACTCGGCGGCGCGGGTCTACGGCCCTCTCCTCGACGAGCTCTATGGGCGACTCGAGCCCACGCCAGCGGACCGTATCCACGTTCTGGCCGACGGGGAAAAGGTTCGGATCGGACCCAACCGCACACTCACGACGGTGGACTCGCCCGGTCACGCCAAGCACCACCTCGCCCTGCACGACTCCGAGAGCGGCCTGCTCTTCGTCGGCGACGCCGCAGCGGCAGCGGCAGCGGCAGCGGCAGCGGCAGCGGTGACGTAAGCGCCAGCGAGGCTCCCGGGCCAGGCAGGGGTCCGGGTTTCGAGTAGAGGCTGCTGCCGTCGACGCCGTCGTCTACTTGCTCGCTGCCGCCTTCCGCTTGCCGCGGGCACGGTCGAGCACGGCACTGCCGGCGCCGGCCACGATGTTGCCCGGAGGGGTGTCGGGTGACCGGGGATGGGGGCGGGTGGGTGCGACCTTCTTGGCCTTCTCCATCTTCTCGCCCAGCTCGGACAGACGCTTGCGCCCCAATGCTTGGCGAACCTCGGGGAACATCTCGGCCTCCTCCTCCTCGATGTGGTGCCGCACGCTCTCGATGAGCACCATCACCTTGGCGTCGAAACGCTCGTGGTCCGGGTCCATGCCGTCGAGCTCCGACAGCGTCCACTTCACGATGTGGTGCTCCTCGAGCCCCTCGAGGACCGTCTCCTCGGCGTCGGGAAGGCTCTCGCGCACCGCCGGATAAAAGATCTGCTCCTCGATGGCCGCGTGGACGGCCAGCTCCTCGATCATCTTGTCGACCAGCTGCCGTTTGGTCTTCTTGGCCCCGTCGCCGGCCTTCTCGTACCTGGTGAACAGGCCCTTCACCGTCTTGTGGTCATTTCGCAGAAGAGTGATCGCATCCATCCCCCAACCTTGCCCTTCAGGGAGCCCTACCAACCGCCCTCCCACTCGGCAACGGCGCGGAGGCCACCGCGGACGACGAGCGCTCGCCTGGCTGCGTTGGTCATCCATGCGGGACACGCTGACGCCCTCTCGGCGGCGTAGGGTCGCTATGGCTGCCGTGACGACCCGGGCGAGGGAGGGCACAATGTCGAGCGTGGACCGCGAGCTCAGGGATTGGCTTCGTAGCCTCGCCGGGACAGGCGAGGGCGCGGCCGAGCGGGCCCACGACGCCGTGTTCAGCGAGGCCGGCTCGGACTACCTCGAGCGCATCGCCACGGACGGCACGCTCGCGGCGGTGCTCGACGAGCAGGCCGCCGCCGGGCCCGACCTCGCCGGCTGACCCGGCCGACGACATTCGGGGTGCAGCCCGGTGCGCCATGACGTCGTGGACCCACCAGAGGACATTTCTGGGGACATCCTTGTGGACAGGACAGAGGTTAAAATAGGAAAACCCCCAGGCAGGTGGCTTCAACTACAGGGACATACTTTGGGACATTCGCCGCGACATGGCGCGGCAGTACGTGGCCGACGGCGAGGCGAGGTTGACGCCCAACGCCGTCTGCGTGCTCAACGGTTTCATCCTGAGCGACCTGGAACTTGCTGAGGGCGTGGTACCAGGCGAGGTTCGCATGGGCTCTGTCGGCGTGGGCCGCTATCTGGGCGCACCTGCCGAGGACTGCGAGTTTCTTCTGCAGCGCCTCTGCTCCTGGCTCGGTGGCGACGATTTCAACGGAGCGGGTGACTGGAAGCTCCCCCTCGACATCCTCCGGGCTGTGCTGGCCCACCTCTACATCGCCTGGATTCACCCGTTCGGCGACACACCGAAAACCACGGTAAGTGAGGTACCTCATCGGGCATCGCGGGCACTGGTGGTCAATCGAAAAACACCCTGTGAACTGGGCGTTCGCGGCAACGCCGCAGGTCAATTGGCGGAGGGGGTGGGATTTGAACCCACGGTGAGGTTGCCCCCACAACGGTTTTCGAGACCGTCCGATTCGGCCGCTCTCGCACCCCTCCGGGCGCTGCGCCGGCGCCATCGTACCGGCCGCCACCGCCGGCCATCATTGGTTCTCTACAAGCGTCTCTCCGCGAAGAATCTTCGCAAAAGGTCGCCGGCTGGGCCGGCCATCACGCCGGCGGTCACCTGCACCTCGTGGTTGAGCCGGGGATCGGCACAGAGGTTGTAGAGCGAGCCGCAGGCGCCGGCCTTGGGATCGGCGGCGGCGAACACGACCCGCTCCACCCGACCAGCCACCAGGGCACCCGCGCACATGGCACAGGGTTCGAGGGTCACCACCACGGTCACCGTGTCGAGGCGCCACGTGGCCAGCGCCCGCGCCGCCTCCCGGAGGGCCAGCAACTCGGCATGGGCCGTCGGGTCCCCGAGCCGCTCCCGCTGGTTGCGCCCGCAGCCGATGATCTCCCCCGCTCGTAGGGCCACCGCACCCACCGGCACGTCGCCGGCTGCCCCGGCCATGGCCGCCTCGTCGAGAGCCAGTGCCATCGCTGCCTCGATCTCCACGACCGGACGCTAAACGGCCGAGCGCCGACCGCCTGATCCTGATAGAAAAAGTTTCCGCAGAAGAAGGAATTCGGGTGGGCACCGTCGAATGTCATCTCCAGAGGCGTTCGGGCGGTGCTGGGGCCGTCCGGCCGCGTCGATTTCACTTGTCGGGAAGGGTGGCGTTGAGAAGGCAAGGGGGCACGACATGGGTCGGAGCGTCCGCAGCGGTGGTGCTCGTCCTGGCCGTCGGTGCCGCCTCCGGCACGAGGCTGCCCTCTCCTCCGGTCGCCGCCGTTGCCGCCGCCTCGCCCGCCCTCGTCGGAGGAACCGGCGTCTTCTCACTGGCCCTCGACCACCTCGTGCCCCAACCGCCGCCTCGAGAGGTGGCGGCCCCCCCCGAGCCGCCGGCCGAGCCGGCCCCGCCCGTCGAGACGGTGATCGCACCGCCGCCACCCATCTTCGACGCCGCCCCCGAGCCTCCCCCGCCCCCTCCGGTGGCCCTGCGGACGCCTTCACAATTCGCCGGCGTGACTCCCGGCCCCGGCACCTGGGCCGTGATGGTCGGGGTGAACGATTACCCGGGGCGAGCCAGTGACCTCCGGGGCGCGGTCAATGACGCCACCGACATGGACCTCGCGCTGGCCGGCCTCGGGGTGCCGGCGAGCAACCGCCTCCTGCTCCGTGACGGGCAGGCCACGGCACCCATGATCGCCACCGCGCTGGACTGGCTGGCCGCCCACGCCGGCCCCGACGCCACCGCGGTGTTCTTCTACAGCGGTCACGTCCGAAAGCTGGGGCGTACCAGCGAGGCGATGGTCGGGGCCGACGGTGGAACGCTCACCGATCAGGAGTTGGCGGAGCGTCTCGCTCCCATGCAGGCGAGGCGGGCCTGGATAGCCATGGTCGCCTGTTACGGCGCCGGCTTCACCGAGGCCCTCGCCCCTGGCCGGGTTCTCACCGGCGCCGCCCCCGCCGACTCACTGGCCTACGAGAGCTCGTTGTTCGGGCGTTCGTACATGGTCCAGTACATGGTCAGAGAGGCGCTCATCGAGCGCCGCGCAGGCAGCACCGTGCAGGCGGCGTTCGCCTACGCAAGAGCCGAGTTGGCCCGTGAGCACCCCGGTCGCCAGCCCGTCCAGATCGACGCAGGCGCCGCACCGCTCGATCTCCGACCCGGCGCCAACCGCACTCCTGCCCCCGGTACGCCGGCCACTCCGGCAACCGGCACGCCCGCACCGACCACGACCACTCCGCCCAAGAGCTGCTTCCTGCTGGTCTGCAGCAACTGAAACCCCGCCGTCGACGACGGTTCTCGACATGGCTGGTTTGGCGGAGGGAGTGGGATTTGAACCCACGGTGACTTGCGCCACACACGCACTCCAGGCGTGCCGATTCGGCCGCTCTCGCATCCCTCCCGGGCCTGTCAGGGTACCGTGGGTCCGGGCCGTCGCTCCGTGCGACGGTCGGGTCCTGCGCAACTGCGCCCCGTGAACCGAGTCAGGGCCGGAAGGCAGCAGCTCTCAGCGGAAGGTGCGGTGTGCCGCAGTCAAGCCTGACCGTCGCACCGAACGACGGCGCCGCGTAGTGTCGCCCGGTGGCCGACGAGCCGTACCAATCGCTCTACCGCCGCTTCCGCCCCCAGCGTTTCGGGGAGGTGCGGGGCCAGGACCACGTCGTGAAGGCGCTCCGGAACGCGGTCCGTGAGGCGAAGGTCTCCCACGCGTACCTGTTCAGCGGCCCGAGGGGCACCGGGAAGACGTCAACAGCCCGGATCCTCGCCAAGGCGCTCAACTGCCAAGCGCTGGACGACGGTGAGCCCTGCGGCTCGTGCCCCTCGTGCGTCGCCATCCAGGCGGGCTCCTCTCTCGACGTCCACGAGCTCGACGCCGCCTCCCACAACGGCGTCGAGGCCATGCGTGACCTGGTTTCCAGGGCGGCACTCGGCACGCCGGGGCGGTGGAAGGTGTACATCGTCGACGAGGTGCACATGCTGTCGACGTCGGCGTCGAACGCGCTGCTGAAGACGCTCGAGGAGCCGCCCGCCCACGTCATCTTCGTGCTGGCCACCACGGATCCGCAGAAGGTCCTGCCCACCATCAGGAGCCGGACCCAGCACTACGAGTTCCGGCTCCTGGGCGGCGAGGTGCTGTCGACGCTCCTGGCCGACGTGAACCGCGCCGCCGGGCTCAACGTCCCCTCCGACGCCATCGACCTCGTGGTGCGACGGGGCAAAGGATCGGCTCGTGACGCTTTGTCGGTTCTCGACCAGGTGGCGGCCGCCGGCGAGGTGGAGGACGAGACATCGGTCACCGACGAGGTGGTCGAGGCGCTGTGCGACCGGGATCCGGGACGGGCCCTGATGGCCGTGGCCACAGCGTGCGCCGCCGGCCGGGAGCCCCGGCGCCTCGCCGTGGAGCTGCTGGAACAGCTCCGTCATGGGTTCCTGGCCCTCATGGCTCCCGGGCTGCTGGAGCTCGCTGATGTCTCCAAGAGGCGGGTCGAGGACCAGGCTCGTCGCCTGGGTGCGCCGGCGCTGGTGCGGGCCATGGAGCAGCTGGGCACGGCACAGGTCGAGATGCGTGAATCGCTCGATCCGCGCATCAGCCTGGAGACGGCTCTGGTCCGGCTGGCCTCTCCTGAGGCCGACACCTCCCCGGCCGCCCTTGTCGAGCGGCTCGAGCGGCTCGAGCACAAGGTCGAGGCGCTGCGCCGGGGCACTGCCGCCGGAGCGCCGGCGCCCGAGAGGCACGCCTCGCCGCCGCCCGCCGCGCCGCCCGAGCCGTCGGCGCCGAGGGCCGCGCCGGTCGCACCGGCCGCCGTCCCGGACGCAGCACCCCCAGCCTCCCCCGCCCAAACGCCTCGTCCTGCCGACGAGGCCCGGGCGACGCTGGGAGCGCTGCGTTCCCGCCCGCCCACACCCCATACGCCGAATGCGCCCGCGCCCGGCCAGCCCCCGCCGCCCCCACCGCCCCGCGCCGCGGGACCTCCACCGCCGCCTCGTCCCGCCTCGGGCCCACCGCCACCGCCGGCCCCGGCGGCCACTCAACCCGCTCCGCCGAGCGGAACCCCGCCGACGCCGGATGGGCCCAGCCGCGATGAGCTCACCAAGGCCTGGGGGGACGCGGTGTACCGGGCGCTGCCGGGAAGGGCCCGGGCCCGGTTCTCCGGCGGGCGGTTCTCGGAGGTGAAGGACGGCGTCGCCGTCTTCGTGGTGCCCAACGACGTCCACGCCGCCCGATGTCGGGAGGTCAAGAACGATGTCGAAACGGCGCTCGCCGCCCACTTCGGCGTGGCCGTTCCGCTGAAGCTGGCCGTGGAGGACGCCGGCACCGGCCCCCCGGTCGATGATCCGGACACGGGAGGGGAGGGTGGCGCCGGCCTGGAAAGCTCAGGGGAGTCAGGCGCGGTGATGGTCGAGGACGACGACGACCAGGAGGATCCCTTTGCCGATCCCGGCACCTTCGGCCCCGATGATCTCCCGCAACCGCCGGTAGCGTCGCCCGCCGACCGCTTGAAAGAGGCATTTCCGGGTGCCGAGGAGGTAGCGCCATGAGTTCCGATGATCCATTCGGGCAGTTGCTGGGCGGGTTGTCCGACACCGGGCAGTTCGACATCGGCGCCCTCCTGCAGCAGGCCCAGGCCATGCAGCTGCAGCTGGCGGAGGCTCAACAGGCGGCGGCCGAGGAGGTGGTGGAGGGCCAGGCCGGGGGGGGAGCTGTCCGGGTGATGCTCACCGGCGGGCTGCGGTTCCAGTCCGTGTCGATCAACCCGGCGGCCCTCGACCCCGATGACGTGGCCATGCTGGAGGATCTCGTGGTCGCCGCGTGCAATGACGCCGTGGCCAAGGCCCAAACCGTCAACCAACAGGCGCTGGGCACCATCGCTCCAAGCGCGCTGGGCCTGCCCGGCCTACCCGGGCCGGCCGGCTCCCCACCCGCCATCGACTGAACGTGGTGTACGCCGGCCCGGTGCAGGGGTTGATCGACGAGCTCGGCCGGCTGCCAGGCGTCGGCCCCAAATCGGCCCAGCGGATCGCCTTCCACCTCCTCAAGTTGTCCAAGGAGGATGCCCAGCGCCTCGCTGCGGCGATCAACGAGGTCAAGGAGCGGGTGTCGTTCTGCCGGCGCTGTTTCAACGTGGCCGAGATCACCCGGGACGGCCGGAGTGAGAGCGCCGGCGGCGGCACCGACGACGAGAGCGCCGGCGGGACGCTGTGCGAGCTCTGCCTCGACTCCCGGCGCGACGGGAGCATCGTCTGTGTGGTCGAGGAGCCCCGCGACATCGTGGCGGTGGAGAAGACCCAGGAGTACTCCGGCCGGTACCACGTGCTCCAGGGCGCTATAAACCCGATCGAGGGAGTGGGGCCCGATCAGCTCCGGGTCCGGGAGCTCCTGGCCCGCATCGCCGCCGAGGGGATCACCGAGGTGATCCTTTGCACCAACCCAAACATCGAGGGCGAGGCCACCGCAATGTACCTGGCCAGGCTCCTGACCCCGCTCGGTGTCAAGACGACCCGCATCGCCAGCGGCCTCCCGGTCGGCGGCGACCTTGAATATGCCGACGAGCTGACACTCGGCCGCGCCCTGTCTGGGCGCCGGGAGGTCGAAGGATGACGTCAAAGCCATAGGCTTCCATATGGCCAAAAAGCTGACGCCGGCAGTTCTTGTGACTCTCGCCCTGCTCCTCCTCCCGGCCTGCGGGGACAAGACCGACGAAGCCACCCGTGCCGCCGGCATCACACCGGCAGACGCGCTCGCCCTCGTGACGGTCAACCTCGAGCCGTCGATCGAGCAGAAGCGGAACCTGCTGAGCGTGGCCCGCCGCTTCCCTGCCGCATCGGAGAAGGCGAAGGGCGAGTTCGACGAGACCCGTGACGAGCTGCTCGGGGACCTGGTGGAAGCGGTGGGCCTCGATTTCAAACGCGACGTGGAGCCGTGGCTGGGAGGCGAGGTGGCCTTCGCCCTCCTGCCTCCGGCAGGCGGTCACGAACCCCGACCGGTGGTGTTCGTTCAGACCACCGACAAGGTCAAGGCGACCGCGGCACTGGAGAAGGTACGCAAGAGCGGCGATTTCGAAGGCAGGTACCGCATGGTGGAGGGCTTCGCCGTGATCTCCGATCAGAGTGATCCCGCCGGCGACGACAAGGTGCTCGACGTCATCGAGGCGCAGGCCGGCAAGGACGACGGGGGGCTGGCCAGTAGCAAGTCGTTCAACGACGTGGTCGACGAGCTGGCAGGGGACCGGTTGGTGCTGGCGTGGACCGACGTCCAGGCGGTCATCCGCCTGGCCGAGCAGTCGAGCCCGCTCCCCGGCTTCGACCTCACCAAGGCCTTCAAGGACGCCAGCTCGGTGGCGGTCGATCTCCACGCCGAGAAGGAGGCCCTGGTCTTCGAGGGGGTGTCCAGGCCGTTCAACTCCGGAAAGGGCGGCACGGCCGAGATCACCGAGGGACTCTCCCAGGACTCGATCGGCGCCTTTACCTTCTTCGACGTCTCCACCGTGTTCAAGCAGGTGACGGAGATCGTCACCGGCGGGGGCGGTGGCGAGGGCGCCGGGGTCGCCGAGGAGTTCCGCAAGCAGACGGGGCTCGACCTCCAGGCCGACATCCTTTCGTGGATGGAGGGTGAGTTCGTCGTCGTCGCCGGCGCCGTACCGGAAGGCGGGACCTTCCCCGATTTCGGACTGGTGATCGAGCCCACCGACCCGGAGAAGGCCAAGGCGGCCGTCCCCAAGATCGTCTCAGCTCTCCAGAGGACCGGTGACATCCAGCTGCAGGAGCGCAAGGTCGGTGACGGCACCACCGCCTACGTCTTTCCCGCGGCCGTCACCCCCGGCGTCCAACCGGCCATGGCCCTCTTCGGCGACCGGTTCGTGCTGGCCAACCGGATCGAGTACCTCGAGCAGCTGTCCAAGCCGGCGTCCTCCACGCTCGGCGACAGCTCTTCCTACCGGAAGGTCGTAGGTGAGGGTTCTTCCCGAACGGTCGCCCAGATGGTCCTGAGGATCGATCCCATCCGCGAGGCCATCGAGAAGGCCTTCCTCGGTTACGCCGAAGGCGACGAGCGGGGCGATTACGAGAACGAGGTCAGGCCCAACCTCGAGCCCCTCGACGCCTTCGGGTTCCTGGCCCGCCACGACGGCGGCTTCGACCGGTTCGAGATGAGGGTCACCTTCGACTGAGGGCCAGAGGCCCCGCAGGGAGATCCGACTCAGGGCCGAGCCCCCGCACGTGTGCACGACGAGGGCGGCGCCGGCCTCGGTCTCTACGTCGTCCGCACCCCTCGTGCGGAGCACGGGCGGCGACGTGAGGGCCGAGCGGCGCAAGGAGGGAGCTTGGCTGGTGGGCGGCTCCCATCGAGGGCGACCCGAAGGCTGGTCAGCGCCTCCGGGCGGCCCGGGCCCGGTAGGCGGCCGAGAGACCGACTGCCAGGAGCAGGAGACCAGCGATGCCTGCCAGAGCTTCGGGGATACTGCGATCGCTCCCGGACCGGGCGACCGAGACGATGGTGGCCGCCCGCTCCACGACCGCGCCCCTCGCCACCTCGACGACGAGGGCGCCGTAGGCCACGGGCTCATGGCCGTCCCCGCTCCTTCTCACGGTGAAGCTCACGGCCCGCTCCTCCCTCGGCGACAGCGTCACCGTCTGGCGGGACAGCTCGATCCAGGGGGCGGAGCCGGCGCCGCCCACCGCGAAGCGCCCGTCGGGTGAGCGGGTGGCCGACGCCGCGTACACCTCGGCCGTCGCCGGCACCCCCACCACGTTGCGCAGCAGAAACTGCAGCCTCTTTTTCTCCCCGCCTGCCAGCTTCACCCGGAACGACCTGACCGGCTTGCCATCGGGCGTCCTAGCCGGGATCGGCGTGAGTTCGATACCTCCGGTCCCAACGGCGCTAGCGGGGGCGGTGGCCGTCGCCACCGCTCCCACCATCATCAGTACGACCGACCACCGGGCAAATCGAGCCATGGGCCGATTCTGCCAGCGATGGCTACGGGGTCTGGACGAACGTGACCGTCATCGTGCCCGAGTAGGTCCCGCTCTGGGGCACTGTGGCGGCGGCGGCGAGGACGGGGAAGGAGGCATAGATGCCGGTCAGCTCCTTGATGTTCGACAGAACCGGCGTCTGCAGGGTGCCGGTGAGCTGATTGAGGACGGCCGACTCCTGGGCGAGGTTGCCGAGGCCGGCGATGGCCTGTCCGAGCTGGGAGAGGGTGGTGCTGCTGGTGCTACCGATGAGCGCGTTCACGGCGTTGGCCACCGGCACCCTGGCACCGGCGTCGTCGGCGGTGGTCAGCGGCGTGGATGAAAGGGGTAAATTGCCGGTGATCAGCGAGAGCAGGCCGGCAGTGAGGCCGCCGGTGCCGGTCATGAGCCCGACCGCCGTCCCTGCCCCGGTGCCCGAGGTGTCGCCCGCGCCGATGCCGTTCTGATAGTCGGCGCTGGTGAAGGTGCCTCCCGTGGCGCCGCTGAGCTGGAGGGGCAGGCTGGCCAGGCTCGTCAGCTGTGAGGTCGTCGGCACCACGATCGTGACCGTGCCGGCGACGGGGAGGCTGCCCACGTTCACGCCGCCCGTGCCGAGCAGTACGCACAACGACGACAGCGTGCTGAGGGTGGCCAGGACGCCTCCCTGGGAGATGAGGTTGGTGCAGCTCGGGACCGCCCCCGTGAGGATGTAGGACGGCTCCACCGGAAAGCTCACGCCCGAAGCGGACAGGTTGGACGCCCCGTACCCGATGCTGAAGCCCGACGAGGGGATCTTGGCCTTGGTCGGGTCCCCGTCCTTGTAGAGATTGTTGAGAGTGGCGCTGATCTGGTAGTCCTCGGCCACGCTGCCGTAGTTGGCGTCCACCACCCGGACCCGGAAGGGCTGTGCGCCGTTCCGGTCGATGCTGAAGCTGGTCAGGTCCGACCCCGCGAGGTTCTCCACGAAGAACTGGCGGCTGCCGGAGCTGGCGGCCAGCGAGACCACCGTCCCGTGGGGTGCCCCGATGGCGGGGCTTGGCGAGGTCGCTGCGAGAAGACCGGCGAGGGGGGCGATGAAGATCATCTTGCGCATGGAGCTTCCTTTCGGGAGGGCCTGGCGGCAGCGATCCGCTGCAGGACGAGGCCGATGGAGACGAGCACGAGGGCGAGCAGGACCAGCACCGAACCGCCCGCGAGACCGGTGACGGGAAACCCGCCCGGCACCCGGCCCGGGCTCGGGTCCACCGGCGACCCGACGGTTGTCGTGGTCGGCGGAGGCACGGCTCCAGGCGATGAGGCGTCGACAGACACGACGACCTGTCCGGACGTTGGGTGCACGTCCAGCACCATCGGACGCTGAGACCGGGACACCTATGGCCCGGTGGGGCGGTTTGATCCGGCCTGAGTGGCTAGTCAGTGTCTACGGGACCCGGACGAAGAAGCTCCTCGCTGCCTCGGGCGGGCGGCGAGTCGCGGCACCTCACCCTTTTGCGCCGAACGTCCACTGGCTGGTCCCAATTGGGTCAGACAAACCCCCCGGACGGGCCATGGTGCGGGCGGCCCCGATGTCGAAGATCACCTCGGAGGCGATATCCGTCTCGGAGGAGAACGATCTCATGCGTAAGCCAACTCGTATCGCCGTCGCCGCACTTGCCGCCGCCGCCGCCGCCGGAATCCCCGCCAGCGGGGCCGGAGCGCTCGACACCACACTCACTGCCACCGTCACCGCCGGCAACGTCGGCTCCCGGACGATCGTGGCCAACCCCGTAACCATGAGCTCGGTCGCCGGCACCAGCACTTTGACCGGGTCCTTGGCGACCACGGTCACCGAGGCGGCCCGCACCGGCACGAACCCCTGGTCGGTTACCGCAGCAATAGGCGTCCTGACGGATACCGTTACTCCGGCCAACACGCTGGCCAATACCAACATGTCGATTTCGAACCGGGCTGTGACCCAGACGTCGGGTGGCGGTACGGCAACAGCGACGAGTGGCACCGAGGTCGTCAGCGCGGCGAGGACGCTGTTCACCACCACGGGACAGAGCACGGCGGCCGTCTACAGCGGGACGTACGCCTCCACCTCGGACTGGCACCTGGCCCTGCCGAACGGCACACCCACTGGCGTCTACGCCGGTACCATCACCCTCACTCTGGTTCAGTAGGGGGTAATGCCCGCCATATCAGCTCCACGTTTCTTTCCACGCAGCGCCACCGCCACCGCGGTGGCGCTGTTGTTCATCCTGGGGGCGGTGAGGGCGACCGCCCAGACGGCGCCCACCACGCCAAGGGGGTCCACGAACGAAGCCGGGCCAACAACGCCGGCGCCGGCCTCCGCTGGGACCGCGCCGACCCCTTCGACGGCGCCAACGGGCGGGACGGTGCCGCTGGTGGACACCCCTTCGGTGGGGGTCTCTCCCACCGAGGCCCGGCCGGAGGACCCCAACAGCGGGCAGTGGTTCGTGTTCCAGCTGTCCCCGGGCGAGAGCAAGAACACCAGGGCGAGGGTGGCGAATCCGGCCGACATCCCCCAGGTGGTCCGCTTCTACATCCGGGACCTGACCTTCGGAGCCGACGGGACGCCGACGGTGAGCGACAAGCTCAACCAGGAGGACGTGGGCAGCTGGGCCCGGCTCCCCGTGCCGGAGGTGACGGTCCCGGCGAGGGGCACGGTCCTGGTCGATTTCGGCATCACCGTCCCCGTCAACGCCGACCCGGGCGACCACGTCGGCGTCTTCGTGGCCGAGAACGCTCCCGTGGGCGGCAACCTCAAGGTGATCCGCCGGGTGGCCACCCGCCTCTACGTCACCGTCCCCGGCGACGCCACCAGGGCATTCAAGATCATCAAGGTAGACCGCAAGCTGGATTCGATGTGGTTCCCGTCGGAGCTCGACGTCGAGGTGGTGCTCCGCAACACGGGACGGGTCAGGGTCGCGCCCACCGTGAAGGCCAAGGACACCGTGCTCGAGGGATCGAAGATCCTCCTGGCCCGGTCCGTGGAGCCCTACTCGGCGCCGGTGAAGATCCCCTGGTACGGCGGGCCGGTGAGGGTGCCGATCGAAGTCGTCACCGCGGACGGGTCCCGCCGTTCGGCCCGCGCCAGTGTGTTCGTGATCCCGTGGGGGTTGATCATCTGCGTGATCCTCGGTCTTTTCTTTCTCAAGGTCGTCAGCAAGCTCCTCGCCCGCCGCACCGGCTCCCAGGCCACCCTCGAGGTGCTGGCCCTCGAGCTGGCGGACGAGGGCGGCGACGCCCTCGATGCGTTGCTGGAGGCGTTGAAGCAGCCTTCGGCGGACAACCGGGCGGCGCTCATAGACGCCGCTGCCGCCTCCGGATTCGACGCCGTCACCAGCAACGCCCGGTTCTCGGGCCTTCCCGCAGACGTGCGCGAGGAGCTGGCGGCCGAGCTTCCCTCCTCCCGCCGGCGGGGACGCCCCCGGGGCGAGCGGCGGCGATGACAACACCCCTGAGCGACAACTGCGAAGGTTGGTCATGCGAGTACACCTGGTCGACGGCACCTATGAGCTGTTCCGCCATCACTACGGCCTGCCTGCTGAGGTAAGGGAGAAGGGCTCGCGCACCGCCGCCACACGCGGGGTGCTCAACTCCGTCCTCACCCTTATCGACGAAGGCGCCACCCATGTGGGCGTCGCCACCGACCACGTGATCGAGTCGTTCCGCAACGGGTTGTGGCCCGGATACAAGGACGGAACCGGAGTCGCCGAGGACCTTCTGGCCCAGTTCCCCCTCCTCGAGGAGGCGCTGGAGGCCATGGGCGTTCGGGTCTGGGCCATGGTCGAACTGGAGGCCGACGACGCCCTCGCATCGGCCGCCCTCCTGGCCGCCGAGGACCCCGCCGTCGAGCAGGTGGTCATCTGCACGCCGGACAAGGACCTCGCCCAGTGCGTGGTGGGTGACCGGGTGGTGCAGCTGGATCGTCGGCGCAACACGGTGTTCGACGAGGCCGGCGTGGTGGCCAAGTTCGGCGTACTGCCGCAGTCCATACCCGACTGGCTGGGCCTGGTCGGCGACTCGGCCGATGGCTTCCCCGGCCTGGCCGGTTGGGGCGCCCGTTCCGCCGCCACCGTCCTGCGCCGATACGCCCACCTCGAACAGATCCCCCGCCTGGGTGAGCGCTGGGAGGTGGAGGTCCGCTCCGCCCGGCAGCTGGCCAATACCCTCGCCAGCAATTGGGAGGCGGCGCTGGCCTTCCGCACCCTGGCCACCCTCGTGATCGACCGCGGTCTCCTCGGCGGCGTGGCGGAGCTGCGGTGGACCGGCCCGTCACCGTCGTTCCCCGACCTGTGCCGCGAACTGGACGCCACCCACCTCGCCGACCGCGCCGCCGCCGTCGCAGCACAACGAGCCGCCGGGCCGCCCTGAGGGCCCGCCCCGACGTCTGTGAGCAGAAATCAATCGTATGACAACGATCTGCGGACAAACCGGCCCGCCGGGAGTAATCCGTCCCGCCGGAGCTCTCCGAATGTTGATGAACCGTTGTTCGTCACGCGGCCGCGTGATGCCGATGGTGGAGGTACCAGCCAGAGGAGGACGAAGGTGACGGTCCTGATTTACGAGCAGTGCGGAAACTGCCGGCGCAGGGGTGCCTACGTCGTGCCCGACCGAGGAGTGGTCCGTTGCAAGTACTGCACGGCGTCAGAGGAGTGCAAGCGCCTTCATCCGTCCAATCTCGGTGCCGTCGCCGCCGGGCTCCATTCGGTGGACGGCAAAATCCGCGGTGGTGAGCTGCCTCAGTCCGGCAATGGCCGGGCCCGCAGGAACGGTGGGGCACGGGTGGCCGCCGGGGTCATGTCGATGGACATGGCGACGATCAGCGTGCTGGCGGGCGGCGCCGCGCGCCACCGCTCCAGCTACCCTGCGGCCAAGCCGGCGCAGGTGGCCTGCCCAGGCTCCGGCAACCCGACCCTTTCGGCAGTGGTGGTCGACGACGACGCCGGTGTCAGGGCTGTAATCGTCGCCACCCTGAAGCGCGGCGGCTTGAACGTCCGGCAGTTCGACAACGGACCGGAGGGATGCGCCGCCATCCTGGCCGACCCGCCGGACGTGGCCGTTTTGGACCTGTGCATGCCCGGGATGGACGGCCTCGAGGTGCTGGTGGAGCTGAGGCGCCGGTGCGACATCGCCATAGTGGTGGTTTCGGGGCGGTCCAACGAGGGCGACAAGCTCGTCGCTCGCCAGTTCGGAGCCGACGACTACCTGTCCAAGCCCTTCGCCCCGGCGGAGCTGACGGCGCGGGTCGAGGCGGTCATCGCCTCCCGGGCCCGGCAGTCGGCGCCGTCGGCCGGCTGAACACCGCCGGCAGCGGGAGGCGCAGCGCGGAATCCAGCCGGCGCAGGTACTCGGCCCTGCTCACCTCCACCGCGCCGAGGCTGGCGAGATGCGGGGTCTGCCACTGGACGTCCAGCAACGCCGCGCCTGCTTCCCGCAACAGCCCCACCAAAGCGACCAGGGCGACCTTGGAGGCGTCGGTCTCGTGGTGGAACATCGACTCGCCGGCGAAGAACCCGCCCACCGAAACGCCGTACAGGCCGCCAGCCAGGGCGCCGTCACGCCTCGACCACGCCTCCACGCTGTGGACCCAGCCCAGCTGGTGGAGCCGGACGTAGGCGCTCCGGATCTTTTCGTTGATCCAACCGTTCTCCGTGCGGGTGGAGGCGCAGGCGGCGATGACCTCGTCGAAGGCGGTGTCCACCCGGATCTCGAAGAGCCGGCACGCCTTGCGCAGCGACCGGCTCACCCGCAGCCCGTTCAGGGGTAGGACCCCCCGCGGCTCTGGTGACCACCACGCCAGCACGTCGCCACCATGGCCGTGGCTCAGGTGCATCGGGAACAAGCCGGCCCGGTAGGCGGACAGCAGCGTGCCGGGAGCAAGGTCGGCGCCGAGAGCCACCACGTCATCGGGACCGGCCTGGGCCGGGTCGGGGAATCCCCATGGCGACGGCGGCGGCTCGACTGGCACAGCGTGATTGTTGCGCCGGCCGTAACCTCTCGGCACGATGACCCTGTCCCAGGCGCCACAGTGACCGAGCAGCGACACCACGTCGACCAGCTGGCCGAACGCAGGAACGAGGCCCGCCACGCCGGCTCGGCCAAGGCGGTGGAGCGCCAGCACGCCCGGGGGAAGATGACCGCCCGCGAGCGGGTGGAGTACCTGCTCGACGCCGACTCCTTCACAGAGCTCGACCTACTGGTCCGCCACCAGGCCGAGGGCATGGGGTTGGAGAGCAACCGCCCCTACACGGACGGGGTGGTGACAGGCTTCGGCACCATCGACGGGCGGCGTGTCTGCCTGTTCAGCCAGGACTTCACCGTCTTCGGTGGGTCACTCGGGGAGATGCACGCCCGCAAGATCCACAAGGTGATGGACCTGGCCTCCTCCTTGGGCGTCCCCATGATCGGCCTGAACGACGGCGCCGGCGCCCGCATCCAGGAGGGCGTCGTCTCGCTCGACATGTACGGGCGGATCTTCTCCCGCAACGTCTCCTCGTCCGGCGTGATCCCCCAGATCAGCGTGATCCTCGGCCCGTGCGCCGGCGGAGCCGTCTACAGCCCGGCCATGACCGACTTCATCTTCATGGTCCGCGAGCTTTCCTACATGGCCATCACCGGCCCCGAGGTCGTCAAGGCGGTCACCGGCGAGGAGGTCACCATCGAGGAGCTAGGCGGCGCCATGACCCACGGATCCAAATCCGGCGTGTGCACCTTCGTGGCCGAGGACGAAAAGTCGTGTCTCGACCAGGTCCGGCGTCTCCTGGGGTACCTGCCCTCCAGCAACCGGGAAACGCCGCCGGCGCTCGACTCCAACCCTGAATCGGTCCTGCCCAATGCGGAACTGGCGGACCTGCTTCCGGTCGACTCGAACACTCCCTATGACGTCCACCAGCTCATCCGGGCGGTGGTCGATGGGGAGGAGCTCCTCGAGTACTTCGCCCACTGGGCCACCAACATCGTCTGCGGCTTCGCCCGCATCGACGGCCATCCGGTGGGGATCGTGGCCAACCAGCCCCGGGTGCTCGCCGGCGCCATCGACACCGACGCGGCCGAGAAGGCGGCCCGCTTCGTGCGCACCTGCGACGCCTTCAACGTCCCCCTCGTTTCGTTCGTCGACGTCCCCGGTTTCCTCCCCGGCACCGACGAGGAACACAACGGGATCATCCGCCACGGCGCCAAGCTCCTGTACGCATGGTCCGAGGCCACCGTTCCCCGCATCCAGATGGTGATCCGCGACGCCTACGGCGGCGCCTACGTGGTGATGAACTCCAAGTCGCTCGGGGCCGACCTCGCCTTCGCCTGGCCGTCGGCGGAGTTCGCGGTCACCGGTCCCGAAGGGGCGGTCGACGTGCTCCACCGCCGGGAGCTGGCCGACGCCCCCGACCCGGCGGCGAGGCGGGCGGAGCTGGTCAAGGAGTACCGGGAGCAACATCTGAACCCGTACGGAGCGGCCGAGGCCGGCTTCATAGACGACGTCATCGATCCCGCTGACAGCCGCCCCGTGCTCACCCGCAGCCTGGCCATGCTCCGTTCCAAGCACGTGCTCCGGTCACGGCGTAAGCACGGCAACGTCCCGCTGTGACCGCCGGCGAGGTCACCCCGCCGCTCACGCCCCAGCAGCTTGCCGCGGTGATGGCTGCCGTGGAACTGGTGTGGCCGAGGCCGGCGCCGGCGCCGGCGGCACCTGTGAACCCGGAACCCGCCGCCGCCACCTCGTGGCGCTTCTCCGGCCGCTGGTGGGCTCAGGCGAAGTCGGGCTGGGCCACCTCGACCTGACCCAGTCCCCGGCCGGCGCCGGCCGCGCACGCACGGGTCAGGGCGGCCTGGGCGCGGGCAAGGACGTAATCGGCGTCGAGGCCGTGCGTGGGATAGCTGGCGACGCCGGCGACCAGACGTCGGGCTCCGCCGCCCTCCTGGGCCATGGCGATCTGGACCCGCTCGGCCACCCACACACCACCTTCCTCGGCGGTGTCCTCCAGCACCAGGGCGAAACCGGTCCGGCCGGTGCGGCAGACGACATCGGCCTCACGAAGCGCGCGGCGCAGAAGCATCGCGAACTCCACCAGGGCCCGATCCTGGTCGTCCTCGCCGCTGCACTCGGGGCGCAGCCCGACCTCCAGCAGAACGATCGTGACGGGCCACAGGTGGCGCCGGGCGGCGGCCACCCGCCCCTCGATGGCCAGCTCCAGGAAACGACCATCGGGAAGCCCTGTCTCCTCGTCGACCAGGGTCTGGGCCTGCTGGCGGGCCTGCTGGGGCAGGTCCAGCAGGTTGGCGAGGACGGCGCCGGCGGTGAGCTGTGCCTCGGTCTCGACCAGACGCTGAACCTGGATCACAGTGGTGGCGCCGGCGGCGAGGGCGCAGGCCGCCGCACCCAGGGCCAGAAGCGGCACCTGCAGAACGATGGCGGCAACTCCAAAGGCGAGCCCGGCGAGACCTGCGCCGAGACCGGGTAGGGCGCGGTGGTCGACCATCTCACCTGCATCGGTCGACCAGGGGTTCTTCTCAAGAGGGAAACCGGCCACGGCCCACGATTGTTGCGTTTACGGCTCGGACGTGCCAGATCCGCATGACTAGGTTGAGCGGTCGATGACCCTCGACCCCTGTTTCCGCCGGTGACCGGCCCCGGGCCTCTCGCTCTGATCGGCGGTGCCGAATGGCGCCAGGGCTGCCAGTTCGACACCGAGCTCCTGGAGGCAGCGGGTGGGAAAGAGGTGCTGGTGCTGCCCACCGCCGCCGCCTACGAGCATCCGCAGCGGTCGGTGGATTCCGCCACCACCTGGTTCGAGCGCATGGGTGCCGAGGTGCGGCCCCTCATGGTCCTCAGCCGGCCGGATGCCGAGGACGCGGCGAACGCCGCCGTCGTGGCCGACGCCCGTTTCATCTACCTGGGCGGGGGTTCGCCCCTCCACCTCCGGTCGGTCCTCAAGGACTCCGCCGT
Organism: Acidimicrobiales bacterium; assembly: GCA_035526335.1. Classification (GTDB taxonomy): domain Bacteria; phylum Actinomycetota; class Acidimicrobiia; order Acidimicrobiales. Next base: position 110,939 of record DATLCN010000036.1, on the reverse strand, counting down.
GTGGGCCGCCCTGGTGGCCGCGTGGCGCAACGGCGCCGTGGTGGCCGGCTCCTCCGCCGGCGCCATGGTTCTCACCGATCCCATGGTCGACCCCCGCGGCGGCGCCTACACCGTCGGACTCGGCCTGGTCTCCCAACTCGCGGTGATCCCCCACGCCGACACCTGGTCGCCCGAGAAGGCCCACCGCACCGTCACCCTCGCCACCAAGGGCATCCCCGTCGTCGCCCTCGACGAGCAGACCGCCATCATCCGCCACCTCTCGTCCGAGAAGGGCTGGGTGGCCCGCGGCGCCGGCGCCGTGAAGGTCTTCCTCAACGGCCAGGAATCAACCCTCGACTCCCTCCCCGCCTAGTCCGTAGTTCCACCGGGCTGCACCCAGGGGCCGCTCAGTCGTCGGACTCGGTGATCGACACCGACGAGATGACCACCGGCTCCTTCGGAGTACCGGCGCCGGGCGACCCGACGGCGTCGATGGCGGCCAGCACTTCGAGGCCCTTCACGACCTTGCCGAAGAGCGAATACTGAGGCGGCAGGCCGACGCCGGATGGGCCGCTCACGATGAAGAACTGGCTGCCATTGGTGTTCGGGCCCGCGTTGGCCATGGCGATCGAGCCGACTTCGTAGCGACCGGGCTTGGGCAGCTCGTCGGCGAACTTGTAGCCGGGTCCACCCCGACCCGAGCCTTCGGGATCACCGCCCTGGGCCATGAACCCGGGGATGATCCGGTGGAAGCCGACGCCGTCGAAGTAGTGGTAGCGGGCCAGCACCACGAAGTTGTTCACCGTGTTCGGGGCGGCGCCGGCATCGAGGGCGATGACCATCGACCCCTTGGTCGTCGCCATCTCGGCGGTGTAGCGCTTCGCGGGGTCTATGCACATCGGAGGCGGCCCGTCGAAGCGTTGTTTCTTCGGGCTGGAGCCGTCGGCGGCCGGGCAGTCTGTGGGCATTCGCAGGCTCCTTCTACTTCTCGCTGATGGTGATCTTGGTCATCTTGTGGACGACCTTCGGCGTTCCCTCCTGGGTGCCGTCCGCCTCGATCTTCTTGACCACGTCGAGACCCTCGGAGACCCTGGCGAACAGCGAGTACTTCGGGGGCAGTCCCGAACCCTGAGGCCCCGTGATCACGAAAAACTGGCTGCCGTTGGTGTTCGGTCCTGAGTTGGCCATGGCCAGGCTGCCGATCTCATACTCGCCGGCCTTGGGCAGCTCGTCGGCGAACGTGTATCCCGGCCCACCGGTGCCGTTGCCCTTCTCGGCGTCTCCTCCCTGAACCACGAATCCGGGGATGACACGGTGGAACGGGACGCCGTCGTAGAAGTGGTGGCGGGCCAGGAAGACGAAGTTGTTCACCGTGTTTGGCGCCTTCTTGGCGTCGAAGACGACGGTGAAGGCGCCGGCATCGGTCTCCACCCTGGCCGTGTAGGACTTGGCCGGTTCGATGCACATCGGCGGGGCCGCCTCGAAGCTGATCTTCTTCTCGGCGCTGCCGTCGGCCGCGGGGCAGGCGGCGGAAGAGACCTTCGGGTCGCCGGGGCCCGTGGTGGATGTGGCTCCGGCCGCGGTGGTGCTGGTCGTGTCGTTGGCCGCGACCTTCTTCGCCTTGCTGGAGTCGCCCCTGCTGAAGAGGATCGCCATCAGGACGACGAAGCCGGCGACCCCGGCACCGAAGATCACCTTCCGCCTCCGGGCCGCCCGCTGCTGCTGAGCTCTGATCTCTTGGAGCCGGGCCTGCCGTCCCTGCTTCTTCCGCTGTCGCTTCTGGTTTGGCACGAGGGGCCAAGGTAGTGGAGCGGGTCGTCCCGGTACGCTCCGAGCCCGTGCCCCTGCTCGTCCAGAAGTTCGGTGGCACCTCCGTGGCCGACGCCGACCGCATCCGGTCGGTGGCGGACCACGTCGCCCGCACCCGCCGCAACGGCAACGAGGTGGTCGTGGTCGTGAGCGCCATGGCCAAGGAGACCGACGAGCTGCTGCGCCTGGCCAACGAGGTGTCGATCACCCGACCCGGGCGTGAGCTCGACATGCTCATCACCGCCGGCGAGCGCAAGACCATGGCGCTGCTGTGCATGGCCCTGTCCGACCTCGGCTGCCCGGCGGCGTCGTTCACCGGCAGTCAGGCCGGCTTCATCACCGACGGCAACCACACCCGGGCAATGATCCTCGCGGTACGGGCCGACCGGATCCGCGACGCGCTGGCTGCCGGCCAGGTCCCGGTGGTGGCCGGAGCCCAGGGCGTGTCAGAGAACCGCGAGATCACCTTTCTCGGCCGGGGCGGTTCCGACACAACCGCGGTGGCCCTGGCCCACGAACTGGGGGCGGAGGTGTGCGAGATATACACCGACGTGTCGGGCGTCTACACCGCCGACCCGAGGCTCGTGCCCAGCGCCCACCGGGTGGGGGAGATGGTCTTCGAGGAGCTTCTCGAGATGTGCGCCAGCGGCTGCCCGAAGCCGGAGATCCGGTCGGTCGAATACGCCCGCAACCACGGCGTGCGCCTGCACGTGCGCTCGAGCTTCACCTGGGAGCCGGGCACGTGGGTAGTGTCGGCCGACCAGGCGGAGGCCACCGCCGAACAGCCGGAGGACCCCCACATGGAGCGACCCATCGTGTCGGCCATCGCCCACGACACCTCCGAGGCGAAGCTGACCGTGACGCGCGTCCCCGACCGCCCTGGTATCGCCGCCCGCCTCCTGCGATCGCTGGCCGACGAGCACGTGAACGTCGACATGATCGTCCAGAACGTGTCGGCTGGCGGTACCACCGACATCTCCTTCACCGTTCCCAAGGCCGATCTCACGGTCGCCCTGGCCGCCTGCCAGGCCCACGCCGGCGAGCTCGAGGCCGCCGAGGTCCTGGCTGACCGCGAGATCGCCACCGTCTCGCTCGTCGGCGCCGGCATGAAGACCCATCCGGGGGTGACGGCCACCATGTTCGAGGCGCTGGCCGCCGAGGGGATCAACATCGAGATGATCTCGACCTCGCCCATCCGCATCTCCTGCGTCGTGCGGGCGGCGGTGGTCGAGCGGGCCGTGCAGACCCTGCATGCGGCCTTCGGCCTCTCCTGAGGGCGGTCATCCCGGGGCCTCCTAACATGGGCTTGTGCGAATTGCCGTTTTCGGGGCCACCGGGCAGGTGGGTGATGTGATGCGGGCGATCCTCGCCGAGCGCCGGTTCCCAGCCGACGAGGTCCGTTTCTTCGCCTCCGCCCGCTCCGCCGGACTGCCGCTTGCGTGGGGCGATGGAGAGGTCACCGTGGAGGACACCGAGGGTGCCGACTTCTCGGGCATCGACATCGCCCTGTTCTCCAACGGAGCCACGGCCTCCCGTCGTTATGCCCCGCTGGTCGCCGGCGCCGGCGCCGTGGTGGTCGACAACTCCTCGGCGTGGCGCGCCGATCCGCAGGTTCCCCTGGTGGTGGCCGAGGTCAACGCAGGGGCGCTGGCCTCGATCCCCAGGGGGATCGTGGCCAACCCGAACTGCACGACCATGATCGCCATGCCCGCCCTCAAGGTCCTCCACGACGAGGCGGGGCTGAAGCGCCTGGTCGCCTCCACCTACCAGGCCGTCTCCGGTGGTGGTCGAGCGGCCGTGGGCGAGTTGGACCTCCAGGTCCGCAAGGTGGCCGACGGAGCCGCCGGCCTCGCCTTCCACGGCGATGCCGTGGACTTCCCGCCGCCGTCGGTGTACCCCGTGCCGATCGCCTTCAACGTGCTGCCCCTCGCCGGCGCCATCGTGGACGACGAGACGGTGGAGGAGCACAAGCTGCGGGACGAGAGCCGCAAGATCCTCGGGATCCCGGACCTGGCGGTTTCCGCCACCTGCGTGCGGGTGCCCGTGTTCACCGGCCATTCGTTGAGCATCAACGCAGAGTTCGAGCGGCCCCTTTCCGTGGAGCGTGCGCGGGAGTTGCTCGCCTCGGCGCCCGGCGTCGAGTTGGTCGACGTGCCCAATCCGCTGGCCGCCGTCGGCGCCGACCCGTGCCACGTCGGCCGGATCCGCCGCGACGAGGGTGCGGAGAACGGTCTCGCCTTTTTCGTGTCCGGCGACAATCTGCGCAAGGGGGCGGCCCTGAACACCATCCAGATCGCCGAGCTGCTCCTCCAGCTCATCTGACCCGTCGGGCCCGCCACGGTTCAGACGTGGCCCATGAAGTCCGAAGGTGATTCACAGGAAGCTCCAAGGATGGGCCCGCACAATCATCCCCGAGGACCGGCGCCCAGCCGTACGCCGAGGAGATGGAGCCATGGAACCGAACGAGACCACCCCTTTTGATTCCCCCCGCACCCGCGGACGGCTGAACTCCACCATCGTCGCCGCCGGCGCCGCCCTGGCCATGGTCGTGGCCGGACTGGGGATCGCCGGCGCCCAGACCGGGTCGTCGTCCACCACGACCCCTGATTCCAGCCCCAACTCGGCCGACGCTCCTGCGGACAAGCCGGCCGAGGGCGCCTGCCACGCCGGCCCCGGCCGGGGACACCACCCCGGTGCAAAGGTCGCGCTGTCGGTGGCGGCCGGGGCGATCGGCATCAGTGAGGCCGACCTGGCGACCGCACTGCGCTCGGGCAGGTCCATCGCCCAGGTCGCAGGGTCCAAGGACGTCGACGTCCAGAAGGTGATCGACGCCCTCGTCGCCGACGCCAAGAAGAGGATCGCCGAGAAGGTCGCCGCCGGCGAGCTGACCCAGGCGGAGGCGGACAAGCGGCTGGCGAGGCTGAACGGTCGTATCACCTCGCTCGTGCACCACGTCGGCGACGGGCCCGGGCGGCACGGCCGGCGTGGCCACGGCGGACCCGAGGGTGGCGATGGGCCCCGCGGTCCCGCCGGCCCCGACGGGGCCTCTGGCTTCCGCCCCGGCCCGGGGCCCGACGGTGAGGGTCCCCGTGACTTCGGTGGCCTCGACGGCCCCGCCGGGGACGTAGGCGTCGATGGTCCTGCGCCTGACGGCACCGCCCCCACCTCGGCTCCCGCTTACGGCAATGCCTGAGGTCGAATCGTTGAACCTGGATCCGGTATTGCCGGCGGAGCCGGTGCCGGCGGAGGGGGAGGCATTCGAACAGGAGTCACCCGAGGGCACCGCGCCGGCGGACCCGCCGGCCGGCGATGACCCGACCGCGCAGGTGCTGACCCCGGCGCTGACGGCCGCACCGGATCCCGCCACCGATTCCACTCCCCCGACTGCCAGGAGGCCCCTGGCGGGGGCTGCGGCGCTTGTCGCGGTCGCCCTGCTCAGTGGATCGACCGGAGCCGTCGTCACCCGGGCACTCGACGGAAATCCGGCCTCCGCGCCGGCGCCGGCGGGCAACGCCGCGGCCCGGTCGCTCAAGCTCGTCGGCCGCACCCTCGACGTGGCCGCGGTGGTGGCCAAGGCCGGCCCCGCCGTCGTGTCCATCCAGGCCTCCTACGGGGGAGCGGGGGGGAGGGGCGCCGGCACGGGCGTCCTGCTCAGCGCCGGCGGAGAGATCCTGACCAACGCCCACGTGATCGACGGAGCCTCCAGCGTGCAGGTCGTCGTCGCCGGCGAGGGCCAGTCCCGGCAGGTGGAGGTGGTCGGAGTCGATACGGTCGCCGATCTCGCCCTCCTGCGGATCCCGGGGGCCAGCGGCCTTCCGGCGGCGGAGCTGGGCTCCTCCTCGGCGGTGGCCGTCGGCGACGACGTCGTGGCCATCGGCAACGCGCTCGCTCTCCAGGGTGGCCCCACCGTGACCCGCGGCATCGTCAGCGCGCTGGACCGCACCCTCGAGACCGGCGGCGACGCCATGACCGGGCTGATCCAGACCGATGCGTCGATCAGCTCGGGCAACTCGGGCGGCCCTCTCGTGAACGCGGTTGGACAGGTGATCGGCATCAACACCGCCGTCGCCGCCTCACGAGGCGGACGTGCAGCCGAGAACATCGGCTTCGCCATCGCCATCGACGAGGCCACTCCCGTGGTGGAGCGGCTCAGGGGCAACACGACCGCGGCGAGGACGGGGCGCCTCGGGGTCAGCACCAACGATCCCTCCGACGGCAGCCGCGGGGCTCTGGTGGTCGATGTGGTCGCCGACTCACCCGCCGCCCGAGCCGGGATCCGCGCCGGCGACCTCATCACCAGCGTGGGTGACAGGACCATTGCCGGCGCCGCCACCCTCGGAGCCGCCGTCCGTTCCCATCGTCCCGACGAGACGGTCATCCTCACCCTCGTCCGCGGCGGCCGCACCATCACGGTCAAGGCCACCCTCGCGGCCGTCCGCGACCAGTAGGGGAATCAGCCGGCAGGCGCCGGCGCCCCGTGCGCGGTAGAATGACCCATATCAACCGGAAGCTCCAGCAGGGAGCGTGCCCGATCCGCTGACGCAGGGAGCACTCCACCGAGGCGCGTCATGAAGGCGTAAAACGGAGCCCTATCGCCGGTCCAGAACCACTGTCGCCATATTCTGTTTCGCCCCGAGCGGCGAACGACCACAGAGGTGATATTTGAGACGGCAGGCATGGATCATCCTGGCCACGCTGGGGGTCCTCGCGGCTTCAGTCCACTTCCTCGTTCCCCTGGGCGGGCCGCGGGCGGCGATCTACCTGACGATCGCGGTCTGTGGCATGGGAGGCGTGCTGGTGGGAGTCCGGTGGCACCGGCCAGAGCAGCCACTCCCCTGGTACCTGTTCGCCGTCGGGCTGTCCCTCTTCCTCGTGGGCGACGGGTTCTTCTACTTCTACAAACTCGTCCGTCACGTGGAGCGGCCGTTCCCCTCGCCGGCGGACGCCTTCTATCTGTTGAGCTACCCGTTCCTGGTAGCCGGCCTCATGCTGCTGATCCGCCGGCGCGACCCCGGCAGGGACAGGGCCAGCCTCATCGACGCCGCCATCGTCGCCACGGGAATGGGGCTGCTCTCATGGGTCTACCTGCTCGTTCCGTCATTCGTGGCGCCCGGCCAACCCCTCCTCGACCGGATGATCTCGGTGGCGTACCCCCTGATGGACGTCCTGCTCCTGGCTGTCGCCGCCAGACTCGCCGTGGGCGGCGGCACCCGCCGGCCGGCCTTCTATCTGATGGGGCTGAGCATCCTGTCGCTCCTGGCCGCCGATGTCGCCTACGCCGCCATTCAGCTCACCGGCTCGTTCGACCTCGGCACCCCTTTCGACGCCGGCTGGATGGGCTTCTACCTGTTCTGGGGCGTGGCTGCCCTTCACCCGTCAATGGGGACCCTCGCCCAGCCCTCCCCGCCGGGCCATACCCGGATCGGCCGCGTCCGGCTCTTCGTCCTGGGCACCGTGGTGATGGCGGCGCCGGCGGTCCTGGCCGTGGAGGCGGCCCGTGGAGAGTACGACAACATCCCCGTGATCGCCGTCGGATCCGTCGTGCTGTTCCTGCTCGTGCTCGGGCGCGTGGCGACCCTCATGTCGACACTGTCGGCGGCTCTCGATCGTGAACGCACCTTCGGTAAGGCGGCGGCCGCCCTCGTTGCCGCCACTGACAGGACAGAGATACACGAGGCGGTGCTCGCCGCGGCCGTCCAGCTGGCCGACGAGGACGGCGTGCTCGTGCGCATCGCGTCATGCACTTCGCAGGAGGTCGCCGTGGTGGCCGCCCACGGCGGTCAGGCGCTCTCGGTCCTCGGTGCCACCCTCTCGGCCGAGCAGATACCGCAGCTCCTGAGCGATCCGGGAGCCGGGGTCGTTCTCGGCCCGCTGTCCATGGAGGAGGTCGATGGCGACATCCGCCAGAGGCTGGGCCTGCCCCCCGCCGGCCACCTCCTCGTCGTCCCGGTGCTGATGCAGGACACGCTCAGCATGGCCATCGTGGTCGCATCGGAGTCCACCCTGGACGCCCGCCTGGCCAACGGGCTCGAGACCCTCTCCTCCCAGCTGACCCTGGCCCTCGAGAGCGCTGCACTCACCGAAGCGCTGCACGTGCGGCAGAGCGAGACCCGCTTCCGGTCCCTGGTCCAGAACTCCTCCGACGTCATTACGGTCATCGATGCCGACACCACCGTGCGTTACCAGACCCCCTCGGTGGAGGAGGTGCTGGGCTACGAGCCGTCCCACATGCTCGGCACCCGCCTCATCGACCTGGTGCACCCGGAGGACACGTCGCGCCTGGTCACCTTCTGCAACGATTCCGTTCTCCGCGTAGGGATGAGCTCGCCGTTCGAGGTGCGGATGCGGAGGCGGGACGGCGCCTGGCTCGACCTGGAGATGGTCAGCAACAACCTCCTGTACGACACGAACGTAGGCGGCATCGTCCTGACGGCGCGCGACGTGAGCGAGCGCAAGAGCTTCGAGAGCCAGCTGACCCACAAGGCCTTCCACGACGACCTCACGGGCCTGGCCAACCGGGCCCTGCTGAGCGACCGGGTACGCCACGCTCTCGCCCGGCGGAAGCTCGCCGGCGAGCACCTCGCCGTCATGTTCCTCGATGTCGACGACTTCAAGACGGTCAACGACAGCCTCGGACACGCCGCCGGCGACACCGTGCTGGTGGCGGTGGCCGAACGTCTCGCCACCTGCCTGCGCCCCGCCGACACCACGGCCAGGCTCGGTGGTGACGAGTTCGCCGTGCTGTTGGAGGACACGAACAGGGACGAGGCGATCGGCCTCGCCGAACGGATCATCACCACCCTTCACCAGCCTCTCGATGTCGACGGTGTGGAGATATTCGTCGGTGCCAGCGTCGGCATCGCCATGGCAGAGGGTGACCAGACCACTCCTGAAGAGCTCCTTCGCAATGCCGATCTGGCCATGTACCTGGCCAAGAGCCAGGGGAAGGGCCTGTGGCGTCTCTTCGAGCCGGGCATGCACGCCGCCGTCCGCAAGCGGCTCGACCTCAACGCCGAGCTGCAGCGGGCTCTGGCCCACGACGACTTCGTCGTCTACTACCAGACGATCGTGGACCTGGCCACCAGGCGCATCGTGGGGGTGGAAGCGCTCGTGCGCTGGATGCATCCGGAGCGCGGCATCATCGCTCCGGCCGAGTTCATGCCGATGGCCGAGGAGACGGGGCTCATCGTGCCGCTCGGCCTCTGGGTCCTCGAGGAGGCGTGCCGGACGGCCAAGCTCTTCTCGTCGGCGGCGGGGCCGGTGGGCATGAGCGTCAATCTCTCCCAGAAGCAACTACAGCAACCCGGCCTGGTGGATGACGTCAGCGGCGCCCTTGAACGTTCGGGTATCGCGCCGAGCCGTCTGACGCTCGAGATCACCGAAAGCGTGGTCATGGAGGACGCGGCGGCGACGATCGCCGTGTTGAACCAGCTGCGCGGCCTCGGCATGCGCTTGGCCATCGACGATTTCGGCACGGGTTATTCATCCCTCAGCTATCTGCGGCAGCTCCCGATCGACGTGTTGAAGCTGGACAAGGAGTTCGTGGACGGCATCGCGTCGGGTTCTCGTGATGCCGTGCTGCCCAAGACGGTCGTCGAGCTGGCGAATACCCTCGGGCTGCACATGGTCGCCGAGGGGATCGAGACGGAGGAGCAGCTCGACAGCTTGCGCCGGTGGAAGTGCGAGTTGGGTCAGGGCTATCTCTTCGCCAAGCCCGTCCCCGCCGACGCCCTGGTGCAGATGTTGCGGCGCGAACCAGCCACCCTTCTGGCCGTGACGAACGAGCCGCGTCCGTTCCAGGCCCGGTCGGGGACGACAAGCTGAGCGGGCGCGGCGGCGCCCCATCGACGGGGGGAGGCGTGGCGCCGTACGTGGAGGTCATCTCGGGGCCGACGCTGCTCGACGACCTGGGCGCCGATCTAGACGATCTGCACGACGCCACTGATGCTCCCATCACCGCCCGGCGTCCCTGGCTCACGGCGTGGCTGGGAGCCTTCACGGCGGGCACGCCCAGTGCGGTGACAGTACGAAGCGGTCCCTCGGGGCGGCTGGACGCGGTCGCCCTGCTCTGCTCGGTCGAGACCGAAGGGGTCGTCGAGGTGGCCGCCGTCGGCCACGGAAGGAACGACCGGGGCCGGCTTCCCGCCCGCACGCCCGACGCCTGCGACGCATTGGCCGACGGCCTCGTCGGGTTCCTCGACTCCATGGATTCGGAATGGGCGCTGAGGGTGGAGCAGCTTCCGGCCGACGACCCCGTGGCGTCCCGGCTCGTGGATCGTCTCGAGATCGGCTTCATCCTTCCGGGGGGGCTGGTGCCCCGTATCGAGTTCCAGGACGAGGCGGGCCACCTCGAGGGGCTGCTCGGACGGGGGATGCGCAAGCAGCTTCGGCGGGCACGGGCCCGGATGGAAGCCGAGGGCATCCAGGCTTGCCTGTCCTTCGAGGTGGAGTCTGGCCGGATCGCCGAGCTCCTGGACGAGATCGAGGCCACCCATCGGGCCCGCGACCATGCCGTCGGACGCTCGAGCGACATCGACGCCGAGCCGGCACGCCAGTTCTGGCGCGACGTCATATCCCGCCATGCCGCAAGGTGCGAGGTCGAGGTGGCGACGCTCCGGTTCGGCCCGTCCCTGGCTGCATACGTGGTCTCCCTCCTCGACGGGGAGAGCTACCGGGTTCTCGATGGGCGCTTCGACACGGAGTGGTCCCGCTTCTCCCCGGGCCGCCTCGTGGAGACGGCGACTCTGGAGAAGGCGTTCGGCGACGGCCGGTTCAGCAACCTGGACTGGATGAACAGCGTGGCCTCGGAGAAGCTCGTCGCGGCCAACTACTTCGAGGAGACCCAGCATCTGATCGGCTGCTCCCGGAGCCTTGCCCAGGGTCTGGCCCTCCCAGGCCTGAAGGCCCTGCTGGAAGAAGAAGCCGAGAAGCGGCCCACTGCGGATCGGGCACTGGCGGCTCTACTCGGCCGCCCCGGCCGCTACCAGCGGCCCATCGCCTGAATGGGCCTGGCTCTGGCCCTGCTGTCGGCATTCAGCTGGGGGGCGTCGGACTTCGTGGCGGGACGAGCCGAAAGGGTGTCGCCCGGGCTGTCCGTGGCGGTCGCCTCCCAGTTCGTCGGGCTGGTCGCCGTCGCAGCCCTGCTCCCCGTGGTCAGGGGCGACAGCGGCGGCTCCGCGCTGTGGGCCGGCGCCGGCGGCGGCATCGGCTCGGCCGTCGGCCTGGCGCTGCTCTACCACGCGCTGGCCGTGGGGCGGATGAGCGTCACCGCACCGATCACCGGAGCGGTGGCTGCCGCCATTCCTGTCCTCTACGGGCTGGTGAGCGGTGAGCGGCCCGCCCTGGTGGCGCTCGTCGGTGTGGTCCTGGCACTGGGCGCCATCGTCGTGCTCTCGGCATCGCCTTCCGAGGACGAAGCCGCATCAGCCGAAGCAGGCCGGCTCGATCGACGGGGCCTGCTCCGCCTGCTCTCCCGACCTGGCGTGGCGGCCGCCTTGGTCTCGGGAGTCGGCTTCGGCGCCTTTTTCATCTGCCTGGGCCGCACTGGGGACACCGCCGGCCTGTGGCCGATCTTCGCGGCCAAGATCTCGTCGGTCGTTCTCCTCGTTTCTGTCGCCGTCGTTACCGGCCGCACGGTCGTTCCCGCGCCCGGTGCCCGCCCCAGTGTGGGCGTCGTCGGGCTGCTCGATGTCGTGGCCAACGTCCTGTTCCTGCTCGCCACCCGCCGGGGCCTGCTGTCCCTGGTGGCGCTCGTCACCTCCCTGTACCCCGCCGTCACCGTGCTGTTGGCACGGGCCGTTCTCGGAGAGCGCCTCAGCCGCATCCAGGCGCTCAGTGTGGCGGCGGCGGGAGGCGGCGTCGCCCTCATCGCCCTCGGCTGACGACAGCCGCGCCACATTCTTCGAACCACCCAAAATGCACGTGACGTAGCCAATAGCCCACAGGACGTGAGATGCGCTTGACCTCACTGGGACTCAACCCGGCCGCCTTCGGCGCCAAGACCACACCTCCGGTTCAGTCAGCCGACCTGACGGTCACCGCATTCGGCTGCACATCACCGGCATCGCCGGGGTGATCGAGGCGACCGACGTGTTCGTGTCCCCGGCCGTCGCCCACAGCGACTTCCCCAAGGTGGCGCCCTGTGGGAGCACAGCCGAGAAGTCGGTCAGTGGGCACGCCTTCATCGCCAGCCTGACGGTCGACCCGCTGCTGGTCGACCCCAACGGCGTCCTCCAGGGCTACGTGGAGATCCCGGCGACGGGCGGTAGCGACACCCAGCACGTTGCTGACCTCCCATCGGGACCACGGGCAACATCCTGAGCGCCCAGGTGGCCGACACCAGCACCGCCGGCACGCTGACGGCGACCCAGAGCAAGGCCGACAGCTACGCCCAGGTCGCCGGCGACACCACCCGCGTCGGCGAGGCGCACCAGCTCGTCCGGGCTCAGAACCGCGATGACAGAACGCCTTCGGTGAGATCCGATGATGTTCGTGCAACGCTTGTGGGTACAATGACCAGCATGAGCACTGTCAGCATCCGGGACCTGGCCAACAACGCCAGCGCTGTGGTGGACGAGGTCGCTACATCAGGGCGGCCGGCAGTCGTCACCAAGCACGGCAAGCCGGTTGCGGCGGTCGTCCCAATTGACCAGGCGGCACTCGAGGACTGGGTGCTGGCCAACGCTCCGGAATTCGTGGCCAACATGGCGGAGGCCGATGAGGAGATCGCCAAGGGGATCCGGGGCAAGCCACTCGGCGAGGTCCTCGCTGAGCTTGACCAGTGAGCACACGCGTTGCGGTGCTCCGTACCCCGGTGACGTAGCCGGGTCGGGATTCACGAGGGGCTCGGACCATCAACGTCGAACTGTCCGCTCGAGCAGAGCGGGATCTGCGCCGGATCAAGCGAGGCCCCGACCGTCAGCGACTCGTGGTCGCCCTCCAGGCGCTGGCCGGGGAGGCTGCCAACCTCGACGTCAAGGCTCTGCACGGCAAAGCACCGTGGCGACGGCTGCGGGTAGGCGACTACCGGGTGTTGTACAGGCTGGTTGAGAAGGCGCTGTGGGTGGAGCGCATCGTCGATCGGCGTGGCTTGGATCGAGCCGTAGCGACCCTGTGAACTCCTGCCCAAGCGCTGACGGTGGCCGCGAGGTGAAATCACTGTCGTCCGCCGTGCGCGCTACGTACCCGTAGCGACGGAACATCCAGGTAAATCGTGGCTTCTGGCGACAGGGCCACGACTGCGCTCTGCCACTTGACCTGCGCTTTTGCCGATTTCGAGGGTGGGGCTAGATGGAGTCGAACCATCGACCTCAGCATTATCAGTGCTGCGCTCTAACCAGCTGAGCTATAGCCCCGAGGGAGAGACGAGGCTACACGAGCACCCAGCGCCGTCAGACGGGCGTACGGCGCGCAGCCTCCTCCTCGAGCACGGCGACCTCGATACCGCCCACCACGTCCGACGTGAGGTTGTAGATCACGGCCATGAGCACATTGAAGCCGGACCCGAGAAGGACCAGGACCAAACCGCCGATCACGGTGGAACGGAATATCAGGGCACCGTTGATCTCGAAGGTCTGGAAGGCGAACAGCTCCTTGATGAAGCGTTCGAAGTTGTCGATCACGCCCGTAATGGACGCGGCCGTCCACAGCAACAGGCCGGCAACGAGCGACACCACCAGCAGGCACAGGTAGAACAGCACGGAGAAACGCAGAACCGTCCAGGGATCGACTCTGCGGAGGATGCGCCGCACGCGCCGGCCCTGGGCCACTCACTCACGGTAGTCCCTGACGGCACAGTTCGAAGTGGACAGGGTGGGCGTCGACGTTCGTCTGGCACAATCCGGCCTGAAGCGCAACCGGCGCCAGCCGGGTTACAAACGACCGGGGCACGTCGATGGCCAGGCCGGAGCGGTGGCGGCCTTGGCGCGGATCGCCGGGCCCGGGGGTGACCACCGGAACAGCCCGTCCCAAAAGCTGTTCGGCCCTCGCCAGAGCCGCCCGCATAGCGGGGGCGGCCCCGACGGGCCCCTTCGCGGCCGGCTCTCTCCGGCCTCGCGCCGAGGCGCGGGCACCACCTAGTTCGACCACGACCCGGGCATCGGTTCCGAATTCCTCGTACCGCGTCAGCCGGGCGCCGTTGGCCGCGGCCGATGCCCGTGCCGCTTCCCGGCCGCCGGCAGCGCCGGCCAGTGCGGCGGCATCAGCTGCGGTCACCGCCTGGGCCCGGGCCACCGCGGCACCGCCGATACGCCCCAGGAACAGACAAGCCAAACCGGCCAGCATCACCATGACTGCCGTAAACGGCAGCACCTGTCCACGCTCTTCCACTCATTCCACCTTCCGGGCCTATGCGCTGATAGTCGGCGCAGAAACGCGCTGCGCGAACAGGTAGGGCTCGGACGGGCGCCTACGAAGGCGCAGGTTGTTCCTGCGCCAGCCCTCACCCCCGAGAACCCGGAAGGCCGGGTGATCAGCCTCCGACTTCGATCGACGCTTCGACAAAGAGAATCGGCGCCACCGACGCCACCGCCTGCCCTTCGTCCAGGTTCATGACCCGCACCCCGGTGGCATCCCGGCCTTGGGAGGATATTTCCCGCACCGGCTGGCGAATGGTGACGCCGGTCGAGGAGACGAGAACGACATCGTCGTCCAGCCCGACCATAAAGGCGGCGACCACGTAGCCCCGCCGGGCGGTCAGACGGATACCCCGCACACCCTGGCCTCCGCGGGTCTGGCGGGAGAACCGGTCGAGCTGGGTCCGCTTGCCGAAGCCGGCGTCAGTGACGATGAGAATGGCGACCTCGTCACGGGCCAGGTCGCAGGACACCACCTCGTCCCCGGGGCGCATCCGCATCCCCCTCACGCCGGCCGCGCCACGGCCCATGGGCCGAACATCGTCCTCGGAAAAGCGGATGGTGGCGCCGTTCCGGCTCACCATGAACACGTCGTCCTCACCGCTGGTCTGGATGACACGCACCAGCTCGTCGCCGTCGTTGAGGTTGATGGCGATGAACCCCTCACGCCTGGACTTGTCGTATTCACTGAAGGGCGTCTTCTTCACTGTGCCGTTCTTGGTGGCAAAGAACAGGTACCGGTCGGCGGGATAGTCGCGGGTGGCGACCACGGCCTGGATGCGCTCGTCGGCGTCCAGGGGCAACAGGTTGGCCAGGTGTGTTCCCCTGGCCGTGCGGTCCTTCAGGGGGACCTCGTGAGCTTTGAGGCGGTACACCTTGCCCCGGTTGGAGAAGAACAACAGGAAGGCGTGCGCCGTCGTGTGAATGACCTGGGTGATCAGATCTTCGTCCTTGAGTCTCGCCCCCTGGACACCCCGACCACCACGCGCCTGCGTACGAAAGGCGCTGGCCGCCACCGTCTTCACGTAGCCGGCCTTGGTCATGGTCACCACCAGTTCGACGTCATCGATGAAGTCCTCGGCCGACTCGTTCCCCGGGTCGTAGGTGATCTCGGCCCTGCGGGGGGTGGCGAACTGGCTGCGGATCTCGACCAGTTCCGTCTTGATGACACCGCGCAGGCGCTCCGGGTCGGCCAGTATGGCCTTGAGGTCCGCAATGATCTCGCGCAGCTTGGCCATCTCCTCCGACAGCTCGGTGCGCCCGAGGCGGGTGAGCCGGCCCAAGGTCATGTCGAGGATGTGGTTGGCCTGCACCTCGCTGAACTCGAACGGCGTGCCCATCAGCCCGTTGCGGGCCGCTCCCCGGTCCGCGGAGCCGCGGATGAGCCCGATCACCTGCTCGATCATGTCGAGGGCCTTGAGCAACCCCTCCACGATGTGAGCCCGGTCCTGGGCCTTCTTGAGCCGGAACTGCGAGCGGCGGGTGATGACGTCGACCTGGTGGTCGACGTACGCCGAAAGAGCCTGTGCCAGATTCAAGGTGCGCGGCACGCCGTCGACCAGCGCCACCATGTTCACACCGAAGCTCGTCTGCAGCTGGGTGTGCTTGTAGAGGTTGTTGAGCACGACGTTGGCGTTGGCGTCGCGGCGCAGGCCTATCACCAGCTTGGTGTCCATGCCCGCGGACAGGTCGTCGAGGCTGCGGATCCCCTCGAGCTCGCGTGCATCCACCAGCTCCTTGATCCGCACCGAGATGGAGGCGACACTTCCCTGGTAGGGGAGCTCGCTGACCACGATGGCGGTGCCCGACTTCGACTCCTTGATCTCGGCCCGGGCCCGCATCTTCACGCTCCCCCGTCCCGTTCGGTAGGCGTCGATGAGCCCGGCCCGGCCGAGGATATACCCCCCGGTGGGGAAGTCCGGGCCCTTTACGAAGTTCATGAGGTCGTCGGGAGTGGCCTGAGGATTGTCGATCAGGTACACGGTGGCATCGATGATCTCGCCCAGGTTGTGGGGAGGGATGTTGGTGGCCATTCCCACGGCGATGCCTTGGCTCCCGTTCACCAACAGGTTGGGGAAACGGGCGGGCAGAACGACGGGCTCTTCGAACTCGTTTGTGTAGTTCGGGGCGAAGTCGACGGTGTCCTCGTCGATGGCGGCCAGCATGTTCATGGCCAGTGCCCCAAGACGGCACTCGGTGTAGCGCTCGGCGGCCGGCGGGAAATCAGGCGAGCCGTAGTTCCCGTGGAAGTCGATGAGCGGATGGCGAAGGCTGAAGGGCTGGGCCATCCGCACCAGGGCGTCGTAGATGGCCGACGGCCCGTGAGGGTGGAACTTGCCCATGACCTCGCCCGTGACCCGGGCGCACTTCATGTGTGGCCGGTCGGGGCGCAGACCCAGGTCGTGCATCCCGAACAGGATCCGGCGGTGCACGGGCTTCAGGCCGTCCCGGGCGTCGGGCAGCGCCCTCTGCACGATCACGGACATGGCGTAGTCCAGGAAGGAGCGTTCCATCTCCTCCTGGATCTCGATGGGTTCGATGGATCCGAGGCCGTCGTCGCCGGGGCCGCCGATCATGGTGTCGGTCATTTACATGCCTCAGATGTCAAGGAACCGGACGTCCTTCGCGTTGGTGACGATGAAGTGTTTACGGAGCTCCACGTCGTCGCCCATCAGGATGGAGAAGATCTCGTCGGCAATAGCGGCCTGGTCGACCGTCACCTGCAGGAGGGTGCGGCGGTCAGCGGCCATGGTGGTGGTGCCCAGCTCGTCGTAATCCATCTCGCCGAGGCCCTTCAGCCGGGTGAAGTCGGCCTTGTGGTTGGGATGCTCGGCCAGGAACTGGGCCTTCGCCGCATCGTGCTTCAAGTACACCTTCTCCTTGCCCACCAGCGTGGAGTACAGCGGTGGCTGTGCGACAAAGACATGGCCGTGCTCGACGAGGGTCTTCATCTGCCGAAAGAAGAAGGTGAGCAGCAGGGTGCGGATGTGGCTCCCGTCCACGTCGGCGTCGGCGAGCAGGATGACGCGTCCATAGCGGATCTTGCTCTCGTCGAACTCGTCGCCCACGCCGGCACCGATGGCCCCGATGAGGGCCTGGATCTCGGTGTTCTTGAGCATCCGGTCGATCCGGGCCCGCTCGACGTTGAGGATCTTGCCCCGGATCGGCAGGATCGCCTGGTTCTGTGGGTTGCGGGCACGGATGGCGGACCCGCCGGCCGAGTCGCCCTCCACGATGAACAGCTCCGCCTCATGGGGATCGCGGGTCGAGCAGTCCGTGAGCTTTCCAGGCATGCCGGCGCCTTCCAGAGCCGACTTGCGGCGGATGAGATCACGGGCCTGGCGGGCGGCGAGGCGGCCACGGGCCGCCTGAACGCTCTTCTGTACGATCTGGCGGGCCTCGGTGGGGTGCTCCTCCAGCCACTCCGCCAGCTTCTCGTTGGAGGTCCGCTCGACCAGGGACCGCATGGACACGTTACCCAGCTTGGACTTGGTCTGACCCTCGAACTGCGGATCCTGGAGGCGGACGGCGAGTATGGCGGTGAGCCCCTCCCTGATGTCCTCGCCCAGCAGGTTCTCGTCCTTCTCCTTGACCAGGCCCTTGGTCTTCGCGTACTTGTTCACCACATTGGTGAGGGCCTTCTTCAGACCTTCCTCGTGCATGCCGCCCTCGCCGGTGGCGATGCCGTTGGCGAAGCTGTGGATGCCTTCGTGGAAACCGGTGTTCCACTGGAGGGCGACCTCGACCTCCTGGGTCTCCTCGGACTGCCGGAAGTACGCCACCTTCTTGAACAGCGCTTCCTTGGAGGCGTTGAGGTGCCGGACGAAGTCGATGATCCCGCCGTTGTAGCGGTAGGTGACCTCCTGCTCGTGGCCGGACCGCTCGTCCTTGAACCGGATCTCCAGACCCCGGTTGAGGAACGCCATCATCTGGAGGCGCTCGAGCACGGTCTGGGCCCGGAACTCCGTCTCTTCGAAGATGGTGGGGTCGGGCCAGAACTCCACGGTGGTGCCCGTGCGGCCCCGTGGTGCGGTGCCCACCACCTCCAACGCGCCCTGCGGCTTGCCTCCCTTGGCGAACTCGATGCGGTGGCGCTTGCCGTCACGGTCGACTTCCACGACCAGTCGGCTGGACAGCGCGTTCACGACCGACACGCCGACGCCGTGGAGGCCGCCTGAGACCTTGTAGCCGCCGCCGCCGAACTTGCCGCCGGCATGGAGAATCGTGAGCGCCACCTCCACCCCGGACTTCTTCTTGTACTGGGGGTGGGGGTCGACCGGGATGCCCCGGCCGTCATCGCAGACACAGCATCCACCATCGGCCACCAGGGTGACGTCGATGCGGGTGCAGTGTCCCGCCATGGCCTCGTCGACCGAGTTGTCCACGACCTCCCAGATGAGGTGGTGGAGGCCGCTCGGACCGGTGGAACCGATGTACATACCAGGGCGCTTGCGGACCGGATCGAGACCCTCCAGGACGGTGATGTCCTTCGACCCGTACGAGGGCGACTTGGGCTTGGTGCCGACGTCGTCAGAAGTAGATGTCATCGCTCCGGGCGCGACCTTTCAGAACCACTTGGATGGAGGCAGCCCGGGCGGAAAAGTGCTGCTCAACGGCCCGAATTGCAATTACTTCAGTCTACCACCGGGGTGTCACTCGGACGCTGATCTCGGGGCTTGACACGGACCTCCACCCGCTCTGCCACACCGGGTCCGGCCACGTCCTCCACCCGCTTCAGAAGTTGGGCGGAGAGGGCCCTCAGGGACGTGGCCCACCCGGGCCCGTCAACAGCCACGACGAGGGCGTCGCGGGTGACCGAGATCGGCCAGCTGTGGGAAGCTGCCACCGGCCCGGCTATCTCGTCCCATCTGCTGAACAACACGCCGAGAGCAGCCGCGCCAGGAACCCCCATGGAACGGCTGATGTGGTCAAGCGACTCGCTCAGCGGACGTGGGGAACGGTCCTCGTCGGCGGCCAACGGGCGCCATCCCGACCATCCTGAGCGGCGCCGCGACGGACCGCTCACAGGATCCTGCCCTGGTGGACACGCACCCTCGAAGCAGGCTCCACGCCGGCAGGAAGAGCTCCCGCGGTGGTGAGGAGGGCCTGGCCCGGAGGAAGATGGGCGATGAGGGCCGTCGACCGGTCCTCGTCCAGCTCCGAGAACACGTCGTCAAGTAGCAGGAGCGGCGGCGCGCCCACCGAAGAACGGATGACTCCATGAGTGGCCAGGCGGAGGGCAAGAGCGAGCGAACGCTGCTCCCCCTGGGAGGCGTGGGTCCGGGTGGGAAGGCCGTTCAGCTGCAGATCGAGGTCGTCGCGTTGGGGGCCGACGGTGTTGGCGCCCCGACGGACGTCGTGTTGGCGCACACCCGCAAGGGCATCGGCCAGAGAACCTTCCCATGACCGCGCGTAGTGGACCGAGGTGACCGCCGAAGTGCCCGCCACCTGGTCGTAGGCCTTGACCACCTCGGGCTCGAGCTCGGCCACCAGCGCGGCGCGAGCGTCGGACAGTGCCTCTCCCGCCGACGCCAGCTTCTGGTCCCACACGTCGAGGGTGCACTCGACCTCGCTGGTCAATCTACCGCCGGCCTGCTTCAGCAGTGCGGCCCGCTGCCGCAACACGCGGTCCACCTCCGAACAAATGGCGTCGTTGCGGGGGTGGAGGGAAACCAGGGCGTCATCGAGGTAGCGACGTCGTCCACCCGGTCCTCCTTTGACCAGACCGAGGTCGTCGGGCGAGAACACCGTGACCCGAATGGTGCCGAGAAGGTCCCGCACCCGTCGGAGGGGTTGGCGGTTCACTTGTACGCGGTCCTGACCCACCACCCGAACCTCGGCCTCGAGCAGGACGGGACGACCATCGCAAGACGCTTCAGCCCTGACCGTGGCGGACGGTGCCCCCCTGTGTACCAACGCTTCGCGAGGAGACCCCCTGAACGACGTCAGGGTGGCCAGGTAGGCGACGCCTTCGAGGAGACTCGTCTTCCCGCTGCCGTTGTCGCCCTCGATCACCGTGAGGCCGCCCGGCGACACCTGCAGGTCCACCCGCTCGTAGTTCCGGAAGTCGGTGAGCCAGAGTCGGTGCAGCTCCACGAAAGCTACGACACCCGCACCGGCATGAGCAGGTAGATGTAGTCGTCGCTGTCGGTGCCACGAATCACAGCGGGGCGCAGGGCGTCCTGGGTGTCGAGGATGAGCTCGTCGCCGGCGATGGCCTCGGCACCGTCGATGAGATAGCCGGGGTTGAAAGCCACCGTCATCTCCGCCCCTTCGTAGTGGGCGTCGACCTCCTCGTTGGCCTGCCCCACTTCCGCGCTCACCACCGTGAGCCCGACGGTGTCGGGGCCCAGGGCCATCCTCACCGGTGTGGTGGCATCCCGGACCAGCAGCTTCACCCGGCGCACAGCCTCAAGCAACTGAGCCTTGCCGACTCGGAGACGGTTCGGGTACGTCGAAGGGATCAGCTGACGGTAGTTCGGGAACTCGCCCTCGATCAACCTGGTCGTCAGTCGTACATCGCCCACCTCGAAGTTGGCGTCGTGCTCGCCCAACCGGAGGGTGACCTTCTCTGCTCCCGAAAGGACACGTTGGAGCTCTGACAATGCTTTCGACGGAACTAGCACCTTCTGGCCTTCCCGCAGCACGCTGGTGCCGGGCAGGTCACGAACGGCGAGCCGGTACGAGTCGGTGGCCACCAATCTCACGCCCTTCTCCTCTGCCGCCATGAGGACGCCGGTCAGGATCGGCCGGGCGTCGTCGGAGGAGGCCGCCCGCACCACTTGCCGCAGAGCATCCGCCAGCTCGGCCGCGTCGAGGGTGACCGCATCTCCCGTGCCCGAGTCGCCACCGGCCGGGATCCTAGGGAAATCGGCGGCCTCCAGCATGCGGACACTGAACTGGGCTCGGCCCGACGTGATCGACATGTCGTCGTCACCCGCCTCCACGTTGACCGCCCCCGGCGGAAGGGAACGCACGATGTCGGTGACGAGTCGAGCAGGAAGGACGGCGATCCCGTCACCTGACCCTGCCACGGACATGGTGGCCTGGATCGTCAGGTCCAGGTCGGAGCCGGCGACGTGGAGTTGCTCACCGTTGACCTCCAAACGCACACCAGAGAGAACTGGAAGTGCTCCACCCCGACTGGTGACAGCGCGTCCAGCGACACTCAGGGCCTCGACGAGGGAATCGCGTTCGCTTCGGAATCTCATGGTTCTCTTTGGTTTGTAGGTTGAGAGAAGAGGGGGAAGTGGTTGTAAGGGCTGTGGATTGGGGATGACTCAAGGTTTTTGCAGGTCATGAGGGTCGCCACGGTCCCGCCACCATCCCCACCCTCCCACAGGCGTGTGACGTGGTGGCGAGAGCCCGGTGGACAGTGCCACCCTTGTCCCCGCAAATCACAAGACGCCGACACAACGTCATCCCCCGCTGCTGATTCTGGCCATCAGCTCGTTCACCTGGTCGTAGATCTGGCGCTTCTCCTTCATCAGCGTCGAGATCTTCTCGACGGCGTGGATGACCGTGGTGTGGTCCCGACCGCCGAACTCACGCGCGATGGCAGGGTAGCTGTAGTCGGTGACGTGCCTGAACACGTACATGCTTATCTGCCTCGCCGTGACAAGGGGCCGTCGCCGGCTGGTGCCGCAGATGTCCTCGACCGCGAATCCGAAAAGGCTGGCGGTGGCGTCCAGGATGACCCTCGGCGTGATCGGGCGCGGCTGGTTGGTGCCGAACAGGTCGAAGAGGACCTCCTCGGCCAACTCCACGGTGAGGTGCTGCCCGTAGACACTCGCGTGGGCCAACACCTGGGTGAGCGCACCCTCGAGTTGGCGGATGTTGTCCTTCACGTTGTCGGCGATGTACTCGAGCACGTCGCTGTGCTTGGTGGCAGCCTCCTCTCCGGCCTTGCTCCGGAGGATGGCGAGTCGTGTCTCGAGGTCGGGTGGTTGAACCGTCGCCGTCAGACCGGACATGAACCTGCTCCGGAGCCGGTCATCGAGCGTCGTGAAGGAGTTCGGGGGCCGATCCGATGTGATCACGATCTGCCGGCTGGTCTGGTGGAGCTCGTTGAAGGTGTGGAAGAACTCCTCCTGGAGTCCCTCCTTGCCCTCCATGAACTGCACGTCGTCCACCAGCAGGAGGTGGCATTCCCGGTATCGACGCTTGAACGCCGGGGTCGTGTTGGTTCGGATGGCGTCGACGAACTCGTTCAGAAAGGTCTCGCTGGGCACGTAGCGCACCAGCCGACCCCTGAAGTTGTCCCGCACGTAATTGCCGATGGCGTGGAGGAGGTGGGTCTTGCCGAGACCGACCCCGCCGTGGATGTACAGCGGGTTGTAGGACTTGCCGGGCGTCTCGGCCACGGAGCGTGCCGCGGCGTGGGCGAAACGGTTGGACGGCCCGGTCACGAAGGCATCGAAGGTGTAGTCGGTGTCGACCGATAGCGCCTGTTCTGCCGCGCGCGATTGATCGGGTTCCCATTGCCCCTGGCGGGCCGCCGCCGGCGGCGGGGGTTTTTCCGTGGCCGCGGCCGATGGTGGGGGAAGAGGCAACGGCGGCTGTTCCCCCGCCGCATCGGTGTCGACCACGAGGCGGATCGCCAACTGCTTTCCGGTCGCATCGGCGAGAACTTCCCGGACGAGCGTCAGGTAGCGGCTCTCCAGGCGTTCCTTGACCAAAGAGCTCGGCACGCTGAGGACCACCTGCTCGTCGTCGGCCCACGAGGCCCGGATCCCGTCGAACCACGTCTTCCAGGTCGCCTCATTGACCTGGTTGTGGAGCGCCTCCGCACAGAGCATCCACAGTCGCTCCGCGTTCTCCACCGGCTCGTTTGCCTCCCCCACTCTCCTACTTTCCACAAAGAGATCCACAACCTGTGGACAAAGAGCCGCCACGGCGATCGACCAGCGCCCTGGAAAGTTGTGCGCCGTGCGTGGCCGGGGAAGCGACACCACGAACGAACTATGTCGATTTCTGCGTCGGCTCCTGCCTCGGCGAAGGTAGCACCGGGTTCGGCCGGCCTGCGAGGCCCAGTGGAGAATTATCCGATGACCAGCAGGAACGGGATGCGGCCCGGCCCGGTTGCCGCTTCGAGGTCCCGACACCTAGCCTGGAGACGCCCCGGGGCTTACGAGGACCGGTCACCGACCCCACCCCTGCGCCAGGAGTTGCCGTGAAGCGAACCTTTCAACCCAACACCCGCAAGCGGGCCAAGAACCATGGATTCCGCCACCGCATGTCGACCCGGGCAGGCCGGGCGATCCTCAAGGCCCGCCGCCAGAAGGGCCGGCACCGCCTGTCGGCTTGATCGAGCCGGTGCGGGGCAAATCGAGCTTTGCGGCCCTCCGTCGGTCCCGCTGCCGGGTGCAAAGGGGGTCGCTCACGCTAATGTTCGTCCCAGGCGCCCCCGGCGATCCTCTCCGAGTGGCCTATGCCATCGGCCGGACGGTGGGTGGCGCCGTGGTCCGCAACCGGCTCCGTCGCCGACTGCGAGCCATCGTGTGTGAGCTCGGTCCGCTGCTCCGGCCGGGTGCCTACCTGATAGCGGCTGCTCCGGGAGCAGCATCATCGTCGTTTGGAGAGTTGAGAACCTCTGTGGCCGAAGCGCTCGAAGACCTGGTCCGAAAACCATGACCCCAAGCCGCACCTGCCGGGTGATCTGCGCACCGATCCGCGCCTACCGGTGGGCACGCCGTGGTCGGCCCTCGCCGTGCCGCTACGTCCCGTCGTGCTCGAGCTACGCGCTCGAGGCCATACAGCTCCACGGGGTCGTGCAGGGTGGAGTTCTTTCTGCCCGCCGGATCGGTCGATGCCGGCCCTGGGGCGGGAGGGGCGTCGACCCGGTGCCGGCGCGGACCGCCTGATGTTCCAGTTCCTGGCAGGGATTCTCGCCTTCTTCTACGGGATAATTCCGAACTACGGAATCGCCATCGCCCTCCTGACCGTGAGCGTGATGCTGGTGCTGTCTCCCCTCACGCTGAAGGGCACCCGGGGCATGCTGGCCATGCAGAAGATGCAGCCGGAGATGAAGCGGCTCCAGCAGCAGCACAAGGGAGATCGCCAGAAACTCGGTGAGGAGATGACCAAGCTTTACAAGGAGTACAAGGTCAACCCGGCCGCCGGCTGTCTCCCGATGCTTCTGCAGCTACCTGTGTTCATAGTGATGTACCAGGTGATAAGAGGGCTGACCAAGACCACCAAGGGGATACCGGACCCGAAGTATCTCGACAAGGGTACCGAGCTCTACCAGGCCCTGCGAGAGTCCGGCGGCAAGATGACCTCGTTCGGAGTCGACCTCGCCAAGAGCGCCAGCGAGGGGCACGGCTCGTTCGGGGCTGCCGTCCCGTTCTTTTTCCTCGTGGCTCTGGTGGTCTTGAGCCAGTATTACCAGACCCGCCAGACCATGTCCCGGAACACCCAGAGCAGCAATCCCCAACAGCAGATTTTGCTGAAGGTGATGCCAGGATTCTTCGGGCTCATCTCCCTGTCCATTCCTGCCGGGGTGAACGTGTACTTCCTGATGTCCGCCCTGTTCAGGATCACCCAGACCGGTGCGATGTACCGGTTCGACCCCACCCTCAAGGCCCACGCCGAACGTCACGTCAAGGACATCGAGGCCAAGGCGACGGAGGTGAAGCGCCCGAAGGGGAAAGACACCCACCCTCCAGAATCCAAACTCAAGGAGATCGCCCCCAAAGCCAAGGGCCAATCCCGCAACGGGAGGGCGACCAACGTCAAGGGTGCACCCACTCCCAGCCGGAACGCCAGCAGGAACAAGCAGCGCCCCAAGCGTCGAGCCAGGAAAGGTCGCTGAGCCGTGGAATGGGTTGAAACGACTGGTCGAACGCTGGAGGAGGCACAGGACGCGGCGCTGGATCAACTCGGCGTGGATGAGCTCGATGCGGAGTTCGAGGTGATCGACGAGCCGAAGCTGGGTCTCTTCGGGCGGATCCGATCGGAAGCGCGGGTGCGTGCACGCGTCCGTCCCAGCAGCCCACCGGCCAAGGCCGATCGCCAACAGCGCCGGCGGCGGCCCACAGCAGATTCAGCCGTCCCGGCTGCGACCGAGCCGGGCTCTGCCGCTCCCAGGACCGGTGCCCCTGGTGCAACTACGAAGTCGGCCGAACGGCCTGAGACCGACCAACCCCGCAGGGTGGCCCATTCGCCATCAAGCCGACGCCAAGGAGGGCAGATGGACCACATCGAGGCCAAGGGTGACGTGTCACTCACCGACCAGGCAGAGGCAGCTGCGACGTTTCTCGCCGGTCTCGTGGACGCTGTGGGCGCCGGATCCCGGCCTGTGGAGGTGCGCGAGATCGACGACAACACCGTGGAGGTGGCCGTACTCGGCGACAACCTGGGCCTGCTCATCGGGCCCAACGGGGCCACTCTCGCTGCTGTTCAGGATCTGACCCGGACCGCAGTGCAGCGCAGCACCGGCCGCCGCAACGGCCGCATCATGGTTGACGTGGGTGGCTATCGGGAGAAGCGGCGCTCGGCTCTGGAGCGCTTCACCCGCCAGATCGCGGCCCAGGTGATCGAGACCAGGCAGAGGAAGATCCTCGAACCCATGCAGGCGGCGGACCGCAAGGTCGTCCACGACACGATCAACTCGATCGAGGGTGTGGCGACGGCATCGGAAGGCGAGGAGCCCCACCGGCGTGTCGTGATCGACCCCGCCTAAGTGCAGCCCGGTGGAACTACGGACACGTTTGCTGATGCAGCATCGGAGCCGTCGCGGGGGCGTCAAAACCGGTCACAAACGCGTTCGTAGTGCCGTAGCGTCGCACTAAGTTTCTCCGCCCAGTGCCTGCCACCCTCCAAGCCGTGCTCGAGGAAGCCCGGTTGCTGGGGTTTCTCGGGCCTGGGCCGGTAGACGGGCATATCGAGCACGCGCGGGGCTTCATCCAAGCGGTCGGCACCGAGGTTCCTCGGCGGCTCATCGACCTTGGCAGCGGTGCAGGATTACCCGGGCTGGTCCTGGCATTGGCGTGGCCGGCGGTTCGCATCGTCCTCCTGGACAGCAGTGAGCGGAGGACGCTGTTTCTGGCTCGAGCGGCGATGGACCTCGGTGTCTCGTCGCAGGTGGTGGTAGCGCGGGCGAGGGCGGAGGAGGCGGGACGTGAACCCGAGTGGCGGGCCAGCGCCGACACGGTGGTGGCACGAAGCTTCGGTGCACCCGCAGTGACAGCCGAATGTGCTGCACCGCTCCTCGAGGTCGGCGGTCGCCTCATCGTCTCCGAGCCACCGGGAGAGGGCGGAGCACGATGGCCGGAAGGAGCCTTGGCCCAGCTGGGCATGCGCCCGAGCGGTCGGTTCGAGCAGGCCTTCTGTAGGTTTCAGATCCTGCGACAGGAATCCCTGTGCCCGGAAGGATTCCCTCGGCGGGTCGGCGTACCGGAAAAGCGCCCGCTCTTCGCCTCGTAGACGTTCCACGTGAATCACAGACGGTCCTTGACCGGGACCCCCCGAGCGCGCGAGGGTGCAGGCGTGACGGGCGAGGAGGAGCTGGGTGAGCGAGGTCGCGCCATCTTCGACCGTTTGCGTTCGGATGTGGGTGTGACGGATGCTCCGGCTGAGCCCGGAGACAGCGCTCCGTCGTCCGAGGCAGGCGAGCACATCCCGGACCATCGTAAGAGTCACGGCGCCGGAGCGACAGCTTCTGAGCCCGTGGCCGGCGAGGCCATCACGCCCGGCGGAGTTTCGGACGCTCAAGACCTGGACCGATCCGCCCCCGACCCGGTTAGCCCATCGCCCTCGGGACCGGAGGAGCAAGCCACGGAAGGCGTCGTACTGGATGGGACGCCGGCCAGCGCCCCGGAGGCGTCCGCAACGGATGCGTCCGCTCCGGGCGACGCGATCGGACCTCGCGGCCCACTGCTCGGTAGAGAGGACTCGTCGGACCGCTCGGCTGATGGCGCCAGAAGCAGCGGGCCGGCGCCCGAAAAAGAAATCAGCACGCCTGCGTCGGAAACGGCGGCAGGTGTGTTGCACGTGGAACACGATCTGGCTGGCATGGCGACCCCATGGCCGGCGACCTCTGTCCCAGACGTCGTCGAACCGCTTCCTCCCGGGATATCACCTGAGCCGGAGGCCGCCGCGGCGGGCGAGCAGACTGACGGCCCAAGGCCGGCCCGGTTGGCACGTGCGGCGCCGCCACCCCTGCCGCGGGTCATGGCCATCGCCAACCAGAAGGGTGGCGTGGGCAAGACGACCACAGCGGTGAATTTGGGAGCGGCCCTCGCCGAGATCGGTTACCGCGTTCTCGTTATCGATCTCGACCCGCAGGGCAACGCCACCACCGGTCTCGGAATCAACCCTCGAAACTTGGAGTCGTCCATTTACGACGTCCTCCTCCGAGACATCCCCATTGACGACTGTATCGAGCCCACGAGCGTGCGTAACCTGTTCGTCTGTCCGGCCACTATTGATCTCGCCGGGGCGGAAATCGAACTGGTTCCCGCCTTCAGCCGTGAGCTCAAGCTCCGTCGGGCGGTGGAGCAGGTGGTCGACGACTTCGATTTCTTCCTCATCGACTGCCCGCCTTCACTGGGTCTTATAACTGTGAACGGCCTGGCGGCTGCCAGCGAGGTGATCGTTCCCATCCAGTGCGAGTACTACGCGCTCGAGGGTCTCGGCCAACTGATGCGCAACGTGGGACTGGTGCAGAGCAACCTAAACCCCCGCCTGGAGATGACCACCATCATCTTGACCATGTACGACGCCAGGACCAAACTTTCCGACCAGGTGGCGGCGGAGGTGCGTTCGCACTTCGGCGCGAGAGTCTGTCGCAACATCGTCCCCCGGACGGTGCGGCTATCGGAAGCCCCCTCGTTCGGTCAGCCGATTATCGTGTTCGATCCGACTTCTCGAGGCGCCATCGCCTATCGGGAACTGGCTAAGGAGGTAAGCGGTGGCGCGCCGCAGCGGATTAGGTAAGGGTCTGTCCGCGCTCATCCCTACCGAGTTGGCCGCCGGAGGGCACGGCTCAGCTCTGGTCGAGGTGCCGGTCTCGAGCATTGTTGCCAGTTCTTTCCAGCCTCGGCGGCATTTTGAGGAGGAGCGCCTCGCTTCTCTCACCGCATCGGTGAGGGAACTAGGAGTGTTGCAGCCGGTGCTGGTACGGCCCGGCCAACACGCCGGCACCTACGAGCTCATCGCCGGCGAGAGGCGGTGGCGGGCGGCCAAGCGAGCGGGCCTTCAGACCATGCCGGCGTTGGTGAAGGAGGTGACCGACGACGCCAGCCTGGAGCAGGCGCTGGTCGAGAACCTTCACCGCCAGGACCTGAACCCCCTCGAAGAGGCGGCCGCGTTCAGCCAGCTCATCGAGGACTTTCAGCTGACCCACGAGGAGCTGGCCCGTCGGGTGGGTAAGAGCCGAGCGGCGGTCACCAACATCCTTCGGCTGTTCCAGCTCCCGCCGTCGATCCAGCGTCTGGTAGCGGAGGGACAGTTGGCCGAGGGGCATGCCCGAGCACTGCTCGGCTCGCCTGACCGTGGCTTTCAGGAGGCCTTGGCCAAGCGGGCGGTGGCCGGAGGGCTGTCAGTACGGGCTGTGGAGGAGGCGGTACGGGCGCGGAATCGCCAAGGGGATCAGCAGGATGCCGCCGGCGCCGGCGGCGACCCAGCCCCGTCGCAGCCCACCCGCCGCCTTCGCCCCCCTGGTCTCCTGGAGCTCGAGGCCCTGCTCTCGGATCACCTCGACACACGGGTGAAGGTCGAGATGGGCACGAAAAAGGGTCGAGTTGTGATCGAGTTCGGGTCGCTCGAGGATCTGGAGCGGGTCTACCGGGTGATGACCGAGCCTCGCCCCAGCCTATAGGTGCGCCAAGAGGTTGAGGATGAGGTGTCGAGAAGTCCAGCGGTGAAAAGCCGTCGAGGAAAGGCGGGAACCCCCGGACGAGATTCACCATGAGGCACACGTGAGGTCCTGCATCTGACCCTCATCCACAGGTGGGGATGAAGCTGTGTAAAGCGTAAGGAACGCGAAGGGACCGTGAGGAGACTGCATGCGTGGCGCAGACAACTTTAGGGTGCGCGACGGCCCCCTCGGCCGCGCAAGTAGCTTCTTCTCGGGCCCTATGGGCCCTCTGGCCCTGAGGTCATGCGTCCACGAACGGAGCGGCCGCCCAGGCGCTGAAGGCACGGGCGAGGCCCTCGGCAAGTTCCGCGGTGCGGGCCACGACAGTGGAGGGGGGGCCGAGCTCGCACACCACCGCCGGCATACGGGTCTCCCGTAGCACCGGAAGGGCCATGCCTCGGACTCCGTCATCAGGGATGCCCAACGCTTCGGGGAGGATGGCCTGAACGAGCACGGCCAGAGCACGGCCGCCGGGCGAGACGTACCTGTGGCTGGCGTAGTGGGCGGTGGTGCATCCGATGGCATCGATGTCAAGACGAAGGCCGATGTAGACATCGGCCGCCGAGGTATTGGCCTCAGATGCCTGCTCGGATTGGTCCGGGTGCTGCACGAGCACCACTTCGGCGCCGCAAGCCGCCAGTGCCCGTGCCGCGGCAACGGCAGCGGCGTGAAGCCCCCCGGCGTTGCCGACGGCGATCCGCCTGCCCTGCAGCGTGCGTGGAGCATGACGAAGCAGCTCCAGTTCCCGCACCACCGCCACCGGCTCCCGCTGGGCGCCACTCGGACCGAGGCGGTCGAGCATCGAAAGCGTGGCCGGACCGCAGACCCCGTCGACGGTGAGGCCGGCGTTTCTCTGGAACTCGTCGATCGCCAGCTTGGTCCGGGGGCCGAAGATGGCGTCGACCCGGCCGGCGTCGAAGCCGAGGCCCCCGAGGCGGCGCTGGAGCGCGGCGACATCATCGCCCCTCAGCATCGGCTCCCGCAGGTACAGGAGCCGATCGCCCAGCTGGTAACCGGCCTCCACAAGTGCCGCCCAGGTCTGGGTGCCGCAGATCCCGTCGGTCCGTAGGCCCCTGTCGGCTTGAAAGGACTTTACGGCGGCTGCGGTGCCCTTGCTGAAGGTGCCGGCTTCGTGGACGCCTCCGTCGAAGCCGCACCGGGTCAGGCGTTGCTGGAGATCCCGGACCGCCTCGCTGCGGTCTCCCAGGCGGAGGGGGAGGGGGCCAGGCCGGTCTACTTGAGGAATGCGTCGAGCTCCTGGAGCAATTGCCCCTTGCCCTTCGCCCCGACCAGTCTCAGCTGGGGAGCACCATCCTTGAAGAGGATGAGGGTGGGGATGCTCATAACTTCGAACCGCCGGGCGATCTCGAGGTTGGCGTCGACGTCGACCTTGGCGATTCGGATCTTGCCGGCATGCTCGCCGGCGATCTCCTCGAGAATGGGGGCGATGGCCTTACACGGCCCGCACCACTCAGCCCAGAAGTCCACGAGGACCGCCTCGTCGCCATCGGCGATCTGCTCGTCGAACGTGGCGTCGGTCAGGATTGCGATGTTGGCGTTCATGAGGGTCTCCTTACCAGTTCCTGGGGGTCTGGGCGATGTCCGGGGGCAGGTCGTGCTGGGTCTCCAGCCAACGTTCTGCGTCGATGGCGGCCATGCAGCCGGAACCGGCAGCGGTGACCGCCTGGCGATAGACGTGGTCCTGGACGTCTCCGCTGGCGAAGACCCCCTCCACCTTGGTCCGGGTGGAGCCCGCCTGGGTGATGAGGTATCCGTTGTCCGCCATCTCCAACTGACCCTTGAAGAGGTCGGTGTTCGGGACATGGCCGATGGCGACGAAGAGCCCACTCACCTCGAGGTCGGACTCCTCACCACTGTGGACGTTGCGTACCCGCACCGCCGACACCGAGGTGTCACCGAGCACGTCGGTGACCGTGGAGTCCCACATGAACTCGATCTTGTCGTTCCGAAAGGCCCGTTCCTGCATGATCTTGGACGCCCGCAGCTCCCGCCGGCGGTGGATCAAGGTGACTCTGCTGGCGAACTTGGTGAGGAAGAGCGCCTCCTCGACCGCCGAATCGCCTCCTCCGACGACGGCGATGGGAAGCTCCCGGAAGAAGAAGCCGTCGCAGGTCGCACAGGTGGAGACGCCGTGACCCAGCAGCCTTTGTTCGTTGGGAACGTCGAGCATCAGTGCCCGGGCGCCGGTGCTCACGATGACGGAGCGTGTGCTGTACTCGTCGTCGCCGACCCAGATCCCGAAAGGTCGTGAGGTGAGGTCGACCCGTGTGGCTTTGGCCGTGACGAAGTCCGCTCCGAAACGGCTCGCCTGAGCGCGGAAGTTGGCCATCAGCTCCGGACCCATGATGCCATCCACGAAACCGGGGTAGTTCTCGACCTCCGTGGTGAGCATGAGCTGTCCACCGGGTTGGTCGCTGCTCGAGGACGCCTCACCTTCGATGACCAGGGGTCGGAGATTTGCCCGTGCGGTGTAGATCGCCGCGGTGAGACCGGCGGGTCCCGAACCCACGATGATGACGTCTCGGGTGTCACGAGCGGTCATGGCTCACCTTCCTGCCGGCACTGGCCTTGCGGAGGAGGAACCCTCCGAGGACCGTGAAGATTCCGCCGACGAGCAGATGGGCCGACCACACTTCGCCGGGAAGGTACACGTCGACGGCTCTGAGGACACCGACGATCACGAGCACGCAGGTCGCAAGCGCCATCACCGCCGCCAGCAATCCGTAGACCACGGCGCGGGCGACGGTGGTGAGCGGAGCGGTGGTCTTGTGGCGGAGGCCCCCGACCAGTCGCTCGACGGTGTCTGCCGCCTCCACGGTCCAATCCGGGCCTTCGCCCACCTCCGAAACGCGAGCTTCTACCGGTTGCGGCACATCTGAACAGTAGCGTTGTCCGGTGATGCGGCTTCCGCTCGCGGCCATCGCCGCCGCCGCCGCCGCCGCCCTGGCCGCTGTGATCCTCGGCGAGTACGACCTGCGGGGGGTGACGCCGCTGGTTTCAGGGGTGATGCTGGCTCTTGTGATCGGTGAACTGGTCGTCGTGGTGGCGGGCGGGCGCAACTTGGTCCTCGGGGGTGTCTCCGCGGTGTCGGTGGGCGCCGGCCTGGTGTGGGCGCTGCGGATCTCGTCGGGCAACGACTGGTCCTACGTGACCGTTTCGGGCTGGGCGGGAGCCGCTCTCGGTGCGGTGACGGCCTTCCTCTGGGTGGCGCCCCGTCAAAATCTCAGAGGCTCTGTCCCACGAGGAGACGGCAGTCTTGGAGAGCCATGACCAGCAGGCGGTAGTCGAGGCCGGGCCCGCCGGCATCTGCCAGTCGGTAGGCCAGGACGACCGCCGGGGTGCCCTCCCAGCGCACCCGGGCCGCGTACACCAACGGCCCCAACCCTTGGCCATAGGTGGTCCGGGCGATGCCGGCGCAGGGGCGCTCACCCAACCTTGGGGCCTTTGCCGGGGACGCCTTCGCAACACCATCGGAGACCGGGGCCGGCACCGACGATGGACCACCGCTCCCGTCGTCGGCGCCCTCGGCGGGAGCAGGAGCGGGTGCGGCCAGGGCAGCCTCAGTGGCAGCGCCGGGAAGCGCGCCACGTACGGCCTGGGCCAGGCTCGTCGGATCCGACTGGTTTCCGAGATCCCCTCCGTCGATTCCGGCTGACTCGGCGTCCGCACCTCCGGCGGCGTCAGTGTCGCTGAGGGTGGCCACGGTGTCGTGATTCCCCCGTCCGTTGTCCAGACTGGCGACAAGAGGAACGGCCACCAGGATCGCGGCAGCTGTAGCCGCAAGGGGCAGCGCCCACCGGGGCAGTCGACGTTGCGGTAGGACGACGATGTCAGCACCGCTCTCGTCTCCAGCCGTAGCGCTGGACCACTTGGAGCGGGCAACGCGTACCGCCGCTTCCATTACGGCCTCCGGGGGCGACGGCACAGAACCGCCGACGAGGGAGGAAACGAGTAGGAGGCCGGCGAGCCTGCCTTCGCATTCCGGGCAGGACGCGAGGTGCTCTGCCGCGCTCTCGTCGCCTTCACCGTCGAGGTGGGCGGACAGCTGCTCGTCGTTCAGGTGGCGTCCGGTCATGGGGTGGAAGTTGGACGACGGGGCGCGGTACCCGGGTTCCCGAGCAGCGGGACGAGGGCGGCACGACCCCTCGCGATTCGGGACCGCACCGTCCCTGGAGGAACCCCGAGGATCCCTGCGATGGTGGCGTAGTCGAGGTCACAGAGATCGCGCAGCACCACGGCGGCCCGAAACTCGACGGGAAGACGGGCGAGGGCAGCGTCGATCTCGAGTCGGTCGGCCACGGTGTCCTCCAGAGGTCGTTCTCTGGAGGAAGAGTCGGCGCCGAGACCGTCCAGATCGAGTTCCCGGGGCTCCGGGCGTCTGTTCCTCCGGCGGAGTTCGTCCAGGCAGGTGTTGACCGTGACCCGGTGAGCCCAAGTGCTGAAAAGGGCCCTGCCGTCGAACTTTCCGGCCGCCAGTCCTCGGGTGATGGCGATGAGGGCGTCCTGTGCTGTGTCGGCGGCGTCGGCGTCGTTTCCCGTCATGCGCCGGCACAAGGCGAAGACCCGTCCGTAATGGCGCCGCAGCAGCTCGTCGAGAGCCTGGCCATCACCCCTCTCCGCCGCCCCTACGAGCTCCTGGTCCTCAACCTCGTCGATGCCGCAGCGTAGCGAGGGTCCGGTTCATTTCAGAATGAGCTCCGCGACCTCGATCCGTCTCGCGCTTCCCGGATCTGTGATCCAGAGGAGAACCGCGCCTGCCTTCCTCCCCCCCAGGTCGAAGGTGCCATCACCGTCGATCCCGGTCTCGGTGTCCACCGGCAAGCCCCAGTCCTCGAGGCTCTTGCCGGGCTCTCCCGCCGCGTACACCGCCGCCGACCACTGGGAACTGGTGGATCGCACGATCAGCTGGTCGATCTGCTGCGGGTGCTCGAGCTGAAGGGCGAGGCCCACTCCGGCTTTCAGACCACCAAAAGCCCGGGATTTGTAGCGGTCCGACCGCCAACCGGTCTGAGCATTCCCGTCGTGTGCCCTTGGCACCTCTGACTCGTTCTCCTCGCCGTCTCTACCCTGAGGGTCGAAGGAGTGGGCCGCGGAGATCGACAGTTCCGGCCCTCCGCCGCCGCCCCGGGACTTCTGCGTCGGCGGATTGTCGCCGCCGGCCCTGAGCAGCACTGCGGTGGCGAGGAGAGCGATGACCACGAGGGCGGCGACGAAGGCGGCGGGAGCCACCCTGTGTTCTCGTGACAGCCCGGGTAGGGCCAGACCGGCCGGGGGCGTGGGATCGCGCACGATGTCGGGGACGGCACCGTCGCCCGCCATGCCGGGGGCGTGGATCAGGCCGGTCGCCTCGAGGAGATCGAGCGAAAGCAGAGCCGTGCGGAAGGACGCCACGGACGGGTACCGGTCGTCCGGCTCCCTGGCCATGGCCCGCATCACCACCGCCTCGAGGTTCCGCGGGATCGCCGGGTCGAGCCTGCTGGGCGCGAGGAGCTTCCCCCGCACATGCTGCAACGCAGTGGCCAGCTCGGTGTCGGCCACATAGGGAGGGCGGCCGCACAGCATCTCGTAGAGCATCACACCCAGCGCATACTCATCGGAGCGGGCGTCCGGAGGATGACCCTGTACCTGTTCCGGCGAGAGGTACTTCGCCGTGCCCACGATGGCCCCCGTCTGGGTGAGGTTCCCGATCCCCGGGGCCGATTGGAGTTTGGCGATCCCGAAGTCGGCCACCTTCACCCGCAGCAGAGGCCCTGTCGAGCCATCCGGGTCGGGCAGCAGGATGTTCGCCGGCTTGATGTCGCGGTGTACAAGCCCGGCCCGGTGTGCATGATCCAGGGCGTCGGCGACCTCGGCGGCGATGGTCACTGCCATCGAAGGCGGCAAACTGCCCGCCTCCTCGATGGCCTGGCGCAGCGTTCGCCCGCGGACCAGCTCCATGACTATGAAGGCGACATCGCCATCACTACCGGTATCGAAGGTGGCGACGATGCCGGGGTGGGCCAGCTTCGCCGCCGCCACCGCTTCTCGCCGGAAACGCTCCACGAAACCCTCGTCGGCCGCCAGGTGGGGGTGGAGAACCTTGACGGCCACTGGTCGCGCGAGCATCTCGTCGTAGCCCTCCCAGACCTCAGCCATCCCGCCTCGTGCGATCGGACGCACCATGGCATAGCGCCCGAGGAGCACTCGCTCGGACAACAGCGGAATCGGATCGGGCACGCCGGTTCAGCGTACCCAGTGGGTGGAGCCGCCTAATGCCCGCTGGCCACGATGAAGGTCACGCCGACGACGCCGGGGCCGGCATGTGTCCCGATCACGGCCCCGACGTCTCCGACCAGGATCTGGTCGTGAGCGTGAAATTCCGACAGCAGGTCGATCAGGACCCCGACGTCAGGGGCGGCACCGTGCATGACAGCCACATCGGACACGGGTAGTGCCTGACGGACCTTCTCGGCCAGGTACCTAAGCGATCGGCCGCGGGTGCGCTGGCGCGACTCCGGCTCGACTTTGCCGTCGGCCACCTGGATTATCGGTTTTATCGACAGCATCGAACCCAAGAGGGCCTGAGCGGCCCCGATGCGCCCGCCCTTCTTGAGGTTCTCCAGCGTGTCGAGGGCGGCATAGGTGCGCGTGCGAGGCACCAGCTCGCGCGCCGCTGCGGCGACTCCCTCGAGGCTCGCCCCCTCGGCCGCCGCCCGCGCCGCCCTCAGCACGACGTTTCCCTGGGCCATGGTGACAGCCCGGGAGTCCACCACTTGGACGGGAAGGGTCGAGGCCACGTTCTGCGCAGCCAGCTGGGCGGCCTGGAACGTGGCGGAGAGCGCGGAGGAGATGGTGACGCAGACGACGCCCGCCGATCCGGCTCCCGCCGCCGCACGGAAAGCCTCTTCGAAGGCACCCGGGGACGGGGCTGCCGTTTCGGGCAGCACAGTCGAGGAGGAGAGGTGCTGCCAGAACTGCGCCGGCGAGAGGTCGCGCCGGTCTACATACTCCTCGTCTCCAAACCGCACGGTCAGCGGCACCACGTCAACGTGGTGCTCGGTGGCCATCTCGATGGAAAGATCGCATGCGCTGTCGCTGACCACCCGAATCGCCCCGGAACTCACAGCGACTTCTTCTCGCTCGTGACCTTGACCCGAATGAGATACCAGCTCTTGATCCGATCCCATTTCTTGAGCAGGACCGAACGAGCCTCTCGCTCGGTTGTCAGCTTGATGCGGCCCTCTGTGTCCACCGCGAATTCCTCGAGCGTGGCGCTCTTGTCCGTGAGGATCTTCACGGCCACGCCCTTGGCGCGTTCGACGTCGGCGGTGTTCAGCAACTCGAGCGAGGCGCTGTCGGCGGCATCGTGGGCGAGGTCGTCGAGTTGCGCCCGGGTCACCAGGGGGGAGCCCAGCTCCACGGCCAGGAAAGCCACCAGCAGGAAGGAGACCACGATCTTTACCAGCCACCCAGTGATCACGTAGACGGTCTCCGGTTTCGCAAAAGCAGCGACAGCTCATGGACACCGAGGATCTTGGCGGCCACCAGATAGACGCTAACACCGGCTAACACCCCGACCCCGACCTTTGCCGTTTCGGAGGTTACGGGCGCAGTGGACAGCAGGACGGCTGCGGCCATCGTTGCGCTGGCACCGCCGATCCGTAGCCAGGCCCGCGCCGAAGCCGTGGAGGCGACCCCGCCGGTGCGGGAGTTCAGGTGGAAGAGGGCCACCACACTGCCGCCGCTGTAGGCGAGGGCGTGAGCGAGGGCCAGACCCTGCACGCCGAGAGTGGGGTGCAGGGCCAAGGCCAGCACGATGTTCAGAGCGTTCTCCACGGCGTACAGGAGGAACATCGAGCGGGTGTCCTGCATGGCCTGGTAGGTGCGCATGAAGAACAGGTAGCTGGCATAGGCCGGCAGACCGAGGGCGAAAAGGGCCAGCACGTCGGCCGTCCTCTCCGCGGAGCTGGCCCGTAGGGCACCGTGGTCGAGGATCACGTTCACGATTGGTCGAGCTAGACACAGGTACCCGACGGCGGCCGGGACGAGTACGGCGGCGATCGTACGGAGGCCCAGGTCCACGCGCCGGCTCAGACCCCGAACGTCCCCGAGTGACCATCGCTCGGACATGTCCGGGAGCATGGCGCTCATGACCGAGACGGCGAAAATTCCGAAAGGCAGCAGGAAGAACACCTGGGCGGCCTGATAGGCGGCCACGTCGCCGGCACGGCTGTTGGCCAGTATGAGCACGACCGCCAGGGCCGCCTGGTTGGCGGCAACCAGGCCGAAGGTCCATCCGGACAGGCGCAGGACCGTGGTGACGGCGGGATGGCGGGGCTCCCAGACGAAGCGGAGGCGGACCCGTGCACGCCACAACGCCGGCACCTGTACGAGGGCCATGGCGGCCACCCCCACTGTTGTGCCGATCCCGAGTAGGGCGCGGGCACCTGCATCGTGCCCGACACCGGCGAGGCTGACCTCGTCGACGACGTGCGGCAGCGTCAGCAGGACGACGATCACTACCAGGTTGTTGATGACGGGCGCGAACATCGGAATCGCGAAACGACGTCGAGCCTGGAGAAGGGCGGTGGTCACGGTGACCATGCCATAAAAGGCCACTTGGGGAGCGAACATACGCAGCAGGCTCGTGGCCAGGGCTCGCTGCTCGTCAGCGGAATCGCCGTGATTGCCGACCGTGTAGAGACGGATGAGCAGCGGCGCCAGCACGAAAAACAACAGCGACACCGCCACGAGGACA
Source organism: Acidimicrobiales bacterium (assembly GCA_035526335.1). Lineage (GTDB taxonomy): Bacteria > Actinomycetota > Acidimicrobiia > Acidimicrobiales. The sequence continues at coordinate 73,180 of DATLCN010000036.1, read as the reverse complement.
GCGGCAGTCGCCGTCACCACTGCCGATATGCCCCGCCATGCCTCCTCCTCGCTGTTCTCGGTCGAGAGCCGGGACACGAACACCGGCACGAGTGTCGCTGAGAGAACCCCTCCGAGCACCAGCTCGTAGACGATGTTGGGGGTGACGTTGGCCAGGTTGTAGGTGTCGCTCAGACGGGTGAAGCCGATGGCGTAGGCGAGGGCGAAGAGCCGGCCGAAGCCGGTGATCCGCGAAAAAAGAGTCCCTACCGCCATTAAGGCGGTGTTGCGGGCCAGGCTGGCGGGGGGATCCTGGGGGTGCTGCGGACCGGTCACACGGGGACCAGGCGGCGGTTCCGCCTGCCCCGGGCATGGTGTCGTACCCACCACAGCAGGAGGAACGCACCTGCTCCAGCCGACAGCAGGACGCCGACGCCCGAGGCGGCCGTAGACCGCACTGTGAACCGGCTGCGCCCCAGCACCAGCGTGCCGTCCGGTGAGACCAGCCGGAGCCGGAGAGGGAACGTCCCTGAGGTGCGGGCTTTCACGGCGAAGCGCTGCGTCGTGTTTCGTCTGGCCAGAGTCACGGCACGGCTGGATCCCTTCGGGAACTCGAGCTTCTCGCTCTCAACCTCCAGCTGCAGGTGGACCGGATACGGCGCCTCACTCAGGATGGTGACCGGGATGTCACCCGTGCGGGCCGTCAGGGTGATGGATCTCTTCGGCGGCACCTGGACCAAGCCGATCTCCCTTTCGATGCCATGGGCGACCCCATCGAGGTACGCGGCCCGCCGAGCCGGCCGGAGCTCAGCACTCTGCGCGACCAATACGAGTTCCTCCAGGTCGTCGTCGATGGGATTTACGGCGTCGATGATGCTGGAGAAACCGGTGAGGCGGGTACGGACAGAGGTAATCGCATCAGCTGGCAGAACACCCGCGTTGGTGGCGGGGAGGAGGCGGCGCACGAGAGGGATGTTCGGCCTCGACGTCGCCGGCTGGATCTCTGCGAAACCGGTGTCGAGGGTTGAGCCGGTGATGATCGAGCTGGTCGAAATTCCGGCCAGGAGAGCGTCGAGGAACGGTTTCGACGGCAGCCACGAACGCGGAGCCAAGGCAACGACCACACGTGCCCGACTTGGGCTGTCCCCGTACACGACCGCCAGGTCCGCGAGGAGCCGGTGGGCGGCAAGGACGGGGTCGTCGGTTTTCGCGAAATGAGAACTGAGCGCCCGATCGGCAGCGAGAACCTGAGGACGTCTGACGGAGCGCACCTCCAGCTCGAAAGGCTGAGCCAGCGTGACATCGACGTCCACCGGCTCAAGAGCGGCTTCTGGGAGGACGAAGTGGTCCACCTGCTGCTGACGAAGCTGCTGAAGGGCGTCCTCGTCGAGAGGCTCGGCCGCCACCCACGTCCGGGTGTCGGCGCGCGTGCGAAGGGTCCGTTCGATGGTTCGTGTTCCACGATCCAGCTGGGCCGTACGTTCCGCCCGTAGCCGATCAGTGAAGTCCCGCAGGTCGACCGGCACGTACGTGCCCGCCACCACCTGGCGGCCGTCGGTGCTGGACGCCAGGTTCGCGAGGGTCTCCGGATCCTCGTCCCGGGAGCTTGCCGCCAAGGCATCGAGGGTCTCCGGCGTGGGGAGGAAGTTGAGCGGCACCAGAGGGTAGGCCTGTACCGCCGCCACCAGGTGGGCGAGCGCGTCCGCATCTGGTGCGGGTAGTTGCCGCGTACCCCCCGGCTGGAGGGCGGGCGAGGCATGAACAGGGAGGACGAGCGCGACTTTGAGGGGGAACCCGCCGTCTTTGGGCGGCGTCGCGTACACCATGTGGGTGGTGAGAGTGGCCAGAGGCGGCCCCCCGCCGGTATCGCGAACTTCCACCCTGACCGGGTAGACGCCCTCGTCACCGAGGCGCAAGCGAGCCCGATCCGGTGGCTGGGTGGGATCCTGAAGGGGCAGTCGCACCACCACCGCGCCGGCGGCGTCAATGGCCAGGTCGGCCAGCGGCGTCGGTGGGGTCACGCTGAGGGGCACACCACGCAGGCGGCCCTCGAGGGTCTGGCTGAACTCGGTCCGGCTCATGACTCGCCGATAGACCGCGACCGCGAGTTCGACGTCCTGGGGAGCCTCAGTGGTCGTGACGCCCAGACGCAGGATCATTTCCTCTCCTGGACCGACCCAGGACGTCTGTGACTCAAGTAGGAGGCGGTCAGCCGGGTCGGTGGCGGCCGCCGGGCCAGCTCCGGTCCCGAGGACTGCTGCTGACAGCAGCAGAGCGGCCGCCAGACCGGCGACGGTCGCAGGTAGCCAACGTCGGTCGCTGCCGCCGCATCTCACGTCCGGATGCTCCGGCTCAGCACCGACAGGCACGCCGTCTCACGGCGGAAACCGAGGCTTTCGTAGAGGCTCAGCGCTCCGATGTTGTCCATCTGGGTGTTGACAAAGGCGCGCTTCACCCGCCATCGGCGAAGCCAGTGAAGTGCGTCGGTGGCCAGGGCTCGGCCCAGACCAGAGCGTTGGTTCCGGGGGTCGACGGCGAGTCGTTGGAGGAAGCCGCGACGGCCGGCGCGGCCGGTTATGGCATAGCCCACCACGCCGAACTGTGCTGAGGCCAAGCGGAACCTGCTCCGTGGCGTGGCCGAGAGCGCCTCGGTAACGCCCATGTCGTCGATCCGCCAGAACGGGGGGAAGGCGGCGGCATCGACCTCGACCACGAGTCGACGATCAGCGGAGGTGGCTTTGCGGAGCGGCACCGGCGCGAGGGGTGGCAGCTCCCGTAGGTCGTGGACGAGCAGGTGCAGGTTCTCTTCGACCCCGAACCCTGCGTCGAGAAAGCCGACCTGCTCGGGCACCGACAGGGCGGTGGTCACGACCCGGGAGAATCCACGGGCGGCGAGCCTGTCGAGGCAGAAGCGCACGAACGGCGCAGATGGCACTGGCCCGTTGGGAACAGGACTGAGGAAGGCGACCTCCAGGTGGCCCCGCCACGGCCCGGTTCGGAGGCGTTCAACCCCGGACCGCAGGACGTCTGTGTCACCGGGTCTCACAACGTCCTCGACACTACAAAGCCACGCACCACCCGGCTGGCCTCCTACCATGAGCGACCATGCTGCCATCCTGTCTGAAGAGCGTTTCTCAGGATCAGCTCCGTCGGTGTCGAAGAGTGCTCTGATGCTCGATCTCAACGAGTTGCTGCGATACACCGTCGAACAGCAGGGTTCAGACCTCCACGTGAAGGTGGGGTCGCCGCCCCACGTCCGGATCGACGGGAAGCTCCTCGCCACATCCTTCGACCGGGTCACACCTGAAGATGCCGAGCGGATGGCTTTCGCCGTCATGTCGAACGACCGGGCTGACGAGTTCGTGAAGACGGCCGAGGCCGACTTCGCGTTGAGTATCGCCGGCCTCGGCCGGTTCCGGGTGAACGTGTTCCGCCAGCGCGGCTCGGTCGGCCTCGTGTTCCGTCGGGTGCTTCCGGGCATCCCGTCGTTCGAGACCTTGGGCTTGCCGCCGGTGGTGCGCCGGTTGGCGGAGGAGCAGAGGGGCATGGTGCTCGTTACCGGACCGACAGGCTCGGGAAAGACGACGACCATCGCCGCCATGATCGACCACATCAACGAGACCCGGTCGGTCAACGTGGTGACGGTCGAGGATCCCATCGAGGTGCTCCACGTGGACAAGAAGGCCATCGTCAACCAGCGCGAGATCGGCACCGACACGGCGGACTACGCGATGGCCATGAAGCGGGTGCTCCGTCAGGACCCCGACGTCATCTTCATCGGCGAGATGCGGGATCCAGAGACGGTGTGGGCAGCCCTGGCCGCGGCGGAGACCGGTCACCTTGTGCTCTCCACGCTCCACACCACCAACGCCGTTGAAACCGTCAACCGCATCGTCGACTTCTTCCCGCCCTTCCAGCAGAAGCAGGTGCGCCTCAGCCTGGCCTCTTCGCTCCGCGGCGTCATCAGCCAGCGTCTGCTCGAGAGGTGTGACGGAGCGGGCCGGGTGCCGTCTCTCGAGGTGCTGGTGATGACCGGGCGCATCTTCGACCGCATCGTCGACCCCGAGCGCGGCGGAAACGACACCATCGACGAGATCATTGCCGACGGTGAGTACTACGGCATGCAGAGCTTCGATCAGAGCGTGTTCGCGTTGTTCAAGAACGGCTCGGTCGACCTCCGCAGTGCCATGGCCGCCGCCTCCAACCCCCACGACTTCCGTATAGCGCTCCAGCAGGCGGGTCTGCTGCCAGCCTGAGTTCGCCCGCCGGACTCCGGCGGGTTTCCCAACTACCCTCGCCGCGTGTTGGTCCCTGAGCGCGTCAGGCCCCTGGTGGCAGAGACGGCGTGGTTGGTCGATTGTTTTCGTCCCGCCGGCCATCGCCTGTACCTGGTGGGCGGGGTGGTGCGGGACATCGTCTTGAACCGCCCGGTCCACGACGTCGACCTCGACATCACCACGGACGCGCGGCCCCCGGAGATCAAGCGCCTCATCCGGACGAAGGCCGAGGCGGTGTGGGACCAGGGTGAGCGCTTCGGCACGATCGGCTGTCGCCGGAACGGCCGCGATTTCGAGATCACCACGCACCGCGCCGAGGCCTACTCCCCCGATTCCCGGAAGCCGGAGGTGGCCTTCGCCGACGCGGTCGAGGCGGATCTGTCCCGCAGGGACTTCACGGTCAACGCCATGGCGCTTCGCCTGCCCGATCTCGAGCTGGTTGATCCCTTCGACGGGCTCGCCGACATCACGGCCAAGAAGCTCCGGACGCCGATCTCCGCCGTCGAGTCCTTCGGTGATGACCCGCTGCGGATGCTGCGTGCGGCCCGATTCATCGCCGAGCTGCAGCTTCAGCCCGAGGAGCAACTGGTGCAGGCGGTGCGCGAGCTGCACGACCGTCTCTCGATCGTCTCCGCGGAGCGGATCCGGGACGAGCTCGACAAGCTCATGGTGGTCGACGGAGATCGGATCGGCTCAGGACTCTGGTTCATGGTCGACAGCGGGCTTGCCAATCAGTTCGTTCCGGAGCTGCCGGCGCTGGCCCTCGAGCAGGATCCGATCCACCGCCACAAGGACGTCCTGGCGCACACCCTCGCGGTGGTGGAGAAGACCTCGCCGGACCTCGTGTTGCGTCTGGCCGCCCTGTTCCACGACATCGGCAAGCCGAAGACCCGCTCGATCGGGCCCGGTGGGGTCACGTTCCACCATCACGAGGTGGTGGGGGCCAGGATGACCCGGGACCGGATGCGGGCTCTGCGCTACCCCTCCGCTGTGATCGACGATGTGTGCCGGCTCGTGGAGATGCATCTTCGTTTCCACACCTACAAGATGGGCTGGACCGACTCCGCCGTCCGTCGTTACGTCCGGGACTCAGGGCCTCTGCTCGGACGGCTCAACGAGCTGACCCGCTGTGACTGCACCACGCGCAACGCCCGGAAGGCGGAGGCGCTGGCGAGGCGCATCGACGAATTCGAGACCCGCCTCGCCGAGCTCCAGGACAAGGAGGGTCTCGCTGCGGTGAGGCCCGACCTCGACGGTAGCCAGGTCATGGAGCACCTCGGTGTCCCGCCGGGGAGGGTGGTGGGTGAGGCGCTGGCCTATCTGCTCGAGCTCCGTCTGGACGAAGGGCCGCTCGGAGACGAGGTGGCCCGCAACCGTCTGGACGAGTGGTGGAGGTTGCGTCAAGAGCCGCCGGAGATCAGTTGCCCTCCTTCCGCGCCCGGATGACCAGCGTTCGGGGGACGTAGCGGAACGGCTCCCGCCAGAACTCGCTTCGAGGCCCGCTGGACTCCGGTTGGGGCTCGAGCATGGCGTCGACGCGGTAGCTGGCCCGGAACAGCTCGGTGTAGAGATCGGCGATGGTGTGGTGGCGCCGCCGGTCCTCGATGTCGTTGCCCTCGTCGCCGACGCCGGTGCGGTCGAAATAGGACCGGCGTACGAGGAGCGGATGGTTCCCGTCCTCGTCGATGATGTCGTAGACCGGGTGGGGCAGGCTGAACACCAGGGGTGCCCCCACCTTGAGGACCCGGTGAACCTGACGGAAGACGCGGCTGAGATCGTCGACATAGGCCAGGGCGTAGGCACTGAAGACCAGATCCACGGAATCGGCCCGCACGAAGGCGAGGTCGGCAAGGTCCCCGTGGCGCAGCTCGACGCGCACGCCTTCCTGTTCGCAGCGGCGCCTCGCCGCAGCGGCGAGCTCAGCGGACGCCTCCACCGCCAGAGCGATGGCGCCGTGCTTCGCGAAGGCGACGGATGCGGGCGCCGCGCCGCAGCCCAGCTCGAGCGCGCGCTTGCCCCGCAACTCTCCGAGGAGGCGCAGGTCCGACTCGTCGCCGACGTCGGGGCCGTAGTGAGCCACGTCGAGCGGCAGTCCGGGCTTGGTCTGGTACCACGTCGCACAGCGGTCCTGCATCTGGCGATCTTCGTCGGCCACGTGGGAATGTTGCTACACCGGACCACCCGGTGATGCGGATCGTCAGTTTCCAACGTCCAGCACGGGCTCCGTTCAGATCAGAGATCCTCGACGTGGGGGTGTTGGGGCCGGCAACCGTGAGCGACCACCGTCCTCTGGTGGTCGAGGTGGCGATGCCCTCTAATCGGCTCAGCCGGCGGCGAACTCCTGCACCATCCGGTGAGCGTCCTCATCGTGGTGCTGGACCGGCGGTGACTTCATGAAGTAGGCGCAAGGGCCCTCGATGGGGCCGCCGATGCCGCGGTCGAGAGCGATCTTTGCGCAACGCACGGCATCGATGATGACGCCGGCGGAGTTGGGTGAATCCCAGACCTCGAGCTTGAGCTCCACGTTCAGCGGAACGTCGCCGAAGTTGCGGCCCTCCAGACGGATGTAGGCCCACTTGCGGTCCTCGAGCCAGGGGACATGGTCGGACGGCCCGATGTGGACATCGTCGTCGGCGATGCCGTTGTCCAGCTGCGACGTGACGGCCTGGGTCTTGGAGATCTTCTTGGACTCCAGCCGCTCACGTTCGAGCATGTTCTTGAAGTCCATGTTGCCACCGACGTTCAGCTGATAGGTGCGATCGAGGACCATTCCCCGGTCCTCGAAGAGCCTGGCCAGGATGCGGTGCACGATGGTGGCCCCAACCTGGCTCTTGATGTCGTCGCCCACGATGGGCACGCCCGCCTCGTGAAAGCGACGGGCCCACTCGGGATCGCTGGCGATGAACACCGGGATGGCGTTGACGAAAGCCACCCCGGCGTCGAGGCACGCCTGTGCGTAGTGCTTCTGTGCGACCTCCGAACCCACGGGAAGATAGGCCACGAGAACGTCGGCTCTGGTTGCCCGGAGCGCCTCCGCCACATCGACCGCCTCGACGGGCGACTCCTCGACGGTCAGGCGGTAGTACTTGCCGAGACCGTCGAAGGTCGGCCCCCTCTGAACGGTGACGCCGAGCTCACCCACCGGTGCGAACCGGATCGTGTTGTTCTGGCCGGAGAAGATGGCCTTGCCCAGGTCGAGGCCGACTTTGGCGGCGTCGACGTCGAAAGCGGCCACGAATTCCACGTCACCGACGTGGTACGCGCCGAGACGCACGTTCATGAGCCCTGGCACGGTCTCTGTCTCGTCGGCGCCGCGGTAGTGCTCGATGCCCTGGGCGAGCGAACTGGCGCAGTTGCCCACACCGGCGATGGCCACGCGGATCTTGGATGTCACGTTGTCTCCTTTTTGCGAGAGTCGGATGCTGCGGATTCTGCGGCGATGAGCTGGTCGAGCCAGGAGATGTCCCGCTCGGTGGCCTCGCTGCCGTGCTCGAGCAGCGATCGGGCGTAGCTGTCGAGCCGGTCGCGGCTGGACCGGATGGAACTGCGTGCCTTGGCCAGGCGCTCGACCAACTGGGCCCGGCGCCGTTCCAGCAAGCCGAGGCGGGCCTCCGGAGGGAGGTGACGGGCGAACGCCAGCCGCAGGCTGAAGCCACGGTCATCCTCGGGGGGCTGGCTGCTGGCGGTGAGCAGCTCGGCGAAGAGTTCATGGCCCCGCTCGGTGATGCCGTACACCTTCTTGCCCCGGCTCCCCCTGGTGGGCCCGCGGCGTGCCCTGAATGCGGCCACCTCGGCCCCCAGGGATCCGGTCATGGGCATGGGCGGCGCGCCGGTCCGTGCCTCGACGACCTTGACCGCGCCGGCTGCTTCCAGGCGCGCCAGAGCCGGATACAGGGAACCGAACGAGACGCTCGACAGCGGACTGATCGTCTCACCGAGACGCTTCTTCAGCTCGTACCCGTGCTGCTCGTGGTCCATCAGGACCCCGAGGATGGCCAGTTCCAGCACCCTGAATTTCTACCCCCTAGACATATCGGTTCGATATAACGGCAACATCATTATGACCTGTGGGTGCCGGCTCCGTCAAGTCTCCGAGGGCGGTCGGCCGAGATTCGGCGGCGCGGCGCTAGCCTTTATCGGTGAGCTTCGGGCCCCAGTCTCTCCGTGGTGGCGCAGCTTCGACGACGCCGGCGCAGGTCGACTACCGCCTGGCTCGGAACTCGATCCTGAAGGAGTTCCGGCGGGGCCGGCTCTCGCGGCTCGATGTCTGCGACGCGCATCCGGAGCTGCTACGGGCGGCGCGGGGCATCGGCGAGCCCGCCGGGCAGGATTGCCCCATCTGCGAAGCCCCCTCTTTGGTCCACGTCTCCTACGCTTTCGGTGCCTGCCTCCCTCCGGGAGGCCGTTGCTTCACGACGGCGGCGGAACTGGCCAGGGTCACGCGACGCGCCGGCGTGGTGACCTGCTATGTCGTCGAGGTCTGCCGTGACTGTGGGTGGAACCACCTGGCGCGGACCTACGTTGCCGGCCGACGCCGGGCGACCTCCAGCTGACCACGGGGAACGTCCGGGCGGAGGGAGGATCCGCACGGGGCGCGGCCCTGACCGGGCCCGGTCATGCCGAGATGCGAACCGTCGCGGGCGTGGGTGCAGCCGTACTGGCGCTCTCGTCCTCCGGCGAAATCGTGTTGCTGGCTGTGTTGCTCGGCGTGGCCGCCGGCGACACCGTGGTCGGGGCCGTGGCCGTCCTGGCGACCGGGGCTGCTGCGCTTCGTTGGGGGACGACTTCGCTCGACGCCATTGCCGGTGCGCAGACCGTGCTGGGGCCCGCGGTGGCGGTCGGTCCGCTGGTGGCCGTCGGATCCGCATGGTGCGCTGCTGCGGCGCTGATCCTGATCAAGGCGCCGGGGCCGGGTGCTGTGGTGTTCGGTCTCACTGCCGGGCTCATCGCCGCCGGCCCATCCGGGGGTCCCGGCCCCGTCGCCGTTCGCATAGCGGCGGCCGCGCTCGGAGCGGGTCTGGCGGTGGCCGCGCAGCACCGGGCGCCGAGCGCCGCCCGCCCGGCGGCCATGGTCCTCGCCGCCGGCGCCGTGATACTGGCTGGCGTCTCGTGAAGTATCCAGCTCGATCCCTGCAGTTGGCCTGGTCGGCGGGAGCCTCGTTGGTGACCCTCGGCTGGGTGACGGCCACGATGGGCAGGTGGGATCTGCCGTTCGAGACCACCGGTCGGGGCACGGCTGCGGCGGCTGCCGCCACCGCCTTGGCCGGCCTCGCATGGGGGCCTCGGACGGGCCGCGGGGCGCCGGCCTCCGTTGCTGCTCTCCTCGTGTTGGCCGTCGGAGTCGCCCAGGCCGCCGGCGGCTCGGCGTTGCTTCTCACAGCGGCACTGGCGTTCGCCGCCGGCACCGAGGCGGTGCCGGTGCTCCGGGAGGGGGCGAGGAACCGGCTGCGATCGGCCCCGGCCCTCGGGCTGGTCGCCGCCATCGTGTTCGTGGTGGCGGGAATGGTCTTCGACGGCGGCGCTGGCATTTCCCGACCGTTGCCCTCCGTGAGGCTGATCGGGGCGGTGTCGGGGGTGGTCGCGGGTGCCCTCCTCGTCCTGGTGGCCAGCCTTGGCTCATCCCGGGCCCGCCCACTTGTCGTGCCGGGCCTGCTCATCGGGCTCGCTGCCGCGCCGGCGCTGCCCCAGATGGCGGTGGCCGGCACGGCTGCGGCCGCCGCAACCATGTTGGCCTTCCACCTTCCCGGCCGGCCTACGCTCGCATTCGCGGCCCTGGCTCTGGGTGCTGCCGCCCTGCAGGACGCTGGTCAGGTACCGGACCTTCTGGCCGCTGCGGCCGTGCTCGGGGTGGCCTTCATCAATCCGGTGTCAGCAGTGCTCGGCATTCCCGCGGCCGCAGCGCTGGCCTCTGTAGCGGCGTCGACCAGGATGGAGCCGGCGCTCGCGGTGGTGGTGGTCTGTGCCGCGGCCACGGCCCTGGCCCTCAGCAGGGGAGCGGCCGAACGTGCCCGGGACCCGCAAATCGGGATCGCATCCACCATGCTCCCGGTGTTCGTGCTGGCGATCTGGCTCGTGTTCAGTCCAGGGAGCTGGGGGTGGAGTGGGGCTCGCGGTCTCGGCACGTACGATCGTGGTGTCCTGGTGGCCTCGGCCTCGATGCTGCTCGCGCTTGTCGGCCGGCGGGTACCCGGACTTCTTCCCCGGCCAACGAGTTCCTGAGATGCCTCCTCGCCCCCGACGTCGACGTTGCTGGGCCTGGCGGTACCGCCGGCTCGTGTTCCTGTTGACGCTGGGCGTCTTCACAGCTCTTGCCGGGGCGGCGTACCTGGTCGTGCGGGTGCCCCTGCCGCCCGAGGCCCCCCAGGCCCAGACGACTTTGCTCACCGATGCCACGGGCCTCCGGCTGGCCTCACTCGACAGCGGGGAGAACCGCGTCCTGGTGAAGCTGGCGAAAGTGCCGAAGATCGTGGTGAAGGCGGTGCTGGCTACGGAGGACAAAGACTTCTTCGACCACGGCGGCGTAGATCCTCTCGGAATCGCCCGCGCCACCTGGGCGGACGTCCGGGGCCGTGCCCTGCAGGGGGGTTCCACGATCACCCAGCAGTACGTGAAGAACGTCTACCTGGGTCGGGAACGGACGGTGTGGCGAAAGTTCAAGGAGGCGATACTGGCGGTGAAAGTGGAGCGGAAGCTGGAAAAGGAAGAGATCCTCGAGCGCTACCTCAACACGATCTATCTCGGCAGGGGGTCTTACGGCGTCCAGGCTGCGTCGAGGGCGTACTTTGGCAAGGACGTCGGCGAGTTGGGGCTTCGGGAGGCGGCGTACCTTGCCGGGCTGATCCGGTCCCCCGAGGCCGGCGACGCCGCCCGCAGTCCAAAGGTTGCTGCGGCCCGCAGGGCCAGGACCCTGGCCGCCATGGAACGGACGGGTGCCATCAGCGCCCGCCAGAGGGCTGCAGCCGAAGCCGATCCGGTCGACGCCTACGTGGTGTCCAGAGCCAAGTCCGAGTCCAGCTTCGCCCTGCCCGAGAAGGGAACCCAGTACTTCGTGGAGTACGTCCGCCGCCAATTGGCGACCAGGTACGACGAGGCCGCGCTCTACCGCGGGGGCCTTCGCGTGAAGACGACCCTCGATCTGAGGACGCAGACCCAGGCCTACGACGCCGTCTACGGCCTGCTCGACCGCGCCGACGACCCTGCCGGCGCTCTCGTCGCGATCGACGAGCACGGTCATGTCAAGGCGATGGTCGGCGGTCGGGACTGGAAGGCCCAGGTTCCCTATGCCAAGGTCAACCTCGCCGTGGGACGGGACGGCGGTGGCACCGGCCGCCAACCCGGCTCCACGTTCAAGCCCTTCGTGCTGGCGGCGGCCGTTCGGGATGGGTACACCGTCAAGTCCGCCTTCCCGGGCCCGCCCGAGGCCATCTTCCCAAAGGCTGATCAGGGCAAGGACTACCCCGTCAGAAACTTCGAGGATGCCGACTTCGGCCCGAGCGTCGATCTGATCGATGCCACCCGGAACTCGGTGAACACGGTGTACGCGCAGGTCATGAAGGCGGTGGGACCCGACAGCGTGATCAAGCTCGCCCGCGCCGCCGGTATCTCGTCGCCACTGGTGCGGAACATCTCTCTGGCCCTGGGGACCTCCGAGGTCTCGGTGCTGGAGATGGCGAGCGGCTACAGCACCTTCGCCAACCGGGGAGTCCACCTGGAGCCGACAGTGATCCTCGAGGTGACCACTGCCGACGGCCGGGTGCTGGAGCCGGCGCGCCCGCCGGCCCGCACGAAGGTGATGGAGCCGGCTCAAGCTGACGTCGTCAACTACTGCCTCCAGCAGGTGATCCGGCGCGGCAGTGGGACCGGTGCCGGCTTCGGCCGCCCGGCCGCGGGCAAGACCGGTACGACCCAGGACTTCGGTGACGCCTGGTTCGTGGGTTACACACCGAAACTCACGGCTGCCGTGTGGCTCGGCTTTCCCGAGGGCAATGACAAGAAGATGGACAACGTCCGCGGTCAGCGGGTCCGAGGCGGCTCCTTCCCTGCCACCATCTTCAAACGGTTCATGCAAGCGGTGTCGAAGAGCTCTCCGGATGCCGGTTCCTTCCCAACGGTCACATCCTTCCCCGGAAGGGTCCTGAAGCTGGAAGGAGGCGTGGTTCTTCCCACGACGACCACCACCTCCAGTCCACAGCCACCACCCGCGCCTTCCTCGACGACGCCGGGAGGGGTCGTCCTGACGCCGGCACCGTCCACCGGTTCCACCGCCCCGGCGACGGGGGACGGTCGCGGCGCCGGCCCCCGATCGACCGGTGTGCCGTGACGAGGCACTGGTCGTAGACTCGATCCCACGCCGGCAGCCATTGGCGCCGGACGAGAAGGGAGGCCGGCCGATGCCTGCCAGCGCCAGAGTGGTGGTCACCGCACCCGTAGTCCGGGCCCGGAAGGGTTCAGGCGAGCCGCTGGTGATGGTGACGGCTTATGACACGCCGAGCGCCCGCATCGCCGACGAAGCCGGCGTGGATGCCATCCTCGTGGGCGACTCGCTGGCCATGGTGGTGCTGGGCCACGAGGACACCCTCGGGGTGAGCATCCAGGAGATGGCCCACCACACCGCCGCTGCCGCCCGCGCCCGCCCCAATGCGCTCCTGGTGGCCGACCTGCCCTGGATGAGCTATCACCTGGACGCGGCCGACACGGTCAGGAACGCCTCGATCCTGGTCCGGGCCGGCGCCGGCGCCGTCAAGCTGGAAGGGGGCCGGAAGCGGCTCCCGATGGTCTCGGCCCTCCTCGACGCCGAGATCCCCGTGATGGGTCACGTGGGCCTCACCCCCCAGTCGGTCCACGTCACCGGCGGCTACAAGGTTCAGGGACGGGGTGCCGAGGCCGGCGCCGAGGTCATGGCCGACGCGCTGGCCCTTGCCGAGGCAGGCTGCTTCAGCATCGTGCTCGAGGCGATTCCCGCGTCCCTGGCCGGACAGGTTACGGAAGCCGTGGCCGTGCCCACGATCGGCATCGGTGCCGGACCGTTGTGCGACGGCCAGGTCCTGGTGTTCCACGATTTGCTTGGACTGGAGGATCGTCCCAAGGCAACCTTCGTGCGACGCTACGCGTCGCTCAAGACCGATGCTGTGGCGGCCCTCGCCCGCTTCGCGGCAGACGTCAGGTCCGGCGCGTTCCCCTCTGAAGACGAGAGCTACGGCAGCGGTCAGGGCGTGCTCGGTGTCGTCGACGGCCATCGAGGTGGTAGCAAGACCGCGTGACCAAGGGACGTCCGAGATCGCCTCACCGGCCCCGGCCGCTGCTGGTCGGCGTGCTGGGCTGGGTGGTGGTGATCGTCCTGCTCTCCGCGGTCGGTGCCCTTCTGGCGGTCGGCGCCAACGGCCCTAAGGACCCACGCCTGGTGCCGACCGGGTCGGTGGGGCAGGAGCCGATCGCCGCGGAGTTCGGCGCGATCTCCTTCACATTGACGCCCGCCGCCGGCGCCGTGCCGCCGGCCGCCCCCGAACACTGTGGCCTGTCCGCGGACACCGAGGCGGAGCGTCAGAGGGGCTTGATGGGCCAGAGCGGCCTCGGCGGGTACGACGCCATGGTCTTCCGCTTCGACACCGACACCTCGGGCACGTTTTACATGCGGAACGTGCCGGTTCCATTGAGCATCGCCTGGTTCGACGGGTCCGGCCGATTCGTGTCCAGCAACGACATGGCACCTTGTCCCGACCAGGAAGGATGTCCGCAGTATCCGGCGGCCGGTCCCTATCGCTTCGCCTTGGAGGTGGAGAAGGGCGGCCTCGAGCGGTTGGGCGTCAGCACGGACTCGGTTCTAACCCTGGGCGAGACGTGCGCAGGGCCGGATGTCTGAGGGGAAGCCGGTTTCCTGTCACACCCCGGCGCGATAGTGACCTCGAGATGCATCTCCCAAGCTCGACTACCATGATCCGGTTCCACAGAACCTGCCCCGGGTCGTCCGGGGCCCCGGCGCTCAGCGGCGGGTCCACAGGAGGTGGTCGGCCCTTGAGGCCCTACGAAGTCGTGGTCATATTCGATGCCGGCCTGGATGACGAGGTCATTCGTGCGTTTGTCGACCGGGTGACGGAACTGATCGTCGCCGGCGCGGGTGAACCGGGGCCGGTCGAGCATTGGGCCAAGCGCCGCTTCGCCTACGAGCTGCACCACCGTTGGGAGGGCTACTACGTCCTCATCACAGCGGAGGCGGCGCCCGCGGTCATGGCCGACGTGCACCGAATGCTCACGCTCGCGGATGAAGTCATCCGCCACAAGATCGTCCGCATTCCTGATGCAGTCATCGCCAGCCGGGCCCGCCCGGCGCGTGTGGCGGTGACCGCGGGCGAGCGGTCCGACGACGCAGGTCGAGAATGAAGGAGAGCTGAGAGATGAGCAACGGGAACACGGTCACACTGGTCGGAAACGTCACGCGCGACCCTGAGTTGCGTTTCACCCCGACGGGGCAGGCCACCGCCAGCTTTGGGCTGGCCGTCAATCGCCGCTGGCAGGACAAGCAGTCAGGCGAATGGCAGGAGGCCACTTCGTTCTTCGACGTGGTCTGCTGGCGCGAGATGGCAGAGAACGCCAGCGAGTCTCTCTCCAAGGGCTCCCGAGTCCTGGTGACGGGGCGGCTCGAGCAACGCTCGTGGGAGGCCAACGGCGAGAAGCGGTCGAAGATCGAGGTCGTCGCCGATGAAATCGGGCCCAGCCTCCGATGGGCTTCGGCAGTGGTGACCAAGAACGACCGCCGTTCCGCCGGCGAAGGTGGCGGCCAGGGTGGGCCCCGCCAGAACGGCGGACCCGACGGCGGCTACGGCCAGGCAACCGCGTCACAGGGTGCCCAGGGCTCCGGCGCAGACGAGGAGCCCTTCTAGTGGGACGAAGCAACGACCGCGATCGAGGCACGAAGCGGGCCCCAAAGGACGACCGTCGCCGGCCGGGGAAGAAGAAGGTCTGCGTGTTCTGCACGGACCACCTGCCCTGGGTCGACTACAAGGAGGTCAACCTCCTCCGGCGCTACATCTCCGATCGCGGGAAGATCCGGGCCCGGCGTGTCTCGGGCTGTTGCACCGAACACCAGCGTGCGGTGGCGGTGGCGATCAAGACGGCCCGTGAGCTCGCGCTCCTCCCATACACCCAGCGCACCGTTATGGAGCGCGCCGGAGGCCGTGGCCCCGGCCGTGGCGGTCCCCGTCGGGACGCCATGTCGCCCGCAGAGGCGCCGGCGGGCGACGCCATGGACGTCGAAGTGGACGTGGATGGCGCCTTCGGTCAGGACCTGGACGACAGCGGATCCCCTGAGGTCGACGTGACGGCCGGCGACGAGGATGCGGACACGTCGTGAAGGTGGTCCTGCGAGCTGACGTCGCCGGCGTCGGCAAGAAAGGCGACATCCTGAGCGTCGCCGATGGATACGCACGTAACTTCCTCATCCCGAAGGGAAGGGCCATGAAGGCCACTCCCGGCGTCGAGGCCCAGGCCGGCGCAATGCGCCGCTCCCGTGACGTGAAGGATGCCCGCGACCGCGAGGGGGCCGAGGCGGTCGCCCGCAGCCTTGTTCCCGTGGTCATCCGCATTCCCGCACGCTCGGGGGCCGAGGGCAAGCTCTTCGGATCGGTCACCGCCGCCGACGTGGTGGCCGCGGTGGCTGCACAGTCGGGCATCGAGCTCGACCGTCGCCGCCTGCACATCGATTCGCCCATTCGTACCCTGGGTGCTCACGAGGTGCCGGTGCGTCTGCACGCCGACGTCGAGTTCCGCCTCAACGTCGACGTCATCAGCGACCGCTGAGCCAGCCGGCACGACGGCCGTTCGAGCCGGCGCTCAACCTGTCACATCCGTTCGTTAGTCTCCGAACTGATGTTCCCCTGTGGAGAGAACCGGCCGTCGTCCACCGGCTATTCCCCAGCTACAGCCTCTAGCCGTCCCCAGCGGACCGGTGCCAGTATCGGCACATCACATGATCCGTTCCCTTGAAGACTCGCGGCCCACCGCCCCCAAGTCCGGATCCCGGGCGAGAGTTCCGCCCCACGACCTGCACGCCGAAGAGTCGCTACTAGGAGCGATGCTCCTCTCCCGTGACGCCATTGTCGACGCGGTGCAGATCTGCGCCTGTGAGGATTTCTACAAGCCGGCGCACGCCCATGTATTCGAGGCGATCACATCGCTGTATGCGCAAGGCGAACCGGCCGATCCGGTCACCGTGGCCGACGAGCTTCGGCGGGCCGGGCTCCTCGAGTCGATGGGTGGCCCCTCCATCCTGGTGTCGCTCCAGGCGAGCACGCCCGCCATCACCAGCGCCCCCCGTTACGCCCGAATCGTCGAGGAGCACGCCCTACTGCGCCGCCTCATCGGTGTCGCCGGCGAGATAGCGGAGCTGGGCTACGCCGTTCCCGATGACGTCGGCGACGCCGTGGATCGGGCTGAGACCATGGTCTTCCAGGTGGCCCAGCGCCGGATCACCGATTCGCTGGTCCCCCTGCGGGAACTGCTGGAGAAGAGCCTCGACCACCTCGAGGCGCTGTACGACAGGGGTGAGGCCATCACCGGCGTACCGACCGGGTTCACCGAGCTCGACGAGCGCCTCGCCGGCCTGCAGCCGTCGAACCTCATCATCGTGGGTGCCCGACCGAGCACAGGGAAGACCGCCTTCGCGCTCGGCATGGTGGCCCATGCCGCCATCACCGCCAGGCGGGCGGTGCTCATGTTCTCCCTGGAAATGAGCCACCACGAGATCACCCAGCGCCTTCTATGCTCCGAGGCTCGTGTGGATGCCACCCGGATGCGCAATGGGAAGCTCCACGAGTCCGACTGGCCCAAGATCCAGCACGCCGTCGGCCGTCTGGGCGATGCCCGCATCTACGTCGACGACAACCCCAACATCACGGTGATGGACATCAGGGCCAAGGCCCGGCGGCTCAAGAGTCGTGAGGGCCTTGACCTCGTGGTGATCGACTATCTCCAGCTCATGTCAGGCCGAGCAAGAGCGGAGAACCGACAGGTCGAGGTCTCGGAGATCAGCCGTAGCCTCAAGATCCTCGCCCGCGAACTGAGTGTCCCGGTAGTGGCCTTGTCGCAGCTCTCCCGCAACCTCGAGATGCGTGCCGACAAGCGACCCGTTCTGGCCGATCTGAGGGAATCGGGCTCCCTGGAGCAGGACGCGGACGTGGTGATGTTCCTCTACAGAGAGGAGCTCTACAACCCGGACTCGCCCGATCGGGGCACGGCCGAGGTGATCCTTTCCAAGCATCGCAACGGGCCCACAGGGATGACCCGGCTGGCGTTCCTCGAGCACTACACCCGCTTCGCCAACATGGCGCGGGTGTAGCGGTCCGGTGGCGGCGATCCTGAGGAGGTAGGGCGGGAGCCGGGCTGCAGGTCCGGCGGGGCCGTCCCCACTGATTGGAGGGGTCCCGACCCCCACCACTACCTCATACGGTGCGCCTGCTGGCGACGCCACGTCCACCCTTGATCGTCTCGATGCCGGGCCGGCTTTAGGGGAAATCCCACGGACTGTGGTCGAATGACCATGGCCGATTCTGCGGCAGCTCACCCGACCAAGGAGTACGATGTGGGCGATGTCGTGCTTGCCCGCCCGCCACGGCGGTCGGAGGTGATGGGCCGGTGTTCTTCGGTGAAGACCTACTGCCGCTACTCGTCCTCGCCCTCGGCGCGGCCATGGTGGCGGGCAACGGAATGGCGCTCGTGCGCCCGCCCGCCCAGCGTCGAGAGGGAGAGCTCGAGCGCGCCCCGGCTGGCCGGAGCATCGTGATGATCGGGATCGGCCTGTTGGCTACGCTCTGGGCGCTCGCCTCGTTGGTTCTCGCCTGAGCCGTGAACAACGAGGCCAAGACCATCGAGGGGCTGGCGGCGCAGCTGGGTGTACCCAGCTCGGTGGCGAGGGAGCACCTCGGTGCGGAGCTGCGGGCGCTGCGCGCGGCGCTGCCGCTGCACGGTCAGGAGGGACTGTCGCCGCCCACACCCGGCGGCTGGAACCAGGTCATGTACGCCTACGACGAGGCTCTGGTCGTCGTGGGCCACATGCTCGATATCCCCGACGCTCCTGACCCTGAGTTCTTCATCGGGTACCGCCGCCTGACCGAACTGGAGCGGAAGCTCCTCGAGGAGGGGGTGACGGCGGCCGGCATCGACCTGCGCCCCCGAATGGAGCTCGGCGGCTGACTGCCCTGAAGCCGGTCTTAACGCCGGCGCAGAGGGGGGACCACCGCCGGCGGGCGCCGGCGGGGCGGCAGTTCACCGAGGAGGTCGGCGGTCGCTGCCGTGATCCGCTCGACGGCCCGCTCGATGGCCGGACTGGCCATCTGTTCCCTGCTCACTGCGGCCACCTTGCGAACGTACTGGCGGGCGGCGGACTCGACCTCGTCGGCCGTGGCCGGCGGCTGGAGCCCTCGTAGGGGAGTGATGTTCCGGCACATGGTTAGCGAGGCTACGTCCGGGCCGTGCGTCGCGCCCTCGCCGGGCGACCTTCCGTGCGGCCCCATACCTGGTAATACGGCGTCATGACGGCGCTGTCACATGTCGAGCCCGACACCCTCCTCCTGGAGCTCGTGGCGACACCGGAGGGTCGGGCCGATCCGTACCCGCGCTACGCAGCCCTACGGTCTGTGGCACCGGTGCACCACAGCGGCTTGGGCTTCTGGGTTCTCAGTCGTTACGAGGACTGCCAGCAGTTGCTGCGCCACCACGACGTCGGCAAGGATTTCTCGGGCGCGGCAAGCGCCGTCGGCCTGACCGCCGAGCAGCAGGGCCAGCAGGACCGCTTCCGAAACGATCGCTCGAACATGTTGACGACCGACCCACCGGACCACACCCGTCTTCGGGGCCTGGTCACTCGGGCCTTCACCCCTCGTACTTTGGAGAGTCTGCGGGCGCGGATCGTCGGTCTGGTGGACGAGCTGCTCGAGCAGTTCGACACCGGCGAGGTCGAGGTGATGGACGCTCTGGCCTTTCCGCTTCCGGTCACAGTGATCGGCGAGATGCTCGGCGTGCCCGTCGATGACCGGCCCGCTCTCCGGCCGCTGGTACGGGCGGTGACGGCGGTGCTCGAGCTCGCCGTCACTCCCGAAGCCCTGGCCGAGGCCACCGTGGCCGAGCTCGAACTCGAGGAGTACTTCATGGGTCTGGTGGCGGAGCGCCGGGCCCGGCCCCGGGACGACCTGCTCACCAAGCTCATCGCGGCGGAAGACAAAGGAGACCAGTTGAGCGAGGAGGAGCTGATCTCCACCGCCATCCTGCTTTTCGCCGCCGGCTTCGAGACCACGACCCATCTCATCGGCAACGGGCTGCTCGCGCTCCTGCGTCATCCCGATGAGCTCGATCGGGTGCGGGCGGATCGTTCACTGCTCCGGCCCGCCGTCGAGGAGATGCTTCGTTTCGACAGCCCTGTCCAGATCGCGCTGCGGACGGTTTACAAGGATCTGTCGATCGGGGGCCAGCAGATCGAAGCAGGCGGTTTGGTCGTGGCCCTTTTGGGCGCCGCCAATCGCGATCCCGCTCGGTTCCAGGACCCCGAGCGCATGGACGTCGCACGTGACGAAGGGCCACCGATGAGCTTCGGTGGGGGCATCCACTTCTGCCTCGGCGCGGCGCTGGCGCGGATGGAGGGTCAGATCGTGCTCGGCCGTCTGCTCGACCGCTTCCCCACCATTGAACTGGTCGGTGCCCCGGCCCATCGCGACAGCCTCACCCTTCGGGGCCTTGTCGACCTCCGGGTTCGCGTCTCCGCCTGACCGGGCTGACATACAGCCCGCAATTCGGCTGACTGGAGGGCCGTGCGGACGGGAAAGAGGTCCGAGGACTGGTAGGTGCGGTCCATGGCAGGGAACCCGACGAAGGGCCGAAAGGCCTCCAGGCGTGCGGCGGTGCGCAGGTAGTCACACTCGAAGTGACGCCGCCGTTGGTGGCGTGGCGAGACAGGCGGCCGACGGGCACGATCGCTCGAGAAACGGGGTCCTGCCAGGCGACGTAAGACGAGCGGGCGTCGATGGAGGGCGCATGGAGGCAGCGGGGTCAGAAAGCGTCGTAGAGCCCATAGAGCAACCTCCTTCGATTCTCCTGATCACTCTGATGACGAGGCCCGAGCGCCCAGACGACGCGCACGGCGAGACCGGCGGCCGACTGCTGGCGTTTTGCGCGGTGGTTGACCCGCGGCGCCGAGGCGGTTCACCGCTGGCCCGTGTGACGACAGCTCGGGAAATCGTGGCCTTGCGAACGGCGCCGGGGCGTGCCGATGCAATGGCAAGGATTCCCCGGGCATCACAATGACTGGCGGATCAACTCGGTGGCGTACTCGCCGATCCGCTTGTACGCCGGACGAGTCCTCCACGTCTCAAGGTCGATCTCGGTGGCCACCTCGAGATCTTCCAGGAAGTGGCCGCTGAGCTGATCGACGAGGTCGGCGTCGATCAGGGCGACGTTGATCTCCAAGTCGAGGTCGAAGGAGCGACTGTCGAAGTTGCCGGAGCCGACGTTGGCCCAACGATCGTCCACGATGAGGACTTTGGCGTGCAGCATCGTCCTGTCGTACTCGAAGACCCTCACGCCCGACTCGAGCAGCTTGCTGTAGGAGCGTCTCCCGGCCTGACGGGCGATCTCCTTGTCGACTTCCCGGCCGTTGACCATGATGCGGACATCCACCCCCCGGAGGGAGGCGTCGCAGAGGACGTCTTCGAAGCTGCGGTCGGGGGCGAAGTAGGCAGTGGTGAGCCACACCCGGTGCTCTGCGCCGGCGATGGCGGCGTAGAACAGCTCAGTGGCGGCGGTAGCTCCGCCCGTCGGGGTGCTGCGCACGACCTGCAGGGCGACGCCGTCGTCGAAGCTCTCGATGGCGGCGATGTGCGGGCCGGCCAGGAGCCCTCCGGTGGCCTCGACCCAGTTCTCCAGGAAGGCGCCGAAGAGATCGGTCGCCGCCGGGCCCTCGATGCACAGGTGGGTCTCCCGCCAGTGCTCAGGGTCCTCGGCATTGCCGGTCCACACGTCGGCGATGCCGACCCCGCCCGAGAAGGCGATCCCGCCATCGACGATCAGGATGCGCCGGTGCATCCGATTGTTCAGCTTCTTGAGGGTGTACGTGCGGGGAGGGCGGAAGATGGAGACGTTCACGCCCCCGTCGCGCAGGCGATCCAGGTGGGCCTCGTCGAGCTTGGCCGAG
This sequence comes from Acidimicrobiales bacterium, assembly GCA_035526335.1. Lineage (GTDB taxonomy): Bacteria > Actinomycetota > Acidimicrobiia > Acidimicrobiales. The sequence continues at coordinate 51,752 of DATLCN010000036.1, read as the reverse complement.
CCGTAGCCGTCGAGAACCAGGTTCACCTCGACCCCGGCTCGGGCCCGCGAAATGAAGACCTCGCTGAAGCGGTTGGCGGTTTCACCTGGCCAGTAGATGTAGGAGGAGCAGTCGATCGTCACCTTGGCCGAGGCGGCTGCCTCCACCATGGCGTCGAGGGTGGCGCCATTGCGCATGATAGTGACCCGGTTCCCCGGACACATCGCGGCGCCCGTCATGGCCGTCACCAGGCGCGAGAACTCGGCGGTGCCCGGCGCCGGCCTGTCAGGCATGGAGAAGCGTTGGCGCGTCCCTCGCCGGTACTTGGCCACCTGGAGGGCCAGCGCGCCTGCGGCCGCCAGCCCGAGACCCGAAATTCGGCGAAAGTGGTTCGGCACTAGTGGACGGCGACGCACGGACGGTCGCCGGTCTCCGGCGGTGGGCATCGTGACTCGGCCCGCAGATGCATCACGAAAGTCCGACGCCCTCGATCGCTTCCAGGCGAAAGAGGCGCGGGGCATCGGGCCAGGCCTTGCTGTCGGCGGCGGCTAGAGCCGACATCGGAAGCTGCCGCTCCGGCATTTCGCCGGAGGACCACGTCATCCCTTTACGTCGTCGGTTCACACGCCCCTCCCCGGTCGCTGTTCATCTTGCGACGCTGCCGAGGTCTGGGGCCGCCTGCCTTGACCTCCGTCGCCGCCACGGCGAGGCCCTCGGGCCCCCTGGCGATCAGGCCCACGTTGGCCCCCCGTTGGCCATAGGCGCGCGCCATCGCCCGGCCCACTCCCGCGCTCGCACCGGTGATCACAACCGTCAGCTTTGATCAGGCACCCCGTCTCATTCCGTTGGGATCCGGCGCCCCGCACGCCAGAGCCCCCCGTTGATGCAGCACCTCTTCCGTGTCGCCGCCTTCATCCGTACCCCTCGTCCACGTTGTACGCCGTCGGCAACGTTGTCGAGCCGCGGCATGGGCCACCACCATAGGCAAGGGCGTCCGGGATCGGGATCGTCGGCTCGGGCGGCGACTCCCGGGCTGCGGAGGGGTGCGAGGCTGGATCGCGAGTTGCGAAGGCGGCGACTGCCGCCCGGCGCCGGTCAGGCGTCGTTGGCCGTGGGAGCGGTACCGAGTTCCGCGGAGCGCACGGTGCCGTCGATGACGCCTCGCGCGACATCGACGAGGCCGAGGTTGTGGTTGCGAGCGTGCGTGCGCAGGGCGCGGAAGGCGTCGTCCATGCTGAGACCGGTTCGCTCAGCGGTCACTCCCTTGGCCTGCTCGACCACCACGCGGCTGTTGAGCGCCTGCTGCTGCTGTTCGGCCAAGACCTGGCCTTCGAGCCCGGCGCGGTGTTGAAGGATGGCGATGGTCGCTATGTCTGCGAAGGCTTGGGCGATCTCGACATCGCCTTCGGCTAGTGCCGCCTGGTCCTTGTGGAACAGGTTGATCGCGCCGATGATGCTGCCGCGCAGTCGCAATGGGAGCGCTTGCACTGACTGGAAGCCGGCCTCGAGCGCTTCGGCCGTGAACCGGGGCCAGCGGCCGCCGCCAGCTTCGAGGATCTCGTTCAGTACCGGCTGGCCGGTGCGGTAGCAGTCGAGGCAGGGACCCTCCTGTGCTTGCACCTCGAACACCTCGAGCACGCGCATCGCGGCGCTGGAGGAGGCCATCACCCGTAGTTCACCACCAGGTCCGGCGAGCATGATGCCCGCCGCGGCAACATCGAGTACCTCGACACAGCGATCGGCGAGCAGGGTCAACAGCTCGACTACGTCGAACTCGTCGACCAGGGTGTCGGAGAGCTCCACGAAGGTTCGGGCGAGAAGCGTGTCTCTAGTCATCGGATCTCCAGTCCCCCGAGGGCTCCGCGGTGGGCCGTTCCGGGCCGAGAGCCACAGCCCGACGGTACACCGACCGGGTCGTCGTGGCCCGTAGGGGGGGCATGGCTGCTGTGTCACGGGCGAGGGTCCTTCTCACCGCTTTGGGCGTCGAATCGCAGCCGTCTGGCCACGACATCCTGGGCGACCACGACGAGAGGGCGGTCGTTGCCGAATGCGTGGGCCCGCAAGCGGATGAGCGCTTGGCCAACGGTGACCTCGAGCTGAGCGGAGACCATGCCGGAGGCCTGGTGGACGACGTGCTGGAAGTCGGAGCCGTCCTCGATCGAGGCGGCCAACTGCCCGGGTGGCGCGTCGGCTTGCATTACAAGGAGCGCCTGGGCGGCGACGTCGGCCATCACCAACGCGTCTGCGTGCTGGTCGTCCGTGAGCGGTCCCGGTTCGGTCCGATACAGGTTCAGGGCGCCGAGCCGGACGGCGCCCAACTGCAGTGGGAAGCCGAACACGGCTCGCGCGCCGGCCTCGACCGCCGGGCCGGTGAATCCGAGCCAGCGCGGCGTGACGGGTTCAGCTAGGTCCGGTTCGAGAACGGGGGTCTCCAGGTGGAAGGCGTCCACACAGGGACCCTCGACCAGCGCGAACTGGAGGTCCTCGATCACGGCGCTCACTTCGTCGGTGGAGCAGACCGCGCCACGTGGCACGTCGTTGGACATCAGCATGATCCCGGCGCCGCTCATACCGGTGACCTCGGCGCAGATCTGACAGAGCCGCTTCACCTCCAGGTCCCCGGCCGCACCGTTGTTGAGTTGGGCGAGGATGCGGAGCCGCCGTTCGCTGCTGGAACTCATCGCGCGCCGTGGTCCGAGGTGACCTCGGTGTCATTCTCGCGGCGACGAGAGTCCGCGGCAGGAGGGGGTGCGACCGGAACATTGGCTCCGTTGTACGTGCCGTCCACGGCGTCGTCAGACACCAAGGTGACCGTCGCCTCCGACGAAAGCTTGGTCGGCACTTGAAGTAGGTCCTGGGGAAGACTCGGCTCGACTCATGGGACTGTCTCCTGGCGATTAGCGCTGTGTTCAGATGCGCTACCAGGGTCCGGAGCGACGCCCCCAGCCAGCCATGTGCTGGTCGAACACGTGAGGGATCTTGTCGTGTCGCCCGCGAGCGTACACCCGGGCACCACCGCTCGGTCTCGCTCCGCGTTGGCCATGGCGTTGCGAACCAGATTCGGCGTCAAGGTCATCACGCTCTGGTCTTGAATCGCCTGATTGGTGGCAGGCGGCGGACGTTGGAGCGGTAGCCCCGACTACGTCGAGGGCGTACAGTCGTGCGGGCTCGGCGGGGACGGTGACCGACTCGCCGTTCTCTGCGGAGGGCCACCCTATGCCAAATCGAAAGAACGAAAGGCAGTTTTAACGATCTCCTACAAAGTGGTGACCAGGATGCCTACAATCTGGTGCCTCAATCGACCGCGAGTTGGAGCCCGCCAGTGCCCTACCTGCCCAGAGTTGTCGATGCAGAGCTGGACGCCCGCCTCGCCGCTGCGGGCGCGGTCGTCATCGAGGGACCCAAGGCGAGCGGCAAGACCGAGACGGCGCGATAGCGCGTGGCGAGTTCGGTCCTGCTCGACGTAGACGAGAACGCCCGGCGGGCCGCCGCGGTGGACCCATCACTGGTGCTCGAAGGCCCGACCCCCCGGCTGATCGACGAGTGGCAGATCGAGCCCGGCCTGTGGAACCACGTGCGCCGGGCCGTCGACGATCGAGGCCTCTCCGGCCAGTTCGTGCTGACCGGCTCGTCGGTGCCAGCCGACGACGTCGCCAGGCACACCGGCGCCGGCCGGTTCTCGTTCCTGCCGATGCGGCCCATGACGCTCTTCGAGAGCGGGCACACGAACGGCGCAGTGTCGCTCGCCGGGCTCCTGGCGGGCGAGCCACCCCGGTCCGATGACCCGGGCTTGGCGGTGGCCGACCTCGCCGATCGCATCACCGCCGGTGGCTGGCCGGCCCAGCAGGGCCGTCGCGTCGCCGACGCTGCCCGCGGGGCGCGCGACTACCTCGAGCAGGTTCGTCAGGTCGACGTTTCCCGCGTCGCGGGCTCGACGCGCGACCCGGCACGCGTCGAGCGGCTCTTGCGGTCGCTGGCTCGCAACACCGCTACCGAGGTGGCGGCCACCGTGCTGGCTGCCGATGCCGGTGGCGGCGACGGACCGCTCGATCGTCACACCGTCGCCGAGTACCTCAACATCCTCGATCGGTTGATGGTCATCGAGGACCAGCCGGCGTGGGCGCCCCACCTGCGCTCGCGGGCCAGTCTCCGTACATCGTCCAAGCGCCACTTCGTCGATCCGTCCCTGGCGGTAGCCGCGCTCGGAGCCGGGCCCGAACGCCTTCGTGGCGACCTCAACCTCCTTGGGCTGCTCTTCGAGTCGCTCGTCATCCGAGACCTCCGAGTTCTCGCCCAGCCGCTCGACGGGGAGGTGCTCCACTACCGCGACAACTACGGCGTGGAGGCCGACGCCGTAGTGCAGCTCGCCGATGGCCGGTGGGGGGCGTTCGAGGTCAAGCTCGGCGCCGGTCTCGTTGACGAAGGCGCCGAGGCGCTCCTGCGGTTCCGAGAGTCGATCGACACCGGCAAGAGCGGGGAGCCCTCCGTCCTCGGCGTCATCGCCGGGACCGGGTACGGCTACGTCCGCCCCGACAGCATCGCCGTGATCCCAGTCGGCGCACTCGCTCCCTGACCGCCACTGAGGCTCGCCTTCGGAAACAGAGGGAAATCCGAAGGTCGTCGCCCGAGTGGTGGTGCTCGTCGTGGTGTCCACCGGGGCAGCTGGACCGTCGTCACGCCTGTCGACGTCGGAGAGGATGCCCAGTTCCTCAGCGGCTGGCGTGGAGCACCGTCAGACGGTGACTGGACGAGGCGAGGAAGGTCCCACCCGGGTCGTCATCGTCGAAAAACCTACAGGGGTACGCCCTCGGCGCCATTGCGGTCGATCTGATGGTTTTCCCCGTCGATGAGCGCCGACGGTTCACCCCGTTCGAGGCGAACCGTCGGGCGGTGGCACCGCGACAGGGTCCACGATGGTGCTGGTGCGAAGTGACGCCGAACTGCTCGTCGCGGTGCGTGACGGCGATCGCGGGGCGCTGCGCGAGCTTCACGACCGGCACGCGCCGTGGGTGAGCGCCCGGTTGCGGCGGCGCTGCGCCGACGCCGACGTCGTCGCCGACGCGGTGCAGGACACCTTCGTGGCGGTATGGAAGAGTGCCCGCCGCTGGGACGGCCGCGGCGAGCCCGCCGCCTGGATCTGGGGGATCGCCATCCGAAGGCTGATCGCTGCGCTCCGCCACCGCGGCCGCTGGGTGCCGGTGGCCATGCCGGCGCCCGGCTACAGCCACGGCCGCGGCGCTCCCGACGTGGTCGTCGCCGCCGAGGAGCAGGCGCTGCTCGGCGTCGAGTACGGCAACCTGGCGGGGGCTCTGAACCGCCTCTCTCCTGAGCTCCGCGCCGTGATCCAGGCCACTGTGATCGACGGCCTCACGACTCGTGAGGCCGGCCGCCTGCTCGGGATCCCGGCCGGCACCGTTAAGACGCGCGCCATGCGCGCCCGACAACAGCTCCGAGGAGCACTGGCATGACCACCTGGCACGCATCCCCCGACGACCTGGCGCAGTTCGCCGACGCGCCACACGAGCTCGATCCGGACGTGGCGGCGTCCTTGGAGCTGCATCTCCTCAGGTGTGCGGACTGCCGCGCGGAGACAGCGCGCGTCAGCGGTGAGGAATGGTCGAGGGCGTCTTGGGACGGAGTCGCCGATCGCATAGATCGGCCCGTGCCGTCTCTGGTCGAGCGCCTGTTGCGGCACCTCGGCGTGGCCGAGACCCACGCGCGGCTCGTAGCGGCCACCCGGCCCCTGCAGCTCGCCTGGCTGGCGGCGTTGGCGATGGCCATCGGCGGCACGGTGGGGTTCGCGCGGACGGCCGACACCAACGCGCCCTTCCTCGTGGCCGCGCCGCTCGTTCCGCTCGTCGGCGTCGTGCTGGCCTTCGGCCCCGGCGCCGACCCCGCCGGCGACGCCGGTGTCGCCGCACCGCTGACCGGCATCGGTCTCGCCCTCCGCCGGGCCGTGGCCGTCCTCGTCGCCACCCTCGCCGCGCTCGCCCTCGGCGCGCTGGCGCTACCTGACCTGCAGCTCAAAGACGCCGCCTGGGTCGTGCCCGCGCTCGCATTGAGCCTGGGGGGCCTCGCGCTGAGCACGTGGATGCGCGCCGAGTCCGCTGCCGCGCTGCTCGGGGCGGTCTGGTTGTCGGCGTTGTGGCTGTCGGCGGTGCCGCAGCCGAAGTCCGGGCCGGTCACCGAGCTGGCGCCGCTCGCCGCGCCCGGCCAGATCACCTGTGCCGGTGTCGTCGTCGTGGCACTGGCCACGCTGTCACGAAGGCGCCACGCCTTCGCCATCGTCAGGAGGAATTCATGATCGACCCGACGGTCCACCTCGTTGGACTGCGCAAGCGATTCGGTGGCACCATTGCCCTCGACGACGTCGATCTCGAGATCGGGCCCGGCGTGACCGGACTGCTGGGGCCGAACGGCGCCGGCAAGACCACGCTGCTGCGGATCGCGGCCACCGTCCTCGCGCCCGATGCGGGAGAGGTGCGCCTGCTGGGCTACGACCCCCGCGTGGCCGAGGATCGCCTCGGGATCCGCCGCCAGCTCGGCTACATGCCGCAGGAGCCCGGGTTCCATCAGCATTTCACCGCCTTTGAGTTCGTCGACTACGTCGCCATCCTCAAGGAGTGGACCGAGCGCAAGGCTCGACACGACGAAGTTCGACGGGTGCTCGGGCTGGTCGGCCTCGACGCGGTGACGCACAAGCGCATCCGTGTCCTCTCCGGCGGCATGCGCCGACGTCTCGCCATTGCGCAGTCGTTGCTCGGAGCGCCGTCGCTGCTGCTGCTGGACGAGCCCACCGCCGGCCTCGACCCCGAACAGCGCCTGCGGTTCCGTGAGCTGCTGGGCGCGCAACGAGCCGGCGTCATTGTATTGCTGTCGACGCATCAGACCGACGACGTGGCCGCCCTGTGTCAGCGAGTGATCGTGTTGCTCGGGGGACGCGTCGCTTTCGCCGGCACGCCGGCGGAGCTGGCCGCTCGAGCGAAGGGCCGGGTGTGGCTGGCCGACTCCCGCGACCCGCGCGCCGAACTGGCGTGGGTCACCTCCGAGGGGCGGGTTCGGCACATCGGCGAGCCGCCGGCCAGCGCCGACCTCGTGAGCCCCACCGTGGAGGACGGCTACCTGGTGCTGGCGGGGCCGGCGGCGACTGAATCGGCGGTGGCGTGATGCGGGGGGCGGGACTGAGGCTGGTGGCTGCGATCGCTGCCGGTGCCGCGTTCGTCGGCCTGATCGCGGGGTCGTCGCCGAGGCTCCCACTGCCGCTGTTCCTGCTCGTCGGCGTGCTCGGCGTCGTGCTGTTCCGTAGCCGGACGGTGCGCGCCATCGAGGTGGGCTGGACCGGCGCGCCGGCGCCGGCGCCGGCGCCGGTGGTCGCCGTCCCGCCCCTACCACTGGGCGCGCCGAGAGGTGGTGGCGGCTCGGTGGCGCGGGCCCTGGCCCGGTTCGAGGCACGCCAGCTCGCCACCGGTGCGTGCTTCGCGGTCGGCATTGGTTTCTGGGCGATGGTGTACCTGACCTTCGGCGTCTTGTGGGTCGACGACGTGGACCGGAGCTGGTCGGAGTTCGTCGGGCGCTTGACGATGATGAGCCACCCGTTCGCGGCGGCGGCGATCATCGCCGCGCACCGGAACCGGACGAGGTCGACGCGCGACGGTTGCGACGAGCTGTTCGACGCGTGCCCTGCCGACGCGGACACCAGGACCCGTGGGCATCTGGCGACTGCGTGGGTCGGCGCGGTGGTCTGCGTGGTCGGCGCGGTCGGCATGCTCGTGCTCGTCGCCGCCCGCAACTCGCGCCTGTACGGGCCGTTCGACCGCGAAGTGGCGGCCGAGCTGGCGGCGACAGCCGTGATCGGCGCCGGCGCCGTCGTGCTCGGGGTCACGCTCGGTCGCTGGGCCCGGTGGTCGCTGACGCCGGTGCTGGCCGTCGTCGGGATCGGCGTGCTGGGTGGCCAGATCAACCAGATCGGCGGTCAGAGCTGGGCCACCGACCGGCTCCTGAGCACCTTCGTTCCCAGCGGGGGTATCGATGCGCTGTACTACACGCGGCCCGTGTGGGGGCGTACGGCCTGGTTGCTGGGTCTGACCGTGCTCGTCGGTGTGCTGGCGCTCGTCGGCCGGCGGCCTCGCCGCATCCTGGAGGCCACTGCCGCAGGTGCAGCCGTGATCACGATCGTCGCTGCGCTGGTCGTCGTCCGGCCTGCGAGTCGCTCCGACGCCGCGTCCATCGCCGAGCGAATCGCCCAGCCCGTCGCGCACGCCCGCTGCCTCCCGGCCGGAGCCGGCGTCCGGGTGTGCTCGTACGAGGAGTACGCCGAGCTGGCGACCCGGACGGTCGCGGCCATACGGCCGGTCGCCGCCGCCGTGCCGCCGAGCGCGCGCGAGGGCGTCACCTTTCTCACCTACTTCGAGAAGCGTGACCGTCAGCTCCAACGGGAGGTGCGAGACGCGCTGGCCGGCCGGACCCGCGACCTACCCGGTGGCGTGCTGCGGCTGCGATTCCATTCGCACCCGGACAACTTCGCGGCCTCCCGTTTCCGGTTGGCGGCGCGTGCGGTCGGCCTGCCGACAGAAGCCCGCCCGGGAGGGGAGGGCACCGTCGTCGCGGGTCAGGCTCGCGGTGTCGTCGCCCTCTGGCTGGCCACGAGGGGCATGTCGCCCGCGGACACGGCGCGACGGCTGAGAGACGCCGACCGCAGCCCTGGGGATCCCAGAGACGCCAGCGACCGGGGCGCGATCTGGCCTGGTGGCTGCAGCGACGAGCCCAGTGTGCTTCAGTGGTCGCCCACCGACTTGCGTGCGGCCAGGCTGCTGGTGGGGCGGCCCGCCGCAGTCGTTGCGAACGTGATCCGCAACGACTGGGATCGGTTCACCGATCCGGTGGCGACTACCGATGATCTGCTGCGCGCCGTCGGCATGACGCCCCTGGGGACGCCCGAGCGCATCGAGGCCCGGGAGTACTCCTGCTGAAGCCACCGGTCGTCGTCGCGCTCCGAGCGACCGCTCGCGCCGTTCCGCTCGGTTCGGTGGCGGCAGCCGGCACGCTCGCGCTCGCGCCGACCGTCGTGACCGTCGCCCGCGGCGGCCATGAGTTGCTGCTCGCGTTCGTGACCGCCGCCGTCGTGGGCGGGGCGGGCCTGGCCCAAGCCGTCGACGACGACGCGGCCGTGCTGCTGGCCAGCGCCCCGACCTCGCTGGCGCGACGCCGCGCCGGCCGGCTCGCGGTGGCGCTCATCGTGATGTTGGCGGCGTGGTTGGGCGTCGCCGTGGCGGGCGCGCTCGGCGGGGGCCTCGACCAACTGCCGATCCGGCGGCTCGTTGTCGAGGCGGTGACCGCGGCGGGGATCGGCATTGCCGTCGCAGCCGCGACAGCCCGGCGCGGTGTCACAAACCGTCCGGGCCTGACCGGCGCGCTCATGTCGGTGGTCACGATGGTGACGATCACGCTGACTGCCGAGCAATACGGCGCGTTGCCGCGGCTCGGCGATGCCGCCCATCACGGCCGGTGGCTGTGGCTGGCTGCCGCCGCGTGGCTGGCCGCGGCATGGGCGTCGCGGGACCCGGCGCGAGCACCAGGCGTCCGGTGAGCATCTGTGAAGCCGGCGCCACGTGAGCGTGAACGAGCGGCGCTCGGCCTACGGAGAGCATCGCTAGCCTGGCCTCGCGATGGCCTTCGCTCCCCGCCGTCGACGCCGCCGGCGGTCGCGCGTGGTTCTGGTGGGCCTGCTCCTCTCCCTGGTGGCGGTTCTCGTCAACGCCGGCTACTCCTCGAGCTCCAAGAGCCCATCGAGGCGGCTGGCCAGGTTGGCCTACGTGGACCAGGTGCGCCCCCACGTCGACCGTTCGACCCTCCAGGGCGCTGACGTGGCCCAGGTGAGGATGGAGGCGACGGAGCTCGGCCGCAACGGGATCCGCCGCAAGATGGACCGGGTCCGGCGGGACGCGGCGGCCGAGCTTCGCGCCGTCAAGGCGGTGGATCCGCCACCGGAGCTGGGGACCAACCACAGCCTGCTCCTGTCGACCATGGTGCTGCGGGCGCGTGCCACCTCGACCATGGCAGACGCGCTGGTCGTGGCTCTCGGTGAGGGCGCGCCCGAGGGAGCGGTGGGACACCTGGTGGACGCGGGCCAGGAGATGTTTGCCGCCGACCAGAGCTACCGCACCTTCGTCGAGCTGATCGGGGGGGCGGAAGGCACCCGCCGTGTTCTGCCGGAGTCGAAATGGGTCGCTGACCCTGCGGATTGGGACCGGCCGTCGATGTCAGCCTTCGTCTCCGCCCTTCGGGCCAGCGCCATCTCGACGCCCGTTCACGACGTCGCCGTGCTCACCTTCAGCACCGATCCGAAGCCGGTGGGGAGCGAGACCGGCAGTGCAGTGCTGCCCCTGGTGAAGACGATTCGCGTCGAGGTGGTCGTGGCCAACATCGGCAACGACAAGGAGTCGAGGGTTCCGGTGGTGGTGACCCTGACCGGCCCGGCCGGAGAGGTCGACACGGCCCGTCAGTTCGTGGACCTGGCGCCCGGTCAACGCCTTGCCGTGGGTATCGGTGGTCTGCGGACGGTCGCGGGTGGTCCATCGAACCTCACCGTCGTGGTGGGTCCGGTGGAGGGCGAGGACGGTGTAGTCGACAACCAGCGGTCGCTGTCGCTGGTCGTGCGCGGCTGATCAGCCGGCTTCGTCGCCCTGGCCGCCGGCGGAGCCCGGCGGCGTCTCCGGGTGCATGCGATGAAACTCCGACTCGGCCCGGGAAACCACCTCCCGTAGCGGGCGGCCGCTGCGCCGTGCGGCGCGGGCGGCGTCATCGTGCTCCACCTTGACCCGGCCGGCGCTCACCTTGACCCGCACGGGGATGCCGTTCACCTCGACCTCGCCCTCGGTACGCGCCGCCGGCCACCGCTCCAGGGTCGAACCCCGCACGCCGAGCGATCCCGTCTCGGTCCGGAGGACCTGTGCCAGCTGGGCGGCCAGGGCCGGGTCGGCGAGAGCGCCGACGGTGTAAGCCGGCCGGCCCTTCTTCATGACGATGGGAGTGACCCAGGCGTCGTGGGCGCCGGCGGCGAGAAGGGCGGTGACGGCGTGGGCGAGGGTCTCGCCGCTGGCGTCGTCCACGTTCGCCTCCAGGAGGATCACCGGCTGGCCCGGCTCGGTAGCGGTGCCGGGGTCGGGCGTGCCGAGCACCACCTGGGTCAGGTTGGGAAGGGTCTCGAGATCCCTGGAACCGGCGCCGAATCCGGTGGCCTCGATCGTCATGGGCGGCAGCGGGCCGTAGGAGGAGCACAGGGCGGCGAGCAGGGCGGCGCCGGTGGGCGTGGTCAACTCCACGTTGAGGTCCCGGCCATAGGTGGGCGCACCCTTGAGCAAGGCCACCACGGCCGGCGATGGGTTGGGCAGTGCGCCGTGGGAGCTGCGGATCATCCCCATCCCGGTGGCCACCGGGCTGGCGCGAACGTCGTCGACATCGAGGACCTCCAGAGCGGCGCAGGTGCCCACGATGTCGACGATGGCGTCGATCCCGCCGACTTCGTGGAAGTGGACCTGGGACGGATGGCGGCGGTGGAGGCGACCCTCCACATCGGCCAGCGCGGCGAAGGCGGCGAGCGCCCGTTCCCGCACCCGGTCGGGCAGGCGGGCCTCCTCGATCACGCCCTGGATGTGGGAGTGGGTACGCACGATGCCGTCGTCCTCGGCGCCGACGCGGATACGGATGCCGGCGATGCCTCCCCGCTGCACACCCCGTGCCTCCACGGTCCACCCGGTGACGGGTAGGCGCCCGAGGAGGCCGAGCACCTCGTTCAGATCGGCGCCGGCGTCGATCAGGCTGCCGAGGGCCATGTCGCCGGCGATGCCGGCAAAGCAGTGGAACCAGGCGAGCGTCATCGCAGAGACACCCTTCAGCTCACCGCAGGAGCCGGGCCACGGCCGAGGCTGCGCCGAAGCCGTTGTCGATCCCCACCACGGTGATCCCGGCGGCGCACGAGGAGAGCATCCCGAGGAGGGCGGTGATGCCGTCGAAGGCGGCGCCGTAGCCGGCGCTGGTGGGCACCGCCACCACCGGGCAGGAGGTGAGGCCGCCGACCACCGTAGGCAGCGCACCCTCCATGCCGGCCACGACCACCACCACGTCCGCCGCGGCGAGGTCGTCGACGATGGCCAGGAGGCGGTGGACTCCGGCCACCCCGCAATCGGCGAGTAGCTCGGGCCGGAAGCCGTAAGCGCGGAGCGTTGTCGTGCACTCCTCGGCCACCGGGCCGTCGGCGGTGCCGGCGGTGACGATCAGGATGCGGCCGGGGCGCTGTGGGCCGGGGCGCCAGGCGACGGTTGTGCCCGACTGGGTGCCGCCGGGGTTCCGCGCCAGGGCGGCGGCAGCCTGGGCCGGATCGGCCCGGGTGAGCAGCACGGGCCCGCCGCCCTCCCCGGCCAGCAGCTCTTCGACGATGGCGGCACATTCCCCGGCCGTCTTGCCCGGACCGTAGACGGCTTCGGGCCAACCCTGGCGCAGGACCCGGTGGTGGTCCACGCGCGCGAAGCCGAGGTCGGCGAACGGCAGGCGGCGCAACCGGGCGACGGCGGCGTCGGGCGCCAACGTGCCGGAGCGCACGTCGTCCAACAGCTGTCGGAGGGTCGCCTCGTCCATGCCCTAACTATCGTGCACCTTCGTGGCACGTGTCGCCTTCCTCGGCCCGCCCGGGACGTTCACCGAAGAGGCTCTCCTCACCCAGCACGATCTGGCTGAGGCCGACCTGGTCCCCATGAGGTCGATGCCCGACGTGCTCAATGCCGTCCAGGCCGGGGAGTGTGAGCTGGGTTTCGTGGCCCTGGAGAACTCCATCGAGGGCACGGTCAACGCCAGCCTCGACACCCTCATCTTCGACACGGACCTGCGGATTCAGCGGGAGGTGGTGTTGGCGGTCCGGCTGAACCTGCTGGCGCCACCGGGAACCGCGCTGGCCGACGTCAAGCGGGTGGTGTCCTTCCCCCACGCCACCGCGCAGTGCCGGGGGTGGCTCAACGAGAACGTGCCGCAGGTGGAGGTGGTGGCGGCCAACTCCACGGCCGACGCCGTGGAGACCGTCGGCACGCAGCGGCCGCCGGGGACGGCGGCTCTGGGCACCGCGCTGGCGGCGAAGCTCTACGGCCTGGATGTGCTCGCCGGTGACGTGGAGGACCATCCGGACAACTCAACCCGCTTCGTCCTCGTCTCCCGCCGCGGAGTTCCGGTGCCCACAGGGCACGACAAGACCAGCATCGTGTGCTTCCAGCAGGCCGACAGACCCGGCAGCCTGCACGCCATCCTGAGCCCGTTCTCGGCTCGTAACATCAACCTGACCAAGCTGGAGTCGAGGCCGACCAAGCGTGGTCTGGGCAACTACTGCTTCATCGTCGACCTGGAGGGCCACATCGACGACGAGGTGGTGGCCGATTGCCTGCGGGACCTGCATTCCATGCTCGACGGCGTCAAGTTCCTCGGTTCCTATCCCGCCGCCGGCGAGCACGGTCCGGCCATCCGGCGCGTCGTGGAGGCGGGCTGGGCGGCGGCGGCAGGATGGATCGACGACCTACGGGGCGAGATAGAGCGGTAGCCGACTCGCCTCGAAGGCCGCGCGCCGTCTTACGATGGTGACCCTGGAGGGATGGCAGAGCGGCCGAATGCGAAGCTCTTGAAAAGCTTTGGACGAGAGTCCCGTGGGTTCAAATCCCACTCCCTCCGCTCTCTCGCCCCGCTCTCGGAGCCATGTCACCGTTTGCCTCAGGTGATCCGCATCAGCGCCGGGAGTCGGGTGGCGAGCCATGCCTTGGGTCCGGAGGCCACGAGGCGGCGCTCGACGATGGCCTTCGCCTGAGTGACTCGCTTCCACACGACGAGCAACAAGGCATCGGGGTCGGCCGTGACGATGCAGTCGACCGGTCTCGACGACGGAGCCTCGATGCTCAGGCTGCCGTCGTCGAAGACGAACACATGCCGGCCTCCGCCCTTCACCCGCATCTCGTAGGTGGCGTGCAGGCCCGCCGCCACCTCCTGGTTCACCATGACTCGGGGCCCCAGCGCCTGCAGGGCGGGCACGACGAACCCGTCGAACACCATCGCCGCGTGGGCCGGAGTGATCCCCCATTGCCGCCCGTCAGCGGTGGCCATGTCCCAGCCGTGCACGATCGTCTCGTTCAGGAGGTGGCAGGTCAGGGTGCGGAGACCGACCTCCACGCCCTCCACCAGCCATGTACGCAAGTCGTCGGCCTCTCCGTGCCCGCCGGCCAGGTACGCCGTCGCCCGGTTCTCGATCCTGCGGGCCAGCACCTCGAGATCCCGCTCGGGATCCGAGCGCACGCTGTGCCGGGTGACCTCACCCAGGGTCCAGATGTCGTCCAGGAAGCCCGGACGGCGCGTGTCGTGGAGGCTCGTCGGGGCGGAACTGGTCCCGGTGACCTCGCCCTTCGCCAGGGCCGGGACCGCGGCCCACGCCTGGGAGAGATGCATGGCCACCTCGGCCACGGACCACTCGCCCAGCGCCGGCGCATCCGGGTTCTTGATCGAGCGCATCAGGCCGGCGGCCCGGCCGACCTCCGTCTTGAGCGCCCGCTTGGACTTCTCCCAGTCCACCCCGTGGGACCGGCGGATCAGAGTCACCGGGCCAGGTCCGGGTCGAACGGCAGCAGCATCAGCAGCCGCCCCGGAGGTCGTCGAAGTCAAGGGCGCCGTCTGTGATCATCACCCTCAGGTTGCCACGCGGCCATTCGGGGACGAGGAGGCCATGTTGCCGCTGCGGGTTCCGGACGTGGAGGAGCTCAACGTGCTGGACCACGGGCTTCTCCGAAACGAGAGGTGTACGTCCGTGCCGGACACCTATCCCGGGAGGACACCATGGCCATTGGGCTCGTCATGCAGGCACGTCGTCGTACTGCTCGATGCTGCCACCTGGAAACCGCGTAAGTGGGCCGAACCGAAGATCCATCAGCGCACGGTTGGGTTGTCGGGGCGACGGCTCAGATGCCGAAGTGGACGTCGAGGGCGACCAGGGGCCACACGGCCACGGCGAGCATGGCCGACAGCACGTGGGAGAGCGAGCCGAGATCATACAGAAAGTTCTCCCGGGCGGCCACGACGATCCCGATCACGATCCAGAGGACCACCCCCAGCGAGACCGGCCGTTTGAGCATGTTGTTCCCAGCCACGCCAGCACGGTACCCGTGCACCGGACCTCTCCTGTCTCATTCGGCTAGCAGACGGAACCGGAACCACTCCGACCACCCCGGTGAGGCGGGGCCGCGACCTCGAGGACCGCCAGCTCGCGCCGACGGGACCACCCAGACGCCGACAGCCCGCGATCGGTTGGCTTTCCAGACGAAGAACATTCCCTGGTGCAGTTGCCCTACCCGGTCCGCAGCACGACTGCCGGCGCCGTACGTGCCGCAGCCCGACCCGGTAGCAGGGCCACGAGGTTGGCCATCACCACGGCCATGCGCACCCCGGTGACGGCGCTCGGCCGGCCACCGGCGCCGGCCGAGCGCGGAACGGAACCACAGCAGTAGCGGCGTCACTGTCCGGGCACCAACAGGACGTCTCCTTCGCGCCCCGCTCCGACGGCCACGCCAGCGCCGGCGGGGTGCTCCTGGACGCCGGCCCGGAGAGCCTCCACCTCCCAGTCGGTATGGGCGGGGTCATGGTGGAAGAGCACCAGCCGGCCGGCGCCGCACTTCTGGGCCAGCCCGGCGGCGTACTCGGCGGCGGCGTGGCCGAAATGCCCACGGGTGGGAAGCTCCTCAGCGGTGTACTGGCCGTCATGGATCAAGACGTCGACACCCTCCACCAACTCGCAGGCCGCGGGGTGGTGCTCGCCCACACCGTCGGGACCGTCGCCCAGGTTCTGGGGCGCGTGGTCCGACAGGTAGGCGACGGTGCCAGAGCCGTCGCTGATGCGGAAACCGAAGGTTCGCCCTCCCTTGTGGGGGATCTCCCGGGCCAGGACCGTGAAGCCCTCCAGGTGCTGGGCGCCCTCGGCCAGGCTCCCGAAGCTCCAGTCGCCCCGCAGCTCGTCGGGCCGGATAGGGAAGTGCGGCGGCGACATGCAGCGGGCCAGTAGCTCCAGCGGGTCCACTTCCTGCTCGGGCAGAAGGAGCCGTACCGACGAATCCTCGCGGTCGCCGGCGGTGAAGAAGGGAAGCCCGTGGGTGTGGTCCCAGTGGAGGTGGCTCAACAGGATCGTGCCTCGGAAGGGGGCTCCGGCCAGGAGCGTGCTGAGCCGGCGCAGGCCGGTGCCGGCGTCGAGCACGAGCGAGGGGGCGGCTCCGTCGTGGGAGATGGCCACGCACGATGTATGGCCGCCGACGCCGGCGAACTCCACTCCCGGCGCCGGCGTCGAGCCCCGCACCCCGCAGAAGTCCAGCCTCACGAAGTAGGACTCTCCTCTCGGCGATGACCTTCCCGCAGCTCGGCCAGCGCGGCGGGATCGATGTCGGCTGCGCCGGCGGCCGCCACCCGGCAGGCGGTAACGGCCCGCAGGGTGGCGGTGCGCAGCCCACCCTCCAGAAGGGCCCGCTCGCCCATGACCGCCCCCGGTCCCAGCTCGGCGAGAGCCTCCCCGTCGACCTCCACGGCGAGCACCCCGTCGAGGAGGAGGTAGAGCTCGGCACCCTCCTGGCCCTGCTCCACCAGTGCGCTGCCCTTTTTGACCTTGCGGATCGAGGGCTTCTGCCCGCCCCGCATGATGGTGGTCGACAGCTGGCGCTCCAGAGCCGTCTCGACCTGGGTCACCAGCGCCGGCGAGTCCATGGCGCCCCACGGCGTGTACTTCCCGAACGAATGCTTCCACCACTCGTTGAAATCGATGACGCCGCTCTTCTGCACCAGGGCTCCGCTGTGGTCGTACACCCAGTGGCGGGGAAAGACGCTGGCACCGGTGAGCTCGGCGTCGCTCTGGCCGCCGGCGTGCAGGGTCAGTTGCAGGGTGCTCCACCCGATGGGCGCCTGGTACTGGACGAACGGCGGATGGGCCACCGTCCGGGGGGCCGGCAACCCCGTGCGCCCGCCGCTGGTCTGCTTGAACCTCACCCAGCCGTCGCCCACCTCCGGGTCCCTGGCGAGGTCGGGGAGAGCTGTGGCGCCCACGTCCAGGTCCGTCCGCCCGAGCCGGACACGGGTGGAGCCGATGCGGCCCCCACTGGTCTCGTCGTAGCCGTAGCCGGTGACGCGTCCGTCTTCGACCTCGACCCATGCCCGCAGGTGGTTGGCGAAGCGCAGGCGGTCGGTCGCCGCCAGCTCCTCGAGCCGCCCCTCCCTTGGAGTACCGATGTCCTCGGGCGGAGGCCGGTCGTAGTGGGCGACCCCCGTCGAGAAACCCAGACGGGGCAATCCCTGCACGGCTTCCGGGGGGATCCAGGAGATACAGGTCACCGACGACTCGATCCTCATGGGGGAACGGTACGGCGGCCGAATGGCAAAGGCGAGGGTGCGGGCCGGCGTCCCTCAGGTGGTGGTGGCCCCCCTCCAAGACGTGGGCATCCCCGAGGTACTTGCTGGCGCGGCCCGTGGTGCAGGATGGCGCCTCCAGCCGCGGCGCGCCTCGGCCCTGAACCGGTACCACACGAGGACCAACCGTAGGAAGGGGTGGCAGCGGGGGCGACCGTGCGGGCCGGTGTCTGCGGGTGGTTCGCGGGTGGTGGTGGCCTCACCCCCGCTTCACCCGGCAGCACCCTGGGCGCATACCCGTGCGATGTGGTCCTCTGGAGGCCGTGGAAGCCATCACCGTTTTCGTAGCCGACGACAGCGTCATCATCCGCGAGGGCGTGCGGGCCATGTTGGCCCGTGAGAAGGACCTCGAGGTGGTGGGCGTGGCCGAGGACTACGACGGGCTGGTGGCCGGAGCAGAGGCGGCCGCTCCCCAGGTGATCGTGTCCGACATCCGCATGCCGCCGGCCTTCCAGCGGGAGGGCATCGAGGCCTGCCAGCAGATCCGCAAGCGCCACCCGGGTACCGGTGTGGTGATCCTGTCCCAGTACGACGACCCCGACTACGCCATCTCGCTGCTGGCCGAGGGGGCGGCCGGCTACGCCTACCTGTTGAAGGACCGGGTGGCCGAGGGGGACCAGCTGGCCCGGGCCGTGCGGGAGGTGGCCACCGGTGGTTCCATGCTCGACCCGGCCATCGTCAACGCCCTGGTCCGGCCGGTGTCGGCCGACGGGGGCCTCGGCGCCGAGGAGGAGGAGCTGTTGGCCCTGGTGGCCGAGGGCAAGCCGATCAAGGCCATCGCCGCGGTGCGCGACACCACCCCGGCCGCCGTGGCCGAGGACGTGGAGAAGCTCTTCCGGCGGCTGGCCGAGGGTGTGAGCACCGGCGCCGCCGGAGCCCTGCGCCGGCTGCGCATGCTGCACGAGGCCATCGTGGAGCGGGAGGAACAGGGCGAGAAGTTGAGCCGGCTGCTCCCCACCGGCCTGGCCGACAAGGTCCGCCGCGAGGGCCGCAAGGTGGGCGAGACCGAGGAGGTGAACGTAACCGTGGTCATGTCCGACATCCGCGGGTACTCCTCGATCGCCGAGCACTCCGAGCCGTCCCGCCTGGCCGGCCAGCTCAACCTGCACCGGGTCGAGATGAACCGTGCCATCCTGGCCGAGGGAGGCACGGTCATGCAGTACGTGGGGGACGCGGTGATGGCGGTGTTCGGTGCACCGGTGGCCCAGGCCGATCACGCCGACCGGGCATTGGCCGCGGCGCTGGCCATGCACGAGGGGCAGGCCACGGTGAACGCCCGGTGGGCACCGGAAGGACTTCCGCCCTTCGGGCTGGGCATCGGACTGTCGACCGGGGAAGCGGCGGCCGCCCTCCTCGGCTCCGAGGAGCGGCTCGAGTACACCATCGTGGGCGACGTGGTGAACCTGAGCCAGCGGCTGCAGCAGTTCGCTTCGCCCGGCCAGACCGTGCTCAGCGAGCCCACGTGGGCGGGCCTGTCCTCGCCGCCGGTGGGCGCCGAGAAGCTGGCGCCGGAGCTGGTGAAGGGACGCGACGCGCCCGTCGTTTCCTACCGGATCGGGCCGAACACACAAACAACGGGAACTACAGGAGGGACACCATGACCGACCTCGTCGTACGGGCCCAGAACCTGTACCGCACCTTCGACCAGGAGCTGGCGCCGGTCCGGGCGCTGCGGGGAGCCGACCTCGACGTGGAGCGGGGAGAGTTCGTGGCGGTGATGGGGCCGTCGGGCTGTGGGAAGTCCACGCTGTTGAACATCATCGCCGGCCTGGACTCGCCCGACGAAGGAGAGATCGACGTGGCCGGCGAGCCCCTGGCCGACAAGGACGAGAACGCGCTGGCGCTGATGCGGCGCAAGCACGTGGGCATCGTGTTCCAGTTCTTCAATCTGCTGGAGGGCATGAGCGTGCTGGAGAACGTGGTCATGCCGGCGGTCATCGCCGGGGTGAAGCGCAAGGCGGCCGAGACGCGCGCCCGCGACCTGCTCGATCTTCTTGGCCTCGGCGACCGGGCCCGCCAGGCGCCGGGCGTGTTGTCCGGAGGACAGCGCCAGCGCCTGGCCATCGCCCGGGCCCTGGCCAACCAGCCCACCCTGGTCCTGGCCGACGAGCCCACCGGTGCCCTCGACTCCGAAGGTGGGGCCGAGGTCCTCGAGCTGTTCCGCCGCCTCCACGCCGACGGCCAGACCATCGTTCTCGTCACCCACGACCAGCCTGTCGCCGACGCCGCCCAGCGCATCGTGCGCATGCGTGACGGCCGGGTCGTCGACGACGGTGGTCGGGCGCGCCACGCCGACCCCGCCGCGGCCCCGGCGGGAGTCTGACGGGCCGGGGGCGGCGACAGGCCCGTGACGGCCGGCGTGCGGCTCTGGGTGCGGGCCGAGTTGCGGGGCCGGTGGCGGTCCTGGGTCGGCGTGGTTCTTCTGATCGGCCTGGCCGGCGGCGCCACCCTGGCCGCGGTGGCCGGGGCCCGGCGCACCTCCTCGTCGTTCGACCGTTTCCGGGGGGAATCGGTGGAAGCCCACGCCGTGGTGTCCACGCCGCCCGGCGGTGATCCTTCTCTGCTCGACGCGGTCGAGAACCTGCCGGGGGTGGTGGCGTCGGGCAGGGCGGCGATACTGCTGACCGCCCCGGTCGGGACCGACATCCGGGCAGGCCTGGACATGGCCGTCGACACCCCGCTGGACGATCGGGCCTTTCGGACCATCGAACGGCCCCGGGTCGTGCGAGGGCGCCTACCGGCGGCCGCCCGGGCCGACGAGGTGGCGGTCAACGAGGCGCTGGCCCGCAAGCTCCAGTTGAAGCTCGGCGACCGCATCGTCCTGCAGGGCCCCACGCCGGCGGAGCTGAACGCCTGCTTCGAGTCGGGCGCGTGCGACAACCTCAGAGGGGGGCCGGCCGCCCCGGTCGTGGTGGTGGGCGTGACCCGCTCGCTGTCCGATCTCGACGACCGCACCTTCGACTCCTTCGGGGCCACAGCGAGCAGGGCATTCCATCGCCGGTACGGAAACCGCACGGCCAGTCCCGGGACCGGGCTGGGGGTGCGCCTGGCCGGCGGGCCGGCCGCCGTGCCGGCCTTCAAGGCCGCCGTCACCCGCATCAGCGAGGATCTCGAGGTGAGCCCGGCCGCATCAGGCGGGGTCGACGACGCCCTGGGTATCCAGGCCCGGGCGTTGTCGGTGTTCGCCGCCGCCGCCGCATTCGCCGGACTGGTGGCGGTGGGGCAGGCGTTCGCCAGGCTGGCTGCTGCGGGCGCAGCCGGGATCGCCACCCTCGGGGTGCTGGGGGCCGGCCGGCGTCAACGGTGGGCGGCCGCGGTGGGGCCGTTGGTTGTGGCGGCCCCCGCCGGCGCCGCCCTGGCCGTGGCCGGGGCGTGGCTGGCTTCGCCGTTGCTGCCGATCGGCCTCGGTCGCCGGGCCGAGCCCCACCCCGGCGCCGCGTTCGACACCCGCGTGCTGGTGCTGGGCGGGCTGGCGCTGGCGGCCATGGTCGTCGCACGGGGCGCCGTCTCGGCTCTGCGGCTGGCCGGCGCTTCGGCCGGCGACGTGGCCCGGGGGCGGGGCCGAGGCCGGCCGCCGGTGGGGCTTACAAGGGTCCTGGATGTCCGGCGGCCACCCTCGCTTCGGGTGGGCGCGCGCATGGCGTTGGAACGGGGAAGCGGGGTCACCGCCATGCCGGTCGGGTCCACCCTGCTGGGGGCGGTGGTGGGGGTGGCCGGGCTGTTCGCCGTGCTCACCTTCGCTCGCAGCGCCGACCGCCTCCAGTCCGACTCCGCCTTGTACGGCGCGGCGTGGAGCGCTCAGATCAGCGTGGCCGACAAGCCCGGCGCCGCCGCCTCTGCCGGGGCCGCCGCCGAGCGGGCCGGTCGGGTCGATGCGCTGGGCCTCGTGGGTCAAGGTCGGGTCACCGCCGCCGGCCGGCCTGATGTGCTGGCCATCGCCGTGGAGCCCCAGCGAGGCACTATCGGGGCCACCGTGCTGGCCGGCCGGCCTCCGATGGCACCCGACGAGGCGTTGGTCGGCGGCGACCTCCTGAAGGCCCTGGGCCGCCACGTGGGGGACACGATCGACTTCGAGGGCGACGCCGGCAAGGGCACCTACCGCATCGTCGGACGGGGCAGCGTGCCCATCATCGACAGCGACAGTCGCACCGACGGCCTGGTGTTCACCATGGACGGGCTCGAACGCCTGGTCTCGAGCGTGGCCGGCGAGGACGGCCTGGCTCTGCTGGTCCGGTGGGCCCCGGGCACCGACCTGGTCGCCGCCCGCAAGACGATCGACGAGGCCGGCTTCGGCTACGACCCGCCCTTCGTGCCCACCGAGGTCGACAACCTGGGCGAACTGGGCGCCATCCCCGAGGCGCTGGCCGGGTTCCTCGCTGCGTTGGGTCTGGGGGCGACCGCCCACGCTCTGGCCGTCACCGTGCGGCGGCGCCGGCGGGACCTGGCCGTGCTGCGGGCTCTGGGCTTCACGCCGGGCGACACCCGCTGGACGGTGGCCTGGCAGGCGATGGCGACCGTCGCCGTGGGCCTGGGCGCCGGCATCCCCCTGGGTCTGGTGGCGGGACGAGCGGCGTGGTCGAGCGTCGCTGGCGGGCTCGAGGTCGTGGACCGACCCTCGGTCCCGGTGCTGGCGTTGGTCCTGGCCGTGCCCGCCGGCCTGGCCCTGGTCAACATGCTCGCGTTGCTCCCCGGCCGGGCTGCGGCCCGCCTCCGGCCCGCTGTGGTCCTGAGGGGCGAGTGATGGCCGGCGTGTGGTTCTGGCTGCGGCGGGACTGGCGGGCCCGGTGGCGTTCGTCTCTGGCCCTCGCTGCCCTGGTGGCCATCACCGGCGGGACGGTCATGGCCCTGCTGGCCGGCGCCCGGCGTACCAACGCCAGCCTGGATCGCTTCGACCGGGTGTCACTCGACGCGCTGTTCGCCGACGCCAACGACACCGATCCGGGCCCGCTGCGGGCACTGGCCAACCACCCTCAGGTCGAGGCCCTGGGCGAACTGGCCTACGTGGCCGCCTTCCCCGAAAAGGGCGACAGCTACTTCCCGTTGCTGGCCAGCGTGGACGGCGTGGCCGGGCGGGACCTGGCCCGCGGCCTGCTCCTGCGCGGTCGCCAGCCCGATCCCGACGAGCCGCTCGAGGTGGCGCTGGCCGAGACCAACACCCGCCGGCTGGGCGCTGAGGTGGGAAGCCGGCTCCGGTTCCGTTCCATGACGCCGGAACAGTGGGCCGCCGCGAAAGAGGGCGAAGGCGACTTCCCCGACGTTTTCGCCGGCCCGGAGGTCGAACTGCGCGTCGTCGGCGTGGTACGGACCAGTTTCGATCTGGCCCAACGGGCGGAGGACCCCCTTCCCACGCTGCTCACCCCCGCCTTCTTCGCCACTTACGGCGAGCGTATGGGAGGGGACCGGGGGCTGTTCGTGCTGCGCCTCACCGGTGGTTTCGACGCCGCACCCCGGTTCGGCCGCCTGCTCGACGATTCCTATGGTGGTAAGAAATTGCCGATCTTCGAGCCCGGCAACATCATCGAAGGGCCCAGGGGCTCGAACCGCGTGGTCAGCGCCGGGCTTGTGCTGACCGCCGCGGTCGCCGCGGTGGCCGGGCTGGGCTGGCTGGCGCTGGCCCTGCACCGTCACGTGACGGGTGCCACCGCAGACCTGGAAGTTCTGGCCGCCCTGGGGCTGGGGCGACGGGCCCAGTTCGCCCTGCTGCTCGGGTCTGGCCTTCCGGGCGTCCTGGGCGGCACGGTCGGCGCTCTGGCTGCGGCCGTAGTGGCCTCGCCGCTCCTGCCCGTCGGCCTGGCCCGGCGGGCCGACCCCGACGTGGGCCTCCACGCCGACCTGCTCGTACTGGCCCCTGGCGTCGTCGTCCTGGCCATTCTCGGAGCCGGGTTCGCCGGGTTGGGCGCACGCCGGGCCCGTCGAGCCACCCGCGCCGGCCGGCCGGCCGGCCCCCCGGCCGAGGCCCGGAGGCCAGGTCCGGGGGCGCGGACGGGGGCCCGCCTGGGTCCTGTCGCCACCACCGGCCTGGCCTTCGCCCTGCAACCGGGGCGGGGGGCGCGGGCCACCCCGGTGCGCCCGGCCCTGGCCGGCGCCGTCGCCGGCCTGGTCGGCGTGGTCGCCGTGGGCGTCGTCGGGGCCAGCATGGGCCGCCTGGTCGACACGCCGGCGCGTTACGGGTCACCGTGGCATGTCGCCGTCTCGGCCCAGGACCTCGACCGCGACGCCATCGTGGCCAACCCCGACGTGGACGCCGCGGCCGTCGGGTTTTTCCAGCTCCCGGTGACTGTGAAGGGCAGCTCCGTGTCCGCCTACGGCCTCGACCCGGTCAAGGGCGGGCTGGGCCCGGTCATGGCCAGGGGCCGGGCGCCGGCCGCCCCCGACGAGGTGGCGCTGGGCGCGGACACGCTCGGTGCCACGCACCTCCGCGTGGGCGGGAGGGTGGCCATCGCCACCGCCGAGAAGGCGGCGATGGAGTTCCTGGTCGTCGGCCAGGCGGTCTTCCCGAGCCCGGAGGACCCCCTCCCGGTGGCCGACGGCGCCCTGCTCACCCCGGCCGGACTCGACCGCCTCGGGCTGCGCAGGAACCGTTCGGCCGGGGAGTACGGGTTCCAGAGGTTGCTGATCCGGTGGCGGCCGGGGGTGGACCACAAGGCCGCCCTGGCCCGGCTGGGTGGCATCGCCGAGGAGCCGGGCTTCCCTGAGCCGGGTGCCGAGGTGGCCCGCCTGGCCGAGGTCCAGCGATTCCCCCAGATCCTCGCCGGCTTCCTCGTGGCCGTATCGCTCATCGCCGTCGCCCACGGGCTGGCGACGACGGTACGCAAACGCCGCCACGACCTGGCCGTGCTCGCCGCCCTCGGGTTCACGCCCGGTCAGCGCCGAGGCGTGGTGGCGTGGCAGGCCGCCGTGCTGGCCGGCGCGGGGGTCGTCCCGGGTCTGCCCCTCGGAATCGTCGCCGGCCGGTGGGCGTGGGCGGCCATGGCCGGCGACCTCGGGGTGGCAACCGACGCCGCTGTCCCCGCCTCCGTCCCCGGCGCCGCCGCCGCCGGCGCCGCCGTGTCGTTCGCCCTGCTGGCGGCGTGGAGCGGCCGGGCCGCCGCCCGCCTACGCCCGGCTGAGATCCTGAGGACCGAATGAAGGAGCCCACCATGAGCCAGACGACCGTCGAGACCGTGGAGACTGGAGGGCTGACGCTGGATACCCGTTCGGCCGAGGCCGTCGCGACGGCTGCCGCCGCCGCCCCCAGCCGCTCCCCCGTGTGCCTGCTGGTGGCGCCGGTGTGCGTCGCCCTGGCCGCCATCTCCCTCGCCGTGGCCGCCGCCGGTGACGGCACGGGACCGTCCGGCCGGGAGATGGTGCGGGCCGCGCTGGTGGTGGCGTGGGCGTTCGCCGGTACCACCCTCGGCATCCGCCGCCGCGAGGACCGGCTCGGCCCGCTGGTGCTGGGTGCAGCCGCCCTCGGCGGAGCCGGCGTGCTGGCCTCCGCCCTGTCTGTCCACGCCGACCTCCCTTCCGGACCGGCCGACCTCGCCGATGCCGGCGCCCGCATGGCGTTGGCCCTGCTGCCTGCCGTCGCCCTGCACTTCCTGCTGGCACTGCCCGACGGCCGCCTCGGCCAGCGGAGCCGGCGCGTCCCTGTCCAGATCGGCTATGGCGTCGGCCTGCTCACCGGGGCCTACCTGGTCACCGCTCGGCCGGGGCTGCCCCGGTGGCCCGTGTTGTTTGAAGCGGTGTCGGTGGCGCTGGCCGGTGTTTCGCCATCCCACGCCCGGTACCTGGGCTCGGGAGGGGTGGAGCGACGACGCCTGCAGTGGATCGGGTGGGCCGTGGCTGTAGCGGCCGAATTCGTGCTCGTTGTGGTCGCCCTCGACCTGCTCGCCGACTGGCCGCACCACTTCGGTGAGATCGCTCTGGCCAGCACCGGGCTCGTACCCCTCGCCCTGGTCGCGGGGACATCGCCGCGCCTGGTGGCCCGGGTGGACCGGCTCCTGACCCACACCGTCTCGTTGGCCGGGCTCACCGCGCTGATCGTCGCCGTCTACGTGCTGGTGGTCGTCGGCCTCGGGCGGGTGCCAGCGGGGGGCGAGCGCAGCGTCCTGCTCCTGTCGATGGCCGCCGCCGCCATCGCTTCGTTGTTGTACCTGCCGGCCCGCGACCGGCTGAGCGGCGTGGCCAACCGCCTCGTCTACGGCGAGCAGGCTGCCCCGGACGAGGCCTTGCGGACCTTCGGCAGCCGCCTCACCCGGGCCATCCCCCTGGACGAACTGCTGCTGCAGCTGGCCGAGTCGCTGCGCAAGACGATGAGGCTGGCGTCGGCCGAGGTCTGGACCGGCATGGGTGGCCGGCTGGAGCGAACGGTCTCGTTGCCCCATCGGGAAATGGCCGTGATCGAGCTCGGGGCCAAGGAGGCTCCCGTGGTGGCCCGGGCCGGCGTCTCGGGCGGCACGTGGCTCGGCGTCTGGCTGCCGCAGCTCATCGCCGGCCGCGACGCCGGCCTCGTGAGAGTGGCGCCGATCGCCCACGGAGGCGAGCTGCTCGGGCTGATCGTGGCCGAGCGACGTCCCGAGGCCGAAGCATTCTCGGAGGAGGACGAC
Source organism: Acidimicrobiales bacterium (assembly GCA_035526335.1). Lineage (GTDB taxonomy): Bacteria > Actinomycetota > Acidimicrobiia > Acidimicrobiales. Next base: position 25,728 of record DATLCN010000036.1, on the reverse strand, counting down.
CGGGTGCTCGTGGAGCTGGCCCGCCAGGTGGGCCTGGCCCTGCACAACGTCCAGCTCGACTCGGCCCTCCAGCAGTCGCTCGACGAGCTGCGCCAGGCCAACGAAGATCTGAAGCGGTCCCGGGCCCGCATCGTGGCGGCCGGCGACGCCGAACGCCGGAAGCTGGAGCGCAACCTGCACGACGGCGCCCAGCAGCACCTCGTGGCCCTGGCCGTGAAGGTCCGCCTGGCCCGAGATGCCGTGGAGGACGACCCGGCCGAAGCGGTGGCGATGCTCGACGTGCTCAAGGGCGACGTCCAGGAAGCGGTGGCCGAGCTGCGGGCCCTCGCCCATGGCATCTTCCCCCCGCTGCTCATGGCCGGCGGACTGCCTGAGGCGCTGCCGGCCGCGGCTGGGCGAGCCGCCGTGACCACCACGGTGGTGGCCGATCGGGTGGGGCGCTACCCGCAGGACGTCGAGACAGCCGTCTACTTCTGCTGTCTCGAGGCACTGCAGAACGCGGGCAAGCATGCCGGCGACGGCGCCGTAGCCGAGGTGCGGGTGTGGGAGGACGAGGGGATGCTCCTCTTCGAGGTGGTCGACGACGGGGCCGGCTTCGAGCTCGACGGGTCGCCGGTGACCGGCAGCGGGTTCGTCAACATGGGCGACCGGGTCGGTGCCATCGACGGGACCCTCTCGGTCGAGTCCTCACCGGGTGCCGGCACCCGGGTCCGCGGCTCCATTCCTCTTGGGCGCTGAGCCAGGCACCGCGCCGTACACCCCCCGCTCAAGCCGGATCCCAGGCACCCTTGCTGCCGCCCTCCCAGATGAGCCGTATCACCTTGGGGCTGAGCTCGTCCTTGTTGACGTAGCCGACGGCGCCGCTGGTGCGGGCGCCGGCGGGCAGCTCGTCGAGGGTATAGGTGGACACGAGGATCACCTTGATGTCCGGGCTCTCGGTGATGATCCTGCGGGTGGCCTCGATTCCGTCGATCTCCCCCATGTTGATGTCCATCAGCACCAGGTCCGGCGCCAGCGACCCGGCCAGCTCGATGGCCTCCTCGCCCGAGGCCGCCTCGGCCACGAGGGTGAAGCCCGGGAGCCGGCTGAGGACCGCCCGCTCGGCGGCGCGGAACGGAGCCTGGTCGTCGACCACCAACACGTTGACGGCCAGCTCGGTCATCTCGGCCACGACCCATGGTGACATTCGGAGAGAACCGCTCTCCAGCCGGGTGCCACGAATCTAGTGAGTGGGGCTAGCACTACCGAGTGGGGCCAGCACTATGGTTCGCCGCCCTCGGCGCCGATGTGCAGCAGCACGGCCTTGACCCTCCGGTTGACGTTCGGCTCCTCGCTCAGGCCGAGCTTGGAGAAGATCGAGTTGATGTGCTTCTCCACCGCACGCTCGCTGAGGACCAGGCTGGAGGCGATGGCCGCGTTGTTCTTCCCCTGCGCCATCTCCGAAAGGGTCTCCCGCTCCCGAGGTGTGAGGCGGTCGAGGTTCGACCGGGACCGGCGGCTGTTGGCGGACACCAGCGCCTCCACCACCTTCGGATCGATCACCGACCGCCCGGCGGCGACCTCCCTGATGGCGAACAGCAGCTCCTCCACTTCCGCCACCCGCTCCTTCAGCAGGTAGGCCCTGCCCTCACTGCCATCCTCGAGGAGGCTGAGGGCGTAGCCGGGGCTGGCGTACTGGCTCAGCACCACCACCCCGAGCTCGGGGCGCGTCGAGCGGAAGTGACCTGCGGCGCGGATGCCCTCGTCGGTGAAGGTTGGCGGCATGCGGATGTCGGTCAACACCACGTCCGGCTCCTCGGCCTCGACCAACTCGAGAAGCGACCCGTAGTCGCCGCTGGTCCCCACCAGCTCCAGGTCGTCCTGGCGCCCGATCAGGCTGCTGATGCCCTCCCGCAACAAGGTGTTGTCCTCCGCCAACACCAGTCGGATGACCACCGCGTCACCATATCGAGTGCGTCGGTCCCGGCCGGGGTGTCCTCTTCGATGATTCGTAAACCCGTCCGCCAGGTTTCACCCCTGGGCAACCGCGCCACCCCTCGGTCGTAGCGACGCCGGGAGGCCATGTCCAGGAGGGAGCCGAGGACTACCCAACGTGGGTACGTCGGACTGCGCCCATGGTTCTAGGCGGACCGCCTCGCAGCCTCGAGCTTCTCGTGCAGTTCGTCGAGCACAGCGGTCACGTCCTGGCGCTGAAGGAGGATTCGCTGCACGGCCTCGTTCATGCGGGCCGTCACCTCAGGCCAGTACTCCACGCTGGGCCGGAACCACCCATCCTCGAATGCCTGTTGAATGGCGTCGAAGGTGCCCTTCTGGGCCTTGGAGACCATCGAGTAGGCATCGGTGCGGATGGAGGCCCACGCGTTCTCCTGGACGAGCAGCTCCTGAGCTTCCTTGGACATAAGGAAGCCGGCCAGGGCCACCGCAGCGGCCCGCTGTCTGCCCTTCACCCCTCTCGGGATTCCGAGGACGTCACCGCCGATCACATGGGCGGCCCGGGCCGGCCCTCGCCATCCGGGGTAGACCTGGAACCGTCCGAGCAGGCCCTGCTTGGCCAGCACGGCGGAGGTGAAGGACCAGTTCTGGGCCAGTGAGGTTGTTCCGGCCCGCAGGTACTCCACCTCGGTGTCGTAGCGGGCGAAGAGGCTCTCGCGGGCGAGGAGCCCCTCGCTCCACATCTGGTCGAGGAAGGTGAAAGCCTCCTTCGAGCCGGCGTCGTTGAGCACGAGCGGGTCGCCCCCGTAGCTCACGATCAGCTCCGACAGGGTCACCGCCGCAGGGTCGCCCTCGGCCAGGGACAGGGTCACCACCGGCCTTCCCGCGCCGGCCTTGAGCTTTCGCGCCACGACCAGCAGATCCTGTGTCGTGGCCGGTGGCCGGACGCCGGCGGCGAGAAGCTGGGATCGGTCGAGGTAGGTGAGGCGCACGTTCGGACGGAATGGCAGGAAGAAGCGGCGGCCGTTGGACTTCGGGGGCACCATCGAGCTGATCACCTTCCTGGGGATCTCGACGTCCGACACGTCCTGCACGAGGCGGGCGTCCACCAGAGGGGTCAGAGCCAGGTTGTCCTGGGCGAAGAGGTGCACAACCGGCTTGGCGCCGTTTGCGGACCCGAGCGTGCGGATCAACTCCATCGAGTCGATGGACGTCGTCAGGCTCACCCGCGAGGCTGGTTGGTTGCGGAACCGGCTGAGGAAGGAGACGTTGACCCGTGCCCGGGTGCGCTTCTGGAACCGGCTCAGGAGCTCCTGGATGGCGGGCTTCTCCTCATCGGGAATGGCGATGCTGAAGGTGATCTCGGTGCCGGCCACATGTTCGCTGCCTTTCAGGGGCGTGGCGTCGCTGTCGCAGGCCGCCAAGGCGAGAGCCACGACCAGAAGCAGCGCACTGCGCTTCATCTCACTCCGTCGTCGTCGGATTGCGACCGAGCCCGGCTTCGCGGGCGACGATGATCGCCTGCGGGCGGCCGGTCACGCCGAGCTTCGAATAGATCTCGGTGATGATGTTTCGGACCCGCTTGTCCCCGACGTGCATGCTCAGGGCGATCGAGGCATTGTTGAGGCCGCGCGCCATGAGGTCGAGGACCTCCAGCTCCCGGTCGGTCAGCTCGGGGAAGGGCCGCGCGGGTTCGGAGGGCCCGGCGGCGAGCCGCTCCCGCAGGCTCTTGGCCACGGAAGGTCCGAGGATCATCTCGCCGGCGGCCACGTCCTCGATAGCCCGCAGGATGGCGTCCATCCCTGCGTCCTTGAGCACGTAGCCCCTCGCGCCGGCGAGCACGGCATCGAGCACCGAGTGGTCCTCGTCTGAGTAGGTCAGCACCAGAACGGCCACGTCCGGCTGCGACTTGACGATGTGCCGGGTGGCCTCGATCCCGTTCATGCCGGGCATCTGCAGGTCCATCACCACCACGTCCGGGCGGAGGGTCGCAGCCTGGGACACCGCTTCGGAGCCGCTGGCCGCCTCACCTGCCACCTCGAAGCCGTCGAGCGAGCCGAGCAGAGCGCTCAGCCCGAGGCGGTAGACCGGATGGTCGTCAGCGAGAAGGACCCTGACCGGCGTGGCGCTGATCATCGCTGCGCCAGCGGAAGTCTCGCCCGCAGCTGGGTGCCGCCGTCCCGCGAGGAGTTGACGCTGAGCGTGCCCCTGAGCTCGGCCGCCCGTTCCCGCATGGCGACCAGTCCTACGCCCGCCCGGTAGGTCTCGGGCAGCCCCACGCCGTCGTCGCTCACGTCGAGCCGCAGCGAGCCCTCTTCGACAGCCAGTGAGATGACACAGGTCCTGGCCATTGCATGCTTCCTCACGTTCTCCAGCGCCTCGAGGCAGATCCGAAAGACTGCCACCTCGACGGCGGCGGGGAGGCTCGGCAGGTCCGCGGGCGCCTCCACGATCACCTCGAGGCCGCTGGGCGAGAGCGCGAAGCGGTCCGCCTGCTGACGCAGCGCCCCCACCAGGCCGAGCACGTCGAGGGCCGGTGGCCGCAGGTCGTAGACCAGCCGGCGCACGTCCCCACCTGCCACCTCCAGCTCGGTCTTGAGCCTGTCGAGGAGCTGCTCGGCCGCACTCTGCGGCCCGAGGATGTTGCGGACCGCCTCGATACCCAGCGTCACCCCTGCCAGCGCCGGCTGGAGACCGTCGTGCAGATCGCGCCGAAGCCGCCGCCGCTCCTCCTCCCGCGCCGTCACCAGCCGCTCCCGCGAGCGCTGTAGGTCGGCCGTCAGGCACAGCGCGTAAGCGGCGACACCCACCTGGTCGGCGAGATACCCGAGGAGGCGCCGGTCCACCGAGTCGAACGACTCGTTGGGCCGCCGCGGGGCGACCATCAGCTCCCCCACCTTCTCGCCCTGGTGGGCCAGCGGCATCACGACCACGCCGTGTCCGGGCTCGCCATGGGTGGCCGAAGCCGTCACCTCGTTCCCGTGGCCGACGGTGATGGCGACGTACGGGAGCTTGAGCCCGCTGGCCACGGTCTCCACTATCGACGGCAGGACGGCGTCGGGTCCCAGGCTCGACCGCAGGGACCGGCTCAGGGCGGCGAAGACGCGGTAGTCGTAGTCACGCTTCTTGTACAGCAGCCGGTCGACACCGCTCTGGAGCTGCGCACGCAGCCGGGTGGCCAGCGGCGCCACGACCACCAGGGTGACCAGCGAGAGGCCGAAGCCGTGCGTACCTGAGATCAGCACCTCGAGCAGGGCCAGCACGAGGAGGAAGCCGGCGATGCCGACGACGGTGAGGCTGCCGTAGACGAGCACGCGGTTGACGAGGGTGTCCAGCTGCACGTCGAGTCGGTACAGGTTCTGCTTCAGGATCGAGTTCGCCACCGCGACCGGAAACGCCATCAGAGCGATGAGCCCCACCAACTGGTACGGCCCGATGGGAACGGGTTCACCCGCGACCAGGCTGGCCATGGTGGCGATCGGGGGCACGGCGGCGACGATCACCGCCGTTCGTGCGGGCCACCTGAGCCTGGCCCTCTCGTCTCCCGCGGCGCTGCGGTAGCGCCGTACCAGTCCCAGCACGCACAAGGGGCCGAGAACCAGGACGCATCCGGCCCGCCCGTTGCCGGCCAGTCTGGCCATCGCCCCGTTGCCCACCAGCGGCTCGGCGGAGGCGGTACCGAGGCTCTCGCCGGTGAGCGCGGCCAGCAGGGTCGTCACGGCGATAGCGGCGCCGGACAACCACGACACCGGCCGCCAGCCAGGCGATGGGCAGTGGCCGTCCGGGAACAGCAGCGGCAGCAGTGTCCACATGGAGAGATATGCGGGAATGGAGATCCAGGTGGCCAGCCATGCCATGGCCGTGCCGCCGGGAAGGCTGCCTGGCTCGACGAGTAGTGAGTACACCGCGTACTGCTCGACGAAGAACCCCAGAGCGAGCAGCGTGCCGGCGCAGAAGAGCCAGCCGACCGAGCCACCGGCGCGGCGGGAGACGAGGAAGGCGCCCAGGGCGGTGTAGGCCAGGGCCATACCCGGCAGGACGGGATCGAAGTACAGGCGGGTGTTGGGCGTGCCGCGGTTGAGGAGGTGCAGCAGGACGCCGAAGGCGGTCAGCACGACGGCTGCCGCGAACAGGAGCCATGGCGACACGTGGAGGGACCGCCGCCGTTCCCATGGGGCCGGGACCACCATGGCCGTCTGTGCGCTCGATGCGGACACCATTGGGAGCCCCCCAAGGATAGGGGCGCTCCGGTTCGGCCCCCCGGCCGGGCCGGTAGTTCCCGAGGAAAAAGGGACAACAGTCCCTGGTTGGCGGGACGTTGCATAGCCCATTGTGAGGAGGTGGCAGCCACCGGGCATCCTGACCAGCAATTTGGTGGAGCCGACGCCCTGAAGATCCTCGCCCCGAAGGCCTCGGCCCGGTTGGAGCGTCCCTTGCCGGCCGACGTCGTCGTGGCGCTCCATGACCGCAGGGCCCTGGACGCGGCACTGGTGGGCGCCAAGGCGGCCTCCCTCGCCCGCGCGGCTCTGCACGGGCTGCCGGTTCTGCCCGGATTCGTTCTCACCACCCGCGCCACCGCCGAGCCCGGCACCGTCAACGGTGCTGAAGGTCAGCTGGTTCCGGCGGTGGTGGACCAGGAGCTCGAGGTGGCATGGCGGCGGCTCTCGGCCGGGGGTCGCCGCCTCGTGGTGCGCTCCTCCTCGACGGTCGAGGACGGGCACTCCAGCTCGATGGCGGGACTGTTCACCTCCGTCCTCGACGTCGAGGACTGGCCCCGCTTCCTCCTCGCCGTCGAGCGGGTTCTCAGCTCCAGGAAGGCGATCCCAGGCCTGGAGAGCGCCCCCATGGCCGTGCTCGTCCAGCCCCAGCTCGATCCGCGTTCTGGTGGCGTGCTCTTCGGCGCCGACCCCGTCACCGGTCGAACCGACCGCCTGCTGGTCGCCGCCGTCGAGGGAGGCCCCGATCAGCTCGTGAGCGGGGTGATCGACGGCGCCCAGTACCTGCTGTCGCCGCGGGGGCGCTGTCTCAAGGCCGAGCACCCGATCAAGGTCATCGGCTCAGCGGATCTCCGTTCTCTCAGCCGGCTGGCGGACCGGGTGGCAGGGGTCTTTGGTGGGCCCCAGGACGTGGAGTGGGCATTCGGGGAGGATGGCACCCTCCACCTGCTACAGAGCCGGCCGATCACCGCGGTCGGGGGCGAGGCCAGGGCGGAAGGGCCGGTCCTCGGGCCCGGGCCGGTTGCCGAGACCTTCCCCGATCCACTCACGCCCCTGGAGGAGGATCTGTGGGTCGCTCCGCTGCGGGTGGGCCTGACCGAGGCCCTCGACCTCGTCGGCGTCGCCTCACGCCGGCAGCTGGCCGTGTCACCGGTGGTCGTCACCGTCGGGGGCCGGGTGGCGGTGGACCTCGCCGTGATGGGTCTGGCTCCGGTGCGGCGCAAGTTCCTGGCCACGATCGACCCCCGACCGCCGGCGCGGCGACTGCGGGCCTCGTGGAAGGTCGGCCGCCTCCGTGCCGCCGTGCCGGCGCTGGCCCGCGACCTCATCGACGAGGTCGACAGTCAGTTGCTGGGCGTCGACGCCGTCGAGGAGCAGAGCGACGGGCAGTTGATCGAGCTGCTGGGCCGCTCCCATCAGGCGCTGGTGGCGCTCCATGGCCATGAGATCCTGGTCGGGCTCCTGGTCTCACCCGGTGCGCCGGGCACAACGGGCGCGGCGATGGCCCTGCGGGCGCTGGCTCAGGCCCGCTTCGCCGGCGTCGCCGACGACGAGATCGCCCACCTTCATCCGGTCGTGCTGGCGCTGGCGCCGCCGGCCATCCGGGAGTTCACGCCGCTGCCCGCTACACCCACGATCGTCTGGTCGGCGCCCGCGGCCGACAGCTCCCCCGACCCGGCCACGGTCCTGCGGGAGGCGTTGCGCCTCCGGGTGCGGTGGGTCCAGGAGTTGACCGCCCGGGCGGCGTGGGAGCTGGGCCTACGCCTCGGATCCAGAGGGACGTTGCCCGACGTCGAGCTCGTCCGGTACCTCACGCTCGACGAGCTGCGCGCCGCCCTGAGCGGTGCCGTTCCCGACCGTCTCGTCGAGCGGAAGAGCGCGGCCACGGCCGCACCTCTGCCGGTTGCGTTCCGCACGACCGCCGAGGGGGAGGTCGTCGAGATTCGGGCCGCCACGGGCGGGAAGTCTGGGGGCAGGGCTGCCGGCGGGGGCCGGGGGAGCGGGCGGGTGCACGACGGCGATGGCATGCCCGATGCCGGCGCCGTGCTCGTCGTCCGTACCCTCGACCCCGCGCTGGCGACGGTGCTTCCGCAGCTGGGTGGCCTCGTCTCGGAGACCGGCAGCGTGCTGTCTCATCTGGCTGTGCTGGCCCGTGAGTTCAACGTGCCCGTCGTGGTCGGGGTCCCCGACGCCGTGCGCAGGTTCCCGCCGGGCTCGGAGGTGCTGGTGGACGGTACGACGGGCGAGGTCAGCGTCCTCCACGGCACCGGGACCTCCGACCTGAGAGGAGGCGGGCCGAAGTGAACGTCCGCCGCCTGGCCGCCCTTCTTGCCGCCGCCACACTGGCCGGTTCGGGTACCTACCTGTTCGTGTACCTGTACCGCTGGGAGTGGAACCGGGCGATCATCGCCGGGGTGTTCTTCCTGGCGGCACAGATGGCGCTGTCGACGGGGGCGGTGCTGGGTCGCCTTCGCGCCGTCGAGGTCGCCCAGCGGGAGGCCTCACCCCGGGTCATGGGCCACCTGCGGGACGCGGCCCCGCCGGCGCGCGACGCCTTCGCCTGGCTCCGTCCGAATCCTGACCGCCTCGGGGTGTTCGTGCCCATCCTCATGGGTGCCGGTTTCGTGCTCTCGGGCCTCGCCTGGGGCGTGGAGCGTCTGGCCAGGGTTACGGCCACAACCAGGCTGGAGAATCAACTGGGTCTGGCCCTGGGGGCGCTGGCCCTGCCGCCAGGGCACCTGCTCTGCCAGGGCGAGGGCCCGGGACACGAGGACGTGGCCCTGCTGCTGGGACCCGGTCGGCGGCCGCCTCTGCCGTGAAGGTCCTGCCGGTCCTGATGACGGGTGCCGTGCTGGGCGCCGGCGTCTTCGGGCTGGCGGAGGCGACACAGAACCGCCCCGACCCGGGTTATCCGGGCCAGGTGAGCGAGCTCACCCTGATGGTCCGCACCAAGGATGGTTACGCCCACGAACTGGCCGCCGAAGGCCTGTGGGGCCAGTGCCACAACACCGTGCGATCGAGGCGCCTGGTCGGGCCGATGGTGCCGGTGGGCGCCGGCCGATTCAAGCTCGTGGTGAGCCCCGCCCTCGGAGCCCACGCCGCCCGCCGGCTCATCGGCTGCCTCGAGGACGCAACTACCTCCGGCGTGTCCGGCGACGTGGTGGAAGGTCCGCGGCGCCGGCCCGCCTGACCGAGGGGCGGACCCGCCGAGGAATGGCGGCGGTCGCGGCGATAGCTTCGTAATGCGCCGTCCCACGCTCCCCCTCGAGGCCTCCATGGCCATCCACCGCTGACGCCCGCAGGGGTGCTGTTCCGCTCCCGCGTCACCATCCCCCTCCTGGCCTTGGTGTTCGTCTTCCTCTCCATTGCCGCCGCCGTCGACGACGGCTCCATGTTGCGCACATGGGACGAGCCGGTGAGCCGTTTCCTGATGGACCACCGCTCCCCGGGCCTCGACGGCATCGTCAAAGCCTTCAGCAGCCTCGGCGGCATCACCGTAGTCAGCCTCGTGCTCGTTCTGCTGCTGCTGCTGGTCTGGCAGGAGTGCCGCTCGCTGGCCCTCGTGCTGCTGGCCGCCAGCCTGGCCCGCCCCCTCCTGGAATGGGGCCTGAAGGCCCTGATCGACCGGCCCCGTCCGGACCTGGGCCGCATCGTTCCCGGCAACGGCCCCTCGTTCCCGACCGGGCACGTCATGGCCGCCATCGCCATCTGGGGTCTGCTGCCGCCGGTGGTGGCCGTGGTGAGCGGCAAACGGGCCGCCTGGTGGTGGTCCGTCGGCGTTTCGGCCGCGGTGGTCGTCGTGGTGGGCTTCAGTCGCGTCTACCTGGGCGTCCACTGGATGTCGGACGTGATCGGCGCACTGGTGCTCGGATCGCTCTACCTGCTGGTCGTTGAGTGGCTGCTCGACTGGCACCACCGCCGGCAACCGTGCCCCCATCTGGGCCAGGGCTACGAGGCCCTGGAGCTCGGAGCGGTGAGCCGGCCTCAGCGCGGGACGTGAAGGGGCGCCACCGCCGGCGGGGCGTGCTCGTCGAGTCCCGCGGCGCGGCCGAGACCCTTGGCTCCGGTCGCCGCGAACACGACGGCGAAAAGGGCGGCACCGACCAGCACGATGGTGGGCCCTGACTGGACGTCCAGGTGGTAGCTGAGGTTCATGCCGACGAACCCGGTTACCGCGCCGATGCCCGATGACAGGAAAAGCATCCGGCTGAACGAGTTGGTCAACATGCGGGCGATGGTCGGAGGGATCACGAGGGTGGCGGCGATGAGGGTGACTCCGAGCACCTGCATGGTGGCCAGGATGGCGGCGGCCAGCACGAGCATCAGGAGGGCGTCGAGGCGGGCCGTGCGGACGCCGGAGGCCTCGGCCACCTCGGGGTCGAAGGTGGTGAAGAGAAGCTGGCGGTAGCCGAAGAAGACGACCACGGCGACGACCACGGCGACGGCGACCACGGCCAGGACATCGGCCCGCGACACACCGAGGATGCTCCCGAACAGGGCGGCGTCGAAGCTGCGGCCCCGGCCCCCGAAGACCGAGAACAGCGCCAGCCCGAGGGCGAACGACGCCGTGGTGATCACGCCGATGGCGGCGTCGGAGCCGATGACCCGACGGCGGGTGACACCGTTGATCATCAGGGCCGAAGCTGCTCCCCATACGCCGGCGCCGAGGATGAAGTTGACGCCGAGAAGGGAGCTGGCGGCAAAGCCTCCGAAGATGGCGTGGGACAACCCGTGGCCGATGTAGCTCATGCCCTTGAGCACCACGAAGACGCCCACGAGCCCGCACAGGGCGCCGGCGAAGGTGGCCACCATGAGCCCGTTCCGGAAGAACTCGAAGTCGAACGGCCTGAGCAGATCGGCCACGTCAGGCGCCCCTACGGCCGAAGCGGAGGACGTCGCCGGCGGGCTCGTACTGGTCGAGTACCACCGGCATGCCGGCGTGCTCGAGGATCTCCATCCGGGCGCCGTAGGTCCGTTCCAGCACGTCGGCGGTCAGCACCTCCTGGGGGGTGCCCCGGCCCAGCACGCGGGTGTTGAGGCAGACCAGGTTGGGCAGGTGGGCGGCCATCCCGTTCAGGTCGTGGGTGGTGAGCACGACCGCCAGCCCGTCGCTGTGCAGGTCGTCGAGGAGGTGCAGGATCTCGTGGCGGGTCCGCACGTCCACCCCGGAGGTCGGCTCGTCGAGCAGAAGCAGCTGCGGCTTGCCGAGCAGGGCCCGCGCGATGAAGACCCGTTGCTGCTGGCCGCCGGAGAGGTCGCGGATGTGGCGACGGGCCAGGTCCTCGATGCCGAGCCGGCCGAGCACCTCGGTGACCTCGTCCCGCTCGGCCCGGCTCCGCCAGGGGAGGCGCCGGCCCGACGTGCGGGCCATCAGCACGCATTCGGCGACAGTGACCGGGAAGCTCCAGTTGACCGCCTCCACCTGGGGCACGTAGCCGAGGCGCAGGCCAGGCCGGCGCGGCACCGTGCCGGCGGCGGGCGGCACCGTGCCGAGAAGTACCCGCAGCAGCGTGGTCTTGCCCGACCCCGACGGCCCGACGATGCCGGTGAGCTCGCCGGCGGTGACGGTCAGGTCGACGTCGGCCAGGACGGGCCTGCCCCCGTAGCTGCAGCTGACCCGCTCGAGCCGGATCAGCTCGGCGCCGCTGCTCCGCCTCGCCGTCGTCACTGCGGGTACCTCGCGGTGTCCGGTGCCGCCGGGCGGTCATGCACCGAGCGCAGAGCCGCTGCGTCGCCGCCAAGCGCCTCGGTCATGGTGATGAAGTCGGAGCGCATGAGGCCGAGCCACGAGTGCTCCGGATCTCCCGGCTCACCGGGAAGGTCGTCGTCCCGCAACTCGTCCACGTACCGCACCCCTGCCTCCTTGCCGATCTGTTCCAGCACGGGGCTGGGGAACACCTCGGATCCGAAGATGGCGGGCACGCCGGCCTCTTCGATCTGGCCGATGAGCGCGGCCACCTCCGCCGGCGTGGGGTCGTCGAAGTCCGAGACCTGGATGGCGCCGATGACCGTCCACCCGTAGGTACGGGCGAAATAGGCGTAGGCATCGTGGTAGGTGAGCAACTTGCGGGCGGGGAGGGTGGCGGAGGCGGTGCGGATGGCCGCGTCGAGCTCGTCGACAGTGGTCGAGAAACGCTTGAAGTTGGCGGCGAAGTAGGCGGCCTCGGCCGGTCGCCGCTGCGACAGCTCGTCCTTGACGACCTCGGCGTAGCGGCGGGCCAGCGTGGGGTCCGTCCAGAGGTGGGGGTTCGGCTTCCCCTCCTCCTCGGGGAACGAGAAATCGAAGATGTAGTCGCTGGGGGCCACGGTCCTGGAACCCAGTTCTACGACCTCGGCACCGTCGCGGTGGTGCATCGTGGCGAGATCTCTGGTGGGCTCCTCCAGGCCGAGGCCGTTCAGGAAGACGAGGTCGGCCTCCGACAGCAGTTCGGCCACCCTCGGCTTCGGTTCGAAGGTGTGGGAGTTGGTTCCTTCCGGGATGATGCCCTCCACGTCAGCGCGGTCCCCGGCGATGCCGGCGACGATGCTGGTGATGGGAGCCACCGTCGTGGCGATCTTCAGGCGGCCGTCTCCCTTCGCCGAGGCGTCGCCGCCGGCCCCGCAGGCGCTGCTCGCCAGTGCAAGGCTCAGAACGATCGCCGTGATGGTCCAGCCGTGGTGCATGACAACGGTACGGATACTACCAGCGATCTGGATGTTATTGCGTCCAGATCGCATCTATGGACCTGTACCCTTGACCGGTGACCTCTGACCGTCTGGAGCAGGTGCTGGCCGTGCTCCGGGCCGGCGGCGGGCGGATCACCAGCCCCAGGCGGGCCATCCTCAGCGCTCTCATCGAGCATCGGGGCCACCCGACGGTCGAGCAGCTGACCGCCGACGTCCAGGCCCGCCAGCCCGATGTCCACGAGTCGACGGTGTACCGGTTCCTCGACGAGCTGGAGCGCCTGGGCGTGGTGGACCACGTCCATCTGGGCCACGGCCCCGCCGTGTACCACTTCGCCGACGACTCCCATCACCATCTGGTGTGCGACAGGTGCGGGTTGGTCGTGGAAATGCCCGAGCGGACGCTCGAGGAGTTCCGCGGGCTGGTGCGCCGTGACCTCCAGTTCGAGATGGAGCTGCGTCACTTCGCAATGCCCGGTCGCTGTGGCCCCTGCGCCGCCTCGGAGTCGGCTGTCGCCCGCGCCGGCGGGTCGCGGGCATGAGCACCGAGGCTCCGGCCACCGACACTTCCGCACCGGCGCCGGCATCCGCCCTCGAGGACACGGCCGTGGCCGAGGGGGCCGATGTGGGACCGGATCGCCCCACCCTTCAGGCCCGACTGGCCGAGGCGGGGGCCCCCACGCGCTCGGAGCGCGGGAAGGTGACGGTGGAGGACCCGGTCAACCTGCTCCGCAGCCTGGCCGCCAGCGGCCGTTTCCACCGTGACACGGGTTTCGGCCGTCTGTTCCACCCGGGCAAGATCTCCTTGCGGGAGAACGTGCCCACCAACAGCCTCCACATCCTGGTGAAGGACAACGGCGTCTCGGCCCATGTCGACCTCGTGTCCCCGCTCGGGCTGAGACCCGGGGCCTCCTCGCGGTACACGGCGGGACGGGTCGCCGCCCACAACTTGTCGGGCATGGCCGCCGACGTGGTGCGCCTTCTCCGCGGTCGCCAGGGCGACCACCGCTGCGAGCTGGCCTGCGAATGGTTCCGCCCTGCGGACGACGATGCCGGCGCCGGCGTCGTGGACGAGGTGGACGGATGCGACGGGGGTTCGGCCAGCGTGCAGTTCGAGGCGCGGGTCGCGGGCCGGGTCGACGAGGTCCGCCTGGCCGACGCGCTTGCCGCCGCCCTCTGCACCCACCCGGATGCGTTGCGGGTGGTCGACTGCACGGACGACGAGGCCCTGGCCGCCACCCGCGTGGAATTCCAGGACTTCGTGGTGCCTCTGCGGGAATGTCCCCCGTTGCGGGTGCTGCTGGCCCGCCACGCCGCCGGCGATGTGCTCATGCTCAACGTCAACCACGCGGCCTCGGACGGCTTCGGGGCGCTGCGGATACTCCAGGCCCTCGCCCGTGCCTACGTGAGCGACGGGTTGGACCTTCCCCGCCTCGAGTTCCTGGCTCTCCGGGACCTGCCGGTGCGACCGGCATCGCGCCGGGTGCCGGCTCTGATGAAGTGGTATCTGGGGCTGATCGAGTGGCTCCGTAACGCCTTGGCCCCGCCGGCCCGCCTGGTGGCGGACGGCGGTGACCCGACCGAGTCCGCGGGCGCTCCGGACGACGATCCCGGGTACGGGTTCCACCTGGTCACACTCCCCCTCGGCGACCGCGCCGGCGGCCTCTCGCTGGCTCCGCCGGCCATCGACACCGATGTGCTCATCGCCGGGCTGCATCGGGCCATCGGTGCGTGGAACGCGGCCCACGGGTGCCCCGGGCACAGGATCAGCGTGTTGGTCCCGTCGGACCTGCGGCCGTCCGGCTGGCCCGACGAGCTGGTGGGCAACTTCTCGGTCACTGCCCGCGTCTCCACCAGCCGGCGCCATCGGGGGAGCCTGGCCGCTGCGCTCAAAACCGTGGGGTCCCAGACCAGGCGCAACAACCGCAGCCGCACCGGGATCGCCCTGATCTCGGCTCTCGACCGCACCGGTCTGCTCCCGCTCTGGACCCGCCAGTCCAGGATCGTCCTGCAGCCCATCACCCGGAACCGCTTCGTTGACACGGCCATCCTCTGCGATCTCGGTCGGATCGCCGACCCGCCGTCGTTCGGGGCCGGCGGTGGTAAGACCAACGAGGTGTGGTTCTCCGTGCCGGCTCGGGTACCGGTGCCGCTGTCGGTCGGCGCCGCCACTCTCGGCGGGCGGCTGCACCTGTCGCTGCGCTACTCCCGGCATCTTTTCGGGCCCGAGGCGGCCAGCCGGTTCACCGAGCACTACCTGGCCGAATTGGATCCGACACGGCCGGCGCCGGCGGAGCCCTGGGGGCCCGACGAGCTGCCCAGGTCGGGTTAGGCGGCCCCTTACTGACTAGCTCCTTCTGATCATCCGCGGCCCATGGACTCGTCGGTGCCCGATTTCTGCCGAAGCGAAGGGGAGAGAACGTGATCGTGATCGCAGGAGGACGAAGGTGGCCGGAGGAGGGCAGGAGGCACAGGTGGCGGGACGCCGCGCGTCGGGCGCTCGATCTCTCGCCGCCACGTTGGCCTTGGCCGCTGTGGCCGTGCTGATGAACGTCCACCCTGCAACGGCTGCCGACCTGACGCAGGTGCCGACATCGAGCACGACGCTGCCCCCGACCGGTTCCGGCGTCCAATCGGCGGCCGTCCCGAAGATCACCGTGCCGACGGTCACCGTTCCTCCCGTCGGCGTCACGGTCCCTAAGGTTCCCGTCACGGTGTCGGCGCCAACGGTGGACCTGGGTACCTCGGGGACGCCATCTGCGCCCCCAGCCGGCGCCGGCGGCGGCCCCGCGCCGGCCACTGCCACCGGCTCGGCTCCCTCCTCCGGGATCGGCTCCACCGTTGCGCCTGGCGGAGTGGTGCGTGCCGCGGGCGACCGGCGGCAGATCGGTCCGGCTGCCGGTGGGGTCGACCCCGCGGCGAGGGCCCTGGCCTTCCGCCTTCGCAGGGCGGCGGCGGAGACACTGCAGCAGTTGACGTTCCCGCTGGGCCTGATGCTGGCCATGGGGAGCTTCCTGGTCTTCCAGCACCGGCTCGACAAGAACGACCCGAGGGTGGCGGCGACCGTCATCTCCGGCGACGACGACCTCCTCGACTTCTCATGACCCGGCCGATCCCATGACCCCGACCGAACTCGCCGCGGCCCCGCCCGTGGCGGGCGTCGCGGATCTCCTGGGGTCCCGATGAGCAGAACCGACCTCGTACCGCAGGTCGAGCCGCCCGGAGCTGGTGATTACCCACGCCGAGTTCCTCGCGCCCTGCTCGCTCCGGTCGACCGTGAAGCGTCGGACGACCTGGCCCCCCTGCACCGCCGCCTGGGGCTCCTGCAGGTCCTGCGCCTCGGTCTGACCCTCGCCGTTTCCGCCGCCGCCCTCCTGGTCCCCCGCTCTCTGGGCGGGCGCCCGGGTTCATCGCTCCTGGCGCTGAGCGTCGTCTACGGCGGTGCCACCGGAGGGATCGAGATGGTGCGCCGGCACGGTGGCCTGCACAACGCCACGTTCGTCAACGGTCTGGTGCTGCTGGACGGGCTGTACCTGGCCACCGTGATGTCCTTCACCGGCGGGCCGCAAAGCCCTTTGTCGTTCCTGGTACTGGTGCACGTCATCGCCGTGACGCTGCTGTTGTCCTTCCGCTCCGGCCTGAAGATCGCGCTGTGGCACGCCCTTCTGCTGTTCACACTCTCCTGGCTCCAGCGGGCCGGCGTGGTGGCGGAGCTCTCGTCCGACGGACGTGACCAGGCGGCGGTGGTACGGGCCCTCGCCCTGCTGGCCGTGGCCATCTCTGCCGCGTGGTTCTCATCCCTGAACGAGCGTGAACTCCGAAGGGGCAAGGCCGAACTGCGGGCGCTGACGGCGATGGCGGAACGCATGGCCGGCACCCGCGAGCCGGGCCACCTGGTGGAGGCGCTGATCGACGGGGTGTCCGCCGCATTCGGCTTCTCCCGGGTTGCCGTGATCGTGAACGACAAGGGGATCTTCCGGGCCTTCGCCGGCTGCGGGGACGGGACACCGGGTGTCAGGGAGGTGGCCTCGGGAGCCGCGTGCGACGGCGTGGTGGGCCGCGCCAACCGGCCCGGCCTGGCCGTGCTCCGTCGCACCCTTGATGGCAAGCGGGACCCCCTGCTCTCCGGTGCGCTGCCCGACGCGGTCAACGTGGTGGTGATCCCCCTCGTGGTCGACGGTGAGCTGGTCGGCGTCCTCGCCGCTGAGCGGGGCGGAGGACTCAAGGCGCAGGTGTCCCGGCGGACGGTGGACCTGCTCGGCCAGTTCGCCACCCACGCCGCCCTGGCCCTGCGGGCGGCGGCACTCCAGGCCGAGGTCGAGCGCCTGGCCGACACAGACGGGCTGACCGGGCTGGCCAATCGGCGCGTGTTCCAGCTGGCGTTGTCGAGGGAGCTGGCGCTGGCCGGCCGGCGGGGCGAGCCCTGCACCCTGATCCTGCTCGATGTCGACCACTTCAAGGCGGTCAACGACACGTACGGTCACCAGGCCGGCGACGAGGTGCTCCGCCGGGTCGGCGTCGCGCTGGCCGACACGGCCCGCGGCACCGACGTGGCCGCCCGCTACGGCGGCGAGGAGTTTGCCGTCATCCTTCCGTTCTGCTCGACGGCCGAGGCCGGCGCCGTGGCCGAGCGCTTCCGGGCCGCGGTGGCCGCAGGCGCCGGCGAGATCGCCGTGACCGTCAGTGCCGGCGTGGCCACCTACCCGCGGGACGCACGGGACGAGACGTCGCTGGTCGCCGCCGCCGACAACGCGCTCTACCGGGCCAAGCGCACCGGTCGTGACCGCGTCGTGCGTTTCCGGCGCTCACGCCAGATGGCCACCTGAGCCCTCACTGCGCGTTACTTCAACTTGCGCGGGGGCCGGAGCTGTCAGCCGGCCATCTCCGACATGGCCTTCTCCATCTCTTCGGGGGTCACGTCCTTGACGTGGGTGTGGAGGGACCAGTGGTGACCCCACGGATCGGACACGACCGCGGCCCGATCGCCGTAGAACTGGTCCTCCGGCGCCCGCAGCACCGTCGCGCCGGCGGCTTCGGCCTGGGCCACCGCGGCGTCGACGTCGTCCACGTAGCGGTGGAGCAGCACGCTGGTGCCACCGAGCTTCTTGGGGTTGGCGGCATCACCGGGCATGTCCTCGGGAGCATCTGCGAGGAAGATCTTGGCTCCCCCGATCTGGATTTCGGCGTGGCCGATCCTGCCGCCCGGCATCGGCATCCGGTAGTTCTCCGTGGCCCCGAACGCCTGCGTGTAGAACGAGATCGCATCAGCGGCTCCGTCGATCATGAGATAGGGCACCAACCGGTCCTCGAAACCGGCGGGAATCGGGTCAGCCATCATGTCTCCTTCCGTTTCGGGGTCGTCAGCCACGTCGGTCATGGCCGAGCCTCCCGCATGCTGCCACGAAAAACGGCCGACAACTGACTGTGGTCAGCGCCTCCACTGCGGTATCGGCCGGGAACACGCACCTCGTCCTCAGAGTCATAGGCGCAGGGATCTCAGGAACGAAGCGGTTCTTCGTGATCTTGTTGGGTCTAACCCAAGGTGCGAATGCTGTCCCGCAAGAAGGGCGATAGCACTATCATGGCCAGAGTGCTATCATCGGGGACGTGCGACAGCTGATCGCCCGCATCGACGACGAACTCCACGAGAGGCTCCGGGCGCGCGCCGACGCAGAGGGGCGATCGATGAACGCGGTGGTCGTGGAGGTGCTCGATGCCGCTGTGCCCGCGCTGGACCCCCGGGCGCGCCTTCGGGCTCGCCTCGCCGCCGAGGCAATGCTGTACGTCCCACCCACACCGCCGACACCTGACGTTCCGACCCACGCCGATGTGGAGACATCCGAGCGGGGCAGCGGTACGGCGGTGAGCGACGCCCTGGCCGCCGAGCGGGGCTCGCGCTGATCCTCTACGCCGACACCAGCGCCATCGTGCGTGCCTACCTGCCCGATGAGGCGGACCACGTATTTCTCCGGCTTCAGCTTCTGGAGGGGGACGACCCGGTGATATCGAGTGTTGTGGCCCACCTCGAGTTCGCCAGTGCGGCCCACGCCGCCGCTCGGGACCAGCGCCTGTCGGACCCCGCCGCCTTGTTGGCCCGCTTCGATGCCGACTGCCTCCCCGGTGGAGCGCTGTCGCTGCTGGTGCTCCGCCCCGAGGCGGTGTTGGTTACGGCATACCGCATCCTCGCCGACCATCCGGTTCGCACCCTCGACGCCATCCACCTCGCGGTTGCCATCGAGGACGGTCAACGGCTGGCTGGCGATGACCAACTCGCCTTCGTCACCCGAGACCGGATGCAGGCAGAAGCGGCGCGTGCGCTGGGCCTGGGTGTGGCCTGAGGGGTTCCCATCTTGGTGTCTTTCAGGGAGTAGATCGGCGCGCAGAGGGTCGTCGCCGCCGGCGGCGACCGTTAGGGACGCCGGAGAACTACTTGCAATCTCCTTGGCGACTCTCATCTGCGGTTTCGTTCCTGTTTTCGTGCAAGTGGTTCTCCGGCGGCCCCTTACCGAAATCGCCCTGTCGGACCGGCGTTCCGGGTGCTGCCCACGGCATTGCCCCCACAGCTCCGAGCCGAGGGGCTCAGGGGCCCTGCCCTGCGACGGTGCCATGGTCGGCGTCCACCATGCCGCCGGCGCCGGCGCCTTCGAGCTTGATGCGGGCGCGGCGTCTTGCGTGATTCGGTAGCGACCCGTTTCCTCGTCGGCGATGCGGTACGCCGATCCTGCCCCCCATCCGAGACAACGCGTCCCGACAGCGTGCCGCCCGCGGTTTCTTGGCGCAGGTCCTCGCTTTTGTTGGGGAAGTGTTGGGTCGAGGTCACGGCCCGGAGCGACGAAGCATTGGCATCAACGAAAAGGCAAACCCGACCGCAAGGCGGGGACGCAAAGCCACGGGGCCCAACTCGGGGTCAGCCGGGTTACCGAACCGAAAGGGAAACCAAGCATCATGAGCATCCACCGCAACATCCGCCGTATCGCAGTCACCGCCATGGTCGGCACCACTTTGGTCGCCGGCATCCACGCCCCATCCGCTTTCGCCGACGACGCCAACGTCGTCGTCACCGGCGGCAGCCTGGGCATCACCACCGCTCCTCTCGCCGGCAACTTCGCCGGGGTGACCCTGGACGGCACGGCCAAGACCACCACCGCCTCCTTCGACAACTTCGAGGTCAACGACGCCCGTGGCTCGGGAGACGGCTGGAACGTCACCGTCCAGGCGACCACGATGGCCGAGCACGACGGAAGCGACTATGTGGCCAGCGGCAAGACACTGCCGGCAGATTCGCTGTCGCTCGCCACCGCCACCGTGGTGGCTGACGGCACGACCTCGGGGGCGCCGACCATGACCGCCGGCTCGTACTCACTTACCACCTCGGCGGTCAAGATCGCCAGCGCCGCCGTCGACGCCGGCATGGGCAAGTACGACATCAGCTTCGCTGGCACCAACGCGGACCTGACCCTGAGCGTCCCCTCCAACGCCTACGCAAAGACCTACCGCAGCGACCTCACGCTGACGCTGGCCAGCACCCCGTAGCCCCACGCATCCTGCGACCGTGAAGGGCCCGGCCTCCGGCCGGGCCCTTCGCGCGCGCATGGGCCATGCCAAACGGCCCGATGGAGCCATGGCTTTCTTCGAACTGCAGCCGATCTATACGGCGCCGAGGCGGTGGGAGAAGGGAGCCGGAGATGCGAAGTGGCGCTGCGACCGTGCGAATCCCACTCACTGCCGGCCTGCTCCTGCTGATAGTGGCCGGCGCCGCGGTGCCGGCTGGCGCTGCACAGAGCGCGCCGACATCGGTGGTGGTGAGCGGTGGGCTGCTCGGAGTGGCCACCGCCGAGGTGAAGGACTTCGCCGTGATCACCCTCAGTGGCGACACCCAGACTGCCCAAGCGGCCCTGGACCCGATCGCGGTGACCGACGCCCGTGGCAGCGGGGAGGGCTGGACGCTCAAGCTGCAGGCCACAATCTTTCGAGAGTGGGACCGCTACGCCTACGTCTCGGGAGGAAAGGCTCTGCCCGAGGGCTCGCTCAGCCTGGCCGGATTCTCTTTGACAAAGGATGGCAGCCACTCGGACGCTCCGCAGGTCGCGGCGGGGCCCTACATCCTCGACCGCGGCGAAGTGACCGTGGCGGTTGCCGGCATCGGGGCAGGCATGGGACGGTTCATCTTCAGTCCGACCGCGGCCCTCCAGGTAGCGGTGCCAGCCAGCGCCTATGCCCGCACCTACCGCAGCGATCTCTCTCTCTCGGTCACTTCTGGACCGTAGCCCGCTCAACCTGGGGCATCCTTGTGCCGTGGCCGAGCCCGGTGCCGTGCCGAGACGCTCCATTGCATGTGTAACGGCCCTCCTGATCGTTGGTGCCGCCGCGGTTACGGCCCGGGCCGCGCTCGGCCAGGCTCTCAGCCCTGCAAACGTGACCGTGGAGGACTTCCCGGCGGTGAACCTGGACGGCACAGCCAAGACCACCAGCGCGGCCATGGCCGATTTTTCGGTCACCGACTCAGCGGGGGCGGGGTGGAACGTGACCGTCTCGGCCACCCGCTTCGCAGAGGTGGATGGCGCTGGGCAGTACGTGAGCGGAGGAAAGGCGCTCCCGGTGGGGTCTCTGGCCATGCTGGCACCGGCCTTCGCCCCCTCGAGTGGCCTGGTAGTCGTGGCCGCCGGTCCATATTTGATCGACGGGGCAACGGTGAAGATCGTCAGCGCCGCCCCCGGCTCGAGTGGGACCTTCAATTTCTCCCAGGGCGGGCCCCTCACTCTCTCGCTCCCCGCCAGTGCCTATGCCCGTGCCTACCGGAGCGATGTCACCGTGGCTGTGGCGTCCGGACCCTAAAGACTGGCTCTAGTCTGCGCGATCACCAACTTGCGAAGTCATGCCATGGGAGCACTTTTGGCCGCCGCCGTCCTTGCGCTCGTCGTGCTGGCTGTGCCCGCCGCCTCTGCTCAGGAGGGAGGGGTGAACTTCGTGGCCGAGCCGGTCCCCGGTTCGCAGACAGACCCGGCGGGAGGGGGGTTCTTCTACCTCCAGGGCGATCCCGGAGCCGAGATCACCCAGGCCATCGGCCTCCGCAACGACTCCGCGGGGCCGCTCCAGATGAAGCTGGCCGCCGTCGATGCCTCGACCGGACAGTTGGGCGGCGCCTCCTACGCACTGGCCAACGAGACTCCGAGCCGGACGGGGGCCTGGATCTCTCTGGAGCGTGCGGACCTGACACTGGCCGCCAAGGCCTCCGCCGTCGTGTCGTTCAAGGTCGCCATTCCGCCCGGCGGCGAAAGTGGGCACCATCTGGCCGGGATCTCGATCAGCGTTCCGAAGGGCCAGGGTGGCTCCGCTGAGGCCGGCCAGGGCCAGGCCGGGGCTTCCGTTGACGTACAGACCCGGCGGATCATCGCCGTCCAGGTGAACCTGCCCGGGCCCTCCGAGCCCGAACTGGTCATCGGAGGCGTCAGCCCAGCGGCTCGTTCAGATGGTCTCTACCTGGAGATCGCCGTCGAGAACACCGGACAAGGCCTCACCAAGGCCAAGGGTGTGATCAACGTCGGTACCGATTTCCAGAGGGAGTTCGATGTGGACACCTTCGTGCCCGACACCTCCATCGCCTACCCGATCAAGTGGACCGCAGACGCCAGCGACGGGGAGTACCCGACAAGGGTCGAGATCACCTACGGCGAGCGCACCGCCGAGTGGCAAGGCACGTTCAGCGTCGGTCAAAAGGTGCTCGAGGAGCTGGCAGACCGGAAGGTCCCTCCTGCCGATCCCCCCAAGGCCGACCATGAAAGAGGTTCTGGAGTGCCTGTGCCGGCCCTGATCGGGGCCGCGGTCGGAGGCGCCGTACTGGTGGGTGGCGGCGGCCTGGTTCTTTCACGCCTGCGCCGCCCCCGCGTGCCGCGTCTTCCACGAGGGTAGTTCGGCTCCGTACATCTGGGCGGTACTCCGAACTCTGATTCTGATATAAGGTTCGGAATACTGCAAACTGACCTCCAAACTACAATAGGTACAGAGGCGCCGGCTCGCCAGACCCCTGGATCGACGCCTTACGAAAGTCCTGAGACAAGTTCGCTCGAATGGCGGCGATGAAAATGCTGGCGGTCCTCCCCAAGGCCTCACACGCCGACCACGGCAATGGCGCGGAAGACCTGCCCGTGAAGACTTCACGCCGGCATCCGCCACCATCTTCTTCGACAGGCCGATGTACGAGGCGCTGACCGGCCTGGCCACCCGTCGCCTGTTCGAGGACCGCACCAACCGGGCTCTGGCCCGAGCGGCCCGGGAGCGCTGGACAACCGCCGTGTTCGTCATTGATATCGACGGTTTCTCCAAGATCAACGAAAGCCTGGGTCACGCCGCCGGCGACGAGGCACTCCGCGAGGTGGCCCGGCGGCTGGAGGCGTGCCTGCGGCCTTACGACAGCGTCGCTCGTCCTGCCGGCAACGTCGCCCGCCTCGGCGGTGACGAGTTCCTGGCGATGTGCGAGAACGTGGCCGACGCTCACGCCGCCCGCCTCATCGCCTCCCGGATCTCCGCCGTTTTCGACCAGCCGCTCGAAGTCGGACCGGTTTCGGTGGGTATCGGGATCGCTCTCGCTCCACCCGAGGGCGCCCAGGTCGGTGCCCTGATCCTTGATGCCGAGGCGGCCCTCCACGCCGCCAAGTCGCAAGGCAGCGGCAGGGTCGAATTGTTCACCGAGGAGATGCAGGCGGACGACCGTGCGCGAAGACAACAAGCCCACGACCTCGGCGAGGCCTTGGAGGCAGGGCAGTTCCTGCTGCACTATCAGCCGAAGATCCTGCTCGCCAACGAGCGCATCGCCGGCGTCGAGGCCCTGGTGCGCTGGCATCATCCGTCGAGGGGCCTGGTGCCGCCCGACCAGTTCATTCCCCTCGCCGAGGAGACAGGCATCATCGTGGCTCTCGGTGCCTGGGTGCTCGAAGAGGCCTGTCGCCAGGCCCAGGAGTGGCGGACCCGGTTGTCCGACCGGCCGCCGCTGGTGATGGCGGTGAACGTTTCGGCGAGACAATTCGATCCGGGGTTGGTGGCCATGGTGACCGGCGTGCTCGACCGTACGGGTATGCCCGCTTCGAACCTGTGTCTAGAGCTCACCGAGAGCATCGTCATGGCCGATGTCGAGTCGACCATCGATTTGCTCCGAGGACTCAAGATCCTCGGTGTCACCCTGTCGATAGATGACTTCGGGACCGGCTATTCCTCGCTCGCCTATCTCCGGCGCCTTCCGATCGATGAACTGAAGATCGACCGCTCGTTCGTCGACGGCCTCGGCCAGGAGCCCGAGGACACCGCCATTGTGGCCGGTGTGGTCGCCATGGCTCAGGCCTTGGAGCTCAGCGTGGTGGCCGAGGGCGTAGAGACGAAGGAACAGCTGGAGCGCCTGCGGGTGCTCGGCTGTGAATCGGTTCAGGGCTATTACTTCTCCCGACCCATCCCGGCGGCCGCACTCGAAGACCTGCTGGTCGAAGAGTGGGCGGCGCTCGCTCGCCGGCAGGCGGGGCCCGACGCCGACCCCGGTGGCTACCATGGTGAGGTCGTGGTGGTTGCCGACGACTCTCCCGAGGTGCTCCAATTGGCTGCGGTGAGCCTGACTGCCGCGGGCTTCGAGGTTCATCAGGCCCCCAACGGCCGTGTCGCCCTCGAGGTGGCGAGAACCGTGAGGCCGGCATGTGTCGTGCTCGACGTGCGCATGCCCGAGATGGACGGCTTCGAAGCGTGCCGGGCGCTGCGCGCTGACGTCGGCCTGGCGGATTGCACGATCGTGATGTTGACATCTGAATTCGATGCTCCCGCCAAGATCGAGGGATACTCGGCCGGTGCCGACGACTACATCGTCAAGCCCTTCACGCCACGGGATCTGATCGGGCGGGTACGGGCGGCAGTCGCTCGCCACCATGAGCACCGAAAAGGGCCGGACGTACCCGAGCCGCGGTGATCAGCCAGGAGCTTCCGGCCAATCAAAGCGCTGGTTCTGACCTCGTCGGCCGGCTCTTTTGAGGCTCGCCGCCGGCCAGCAGCATCTGAAACGCCTCACGGGCACGGTCCGCTTCGACATGCAATTGCGCAACCAGCGCTGCGCCCGGCCCGACGTCCCCCGCCCGGCCCTGAGCCTCGAGCTCGCCACACACGCTCGAAATCGCTGTGGCGGCGAGGCTGGCAGCGGTTCCCTTGAGCTGGTGGGCCAGTTCTTTGACCTTGAGCCCGTCGCCTGCGGTCACCGCGGCATCGAGGTCCTCGAGTTGCACAGGAAGGCGCTCGAAGAAGGAATTCAGTAATCCGGCCACGAAACCGGCCTGTTCAGCCTCGAGCGTCAGTAGCGCAGTCAGCCTTTCGGGATCCACCACCCCTGAAGTCTTGGCCGCCTCGGGATCGGCGGCGACCGTAGAAGTCGGTGGTTCCTGGTTCACCCAGGGAGCCAACGCCGCCTCGAGGTCCTTGGGAGCCACGGGCTTTGAGATGTAGTCGTCCATGCCGGCGCCAAGGCACCGGTCTCGGTCCTCGATCCGGGCACCGGCGGTCATGGCGATGATGGGCGTGCGCCGGTTATCACCCTCCTGGCGGCGGATCTCGATGGTGGCGTCGACCCCATCCATCTCGGGCATGTGGAAGTCCATGAGAACCGCCATATAGGGCTTCTGGCGCACCGCCTCTACCGCCTCGAGGCCGTTGGCAACCACATCGCAGGCGAAACCGAGGCTCGACAAGATGCCCCTCGCCACCATCTGATTGAGGTCGTTGTCCTCCGCCACCAGCACCGTCCCGCGGATGGCCGGGACCGGCGGAGCGCCGGCGGCCGCAGCGGTCGGCGACGATGACTTCATCGGGGTGGAGGCGTCCACCAGCGCGGCATGGAGCTCCGCAGGGCGAACCGGCTTGGTCAGCCGCCCACGGATTCCCGCTCCGGTGG
>DATLCN010000035.1:0-122624 GCA_035526335.1 Acidimicrobiales bacterium | reverse complement strand
AGCCCGACGCAGCCCATGGCCTCGGCCCACTTCACGTAGTCGGGCAGGTCGGGGGACAGGTACACCTCGGAGTAGCGCTCCTCGTAGAACAGCTCCTGCCACTGGCGCACCATGCCCAGGTAGGCGTTGTTGAGGATGGCGATCTTGACGGGGATCCGTTCGCTCGACGCGGTGACCAGTTCCTGGGCCGTCATCTGGAAGCAGCCGTCGCCGTCGACGGCCCAGACCATGCGGTCGGGCCGGCCCACCTTGGCGCCGATGGCGGCGGGAACGGCGAAGCCCATGGTGCCCAGGCCGCCGGAGTTGACCCACGTGTAGGGATTGTTGAACTTCCAGTACTGCGAAGTCCACATCTGGTGCTGGCCGACGCCGGAGCAGACGATGGTGTCGTCGGGCGTTGCGTCCCGTAGCTGCTCGATGACGAACTGGGGCTTCAGGCTGTCGCCCTCGTTCCACGACTGGTCGTAGTGCAGCGGGAACTGCTCCTGCCACGACTTCACCTGGGCGATCCACTTCGAGCGGTCGGCCTGGGCCTCGGAGCCGCCCATGGCGTTGATGGCCTTGACCAGCTCCTCGATGACCAGGCGGCAGTCGCCGGCGATGCCGACGTCCGCCCGGCGGACCTTGCCCAGCTCGGCCGGGTCGATGTCGACGTGGATGATCTTGGCCTCAGGGGCGAAGGCCGGCACCTTGCCGGTGACGCGGTCGTCGAACCGGCTGCCCAGGGCGATGAGCAGGTCGGACTTCTGCATGGCGGTGACGGCGGTGTAGTTGCCGTGCATGCCGGGCATGCCCAGGCACATCTCGTGATCATCCGGGAAGGCCCCGCGGGCCATCAGCGTGGTGACCACCGGGATGCCGGTGATCTCCACCAGCTCCTTCAGCGCCTCGGCCGCTCTTGCCTTCAGGATCCCGCCGCCGGCGTAGATGACCGGTTTGCGGGCTTCGCCGATCATGCGGGCGGCCTCCTTGATCAGGTGGGGCTGTCCGATGGTTATGGGCTTGTAGCCGGGAAGGTCCACCGAGTCCGGCCAGTACCAGTCCATCGTCTGGCTGGCGCTCACGTCCTTGGGGACGTCGATCAGGACGGGGCCGGGGCGGCCGGTGGTGGCCACGTGGAAGGCCTCCCGCACGATCTGGGGGATGTCCTTGGCGTCGGTGACCAGCCAGTTGTGCTTGGTGACCGACATGGTGATCCCGGTGGTATCGCACTCCTGGAAGGCGTCGGTGCCGATGGCCGGCAGGCCCACCTGGCCGGTGATGACGACGAGCGGGATGGAGTCCATGTAGGCGTCGCACAGCGGGGTGACGATGTTGGTGGCGGCGGGGCCGCTGGTGACCATGGCCACGCCAGGGCGCCCGGTGACGTGGGCATAGCCCTCGGCCATGTGGCCGGCGCCCTGCTCGTGGCGCACGAGGATGTGGCGGATGGTGGAGTCGATGATCGGGTCGTACACCGGGAGGATGGCGCCCCCGGGCAGGCCGAACATGACCTCCACGCCTTCCATCTCGAGGCTCTTGATGAGGGCCTGCGCCCCGGTCAACTTCATGGTTGCTCCTTGCTTCTGAAAAGGAAACGACCTCCCGGCTGGGAGGTCGTAGGCGCACGCGGAGGGTCGGCGTGCGCTAGGTGATGAGTACTACGAGGGTCGGGCAGGTCGACATCAGGCCGCCATTGTGTCACCTCGACGCCACCTTCGGCAACCGGCCTCGTACGATCGGGGTCGTGGCTGATCGGCGGCGGGTGGGGACGGTGGCCGTGAAGGCGGTGATCGTCGTGATCGTCGCGGCGGTGCTCGCCGCCTGCTCGTCCGGCTCTGGCGAGGAAGCCGGTGAGTCCTCGTCTGCGGACCCGGCGCCGGTGTACGTCGCCGTCGGCGCCAGCGAGACGGTTGGTTTCGGCGCCGACCGGCCGGCCACCGAGGCCTGGCCCGAGGTGCTGCGGCGGCAAGAGCTGCCGTCCAGGACGAGGTTCGTGAACCTCGGTATCCCCGGGGCGACCGTGGCAACGGCGCTGGACAAGGAACTGCCCAAGGCCGTCGCCCTCTCCCCCACCCTCGTGACGGTCTGGCTCAACGTCAACGACCTGATCGCCCAGGTGCCGCTGGCGACGTACGAGGGCCAGCTCCGCCAGCTCCTGGCCGGCTTGCGACGGGGCGGCGCCACCCGCGTCCTGGTGGCCAACACGCCGCCCCTCGACCGCCTGCCGGCGTACCTGGCCTGTCTGCCCGACCCCCCGTCGGGTGCCGCCCGTTGCCCCCTTCCCGCTGGCTTCGTGCCGAGCCCTGAGCTGGTCCGTCTGGGGGTGGGCGCCTACAACAGGACGATCGTAGCGGTGGCGTCTGCCGAAGGGGCCGAGGTGGTGGACCTGCACGCCGCCGGGCTGGCCGCCCGCTCCAAAGGGAGGGAGGCGTCGCTGGTCGGAGCCGACGGTTTCCACCCCAGCACCGCCGGCCACAAGGCCGTGGCCGAGGCCTTCGCCGAGGCCCTTGCGCGTCATGAAAGACATCGATAGTTTCTGAGCCCGTGAGCACCCGGAAGGCCGCTGCGGCGACCGGGTGCTGAATTTCGTTCGATAACATGGGTTTTCATCTTGCACTCGGAGTCGAACAAGTGTACGATGACAGTCCAACCAGCTGCGCCGTATCGAGGAAGCACTCTTCGCCGCCGATTGGGCCGAGGCCAAGGAGCGCTTCGGCAC
Source organism: Acidimicrobiales bacterium (assembly GCA_035526335.1). Lineage (GTDB taxonomy): Bacteria > Actinomycetota > Acidimicrobiia > Acidimicrobiales. The sequence goes on along the minus strand of DATLCN010000035.1, from coordinate 119,923 downwards.
GCTCACCTTCACTACCGCCGATCTGGCCCGCACTCCGGCCCAGCGCCGGGCCGATGCCCTGGTGGAGATGTCCACCCGCGCCGGCACCGCTCCGGTCGACGGTCGTCGTCCCGAGCCGCTGTTCAGCGTGTTCGTGGACTATGAGACCTTCGCCGGGCGCCTCTGCGCCATGGCTGATGGCGCCGTGGTCAGCCCCGGGTCGCTCATTGAGCACCTGGATGACGGCTGGGTCGAGCGGGTGGTGTTCGACGGGCCGTCGAGGGTGATGGACCTGGGAGCGGCCACCCGGTTGTTCGCCGGCGCCACCCGAAGGGCCATCCAGCTCCGGGACCGGGAGTGCTTCCATGAGCTTTGCGACATCCCGGCCAAGCGCTGTGAGGTCGACCACATCGAGCCGTGGGGCGCCGGCGGCCAGACCATTCAGAAGAACGGCCGGCTGGCGTGCGGATTCCACAATCGGGCGAGGCACCGAAAGCGAAAGCGGCCGCCCCCGTAGGGGCAACGATTTTTACGGTATGAAGCCAGTCCAAACGGCGCCTCGGTAGCGGCCCGACACTCTCGCTCGGCGCGGACAACGGCGACTGGATCTGATGTCGCTCGCTACGGCTCGGTGACCGCCCCCCGCTCGGCGCCCGTGACGAGGCGGGCGTACTTGGCCAGCACACCGGTGGTGTATCGCGGCTGGGGCAGCTTCCAGCCGAGGCGCCGGCGGGCCAGCTCCGCCTCGTCGACCATGAGGTCGATGCGCCGGCTGGCGATGTCGATCACGATCCGATCGCCGTCATGCACGAAAGCGATGGGACCGCCGTCGACCGCCTCGGGGGCCACATGGCCGACGCAGAACCCGTGGGTGCCGCCGGAGAAGCGGCCGTCGGTGAGCAGGGCGCAGTCACTCCCCCGGCCGGCGCCCTTCATGGCTCCGGTGACGGCCAGCATCTCCCGCATTCCCGGCCCGCCCTTGGGGCCCTCGTAGCGGATCACCAGCACCGAGCCGGGGGTGATCGAGCCGGCGAGTACGGCCTCCAGCGCACCGGGTTCCCCGTCGAATACCCGGGCCGGGCCCTCGAAGTGGTCGACGTCGATGCCGGCCACCTTCACCACGGCGCCGGCCGGCGCCAGCGTCCCCGAGAGGATGGCGATGCCGCCGTCGGCGTGGACCGGGGCCGACAGCGGATGGACGACCGCACCATCGGGCGCCGGCGGGGCCAGTGCCTCCAGGTTCTCGGCCACGGTGCGCCCGGTGACGGTGAGGCAGCCCCCGTGGATCAGGCCGGCCTCGAGCAGCTCCCGCATCACCATCGGCACTCCGCCCACGCGGTCGAGATCGGCCATGTGGTAGCGGCCGTGGGGCCGCATGTCGGCCAGGTGGGGCACCCGCCGGCCGACGCGGTCGAAGTCGTCGAGCGTGAGTTCCACCCGCGCCTCGTTGGCGATGGCCAGCAGGTGGAGCACGGCGTTGGTGGAGCCGCCGAGGGTCATGGCCACGGCGATGGCGTTCTCGAACGCCTCTTTCACCATGATCTGACGGGGCCGGAGGCCGGTCTCGAGCATGGCCATCACCGCCTCGCCGCTGCGGCGGGCCAGGTCCTCCCGGCGGGGGTCGACGGCCGGCGGGCTGGCGCTTCCGGGCAGCGACATCCCGAGCGCCTCACCGACCGCGGCCATGGTGTTGGCCGTGTACATGCCGGCGCAGCTTCCCTCGGTGGGACAGGCATGGCGCTCGATCAGAGCCAGTTCCTCGTCGGTGAGGGTGCCGGCGCCCTTGGCCCCGACGGCCTCGAACACGCTGACGATGTCGAGGTTCCGCTCCGCCGGATCGTCGGGGATGCGGCCGGCGAGGATCGAGCCCCCGTAGAGGAAGACCGAAGGAAGGTTGAGCCGGGCCGAGGCCATGAGCATCCCGGGCAGCGACTTGTCGCAGCCGGCGAGCGTGACCATGGCGTCGAAGCGCTCGGCGTGCATCATGGTCTCGACCGAATCGGCGATGACCTCCCGGCTGACCAGCGACGCGTGCATGCCCTCGTGGCCCATGGAGATACCGTCGCTCACGGCGATGGTGACGAACTCCAGGGGGAAGCCACCGCCGGACCGCACACCCTCCTTCGCATGCTGGGCCAGGCGCGAGAGCGGCATGTTGCAAGGCGTCACCTCGTTCCACGACGAGGCCACCCCGACCTGGGGCTTGTCGAAGTCCCGGTCGGTCATCCCTACGGCCCGCAGCATGGCCCGAGCCGGCGCCCGCTCGTAGCCTTCGGTGACCTGGCGGGAACGGGGCCTCATGTCGCTCGGCATGGAGCCGAGGTTACGGCGGCCGCCGGAGGTGGGGCAGCGGCGCCACCCCTGACGCGCCGAACGGGAGCACTACGGCTCCCGCTCGGGCACTGAACGTCCTGTGATGGGACCTATATCGGAAAGCGGGGCGTGGCTGGAGTCTGCCGGCGCGAGACCCGTACCGCAGCCACGCCGCCGAGGAGGGCGAGGGCGCCGAGAGTGACGAGCTGGAACACGTCGAGCCCGGTGCGGGCGAGGTCGCCCCGCTCGACGCTGATGCCGAGCACCCTTGCGCTGCCGGCATTGACGCCTGCAGCCAGAGGGGCAACGGCGACCGCAGGGCTGCGCTCGATGACCTCACCCAGAACAGCGAGCCGACCGGGCGTGGTGGCCGAACCCTGGTTCTGAACCTGCTGAGTGCCGCCCGGCGGGAGCGTGGTCGTGGTCGTCGTCGTGGTGGTCGTGCTGGTGCTGGTGCTGGTGCTGGTGCTGGAGGTCGTGGTGGTGGAGGTGCTGGTCGTCGTGTCGACCGGGACGACGGCTGGCGGGGTACCGCAGGGCTCCACCCAGAAGACCTTGTGCTTCGTGTCAGCGCCCTTGGCGCCGGGTGCGTGAACGGTGAGCTTCACGTGATAGCCCTGCTTGGGGTGGGGCGAGACACCCGAGAAGCCGAGGGTGTACCGCAGGGAACCGTCCAGGCCCCGCTCGCTGCCGCCGAAGGAGTTGTCGTCGCCGTCGAGGGTGGTGCCGGAGGGCGCGGTGCCGGTGATGGTGCCGCCGGTGGTGGGTGACTGCAGGGCGAACGAGACCGTCACCGGTTGGCTGGCGTCGAAGCCGTAGAAGTCGATCTCGAAGATGCAGTCGACGTGGGGCTCGTTGTTCGGGTGGCTGTCGAAGTCGACGCCGTCGACCTTGATGGTGCCGTTGTTGCCGGGGGGACCGGGGCGGGTTCCGGGCGCAGCCGCAGTGGCGCCGCCGCCCGTGCCGGCGTTGCCGGCGGCCTCGGGCCGGTTCTCCCCCGCCGTCGCCAGGCCTCCAGCGGCGTTGTCCTGACCTGCGTTGCCGTTGCCGTTGCCGGCGCCGGCGGGCGCGGCGTCGGCGGCCGCGGTGGCTTGGCCCTGGGACGCGTGCTCCTGGCCGGTCTCGCTCCCGCCGGCGTTGCTCTGCGCCGGAGCACCGGCGGCGAGAGTCGCCGTGGCCGGGGCGAGGAACACACCCGCCGTGATCGCGCCCGAAAGAAGTGCTTTCCGCCTCGATGTCCCCATTTACCCACTCCTCTGTGCGGCATGACTAGTTAGATCAGGGGTGTTCCCCCATGGTACCGGTCCAAACACACAATGTGGGGATGGGAACACGCGGCGTGACCACCCGGAAATGAGGGACGGTCATGCCAACCCGGCCCGCTCCCGCATCAAGGTGGTGACGGCAGCTCCGTCGGCCTGGCCCCTGGTGGCCTTCATGATCTTGCCGACGAAAAAGCCGGCCACCTTCGGGTCGCCGCCGCGGAACCGCTCCCATTCGGCAGGGTGGTCGGCGATCAGGGCGTCGACCTGAACCGCCAGCTCTGAGCTGTCCATGGCCTCGAAGCCACGTGCCGCGGCGACCTCCTCGGGATCGCCGCCGTTGGCGAGGATCTCCGCCAGCACCTGCTTGGCCTGGGTGGACGTGAGCTTGCCGGCGTCCTCCAGCAGAAGGAGCTTGGCGAACGCGGCGGGATCCAGCCGGCGGGCGGCCTCGATGTCGGCGGCCACCTCGTTGGCGGCGCGGTTGACCGCTCGCCGTCCATCGGCGCCGGCGGAGATGGCAGCCAGCACGAGGGTGTCGAGGTCCAGCTCGACGACGGTGGCCACCCCGGCCGGCGTGAGACCCGCAGCGGCAGCGAGCCGCTCGCGGCGGGCGGCCGGCATCATGGGCAGGGCCCGGCGGACGTTCTGCCGCCACGCCTCGTCGGGGTCGACGGGAACCAGGTCGGGCTCGGGGAAGTAGCGGTAGTCGTACGCCTCTTCTTTGGAACGCCCCGACACCGTGCGTCCCTGGGCCTCGTTCCAGTGACGGGTCTCCTGCACGACCCGCTCGCCCGCCTGGATCAGATCCCACTGGCGGGCGGCCTCGTGGTCCACGGCGCGGCCGAGTGAGCGCAGGGAGTTGAGGTTCTTGACCTCGCAGCGGGTGCCGAGCTGGTCGCTGCCGGCGGGGCGGACGGAGACGTTGGCGTCGACACGCAGCGAACCTTCCTCCATCTTGCCGTCCGAGGCGCCGGTGGCCACGAGGATGGAACGCAGCTCGGATACATAGGCCCGAGCCTGTTCGGCCGAGCCGATGTCGGGCCGGCTCACGATCTCGACCAGGGGGACGCCGGCCCGGTTGTAGTCGACGAGGGAGTAGTCCGCGTTGTGGATCCGCCCGTCACCGCCGATGTGGCGGTTGGAGCCGGTGTCCTCCTCCATGTGGGCCCGCTCGATGCCCACCCTCGAGCCGTCGGGCAGCTCCAGCCAGCCGTCGACGTTGATGGGCTGGTCGTACTGGCTGACCTGGTAGTCCTTCGGCATGTCGGGATAGAAGTAGTTCTTGCGGTGGAAGATGCTCCGGCGCACCTCGCAGTTCAGGGCCTCCCCGATGCGCATGGCGTACTCGACGGCCATCGCGTTGAGCACCGGGAGTGAGCCGGGCAGGCCCAGGCAGACGGGGCAGACGTTGGTGTTGGGCTCGTCGCCGAAGGCATTGCGGCAGGAACAGAACAGCTTGGTGGCGGTACGCAGCTCGCAGTGGACCTCCAACCCAACCACTGTTTCACAGGCCCGCCGGGGCCCCGACCCCGGCTCCTCGCCGGAGGCGGGGACCCCATCCCCGCCCGGCGCCGTTTCATCACCCGATGCCCCGCTCACGCCGGCGCCGCCTTCTCCAGCGCCGCCGCAACCCGGAACATGACGGGCTCGCCCAGACCCGGGGCCATGACGTGGATGCCGACCGGCATTCCGTCGTCGCCGGTACCGAAGGGCACTGACATGGCCGGGTGCCCGGCCAGGTTGGAGGGAATCGTGCACACGTCGCTGAGGTACATGGCCAGTGGGTTGTCGCTCTTGGAGCCCAGCGGGAAGGCTGTCGTCGGCGCCGTGGGCGAGAGCAGCACGTCGAAGTCGGCGTAGGCGGCGTCGAAGTCGGCGATGATCAACGTCCGTACCCGCTGGGCCTGGCCGTAGTAGGCGTCGTAGTAGCCGGCGGACAGGGCGTAGGTGCCGAGCATGATGCGCCGCTTCACCTCGGGTCCGAAGCCGGCGGCGCGGGTGGCGCCGTACATGGCACCGATGTCCTCGCCGTCCACCCGCAGCCCGTAGCGGACGCCGTCGTAGCGGGCCAGGTTGCTGGAGGCCTCGGCCGGCGCGATCAGGTAATAGGCGGCGAGTCCGTGGATCGTCGCCGGCACGGACACCTCGTCGATCTTGGCGCCGGCGGCGGCCAGGGCCTCGGCCGCCTCCTGCAGGCGCCGGCCCACATCCGCGTCGATGCCGTCGGTCAACTCCCGCACGACGCCGACCCGGAGCCCCTCGACGCCGACGTCGAGGTGGGCGAGGACGGGAGCGGGCCGGTCCGGGTTCGACGTCGAGTCGGCTGGGTCGTGGCCGGAGATGACCTCGAGCAGCAGCGCGGCGTCGGCCACGGTGGCCGCGAACGGCCCCACCTGGTCGAGAGAGGAGGCGAAGGCGATGAGGCCGTAGCGGCTGACGGCGCCGTAGGTGGGCTTGACCCCGACGACCCCGCAGAGGGCGGCGGGCTGGCGGATGGAGCCGCCGGTGTCGGAGCCGAGAGCCAGCGGTGTCATACCGGCGGCGACCGCCGCCGCGCTCCCTCCGCTGGATCCTCCTGGCACCCGCGTTAGATCGCGGGGATTGCGGGTGGGCCCGAAGGCGGAGTTCTCGGTGGAGGAGCCCATGGCGAACTCGTCGAGGTTGGTCTTGCCCACCATCACCGCGCCGGCGGCGGCCAGGCGCTGGACGACGGTGGCGTCGTAGGGAGGGAGCCATCCTTCGAGGATGCGGCTGCTGCAGGTGGTGGGGATGCCCCTCGTGCAGAGGTTGTCCTTGACCGCCACGGGCACGCCGGCCAGGGGGCCGGGGTCGTCCCCCGCCGCCACCCGGCGGTCCAGGGTGTCGGCCGCCGCCCGCGCCTCGTCGCCCAGGACGGTGTTGAAAGCGTGCACCTGACCGTCGGCGACGGCGATGCGCTCCAGGTGCTCCTCCACCACCTGACGTGCGCTGATCTCGCCGGCGCGGACAGCTCGGGCCGTCTCCTGTGCCGTCGCCGTCGCGCTCACGGTTGCTCCCCGAGGATGCGGGGCACCCGGAAGCGATCGTCCTCGCAGGCCGGGGCCATGGCCAGCACCTCGGCGCGGTCGAGACCCGGCCGCGGCTCGTCCGGGCGCAGCACGTTGACAAGAGGAAGCGGGTGGGCCGTGGGTTCCACGCCGGCTGTGTCGAGTGCGGCCACGCCGGCGGCGTGCTCCAGGACGTCGCCCAGCTGCTCGGTGAACCGGTCCAGCTCCTCGTCGGTCAGGTCGAGGCGGGCGAGGCGGGCCACGTGGGAGACGTCGTCCCTGGTGATCCGCTGCGGCGACGCCATGAGCCCGATGCTACGTGGCCGCCACGGGTCGCTCCCCCGGGGCGGAACGAAACTCAGGCGGCGGAGCCGGCGGTGACCCGACGGGCGAAGGCGACGGTGCGGGCCTCGATTTCGGGGGCGTCCCAGTCGAGGGTGGCCACGTGGTAGCTGCGCTCCAGGATGACCCGCTCCACGGGCCCCGACGCACGGGCGGCCAGGTAGTCACTCGACGAAGGGGGCACGACGTGGTCCTTCCTGCTCGTAAGGAGCAGGAGGGGGCAGGCGATGTCCTCGAGCCGTGGAGCCATCTCTGCCACGCCGGCGAAGAGCGACTGCATCGGCACGAACGGCGCACCACCCAGGCTCTCCTCCACCACATCGGGGCGGGCGATGTCGGAGCCGAAGGCGGGGACGCTGGAGAACCCGGAGGCGACGAGCTGGTCCAGCATCTCCACGAACGAGTCGGCCACCGGCTCGATCATGGGGTTCAAGCAGACGATGCCGGCGACGTCAGCGTGGGCTGCGGCCAACCAGCAGGCCAGGCTCCCGCCGAGCGAAAGCCCGAAGACGATGACCGACCGGCACCGCCGGCCGAGGTCCATGTAGGCGGCCTCGACGGCAGCGGACCACTCCGCCCATCCGGTGGCCACCAGGTCGTCCATGCCGCCGCCGTGCCCTGGCAGGAGCGGCGACTCCACCACGAATCCCGCGCCCGCCAGGGCATCGGCCACACCCGAGACGGACCGGGGCGTGCCGGTGAATCCGTGCAACACCAGCGCGCCAGGTCCGGACATCGGACAATTAGGTTAGGTGCGTGCCTGACACCTACCCCTTCCTGAGTGACGAATGGATGGCCGCGGCCCAGAAGATCCGGGAGGACTACGCCGCCAGCGCCGCTGCCGCCGACGCCCCGGAGGTGAAGATGAACCAGATCATCACCGACGTTCCCTTCGGGAAGGACACGGTGGACCTCCACATCGACAGCACCGGCGGGCAGATGAGCCTCGCCGCCGGTCGCCTCGACGACGCCGAGGTGAGCGTCACCCTCGACTACGAGACGGCGCGGGCGATCTTCTTGGACCCGGCCACCGCCGTTCCGCATTTCATGAGCGGGAAGATCAAGGTGGAGGGCGACATGACCAAACTGATGGTCCTCATGCAGTCGCCGACCACCGATCCCGGTGCCGCCGGCGTGCAGACGCGACTGGCCGAGATCACCGAGTAGCGACGGCATCTTTGCCGTCCGCCGGTGGCGGGTGCAGGCGGCGGAGCCGGGAGAGAAGGAGCCGAAAGGGGCGACGGCACCGGCAGCGGCTGGGGAACGCGGCCTCAGCTACGGCACCCCCTTCGGGCTCCTTGTTGCATCCTACGACGCAACCGGGGACTTTGCCAGCATCATTTCGCCAATAGCCCTACCGGGCTATCCGGCAGTGGTCATCGCCCCGCCCGGACGCCTGCGTCAGGACCTCAACGCACGTACAAGAAGACGCCGGTGCCCCTCTTGGCCTTGGTGCCGGCCTGGGGATCGGTGAATATGACCCGGTCGCCGTTGGGCTTGCCTCCGGTGCCACTGACGGTCAATCCGGCCGCCCGCAGCACGGCTGTCGCCTCCGCCACCGTCCTGCCCGCCACATCCGGCACGTCGACGATGTCGGGACCCTTGGACACGATGATGGTGACGGTCTCGCCCTTGGGCACCTTGGCGCCGGTGCCCGGCGTGGTGGAGATGACCTGGCCCTTCTCCACGTCGCTGTCGAACTTCTCCAGCTGGGCGACCTCCAGCCCCTTGGCCGTGAGCGCCGCCTTGGCCTCGTCGAAGGTCCTGCCGGCGAGGTCGGGGACCTCGATGGGCGCGGGGCCGTCGGAGACGATGACTGTGACCTCCGAGCCCTTGGGCAGGTCCCCCATCTTCGGGGACCAGTCGACCACGACCCCCTTCGGCTTCTCCTCGTTGATCTGGGTGACCACCCGGGGGACGAAGCCGGCGTCGGTCAGGGCCTTCTCGGCCGCCGGCCGGTCGAGGTCGGCCAGCTTCGGAACCGCTCGCGGGACCGGTCCCTTCGACACCACGACGGCGACGGTGCTGCCCTCCCGGATGCTGGCCAGCGATGAGGGGTTCTGGTCGATGATGGCGCCGGCGGCCAGCTCCTCGTCGAACCGCTCGCCGCTGACCTCGACCTTGAAATCCTCGTCACGGAGCGCAGCTTTGGCCTGGGCCAGGGTCTGGCCCCGCAGTGCGGGCACCGGGTGGCTCGGCACCCGGCTCCGGGCGAGCACATAGGCCGAGCCCCCTCCGACGAGCAGCAGGATGACCACGACCGCGGCGACCCACGGCCAACGCCGGCGTCGGCGTACGGCCGCCGCAAGCAGCCCTGGACCGGGTCCGCCCGGGCCGCCCTCGGCATCGTCCTCGCCGTCGTAGAGGTTGCCCCGCACTCCCAGTTCGGTGATGTCGCTGTCGCGGAGATCGAGGGTGACGGTGGCGTGGTCGTCGGGGCCGGCCGCGCCGGCCGCACCGGCCGCGCCGGCTACCCCGGCCGCCTCTGCGCCGGCGCGGTCCGATCTCACCAGCTGCAGCGGCGCCGGCGCGGGGAGGTCCGTCGCCACCTTGTCGAGGGCGGTGGCCAGCTGGCGGGCGTCGAGGCGCTGGTCGGGCTCGGGAGCGGCCGCCTTCTGCATTACGGGCCCGAGCACCCCGAGCTCCGCCGGTACCTCCAGGCTCGCCCCCACCCGGGCCATGAGAGTGGCGATGGTCGTGTCGGCCGAGAAGGGCACCTTGCCGGTGGCCGCCTCCATCAGGACCAGAGCCAGCGCGTACACGTCGGCCTTGCCGTCGACCGACTGGCCCTGGGCCTGCTCGGGCGAGGCGTAGCGGGCGGTGCCGAGGATGGCGCCCGCCGGCTCGGTCCAGGCCGCCTCGGCCAGCGCCCGGGCCAGCCCGAAATCGGCGATGCAGAGCCGGCCTTCGTCGTCGAACAGGAGGTTGGCCGGCTTGACGTCACGGTGGACCAGGCGGCGGCGGTGGGCGTAGTCGAGGGCGCGGGCTGCCTCCAGCCCGACCAGAAGCGTCTGCGACGTGGACAGCAGGGGCCCGTTGTCGAGCACGTCCCTGAGGCTTCCCCCGCCGAGGTATTCGAGGACGAGGTAAGGCCCGTCGTGCGACTCTCCCCAGTCGAACACCCGCATGATGTTCGGGTGGTTGAGGGCCGCCGCCTGCTGGGCCTCGGCCCGGAAGCGGCGCAGGAAGGCCTCGTCCTCGGCCAGCGCGGCGTGGAGGATCTTGACCGCCACCTGACGGCGAAGGGTGACGTCCTCGGCCACGAACACCTGGGCGGAGGCACCGGTACCGATGGGCGCCAGCAGGCGGTACCGGTCACCCAGGACCCGTCCGACATGGTCGGCCATGCGCGACTTGGCCACGATGTGGAGGCTATCGGCTGGCGCCGGCGGAACCGGGGACCGGCGGAACCGGGACGGCGGGCCGAACGCCCTGGCTGAGCCGACAACAATGGGGCATGGCACCACCTCGCAGCACAGTCGCCAGGAGCCGGCGGAAGGGCCGGATGTTCACGCTGCCCCGAGCGGTGATGTCGCTACTGCTCGCCTTCGCCGTGGCCGCCATGTACGTGGCCTTCACCGAGCACGACGACTCTCCCAACCCCCGGCTGCGCCCCCAGGCGATCCGGGCCGTGTCGCCGTTGCCGGCGAGCCTGCAGTTGCGCCAGACCGAGATCTTCGTGGAGCTGTCGCCGGAGCTCACCGGCTCCCTCACGGTCAACGGCATCCCGGTTCCCGACGACCAGCTCGACGTGATCAAGGGCCTGAACCGTTACGCCTTCACGCCCGGGGAGGGCAAGGAGATAGAGAACCTGCCGCCCGGTCGGGCCTGCGCCGTCGTCGACTACACGTCCGTGGCCGGCGCACCGGCCCAGGCCGGCAGCTACCGGTGGTGCTTCAACGTGTCCTGACCGAGCCGGTCTCGAGCAGATGCCCGAAGTCCTCCCCGGTGACGATCGGGATGCCCAGCTCGACAGCCTTGGTGACCTTGGCTTGACCCGGTGCCTCGCCGGCGACCACTGCCGTCGTCTTCCTGGACACGCTCCCGGGGGCCTTGCCTCCCCGTGCCTTGATGGCCTCCTCGGCCGCGTCCCGTGACCAGCCCTCCAGCGTCCCCGTCACGACGATGGACTGCCCGGCCAGCGTCTGGGGCACGTCCGGCGCAGCCGGGCCCTCGAGGTTCACGCCCGCCGCCCTGAGCTTGTCGAGCACGGCGTGGTTGCGGGGGTTGGCGAAGAAGTCGTGCACGCTCCCGGCGATGGTGGGACCCACGCCCTCGGCCGCCGCGAGCTCCTCCACCGTGGCGCTGATGATGCGGTCCAGGTGACCGAACGAGCGGGCCAGCACCTGCGCGCCGGCGCCACCGACGTGGGGTATGGCCAGCGCCACCAGCAGGTTGGCCAGAGGCCGTTGCTTCGAAGCCTCGATGGCGGAGGCCAGCTTGGCCACGGAGATCTCCCCGAACCCCTCCAACCGGCGGGCACGGTCGAGATCCAGCGAGTAGACGTCGCCCACGTCCTTCACGAGGTCTTCGTCGAAGAACAACCGGACGGTCCGCTCCCCCAGGCCCTCGATGTCCATGGCCCCGCGGGCGGCGAAGTGCTCCACGCGACGCATGCGCTGCGCGGGACACTCCACGTTGGTGCAGTTGGTGTCGCTGGCGCCGGGAGCCCGCACGAGCGGCCCACCGCAGCTGGGGCAGGCGGTGGGAAACCGCCACTCCGCGAGCCCCTCCGGGCGAAGGGCCAGCACCGGGCCGACGACCTCTGGGATGACGTCACCCGCCTTGCGGACGATGACGGTGTCGCCCTCGCGGACGTCCTTGGCCGCCACCTGGTCCTCGTTGTGGAGAGTGGCCACGCCGACCGTGGACCCGCCGACGAACACCGGCTCCAGCACCGCGAACGGCGTGGCCCGGCCGGAGGGGCCGATGGACACCGTGATCTGCCTCAGGAGGGTCGGGCGCTCCTCGGGGGGGAACTTGTAGGCGATGGCCCAACGGGGCGCCTTGGAGGTGGCACCCAGTTCGGCGCGCTGGGCCAGGTCGTCCACCTTGACCACCACTCCGTCGATCTCGTAGCCGAGGTCGTGACGGTGCTGCTCCCACCTGCGGCAGAAGGCGTGGACCGCGTCGAGGCCGCCGATCACGGTGACCTCCGGGTTGACGGGGAAGCCCGCCCGCCGGAGGTACTCGAGGGTGTCGGAGTGTCGTCTGAAAGCGGGGCCGCCCTCGATCTCGCCGACCTGGTAGGCCCAGTAGCCGAGCTGGCGGGACGCGGTGATCCCTGCGTCCTTCTGGCGAAGGGAGCCGGCGCCGGCGTTGCGGGGATTGGCGAACAGGCGCCCGCCGGCATCGGCCTGGCGCAGGTTCAGCTCCTCGAAGGCCCGGGTCGGCATGTACACCTCGCCGCGGACCTCGAGCAGTCTCGGTGGCCTGCCGCCGGCTCCGGGTTCGAGACTGTGGGGTATGGCGGCGACGGTGGCCACGTTGGCGGTCACGTCCTCACCGGTGCGGCCGTCGCCTCTGGTGGCGGCCCTGACGTAGCGGCCGTCCTCGTACAGCAGGGAGATGGCCACGCCGTCGATCTTCAGCTCGCACACGTAGTCGACGTCGCCCGAGATGAAGCGCTCCATGCGCTTGCCCCACGCCAGCAGCTCCTCCAGGGACGTGACGTTGTCCAGCGACATCATCCGCGACCGGTGCTGGACGGGGGCGAAGAGGGTGGAGGGCGGGGCGCCGACCAGCTGGGTGGGCGACTCGGGTGTGGCCAGGTCCGGGTGGGCCTCCTCGATGGCCGCCAGCTCCCGGACCAGAGCGTCGTAGTCGGCGTCGCTGATCCCGGGGCTGTCGAGCTGGTGGTAGGCCACGTTGTGGCGCCCGATCTCCGCCCGTAGCTCGTCGGCCCGGGCCGCGGGATTGGGCGAGCAGGTCATGCGACTCGGACGCTACGAGGTCGGCCGGTCGGGCGGGCGCGGCCGGCGCCGGCGTCCCCTGCCCTCGGGGCCGGTGGCGGCCAACACCTGTCGGCGGCTCGCTTCGAGGGCGGCGAGGACCTCCTCCGCCGGCGCCCACTCCTGGCGCACGGCCAGGCTGTATCGCTTGATCACGTCGAGGTCCACCAGTCGCACTTCGCTCATGGGCCGATTGTCGCCCATCACCACCCGTCTGGGAGAGTGCGCCCTCCGCCATGCGCCTCCCGTCTCTGCTCCCGTGGGCCGTGCGCGCCGCCTGGGCCGTGCTCCCGCTGACCGCCGGCCCCAGCCTCGGGGCGGCCCTGGATGCCCACAGCCGGCCCGTCCAGCTGGTCGCCTCCACCGGCCTGTGGGCGGCCTGGGCCGTGGTGGTGACGGCCACCCTGGTCGCCCATCCCATCGCCCTCACCGTGCTGCGCACGGTGGCGCCGGCGGCGGTGGTGGCATCGGTGGTGGCGGCGCTCGACGGGCATCCCTCCCCCCCGGCCGTCGGGTCGACGGGCCTGGTACTGGTGATGGTCTTTTTGGCCGAGACCGGTGCCCGGTACGTGAACGGGCCCGCATATCCAGACGAGCGGAGGCTGCCGTTGCGGGTACCGGGCCCTCTCCTGTTGGGCATCCTGCCCCTGGCCTGGTCGCTGGCGGTGGGGCTTCCGGTGGGGGTCGCTCTCCTGCTCGCCTGCCGGCGCTGGGTGGTCGGCGGCGCGCTCGCCGTCATCGGTCTTCCGGTGGCCGGCCTGCTCCTGGCCGCCGTGAACAACCTGTCGCGGCGCTGGGTGGTCTTCGTGCCCGCCGGCCTCGTCCTCCACGACCCGATCGCCCTGGCCGACCCGGTGCTGTTCCGCCGCCAGATCATCGAGGTCCTGCGACCCGCTCCCGCCGGTACCGACTCGCTCGACCTCACCCAGCGGGCGCCGGGCCTGACCCTGGAGCTGGTGCTGACCGAGAAGGTGCCCATGATGCTCATGCGCCCGGGAACCCGGGTCGGCGAGCCCGGGTCCTCGGCCCGCCTCCTGTTCACGCCGACGCGACCGGGTGAGGTCCTCAAGGAAGCGGCGGCGAGGCGCATCGCCACAGGGTGAGGCGCCGTGCCGGCCGGCGGTGCGACGAGGGCACCGATGGCCCCGAGGGCCCGAGGGCGAGGACGGGCCGGGAAGCGACCAGCCTCTCAGGGGCAACGACCTGGGTCAGGCGGCGATGGCGGAGCCGAGGACGAGGTCCTTGGCGTAGACGGCGACGGTCTGGCCCGGGGCGACCCGGTTCTCCGGCGCCTGCCAGCGCACGCCGCCGCCGACGTCCATTACCGCCGATCTCGGCTTGCCGTGGGCGCTCACCTGGGCCGACACCGCCGTGCCGGCGGGGACCGGCTCGTCGGTCCAGGACCAGCCGGCGTCGCTGACGGCCAGCGCGTCGGTGAGCAGGTCGGCCTCACCGCCGGCGAGCACGGTCCTGGTCCGAGCGTCCACCGCTATGGCGTAGCGCCGCCTGCCGGCGCCGGCGCCGGCGATGCCCCTCCGCTGCCCCACCGTGACGAGCTCGACCGCTGGCACCTCGCCCACCTCGCGACCCGTGGCGGCGTCGATGACCCTGCCCGGCCGCAGCTCGATGCGCTCCCCCAGAAAGGCCTCGCGACCGCCGGTGGCGGTGATGAAGCAGACGTCCTGGCTCTCGGCCTTGGCCGCGGTGCGCAGCCCGAGGGCGCCGGCCCGTTCCCGGACATCGGCCTTGGTTAGCTCGCCCACCGGTAGCCGGACCCGGGACAGCTCTGACTGGCCCAGCATGGACAGCACGTAGGACTGGTCCTTGGCGCGGTCGGCACCGCGCCGCAGCTGCCACCGGCCCGCCGCCGACGTAACCCGAGCGTGATGCCCGGTGGCGACGGCGTCGAAGCCCAGCTGGCCGGCGCGGCGCAGGAAGCGGTCGAACTTGAGGTGACGGTTGCACTCGATGCACGGGTTCGGGGTGCGCCCCGCGGCGTGATCCTCCACATACGGCCCCACCACGTGGGACTCGAAGTCGTCGCCGAAGTTGAACACGTGGTGGACGATGCCCAGCTGCTGGGCGACCCGGCGGGCGTCGTCCACGTCGGCCACCGAACAGCACCCGGAATCGCTGGCCCCGCCCCACAGCTTCATCGTGGCGCCCACCACCTCGTGGCCCGCCTCCACCAGCAGGGCCGCCGCCACCGAGGAGTCCACCCCGCCGGACATGGCGACCAACACGCGCTCAGCCACAACCACCCCTCCCGCCATTTCGAGCACGGAGGGGGCGGAAAACGCCCTCTACGTACTCGAAATCATGGGGGATGGCGTGGTACATGGCGGTCAAGCCTCGCGGAGGTACGGCACAGCTCCGGTGACGGCCTTGACGGCCAGGTCGACATCGTCGCTGGTTGTGGTGGATCCGAGAGAGAAGCGCACGGCAGAGCGGGCTTCGTCCCGGTCCATGCCGATGGCGGCCAGCACGTGGGACGGCTCCATGGCGCCGCTGGCGCAGGCTGAGCCCGCCGACGCGCACACGCCGGCATCGTCGAGCAGGACGAGCAGGGCTTCGCTCTCGATGCCGGGGAACCGGACGTGGCAGCTGCCGGCGACCTTGTGGCGGCGGTCCCCGGTCTCGGCCGTTCCGGGAACCGACGCCTGCAGCGTGTCGGCCAGACGGTCACGCAACCCTCCGACGCGGGCCACTGTGGCGTCCCGCTCGGCCACGGTGAGGCGCATGGCGGCGGCCATTCCAACGATGCCCGCGACGTTGTGGGTACCGCTGCGGCGGTCTCGCTCCTGGCCACCGCCGTGGAGGATCGGTGCCAGCCGGGCGCCGGCCCGCGCCACCAGGGCGCCGACTCCCTTGGGACCCCCGAACTTGTGGGCGCTCACCGCGATGAGGTCGGTGCCGGCGGCGAGGACCGCTACGTCGAGCCACGGGAAGGCCTGAACGGCGTCGGTGTGCACGACGGCGCCGGGGGCGTGCTCGCGGACCATGGCCACGACCTGGTCGAGCGGCTGGACGACACCGATCTCGTTGTTGGCCAGCATCACCGACATCACGGACACCTCCGGGCTCAGTGCCGCGGTGAGGGCATCGAGATCCACCAGGCCGGTGGAGTGGACGCGAACCACGGAGCCCCGAAGCGCCTGCACCGTGTGGAGCACGGCGTGATGCTCGATGGCACTGCACAGTGCCCGTCCCGGCCGGCGGGCCACCGAGCCGGTGACGGCGAGATTGTCGGCCTCGGTGCCGGTGCCGGTGAATATGACCTCCCCGGGTTGGCAGCCCAGGCACTCGGCGACGACGTCACGGGACTCGTCGACCGCCTTGCGGGCAGCCCGGGAGACGGCGTGGGAACCCGAGGGATTGCCGAAGTCGGTGGTGAAGAACGGCATCATGGCGTCGAGAACCTCTGCCCGCAGCGGCGTGGTTGCGGCGTGGTCGAGGTAGACGGTCACGGTCATCAAGGCTACGGCGGCTGCGACCGGCCCCGTTGCCGGCGGTAGGAGGGCCGCGGTGCCGGCGGCGGGCGCGGGGCGACAGGCGGAGGTGATCTCCGGCCGAGGTACCGCCTGCCGCCACCGCTGGTCAGCGCCGGCGGAGGTCGATCACCCGCCTGTCGTCGTGGGCGGCCATGCGGGAGTCGAGGGTCTGTGCGTCGACCACGACGTACTGGGTCGCCGACAGTTGCGAGTCCAGTTCCCGAAGGACACCCTCCCCGCCGGCGGCCGCCGGCGCCAACGACATGAACACGAGCAGCTCCTCGCGGCCTGCCACCGTGCGCAGCTCAGCCTGCCAGCCCATGACCTCGGGGTGCCGGTCGAGGGCGGTCAGGAAGGCCGGCGTGTCGGAGACGATCGAGAGGCGCGGGCCGGACATCCGGCAGGCGGGGCAGGCGCCGGTGTCGATGGTGGCGAAGACGCCGGTACGGAGGCGCACGAAGACGGAGCCGCTCCAGCCGACTGCCGTCCACACCACCTCACCGTCGGCACCCGGTGGCGCGGCGGTCCCCGACAGCGGGTCAATCACCTCGAGCACCTCGGCGTCCGGCCACGTGTGCAGCCCGGCACGGGGGTGCTGGCCGCTCGATCCTTGGCGGCACTCTCCCCACAGGGCCCGGACGCCTGGCGGTGCCCAGGCACCCACCACCGCGGCCTCCGGCGCCAGCTCCAGCAGCTGGAGCAGCTTCGCCCGCACCCCGTCTTCGAGCGGCTCGCCCAGGGCCAGGAGCGTGCGCACCGACGTGAGGCGATGGCCATCGGCGCGGGCAGATGCGAGCAGACGTGCCAGGTCGAAGGGCCGCCCGGCCAGAACGGTCGGGCACAGCCGCGACACCTCCTCGGCCGCCGCCGGCGGGGGGAGATGCACGGCGGAGACGCCGGCTTCACGTGCACCGGTCACCAGCTGCCAGAAGGCGAGATGCGGGCCTGGTGGTGACACCCCCACGAGCACGTCCGCCGGTCCGACGCCGGCGAGGTCCAGCCAGCGGGCGCCCAGCCGGGCCAGGCGACCCAGATCCGCCGACGACGACCCCACTGGTGTGCCGGCGTCGATCGTCCAGTGCACGGGCTTGTAGCGGTGGGCGACCAGACGCTCGGCCCGGCGCTGCCGGCGCCGTGCGAA
This sequence comes from Acidimicrobiales bacterium, assembly GCA_035526335.1. Taxonomy (GTDB): domain Bacteria; phylum Actinomycetota; class Acidimicrobiia; order Acidimicrobiales. The sequence goes on along the minus strand of DATLCN010000035.1, from coordinate 102,415 downwards.
ACCGGTTAAGGCCAGACGCATGGCGAAGCGCTGGTCGCCGGCGTCGATGCTGGTCCAGTCGGGACGGAGCACGAACTCAGCGGGATCGTCGATCTCCGACAGCCTCAGGAGGGGAAGCCGGGAGAGATCCTCGAGCGATCTCGGCCGCGACCCGTCCTCCTCGTCGCCCCACATACGGCGGTAGTACGGCGAATGGGGGGCGACCTGCCGGCGCAGGTACCGGGCGACAGCCCTGTGCCCGTCAGCCGCCACGGCTGGGGACCATACGGGATGATCCGATCAAGTTCTACCGTGGGCACCTTGATCGCACATCCGGGTGAGCAGGACCCGGTAACCGCGGGGCAGAGGCCTGGCTAGTCGACGGCGAGGTTGAGTGCCGTGGCCAACGGACGGAGGCCCTTGCGTTGGTTCACGTCCACGCCGGCCTCGTCGCCGGTCAGGGCCGCGTGGACCAGCTCCTGGGGTCGCTCGACGGGCACGGCGACTCGGAGCTCCCGGGCCAGGCGGAGCACGGCGATGGCCTCGTCCACGCCGGCGCCGTCGACGGCCCGGCTCACCGCGGCCAGGAGAAGGCGGCTGATGGCCTCCCGCACTCTGGGTGTGTCGACGGCGAAGCCACTGGCCGTTGCCTCCTGCGCGATGCGCCGGGCCGCGTTGTAGGCGCCGGCCTCCAGCGAGCCGTGCTGAGCGAGGATCTCCGCCTCGAGACGGCGGGCCAGCACCAGCTCGGCGGGGGCCCGCAGCTCGGGGGGAATGGGGTGGCCGGCTGAGGCGAAGGCCTTGAGAATGTGCCAGTGGTCGTCCACGAGGCGCTCGTAGGCCGCCGCGAACCGGTCGGACAGCGCGGCCGCGGCGTTCTCCACCAGCCGCTCGGCCGCGTCGGGGAGGGCGGACCGGAGGTCGAACTCGCGGGGCCCCAGCCCCCCGACCATGCGCAGGAGCGTGGTGACCGGAGCGCCGTCGTCGAAGGCGCGGCGGAGGGTGTGCAGAGCTTCGCCGGCCTCCTCCGATCCGGAGTCGAATGTGCGGGTGGAGCCGACCACCTCGAGTCCACCGAGGTGGAGCGCGGCCCACAGGTGCTCAGTCCGCCGGCCGGTCCGCCGATGGGTGAGCGCCACGTGGCCCGAGGAGAGAGCCACCGCGCCGCGGTCGGCCCGGAAGTGCTCCACCGCGTGCACCTCGAAGGCCCCGGCCTCACCTGCGGGGCGGCGACCTTCGAGCAGGTCGACCAGGGCCAGGTGCGCCACCGCCCGGTGGGCATCCACCCGCGCCGGCACCACGTGGTTGGCCCAGACATCCCGGCCGGCGCCCTCCTCGGCGACGTTGCTCTCCGCCTTGTCCAGCACCTCGAGGAAGGCGACCTCGCCGGGATCCTCGTCGAGCTCCCGGAGGAGGTCCATCACCCGCGCCGCGTAGCGCAGCACCTGCACCGTCTCCAGCCCCGCCAGGTCGTTGAAGAACCACCCGCACGAGGTGTACATGGCCATGGCGTGGCGCTGTGCCTCGAGCAGGCTGAACGCCACCACGGGGTCTCCGGTGACGTGGGCGGCGGCGAACTCCTCGGGGGTCCGGGCCCCGAGAAGTACGTCGACGTAGCGGTCGCGGGCCGCCCAGGGATCGGCCAGCACCGATGTCCCCCGTCGTTCGAAGACGGCGGCGGCGTGGTCGCGGAGCCCGTCGAGTGCCGCTCGCAGCGGTGTCCGCCACCGCTGGTCCCAGCCCGGCCGGGCGCCCGTGGAGCATCCGCAGTCCTCCCGCCACCGGCCCACGCCATGGGCACACGACCAGCTGCTCTCCCGCACCGAGGCCGGTCTTCCAGGCGGGTGGGCGGCCAGGTACCGGGCGACGTTGACGACCTCGACCCCGTGCCGGGGCGCCTCCACGGCGAGGGAGTGGGCCAGGAAGCGCTCTCCCCAGCGCTGGTGGTGCCCGAATGTCTCCCCATCGGCCGCCACCGTGACGAGGCCGGAGTGGCCGTCGGTGACCCTGTCGAGGAAGGCCCGGCTGGACAACCCCGCCAGTTCGAAGGCCAGAGCGTGGGAGAGCCCGCCGTCGTAGAAGATCAGCGCGACCGACCTGCCGGAGCCGTCGGGATGGGTCCAGCGGTAGGCCCGGCTGGTGTCGATGGGTTGCAGCTGGGTCGCCGCCTGGTGGGCAGCCAGGATGGTGAAGGCGACACCCTCCTCGGCGAGGACGGCTAGCACGTCGTCGTTCACCGCCGTCTCGGGCAGCCACATGCCGTCCGCCGGCCGGCGGAACCGGTAGACGAAGTCCGCCAGTCCCCAGCGGATCTGGGTGCGCACGTCCCGAGGAGAAGCCAGCGGCAGGATGATGTGGCCGTGGGCCTGGGCCATGGCGCCCCCACCTCGGGCGTCGGCGGCGATGATGGCGGCGTATACGTCAGGTTCGTGACGCTCCAACCACGCCATGAGGGTGGGCCCGGCGTCGAAGGAGAGTCGCTCGTAGTTGTTGACGATGGCGACCACCCGGCCGGCGTCGTCGAGGATGCGGGCGGCGGCGTTCGGCCGGTAGGCCTCGGCTGCGATCCGCTCGTTCCAGTCGTGGAAGGGCGCGGCCGACGTCTCGCGCGCCACCTCCTCGGTCCACGGGTTCTCCCTCGGGGGTTGGTAGAAGTGGCCGTGTACGGCGAGCTCGGGAGCCAAGGCTCTCTATGGAAGCGCAGGCCCGGCCGCCGGGGCCAGCCAGAGCACCGCCAGGGGCGGCAACGTGAGCGCCACCGAGCACGGGAGCCCGTGCGCGGGGTGCTCCATGGCCTGGACCTCGCCGCCGGCACCCACGCCGCTGCCGCCGAAACCGAGGGCGTCGGTGTTGAGCACCTCCCGCCACGCGCCGGCGCTGGGAAGCCCGATGCGATAGCCCTCGCGGGGCACCGGGGACAGGTTGGCCACGCAGGCCAGGGGGCTGCCGTCAGCCGACAGGCGGAGGAACGAGAGAACGTTGCCTTCGACGTCGCTGGCGTCGATCCATTGGAAGCCCTCGGGTACCGAGTCGCGCTGCCACAGGGCGGGGTGTGCCTTATAAGCCTCGTTCAAGCGGCGGACCAGGTCCTGGATGCCGCGGTGCCCGGGGTCGTCGAGCAGGTGCCAGTCGATGCTGTCGTCGTGGCGCCACTCGCGCTCCTGGCCGATCTCGCCGCCCATGAAGAGCAGCTGCTTGCCGGGATGGGCCCACATCCAGGCAAGAAGGCAACGGAGGTTGGCCAGGCGCTGCCAGCGGTCGCCGGGCATCTTCCCCAACAGCGAACCCTTGCCGTGCACGACCTCGTCGTGGCTCAGAGGCAGGATGAAGTTCTCGCTGAAGGCGTACAGCAGACCGAAGGTCAGCTCGTGGTGGTGGTAGCGGCGATGGATCGGGTCCTTGGCGAAGTAGTCGAGGGTGTCGTGCATCCAGCCCATGTTCCACTTGAACCCGAAGCCCAGACCGCCCAGGTAGGTGGGCCGCGACACCGCCGGCCAGGCGGTGGACTCCTCGGCCACGGTGACGGCGCCCGGGTGTTCGGCGTAGACCACCTCGTTGAGCTCCTTGAGGAAGGCGACGGCCTCGAGGTTCTCCCGCCCGCCGAATTCGTTGGCGATCCACTCCCCCTCCTCGCGGGAGTAATCGAGGTACAGCATCGACGCCACGGCATCCACCCGCAGCCCGTCGATGTGGTACTCCTCCAGCCAGTAGAGGGCATTGGCGATGAGGAAGTTCCGGACTTCGTTGCGCCCATAGTTGAACACCAGGGTGCCCCAGTCCGGGTGTGAGCCCTTGCGCGGATCCTCGTGCTCGTAGAGGGCGGTCCCGTCGAAGCGGGCCAGCGCCCAGTCGTCACGGGGGAAGTGCGCCGGCACCCAGTCGATCACCACCCCGATACCGGCCTGGTGCAGGGCGTCTACGAGGATCCGGAGGTCGTCGGGCGGGCCGTAGCGGCTGGTGGGGGCGAAGTAGGACGAGATCTGGTAGCCCCACGAGGGCCCGAAGGGATGTTCCGCCACGGGCATCAGCTCCACGTGGGTGAAGCCGAGGTCGGCGACGTAGCCCGGCAGTTGCTCGGCCAGCTCCCGGTATGTGAGGGGCCGGTGACCATCCTCGGGGTTGCGACGCCACGATCCCAGGTGGAGCTCGTAGACCGACATGGGGTGTGCCAGCGCCGGCTTCGTCTCCCGGGCGGCCATCCATGGCTCGTCGCCCCACCGGTGCGACGAGGAGCTGACCACACTTGAGGTGCCGGGAGGCAGCTCGGCGGTGAACGCCACCGGATCGGCCTTCTTGGTCAGGTGGCCCGCCCCGGTGAGGATCTCGTACTTGTAGACGGCGCCGGCGCCCACGCCCGGAACGAACAGCTCCCAGATCCCCGACGAGCCGAGAGAGCGCATGGGGTGCATCCGGCCGTCCCAGAAGTTGAAGTCACCGACCACCCGCACGGACCGGGCACTGGGCGCCCACACCGCGAACGAGGTGCCCTGCACGCCCTGGTGGGTGCGCAGATGGGCGCCGAGCACGCGCCAGAGACGGCGGTGCCGGCCCTCGCCGAGCAGGTGCAGGTCGACGTCACCGAGGGTCGGCCAGAAGCGGTAGGGGTCCTCCCAGGAGAAGCTCCCGTCGGGATAGTCGGCCTCCAGGCGGTAGCCGGCATCGTCGGGGAGCAGGTGGGGCGGCACCTTGGCTTCGAACACGCCGGCATCGTGCACCTTGCTCATGGGGATGGGCTCCCCGCCGGCGGGCACGACCCGCATGGCCCGGGCGCCCGGGCGGTAGGCCCGCACCACCCCGTCGTGCACGCCGAGGACGTGGTGAGGGTCGCCATGGGAGCCTTCGACGAGGCGGGCGATGTCGGCGGCGGAGTTGTCGCTGCGACGGGGTGAGCTGGTGGGCATCTGACTCTTCTACCCCCGGAGGACCCTGGAGATGGCTCCGAGCGGGATATGGACCAGATCGGGACGGTACGCTCGCTCGTAGAGGACCTCGTAGACCGCCTTGTCCAGCTCGAACGCGGCCAGCACCAGATCACGCTGGTCGGGGCCCTCCGGCAGGAGGGCGTCGATGCCCGGGGTCCCGAAGTAGCCGGCCAGGAAGGCACCCTGGTTCCGCCGCTCCCACGCCACTGCGTGGGGCAGGAGGTCGTCGTGTTCGATCACGTCCCGCTCGGTGAGCGCGACCTGGGCGGCATAGTGGAACGATCGGAGCATCCCACCCACGTCCTTCATGGGGGAGGTGCTCAGGCGCCGCTCTTCGAGGGGCCGCGCCGGCTCGCCCTCGAAGTCCAGGACGAACCAGCCGGTGTCTGTGCGCATGACCTGGCCGAGGTGGTAGTCGCCGTGCACGCGGATGGCGCGGCCGGCATCGGTCGCGGCCCGCAGACGCTCGACGAAGTCCTTGGCCGGCGCCGGATCGAAGTCGCCGTCGGCCAGCTGTGACAGCTGAGCTTCCAGGCCGCCGGCCCACGCCACATGGTCGCCTCGCGCGGTGCCGAACCGCTCGGCCAGAGCCAGGTGCATCGATGCCGTCATGGTGCCGAGACGGCTCGCCTCCGCCGCGAAGTCCCCCCCGCACTGGGCCGGATCCTCGCAGTTGGTCGCGTACAGGTCGCGCAGCGACGTCTGGGCCAGGGCCCAGCCCTCGGAACCGCCGGCAAGATAGCGGGTGGCGACAGCGAGGTCGAGGTCGTCCCGGCGCCACAGGCCGAAGGGCTCGGCCACATGGGCGAAGCCGGCGGCGGCCAGGGCGGTGGTGATCTCCACGTCGGGGTTGGGCCCGTGGTGAAGGCGGCGGAACAGCTTGAGCACAACCGTGTCGTCGAACACCAGCGAGCTGTTCGACTGCTCGGCGCCCATGGGCCGCATCAGCTTGCCCTCATGGTCGGGGCACACCCGGGCCAGCACCGACCTCGCGTAGTCGGGGTCGAGCAGGGCGTCGAAAGCCACGCGCCCGTCGACCACACCGAGCACCTGCACGTCGTGGCCGTGCAGGAACTCCCGCTGGTCCTCGGCTCCCCTGGTTCCGACGAGCACCTGGTAGACGGCCCCGCCGGCATCCGCCAGCAACCAGAGGAGGCCCTCCTCCAGCTCCTCGCTGGCCACGATCTCCACCCCTGAGGGCTCCTCCCCCGCGAACCAGCGCTGCCGGCCGAGGTAGGGCGCCAGGAGCGGCTCGACGCCGGCAGTTAGGGTCACTTCTGGTCCAGCGAGTGGTCCGCCAGTTGGAACCAGTAGAAGGAATACGACCCGAGGGTCACGAAGTACGGGAGCTCGCCGATGCGGGGGAACGGCACCCGACCCAGCAACTCGATGGGCGTCTTGCCGTCGTAGCGCTGCAGGGGCAGCTCGGCCGGCTGGGCGAACCGGGAGAGGTTGTTCACGCAGAGCACGATGTCGTCGCCCTCCTGACGCACGTAGGCCAGCACCGACGGATTGTCCGTGGGAATGACCTCGAAGCTCCCGGTGCCGAAGAGGGCGTGCTGCTTTCGCACCAGGAGGAGGCGGCGCATCCAGTGGAGCAACGAGCTGGGGTTGCGGGTCTCGGCTTCCACGTTGACGGCCTGGAACCCGTAGACCGGATCCATGAGTGGCGGCAGGTAGAGCTGGGCGAAGTCGGCCTTGCTGAAGCCGGCGTTGCGATCCGGCGTCCACTGCATCGGGGTGCGGACGCCGTCGCGGTCGCCGAGGTAGATGTTGTCGCCCATCCCGATCTCGTCGCCGTAGTAGAGCACGGGGCTCCCCGGCATCGAGAACAGCATGGCGTGCAGCAGCTCGGCCACTCGCCGGTCGTTCTCCACCAGCGGGGCGAGGCGCCGGCTGATCCCCACGTTGCGCTTCATCCGGGGATCCTTGGCGTACTCGGAGTACATGTAGTCCCGCTCCTCGTCGGTGACCATCTCCAGGGTCAGCTCATCGTGGTTGCGCAGGAAGATGCCCCACTGGCATCCCTCGGGGATGTCGGGGGTCTGGGCCAGGATCTCGGTGATCGGCGTGCGCTGCTCACGCCGGATGGCCATGAACATGCGGGGCATGAGCGGAAAGTGGAAGCACATGTGGCACTCGTCGCCGTCGCCGAAGTAGTCGACTACGTCCGCCGGCCACTGGTTGGCCTCGGCCAGCAGGACCGTGTCGGGGAACACGGCGTCGACCTCCTTGCGCAATCGCCGGAGGAAGTCGTGTGTCTCGGGCAGGTTCTCGCCGTTGGTGCCGTCGCGCTCGAACAGGTAGGGCACGGCGTCGAGGCGGAACCCGTCGAGGCCAATGTCGAGCCAGAAGCGGACCACGTCGATCATGGCCTGCTGGACCTCGGGGTTGTCGTAGTTGAGGTCGGGCTGGTGGCTGAAGAAGCGGTGCCAGTAGTACTGGCCCCGAACCGGGTCCCACGTCCAGTTCGACTTCTCTGTGTCGACGAAGATGATCCGAGCCTGGGACCAGCGGTGGTCGTTGTCGTTCCACACGTACCAGTCGGCCTTGGGGTTGGTCTTGTCCTGCCGGGACTCCTGGAACCACGGGTGGGCGTCGCTTGTGTGGTTCATGACCAGATCGGCGATGACCTTGAGGCCGCGTCGATGGGCCTCCTCCACCAGGTTCACGGCGTCACCCAGGTCGCCGTACTCGGGAAGGATCGTGAAGAAATCCGAGATGTCGTAGCCGCCGTCGCGGAGAGGCGACTGGTAGAAGGGCAGGAGCCACAGGCAGTCGACACCGAGCCACTGGAGGTAGTCGAGCTTCTCCGTGAGGCCCCGCAGGTCGCCGGTGCCGTCGTTGTTGGCGTCGTTGAACCCGCGGACGAGGACCTCGTAGAAGACGGCGCGACGGAACCACTGCGAATCTGCCGCGCTCTTCTCCACGGCCGATTCCGGCTTGACCGCCGTCACCGGATACGGCGTAGATGGAAGACGTGGGCCGCCTGGTCGGGGTCGAGGCGGACGTAGGGGTGCGACCCGCTCCAACGGTGGGCCTGTCCCGCCAGTTCGTCGTATGCGTCGTAGGGGCTGTCCCACGGGAGACCCAGCAGACCGAGGTTCAGGTCGAGGGTCGTCTCCTGGGCGGCGAAGGGGTCCAGGTTCACGACCGTCAGAACGACGTCGGAGCGGTCGTCGGTGTGCTTGGAGTAGGCGATGATGGACGGGTTGGCGCTGGCGTGGAAAGCGATGCTGCGCAGCATCTGCAGCGCAGGGTGACGGCGGCGGACGTCGTTGACGACGGTGACGAAGGGCGCCAGCGAGTCCGGCTGGTCCCAGTCCCGATCCTTGATCTCGTACTTCTCGGAGCGGTGGTACTCCTCGTTGGTCTCCGACGCCGGCGCGTTCTCGCACAGCTCGTAGCCGCTGTAGATCCCGTAGGAGGGGGTCATGGTGGCGGCGAGAACCAGTCGCTGCTTGAAAGCCGCCGGCGGTCCGTCGCGCAACGGCCCCGAGAGGATGTCGGGGGTGTTGGGCCAGAAGTTGGGCCGCATGTAGTCGGCCAGCGGGCCATGGGCCAGCTCCTCCAGGTAGTCCTGGAGCTCGTGGGCCGCGGTCCGCCAGGTGAAGTAGGTGTAGCTCTGGGTGAAGCCGACCTCGGCCAGCTTGGCCATCACCTTCGGCCGGGTGAAGGCCTCCGCGAGGAAGAGCACATCGGCATGTTCGGCCTGCACCCGCGGGATCAGCCACTCCCAGAAGGCGACCGGCTTGGTGTGGGGATTGTCGACCCGGAAGATGCGAACGCCTTGGCCGATCCAGAAGTCCAGGATCTCGGCGCAGGCGTCCCAGAGCGCCTGGCGGTCGACCTCCTGCTCGGGCCAGAAGTTGACGGGGTAGATGTCCTGGTACTTCTTCGGCGGGTTCTCGGCATAGGCGATGGAACCGTCGGGGCGGTGGTGGAACCACTCGGGATGGTCGGAGACCCACGGGTGGTCGGGCGAGCACTGGAGGGCGTAGTCGAGGGCGATCTCCATGCCCAGGGAACGCGCCCTCTCCACCAGCGCCTCGAAGTCCGTGAAGGAGCCCAGCTCAGGATGGATGGCGGTGTGCCCGCCTTCTGGTCCGCCGATGGCCCAGGGGCTGCCGGGATCGTCGGGGGATGCGCCCGTGGCGTTGTTCGGCCCCTTGCGGTGGGCCCTGCCGATGGGATGGATGGGCGGCAGATAGACGACGTCGAAGCCCATGGCGGCGACCGCGGGTAGTCGCTCGGCGGTGCCCGCGAAACCGCCGTAGGCGCGGGGGAACAGCTCGTACCAGGCCCCGAAAAGCGCCCTTTCACGGTCCACCCACAGCGGCACCGGCACGCCGGCGGTGAGATCGGCCGCCCCCTCCGGGCCGGCGAGCAGATCGGCCACCCGGTCGGTGACGACGGGAGCGAGCCGTGCGGCCGGAGGTTGATCCCCGGTCCTCATGGTCGCGGCCAGGTCCCGCAGGAACGCCTTGTCCTCCCGGCCGGCGGTAGCGGCACGGCTCTCGAGGATCCGGGCACCCTCCTCCATCTCCACGAAGATGTCCTGGCCGGCCGCCAGCTTGGTGGTGACCTTGTGGCGCCAGGTGGTGTACGCGTCGGTCCAGCCCTCGATCACCAGCTCGTGACGGCCCAGGGCATCGGGCTCTATGACCGCCTCCCACCGGTCGTTGTCCAGTTTGGCCATGGCGGCGGTATTGGTCTTTGCATCCCCCGACGGCAACACCGGTCCCCACCGAACGCGGGCGGCAAGGATGTCGTGGCCGTCCTTGTAGATGTCGGCCGAGACCCGCACCGACTGCCCCACCACCGCCTTGGCCGGATAACCACGAGGCGCACTGGGGCGCACGTCGTCCACGATGATCCTGCCGAGGCTCACCCCTCTGGCCTACCACTCTGCGGACAGTAAGGAAACCTCCATCATCACTTCGGTCCGGCGTTCGGGCCGCGGGCCGCTCGGTTACTCGAACGGGTGAGCGAGACGCTCGTCTCCAGCGGCGTCACTGCCCCGCCGGCCACGGTTTTGGATCATCGGCGAAATGGCCGGGTTCCGGACCCGGGCGTCAGGGGTTGGATGCTCCCGGGCTGCGCGGCGGGGTCTGAAGAGCGAGGTCGCTTCCTTGGGTGGATGACCCAGAAGTCGATAGTGCCGAAGAGGGTCGAGAGAAGCGCACGGTCGGTGCTGCACTAAGGCCGGGATCCATTCGCCCGGCCGGTATCGTGACGAGATGAAGGCGCTCCGCAGCTTCACCGTCCGTGCCCGACTACCCGAGGCGCTGGCGCCCCTCCAGGAGCTGGCCATGAACCTGCGGTGGTCCTGGGACGGCCGCACCCGCGATCTGTTCCGCTGGATCGACCCGCGGTTGTGGGACCAGGTCCGCCACGATCCGGTGCGCCTACTCGGGGTCGTCCACCGGGAACGGTTCGACGCGCTGGCCAAGGAGCCGGCGTTCATGACGTTCCTCGGCGAGGTCCACGACGACCTGCAGCGCTACCTCGCCACGCCCCGCTGGTTCCAGGGCCGGTCGGGCAGCGGGCTGCGCTCCGTGGCCTACTTCTCCCCCGAGTTCGGCATCTCCGAGGCGCTGCCCCAGTACTCCGGCGGGCTCGGCGTGCTGGCCGGTGACCATCTCAAGGCGGCCAGCGGTCTCGGCGTCCCCCTCGTCGGCGTGGGCCTGTTCTACCGCCAGGGCTACTTCCGGCAGGACCTGAACGCCGACGGTTGGCAGCAGGAGCGCTATCCCGTCCTCGATCCTCACGCCATGGCCCTCAAGCTGGTGGAGGGGGCACGGGTGAGCATCGACCTGGCCGGCGTGGGTCTCACCGCGCAGATATGGCGGGCCGACGTCGGGCGGGTCCGCCTCTACCTGCTCGATGCCGATGTGGACGACAATGGCCCCGAGGGCCGGCTGGTCACCGACCGCCTGTACGGCGGGGGCGGCGAGCACCGGATCCGCCAGGAGATACTCCTGGGCATCGGCGGTGTCCGGCTCCTCCACGCCGTGGGCGAGGCGACGCAGGTGTTCCACACCAACGAGGGCCACGCCGGCTTCCTCGGCCTCGAGCGGATCCGCCGGCTCATCGTGGACGGGGGGATGAACTTCGACGAGGCGGTGGAGGCGGTGCGGGCCGCCACCATCTTCACCACCCACACGCCAGTGCCCGCCGGCATCGACCGCTTCCCCCGGGATCTGATGGCGAGGTACTTCAAAGGTTGGGTCGATGAGTGCCGCGTCGACATGGACCGCCTCATGGACCTGGGTCATCTTCCCGGCGAGCCCGACGACGCGCCGTTCAACATGGCGGTCATGGGACTGCGGCTGGCAGGCATGGCCAACGGCGTGTCGAAGCTCCACGGCGAGGTGAGCCGGACGATGTTCCAGGGGCTCTGGCCGAACATTCCCGCCGACGAGCTTCCGATCCGCTCGGTGACCAACGGTGTCCACGCTCACACCTGGACCTCGCCCGAGATGGACGATCTGCTCAGCCGGTCGATCGTGCCGGCCTGGCATGAAGCCGACGAGACGGCGTGGGCCCGCGTGGGCGACGTTCGGGAGGACGAGTTGTGGAGGGTGCGCGAGCAGGGCCGAGACCGGCTGGTGGCTTTCGTCCGCGACCGTCTGAGGAACGCAGCCGTGGCAAGGGGCATCAGCGCTTCTGATGCCGGCTGGTGCGACGAGGTCCTCGACCCTCGTGCGCTTACCATCGGGTTCGCCCGGCGCTTCGCCTCCTACAAGCGGGGCACGCTTCTGCTGTCCCAGCCGGAGCGGCTGAAGTCGCTTCTTCTTTCCACCGATCACCCCGTGCAGCTGGTGTTCGCCGGTAAGGCCCATCCCGCCGACGACATCGGCAAGGAGATGATCCGCCAGATCGTGCAGTTCTCCCGCGACCCGGAGGTGCGCCACCGCATCGCCTTCGTGGAAGACTACGACATAGCCGTGGCCAGCCTGCTCTACCAGGGCTCCGACGTCTGGCTCAACACCCCCCGCCGGCCCTTCGAAGCGTGCGGGACGAGTGGCGAGAAGGCCGCTCTCAACGGGGCACTCAACTGCTCGGTCCTCGACGGTTGGTGGGCGGAGATGTTCGACGGCGAGAACGGCTGGGGCATCACCTCGGCCGAGACCTACGACGACCTCGCCCGGCGGGACCAGGTGGAGGCCGACAGCCTCTACGAGATCCTCGAGCACCAGATCGTCCCGCTCTTCTACGAGCGGGTGGAGGGGCCGGTGCCGCGCCGGTGGGTGAAGCGGATCAAGGCTTCCCTCACGTCGCTCGGGCCTCGGGTGGTCGCGTCTCGGATGGTGCGCGACTACGTCGAACAGCTCTACGAGCCCCTGTCCGTGCGAGCCGACGCCCTCAGCAGCGACGGCTACGCCCGAGCCCGCGCCCTGACGGTGTGGAAGGCCCGGGTGCTCTCATCCTGGGCCCACATCCACATCGACTCGGTGGAGAGCGAGGCGGCGCCCGCCGATCTCGGCGGCGAACGAACCGTGACCGCCACGGTGGCCCTGGGGCCACTGGGTGCCGACGATGTGGCCGTCCAGCTGCTGCACGGGACGGTCGGCCCCAACGACGAGATCACCTCGCCCAAAGTGATCAACATGGAGCCGTCCGGCCCCGGTGAGGAGCTTGGCCGCTTCCGGTACGTCGGCCACTTCTCCTGCGACCACGCCGGCCGCTACGGCTACGCCCTGCGCATCGTGCCCGCCCACCCGGATCTGGCCGGAGCGGCGGAGATGGGCTGCGTGGCCTGGGCCTAGTGCGGTGCACCAGGGGCTGCGGGTAGCTCGTCGGCACGACGCTTATGGGACTCGGCTTGGTGGGCCTCTCCCGGTCCCGCTTGAGCGCCGACTGAGCTTCAGCTGAAGCTGGCGGATCCCCCGGCCAGGGGGTCCACGGCGACGGGCGTTCCCATCGCCGGGACATCGTCGTCCAGCGTGTCGAAGTCGATGCCCTTGGCCCGCACCTCGTTGAGGCCCGGGACACGGTCCTTCAGGATGCGCTCGATGCCGGCTTTCAGGGTCATGGACGACATCGGGCAGCCGTCGCAGGCGCCGACCAGCTCGATGTCCACCACGCCGGTCTCCTCGTCGAGGCGAAGGACGTTCATGTCACCGCCGTCGACCTGGAGGGCTGGACGGATGGCTTCTACGGCCTCGAGCAGTGCGGCTTGCATGGCACCAAGGTACAACCGGGACCCGCGGGCTCGGATTCCCCGCTTCTCTAGGGGTGGTGGGTGACGTCTGCTCCCAGGGCCGCCAGCTTCTCGGCCAGGCCCTCGTAGCCCCGCTCGAGGTGGTAGCCGTCGCTGACCACGGTCTCGCCGTCTGCGGCCAGTGCGGCGAGCACCAGCGCTGCTCCTGCCCTCAGGTCGGGAGCCTTGACCGGAGCCGCTGAGAGCCGTTCCACCCCCCGCACCACCGCATGGTGCCCCTGCACCCGCACGTCGGCCCCCATCCGCACCAGCTCCGCCACGTAGGTGAAGCGGTTGGCTCCGTAGAGGTTCTCGGTCACGATCCCCACGCCCTCGGCCACGGCGAGCATGGCCACCAGCAGCGGCATGTAGTCGGTGGCCACGCCCGGGTACGGGAGGGTGGACACGTCCACCGAACGGAGTCGCCTGGGCGCCGACGCCCACAGGCCGTCGCTGGTGGGCGAGATCCGCATGCCCATCTCGCCCAGTTTGGCGATGAGCATGTCCATGTGGTCGGCACGGGCGCCGGCAAGGGTGATCTCACCGCCGGCGACGCCGAGGGCCGCGAGGAAGGTCGCCGCCTCCACCCGGTCGGGGATGACGTCGTGCTCGACCGGCGTGAGCTCCTCCACCCCCTCCACCACGATCGTGGAGCTGCCGGCGCCCACCACCTGCGCCCCCATCCGGTTGAGGAAGGCGGCCAGATCGGCCACCTCCGGCTCCCGGGCCGCGTTCTCGATGACGGTGGTCCCCTTGGCCAGCACGGCGGCCATGAGCAGGGTGTCGGTGGCGGTGTGACTGGGCACCTCGAGCATGATCCGGTTCCCGAGGAGCCGGTCGGCGCGGCCGTCGATCACCCCGTGGGTCAGCTCGAAGGTGGCCCCCAGGCGCTCGAGCCCGGTCAGGTGGTCATCGACGGGGCGGGTGCCGAAGTCGTCACCTCCGGGCAGCGACACCCGGGCCCTACCCACCCGCGCCAGCAGCGGCCCGAGCACGACGATCGAAGCCCGCATCCGCTCCACCAGCTCGTAGGGAGCCTCGGGAACGATCACAGCAGGGCGGTGGACCCACAGCGTGTCGTCCTGGCGCTCCACCTCGACACCCATGGAGGCGAGCAGGTCGCACATCGTCTCGACGTCGGCGATCCGGGGCACGTTGTGCAGGACGTGGGTCCCCTCGGCCAGCAGGGTGGCCCCCAGCAGCTTGAGGACCGAGTTCTTCGCTCCACCCACCCGGACCGAGCCCGAGAGAGGCGCGCCCGGTCGCACCACGAATCGGCTCACCCCCTCAGTATCGTCGGGAGCCCATGCGCCGTCACGTCGATGCCGAGGCCCTCGTGGCGTGTGCCCGGGCTCTGGTGGCGGTGGACACGCAGAACCCGCCGGGCAACGAGCGGGCGGCTCTCGATGTGGCCAGACGGATGCTGGAGCCGTTCGACCCCTCGTTCCACGAGGTGGAGCCGGCGCCCGGCCGTACGTCGTTGGCCGCCACCATCGGAGCGGCGGACGGAAGCAGGCCGGTGCTGATCGTCAACGGCCACCTCGACGTCGTGCCCGTGGACGAGGCCGGGTGGACCTGCGATCCCTTCGCCGGCCGCCTCGACGGCGACCGCCTCTACGGCCGGGGGATGGCAGACATGAAAGGAGGGATCGCCTCAGCGGTGGAGGCACTGCATGTCCTACGGCGGGCGGGGCGCCAGCCCTCATGTGACGTGGTGTTCCACCTGGTGGCCGATGAGGAACGCGGCGGGGGGCTGGGTACCCGGGCACTGGTGGAGGCGGGCTTGGTGCACGGCGACGCGTGCCTCGTCCCCGAGCCGACGGGGATGGCCGTCTGTGTGGCCGAGCGCGGCCTGATGGTCGCCGACGTCACCGTCTTCGGCCGCCCGGCCCACGGCAGCGATCCCCGCCGGGGCGTCTCGGCCATCGAGGTGGCGGCCAAGGTGGTCCTGGCTCTCCACGCCGCCGACTTCGGGGCGGCGGCCCATCCCCTGCTCGGATCACCGACATGCAACGTGGGCGTCATCGAGGGCGGCTCCGGCCACAACACCGTCGCCGAGCGCTGCACCATCACCGTCGACCGCCGGCTGCTGCCCGGTGTCGACCAAGCGGAGGTCGAGGCCGGCCTGAGGAAGCTCATCGATTCGGTCGACGACGCCGACCTCCGCTACGAGCTGGAGGTGAGCGTCTACGGCGAGGCCTCCGAGCTCGACCCCTCACACGGTTTCGTGGGGCAGGTCCAGGCGGCCATTGCCGCCACTCTTGGCGCGGAGGCGCCCGTGATCGGAATGGGCTTCACCACCGACGCCCGTTTCGTGCGCAACCAGGCCGGGATCCCCGCCGTGGTTTGCGGGCCCGGCGAGGTCTCCCAGGCGCACGTCAACGATGAATGGGTGTCGGTCACCCGTCTGATCGACGCCGCCGCCGTGTACGCCGAGCTCTTCGCCACCTTCACCGCTTCGGCTTTGTGACGAAGGCCGTCTCGGAGGGGGCGTTCGACGCCGCCTCTGTGGAGCGGATCATGGCGCCCCGCGACGGGCTGGTGCTCGAGCGGGCGGCCGGTGACGGGATCTTCAGCGCGCTGGAGGGACCGTTCCGGCACTACCGCCGGCGCGTGGAGATCCTGGGGGCGCCAGCCGATGAGGGCGACGTTGGCGATGGCGTAACTGGGCGATCCGCCGGCGGGAGTTGCGAAGGTGCCGCCGGGCGATCCGCTGGCGATGACGTGGAGCGTGTCGGGGAGCGACAAGCCGGCACCGGAGGCGCCGGCGGTAGCGACAGGCGGCGCCGGGTGCGCCAGACGGTGGAGTACGAGCTGGACATCCCCTGGTTCGGCTGGATGTTCCGGTGGGCGGTGCGGCGCCGCCTCGCCGGCTTGGAGCCTCGGCGAGGGTGGCCGTGGTGGAGCCCGCCCGAGCGGATCAGCCAGGAGGGCGCCGTCGCCCTGGCCGCGCTGTGCCTGCTGTCGATGGTCACGGGCTACCTCGGGACGATCCTGACCCAGACCATCACCTTCGCCGCTCGGGAGTTCGGCGCCGACAAGGGATCCCAGTCGGTGGCGCTGGCCTCTGTGAGAGCGGACGTGGTCATCGCCGTGGGCCTGGTGTGGCTGGCCGACCGGCGGGGCCGGCGCTCGGTGCTGCTCTGGACGGCCGGGCTCGGCTGCGTGGTCACCGCCACCGGCGCTCTGGTGCCTTCGTTGCCATATCTCGCCGGCAGCCAGGTGGTGGCCCGCGGGTTCGTGACGGCCGCCGCCATCATGCTGGCCATCGTCGCCGCCGAGGAGATGGCGGCCGGCTCCCGGGCCTACGCCGTCTCGCTGCTCGGCATGTCGGCCGGCTTCGGCGCCGGCGTGTGCGTGCTCCTCCTGCGCTTCGCAGATGCCGGCCTGGATGCGTGGCGCTTCCTCTTCGCCGCCGCCCTGGTTGGCGTCCCCGTCGTCGTATCTGTGGCCCGGCGCCTTCCCGAAAGCCGGCGCTTCCGCGCCTATGCCCTTCACCCGGACGGGGCCCCAGCCCCGTCCCCCTCGCCGGGGCGCCGGCCCCATCCCCGTCCGGCGCCGTCCGCTCTTGGCCTGGACGCGGCCCCGACGCAGACCGGCCCGGCACCGCCCGCTTTTGGTCCGGATCCGATCGCCGCGGCGAAGCGGCGTCATGCCGGGCGGTTTTGGTTGTTGGCTGCGTCCGCCTTCCTTCTCAACCTTTTCTTCGCGCCGGCCTCGCAGTTCGGCAATGAGTACCTGCGCACCGAGCGAGGCTTCTCGGCTGGCGACATCTCGATGTTCACCATCCTCACGGGAATCCCCGGCGCCATCGGGGTGGTGTTGGGTGGGCGTCTGGCCGAGCGGGGCCGGCGCCTGGTGGGCGCGGTGGCCGTGGTAGGCGGTGTCGGGTCGACGGTCTTCTCGTACTCGACTCACGGCTGGCCGGTGTGGGCATGGTCGGCGCTTGGGTCGGTGGTCGGCGCCGCCACTGTCCCCGCCCTCGGCGTTTACGGGCCGGAGCTCTTCCCCACCGCGATGCGGGGGAAGGCCAACGGGATCATCACCACCCTCGGCCGGTGCGGCGGGGTTCTCGGACTGCTGGCCGCCGGCTACCTGTCGACCCAGTTGGGCAGCCTGGGCCCGGCCCTGGCCGTCCTCGCCATCGGACCGGCCGTGCTCGCCGTCCTGGTCCTCGTCGCCTATCCCGAGACAGCCCACCGTGAGCTGGAGGATCTCAACCCCGAGGATGCTCCATTACATCGACCAACGGCGGAGCTCAATCCACGAGATCACTAAGTGCAGCCCGGTGGATACGGACACGTTTGCTGATGCAGCATCGGAGCCGTCGCGGCACGCTGGGAGCCATTGCCACAAACGTGTCCGTAGTTCCGTAGGGCTGCACTAAGGCAGAACTTCGAAGTCGACGCCCATGGTGCGGTAGGTGTCGACGGCGCGCCGGTCACGGGTGAGAAGAGGGAGGCCGTGGTGGCGAGCGGCCGCGCCGATGAGGGCGTCGTAAACGGAGCCGCCGGCGATGCCCAGCTCCGCCAGCCGGGTGGTGACCCCCTGCTGGCCCTTGACGTCCAGGAACCTCGACTGCGGAAAGTTGTGAGCCAGCAATCTCGCCACCTCGCTCGGGCGCCGGCGTGCCGGTGGTGGCAGGCGAGTGAGAACCGAGAAGGTCTCGAACCAGGCGTGGCCGGCGAGCCCGATGGTCCGGCCGCCGACGGCGTCCATCGTGGCGCCGTGGGACTCGTGGTCGGCGACCGCCAAGGTGACTGCGACGCTGGTGTCGATCAACGTCACCCGGGAGGATTCACCGCTGGACGGCATCGCGTAGCGCCTGTACCTCGCGGTCGGTCATGGCCGGCCCGCCGGCGGCAATTACCAACAAGCCCTGCTCCTCTGCCAGGCCCTCCCCCGCCACGGGCTCGATCCGTAGACCCGCGCCGTCCCGCGTCAGTTCGACCTCACCCGGTCGGAGGCCCACCTCGTCCCGAAGAGCCCGCGGGATGACCACCCGCCCAGCCTTGTCAATGGTAGTCCTCATACCACGATGCTACCACGACCGAACCACTGCTCCCGGACCCCTGGGTTCAGAGGGCGAGCAGCCAGTCGGATGCGGCCGCGGCTACGTCGGCGTCGCGCCGGCGCAGGCCGTGGTCGCCACCCTCCAGCCACACGTGGGTGACCTCGCCGGGGATGAGGGCCGTGGCCTTCTCCAGCTCCGCCGGCGTGGCGAAGGCGTCGCGGGTGCCGGACACGAAGAGGCAGGGGACGTTGATCCGCGGAAAATGCTCGGCGCGACTCGGTCGATCCGCGCGGGGCGGACCTTTGTGAGCAGAAACCGTTGCTATAGAACGATTTTTGCTCACAAAGCCTTCAGGCGGGTGGGAATGGCCCGCGGGGTGCAGCGGATAGGAGACGAGAACCAGGCCGGCGCAGGCCAGTCCCTCGGCCGCCGCCATGGAGCAGATGCGCCCCCCCATGGAGCGGCCGCCAAGGGCTGCACGCTCCGGTGGCAGGCCGGTGGCAGCAGCCAGTCGGGCCGCGCCTTCGACAACGGCGGCGAGGAGCACCGCCGGCTTGTCCGGCGCCCGCCGGCCTGCCAACCGGTACGGGAAGTCCATGCGCTCGACGGCCACGCCGTGCGGCGTCACCGCCTCCTCTATGGCCACCAACGAGGGCTGGTCACGGCCGGCGCCGGCGCCAGGAGTGAGGAGGAGACCGAAGCGGGCCGTGGTCATCGGCCGCACCGCCACTCGGGGAGCTGGCCGGGACCGAGGCCGGCTGTGTGCCCGCCTCGGACTGCGGCGGCGGGACCGGCCGCGTCGCTCACGCGCCGGCCAGGAGGATGCGCTTGGCCTCGCTCAGCTCGTGGATGCGGGTGCCGGCGCCTTCGGACTCGCCGCCGT
This sequence comes from Acidimicrobiales bacterium, assembly GCA_035526335.1. Classification (GTDB taxonomy): domain Bacteria; phylum Actinomycetota; class Acidimicrobiia; order Acidimicrobiales. The sequence continues at coordinate 83,411 of DATLCN010000035.1, read as the reverse complement.
GGTCGGGATGGGCATCCCGAACCAGCACCCGGAACCGGGCCAGGATCTCGCCGCGGGGCGGCTCGTCGTCCGGCTCGAAGCCGAGCACCTCCAGAGCCCAGCGCTCGTCGCCCGGCGCCTGCCACGACCGCATGGCCGCCTCGTCGTTGGTCAGGTAGAGCACGAGACGCTCGTCGGCCGCGCCCTCCCAACGGGTGGCCCGGCGCAGGAGGCGGAACACCGAGGCGCGGACGGTGAGCGAGAGCTTGCCGGCGGCGTACAGCGCCCCCAGGATCTGCGGCAGGGGCGCGCCATGCCCGTCCAGCTCCAGGGTGATGTCCCCGTCGACTCCCACCAGCTTGTGGCGGCTGCGGTCGAGGCCCACCACGTCCTCCTGGAAGCGGTGGCGGAGGCGGGGCTGGGCCACCCGGTCGCGGTGCTCGACGTCCCACAAGAGGCGGTCCAGCTCGTCGCGCACCTCGTCTTCGAGAGTGTTGGCCAGGCTCCCCACGATGCCTGCCAGCAGCAGCCCACCGAAGCCAGGGGCAGGGTCTGTCGGCAGGTAGAGCTCCCCGAGAGCCACCCGCCGCGTCGGTGCTATGGCGCGGGAGTGGCGGATCTCGATCTCGGCCAGCAGCACCCCCGGACGGTACCTGCCGCCCCCCGTGGCCCAGTGGCGGAAACGGCTAGCCTCGCCGCATGTGCGCAGCCGAAAAGCAGGCCCCTGACCGCAACCTGGGAATGGAACTGGTGCGGGTGACCGAAGCCGCGGCCCTCGCAGCCGCGCGGTGGATGGGGAGAGGCGAGAAGGAGAAGGCCGACGGGGCCGCGGTCGACGCCATGCGGGTGGTGATGCAGACCGTCTCGATGGACGGCCTGGTGGTCATCGGCGAGGGCGAGAAGGACGAGGCTCCCATGCTCTACAACGGCGAGCGCATCGGCAACGGCACGCCGCCCGAGGTCGACATCGCCGTGGACCCGGTGGAGGGCACCACGCTCACCTCCCTCGGCCTGGGCAACGCCCTGTCGGTGCTGGCCGTGTCCGAGCGGGGCGCCATGTTCGATCCCGGCGCCTGCTTCTACATGAAGAAGGTCGCCGTCGGCCCCCAAGCCGCCGGCTCGGTCGACGTGAACGCGTCGGCCACCGACAACCTCAATTCCGCGGCCAAGGCCCTGGGCAAGAAGGTGCGGGACATGACCACCGTCATCCTCAACCGTCCCCGCCACGACGATCTCATCAAGGAGGTCCGCGCCGCCGGCGCCCGCATCCGCCTCATCCCCGACGGTGACGTCGCCGGCGCCATGTCCACGGCCTGGCCGGACACCGGAGCCGACATACTGTTCGGCATCGGCGGCACGCCCGAAGGAGTCATCGCCGCCGCCGCCCTCAAGTGCATGGGTGGCGAGCTGCAGGGCCGGCTGTGGCCCCTCACCGACGAGCAGCGCCAGGCGGCCCTCGAGGCCGGCGACGACCTCGAGGCCGTGCTCATGACCAACGACCTCGTCCGGGGCAACAACTGCTTCTTCGCCGCCACCGGCATCACCGACGGCGAGATGCTCAAGGGTGTCCACTACGCCCACGACCACGCCACCACCGAGTCGCTGGTCATGCGCTCGAAGTCGGGCACCGTGCGCCACATCCGGGCCCAGCACCAGCTATCCAAGCTGGGCGAGTTCAGCTCGATCGAGTTCTAGACGGGCAGCCCGGGGCCGGCTGACTCTCGGCTGTCTCGTCCGCCATCGGGATCAACCCCTCTCACTCAGGCGTCGATCGGCCGCCGCTCTCCGCGGGATGCTCGGTGGCGCCCGGCCGACGACATCCGCGGTCCCGGATCGGTGTGTTCGACCGACGCCATCCGCGATTCCGCGGAATCGCGAGGATCGCTGTGATCGGGGGACCACGCCCCCGATTCGCGGATCGTCAGCAGCTGAATCAGCCTTGTCAGCATCGAGATCATTCTGATCCACGCCATCGACCTCTGACTTCCCAGGGTTCAAGCCATGATCGAATCGGGCGATGTGGTAGCAGAGAGGCGTGGACAACCCGAGGCCACCACTCCGTGATCGGCCACAGATGCCAGACGGCTACGGGGTACCGACAACCACGGACGGGCTGTTGGAGTGGCCGTTCGTCGAAGCGCAACTGGTGGCGTCGCCGCAGTACTGGTTGGCGACGACCCGTCGCGACGGCAGGCCCCACGTGGTCCCCCGCTGGGGCGTGTGGGTCGACGGCCGTCTCTGGTACGACGGGGCACCCACCACGGTGCACGTCCGCAACCTGGGCGAGAACCCGTCGTGCTCCCTCCACCTCGAAGACGGCTGGAAGGCGGTGATCGTCGACGGCACATCCACGCCGGCCGCTCCCCCGGGCCTCGAGTTCGGCGCCCGGCTGTCGGCGGCGTTCGCCGACAAGTACAGCGAGCGGGGCTACAAGCCGGGACCCGACGCCTGGGAGGGACCTGGCGCCGGCGGACTGCTGGTGTTCACGCCAACGAAGGCCGTCGCATGGTTCGATTTCCCCGACGACGTCACCCGTTTTCGCTTCACCATCTGAGTCTGAGTCACCGTCGAGGGTGACCACGTTCCTCTCGACCGCTTCCAGGCAGAGCGCGGGGAACTCGTCCGCGGAGGTCGGAGTCCTCAGTTGGATGGCCACAGCACAACGATCCCGCAGTCAGCGGGTGAAGAGGGCGTTGGCCACGGGCTCCCAGATTCGGCCGGGTTTCTCCCGCAGCAGGTGCACGCTGTCGAAGGTCGCTTCGACCACATAGTCCTGCAGCGCGACCAAGGCGGCGCGGATGCGCCCCGGCGCGGCATCGTCGGCGATGGTGACGTGCGGCACCCAGGGCCAGGTCAGTGGCCGGTCCAACGGCTCCAGGAAGACCGCATCACGCAGCGTGCGCAGGGGGGCGAGGTCGCCTCCGACCTGCAGGTACACCACCGGGTTGTCGGGGACGAAAGTGGCCGGCGGGCCCACCTTGACGGCAAGGGGAGCCGTGGTGGCCGCGGCACGGCGGAGGATGGCGAAGGCCTCATCGAGCTGGCCCTCCCTCACGTTGACCGGCGGGACCAGGGTGATGTGGGGAGGTATCCGGGCCAGGGCGCCGTCGCCGAGCCCACGGCGTAGGCCGTCCACCTCGGCGGCGAGGTCGGGGGGCAGCAGGAGGGCGACACCCAGACGGCATTTGGCCATTCCTGCACCTTCGCACGCGGTTTGTGTCGCCGGCCGGCGGGCACAGACTGCAGGTCAGGGGTCCTCCGGGCGGGCCAGCGACACCGCCGCCAGCACCAACAACGACGAGGGCACCTTTTCCAGCTCCCCTGGCAGCCACGTGGAGCGGCCGGAGTCTTCCAGCGAGTTGAGCAGCTCCGGGCGGCCAAGGTGCCGGCGGCGCAGCTCCTCGGCCACAGCTTTCGAGTGAACGTCCATGCATTCGCCTCCTTCCCCCCACCTTCTGCCCGTCGGCCTGTGGAACGCAAGGGGGTAAAGGCTGTGGACCGAAAGGTTCAGCGTGTGGAGAACCGACTACTCGTCGGCAGTGAGGTGGCGGCGGGCCGGGGCCCGGCCGGGGGGATGGGCCGGGCGGGTGATCGGCGAGAGCCCGGGTATGGGGAGGCTTACCGGGTCCTTCATCGTCACCTTCAGCGGCTCGCCGTGGTGCGTGACCTCGATGGGCTCGCCTGATTGGAGCACGTAGCTCGCCTCTTCGGGCGTGACCACCACCTGCAGGCACCGGTCCCGGTACTGCAGGTGGAACACGAGGCGCGTGATGGCCGCCGGCAGGCGGGGTGCGAACGAAACGGCCCCGTTGCGGGCCCGGAACCCGCCGAAACCGGCCACCAGTGCAGACCAGCCGCCGGCCAGGGCGGCGAGGTGGAGGCCGTTGCCGGCGTTGTCGTGCAGGTCCTTCAGGTCGACCAGGAGCGACTCCCGCAGGTAGTCGTAGGCCAGCTCGAGATGGCCGGTCTCGGCCGCCATCACCGCCTGGGTGGGAGCCGACAGCGACGAGTCCCGGACGGTGAGCGGCTCGTAATAGGCGAAGTTGCGGCACTTCTCCTCGTGGGTGAAGGCGTCACCGCGAAGGTGCATGGCCAGCACCAGGTCGGCCTGCTTCACCACCTGCTTGCGGTACAGGTCGAAGTACGGGAAGTGCAGGAACAGCGGGTACTGATCGGCCCTCGTCGCCTCGAAGTCCCACACGTCGTGGCCGGTGAAGCAGTTGGATTGGGGGTGGACGCCCAAGCGCTCGTCGTAGGGGACGTACATCGACGAGGCGGCGCTCCGCCAAGCCTCGACCTCGTGCGGCTCGACCCCCAGCTCGGTCGCTCTCTGGCCATGGCGCTGCGTGGCGTCGGCCGCGGCCAGGAAGTTCTGCTGGGCCATGAGGTTGGTGAAAACGTTGTCGTCGGCGATGGCGCTGTACTCGTCGGGCCCGGTGACGCCGGGCAGGCGGAACCGGCCCCCGCCGTCGTGGTGGCCGAGGGAGGACCAGAGACGGGCCGTCTCCACGAGGATGTCCACGCCGATCTCCGCCTCGAACTCCTCGTCCCCCGTGGCGTCCACGTAGCGGACGACGGCGTCGGCGATGTCGGCGTTCACGTGGAAGGCGGCTGTGCCGGCCGGCCAGTACCCCGAGCACTCCTCCCCGGCGATCGTCCGCCACGGGAACACGGCTCCCCGGTGGCCGAGGGTCCGGGCCCGTTCCCTCGCCACCGGCAGGGTGGAGTGGCGCCAGCGCAGAGCGTCGGCCGCCGCCTTGGGGAAGGTGTGGGTGAGCACCGGGAGCACGAAGGTCTCGCTGTCCCAGAAGGCGTGGCCGTCGTAGCCCGTGCCGGTGAGCCCCTTGGCCGGGATGGCCCGTCCCTCGGCCCGGGCGCCGGCCTGGAGCACCTGGAACACGGCGAAGCGGGCAGACTGCTCGATCTCGGGGTCGCCTTCCACCTCCACGCCGGCGCGGTTCCAGAAATCGTCCAGGTACCGGCGCTGCTCGTCGAGGAGCCCCTCCCATCCGGAGTGGCGAGCTGCGGTGAGCGCGGCCACCACCTGGTCCCGCAGCGCCCGCCGCGAGCGCAGGCTCGACCATCCGTAAGCCAGCAGCTTGACGATGCGCAGCCGTTGCCCGGGTTCGAGCACCGTGGTGACGGTGACGCGGCCGGTGTCGGGCTCGGACTCGGCGTTCACCACCGTCCCCGGCGGGCCGGCAACGAGATGGTCCATGGCCGCCGCGAGACGCAGTCCGCTGGCCGCCATCTGGTGGACCAGCTCGACGCCGGCGGGCCCGTGGCAGCCGTGGTCCTCCGAGACGAGCGGCGAGGCCAGTGCCGCCGCCGCCCGGGGATCGTCGCCCGACACGGGCAGCGGCTCGTTGGCCACCAGCTCGGACTGCACCACGACGCGGGCGGCGTCGTCGACTGCCTCCACCTCGTAGCTGATGGCGGCTACGGCCCGCTGGGAGAACGAGACGAGGCGGACGGAACGGATCCGCGCCGCCTGGCCGGCCGGCGACACCCAGTCGACGTCGCGGGTGAGCGTGCCGGCCTGCATGTCGAGCACCCGCTCGTGGGCGCGGAGCCGCCCGTAGCGCACGTCGAAGGGCTCGTCGTCGACGAGCAGCCGCATCAGCTTGCCGTCGGTCACGTTCACGATGGCCTGGCCGGACTCGGGGTACCCGTAGCCGCCCTCGGCATAAGGCAACGGACGCAGCTCGTACAGGCCGTTCAGGTATGTGCCGGGTAGGCCGTAGGGCTCGCCCTCGTCGAAGTTGCCCCGCAGCCCGAGATGCCCGTTGGCCAAGGCGAATATGGACTCGGCCTGAGCCAGCGTCTCGAGGTCCAGGGCGGTTTCCCGCACGCACCAGGGTTCGGGTTCGAACGCCGGGTAAGCCGTCACTGGCCGTCCAGGAGCTCGGCCAGGTCGCAGACCACGATGTCGGCGCCCCGCTCACGGAGGGCGGTGGCCTGGTCGATCCGGTCGACCCCCACGACGAAGCCGAACCCGCCGGCCACACCCGCCTCTACGCCGGCGAGGGCGTCCTCGAACACCGCTGCCTCCTCGGGCTCCAGGCCCAGAGCCTCGGCGCCGGCGAGGAAGGTGTCGGGGCTGGGCTTGCCCGGCAGCCCCCGCTCCGCAGCCACCACCCCGTCTATCCGAACGTCGAACAGCTCGGTGAGACCCGCCGACTCCAGGATCGAGACCGTGTTGGCGCTGGAGGACACCACGCCTGCCGACAGGCCGGCACCACGAACGGCACGCACATACCGGACAGAGCCGTCGAAGACGGTGACGCCCCGCTCCTCGATGAGCTTCAGCACGAGCTCGTTCTTGCGGTTCCCAAGGCCGGCGACGGTCTCCGCCTCGGGCGGATCGCCGGGAGACCCCTCCGGGAGGCCGATCCCCCTGGAGGCAAGGAGCTTCCGCACACCGTCGGCCCGGGGCATCCCGTCGACGTAGGCCCCATAGTCCCGGACCGGGTCGAAGGCCACGAAAGGATCACCGGTGGCAGCGGCGTACTGCTCGAGGAAGGCGTCGAACATCTCCTTCCAAGCGGTGGCGTGCACCGTGGCCGTCTGGGTCAGAACTCCATCGAGGTCGAACAAGCAACCCCGTATCGAATCCGGCAGCCCGAGCACCGCTGGAGCCTACGGAGTCGAGGCGGGGACCGTCGCCAAGGAGGTGGCCGGACGGTCAGGTCGCCTGAGCACCCAACCATTCCGTGAACTCGTCGCTGCGTAGCGGACGGGTCCACAAGTAGCCCTGGGCCTCCTCGGCGCCGATGGCGACCAGAGCCAGGCGTTGATCCTCGGTCTCCACGCCCTCGGCCAGGGCCTGGATGCCCAGGGCGTGAGCCAGGTCGACGGCGGCAGCCACGAGAGCCGTCTCGTCATGACGACCGTCACAGGTCTTGGGGCGCCCCAGGCCGGCGACGAAGGACATGTCGAGCTTCAGGCGATCCACCGGAAAGCGCCGCAGGTGGCCCAAGGACGAGTAGCCGCTGCCGAAGTCGTCGATGGCTACGCTTATCCCGAGCTGGCGCAAGGTCTTCAAGGTGCCGGCGGCGGGGCCGGTCTCGCTGATGAGGGTGCTCTCGGTGATCTCCAACTCGAGATCGGTGGCAGCAAGGCCCGTTCCCGCCAGACTGTCTTCCACCTGGGCCACGAAGTCGGCGTTGGCCAGCTGCCGCGGGGAGACGTTGACGGCCATCCGCAGAGGGGCCCTCTCCGCCAGCTCGACCCGCCAACGGGCGGCCTGGCGGCAGGCCTCCATGAGCACCCAGGCACCGATGGGAACTATCAGGCCGGTCTCCTCGGCCAGCTCGATGAACTCGAGCGGCATCACCTCGCCCCGCCGCGGATGCTCCCAGCGCACCAGCGCCTCCACCCCCACCACGGCTCCGGTGGCCAGCTCGACCTGCGGGTGGTAACGGAGGAAGAACCGCCCCGCTTCGAGGGCAAGCCGCATCTCGCGCTCCACGGTCAGGCGGTCCCGGGCGGCCACGGTCATGGCCGGCTGGAACATCTCGAAGCGGTTGCCGCCCGCCGCCTTGGACCGGTACATGGCGACGTCGGCGTGCTGGAGCAGCTCGGCCTTGGAGCGGCAGTCCTCCGGCCAGAGAGCCACTCCGACGCTGGCGCTGACCATGAACTCGACCCCTCCGATGGTGAAGGGTCGCCGGAACGACGTCAGGATCCGCTCGGCCGCCGCCGCTGCCTCCTCGGGGGACGCCGTCCCGCCCAGCAGGACGGCGAACTCGTCGCCACCGAGCCGGGCCACGGTGTCGCTGTCGCGCAACGCGTCGGTCAGACGGTGGGAGACCTCCACCAGCAGATCGTCACCGGTGTGGTGGCCCAGGCTGTCGTTGACGTCCTTGAAGCGGTCGAGGTCGATGAACAGCACCGCGACCTCCCGCTGCTCGCGGCGGGCCAGAGCCAGAGCCTGATCCAGACGATCGGAGAACAGGGCGCGGTTCGGCAGGCCGGTGAGCGCATCGCTGCTGGCGAGCTGTTGGAGGCGCAGGTTGGCCTCGCTCAGGGCGTCGGCCGCCTTCTGCCTCTCGGTTATGTCCGAGCACGTGATGACGGCCCCCTGGAGGACTCCGTCGTGCTCGATCGGGAACGAGGCATAGGAAGTGGGGAACGCAGTGCCGTCCCGGCGCCACAGCACCTCCCCGTCGATCCGGTGGCCCTCGCCGGACCGGAACGAGCGGAAGGTGGGGCAGTCCTCGGCTGGGTAGGCACTGCCATCCGGGCGGCTGTGGTGCACCATGAGGTGGGCGTTCTTGCCGATCATCTCCTCGGGCGCCCACCCGAACATCTGTGCCGCCGCCCGGTTGATGAAGGTGAAGGAGCCCTCGACGTCCACCCCCCATATCCCCTCGGCCGCTGACTCGAGCAGCAGACGAAGCTCGGTGGCCAGACGATCGGTCTCCCGCTCGGCACGCGTGATCTCGGTGACGTCCTGGCCCGTCCCGCGGAACCCGACCAACAGCCCCCCGCCATCGAGGACGGGCTCGCCCCGCACGTGGACAACACGCTCCGCCTCTTCCGGCAGAGCGACACGGCATTCGAGCTCGAATCGCTCGGCAGACTCCGAGGCGGTGCGGAGGGCCTGGTCGACCAGCTCACGGTCCTCGGAATGGACCGACGAGATGAAGTCCTCCAGTGAAGCGACGGTCCCCGCCGGGCGGCCGAAGACGCTGTAAAGCTGGTCCGACCACGACATGCTGTTCTGGGATGTGGTCCATTCCCAACTGCCCAGGCGGGCGATCTCCTGGGCGTCGGCCAGACGCCGCTCGTTCCTTCTCAAAGCCTCCTCGGCCCGGCGACGTTCCGAGATGTCGCGGACGAAGGCGCTGAAGGTCCACGTCCCGTTCGAGGACACGGGCCAGATGGCCATCTCGACGGGGATCTCGATGCCGTCCTCCCGCCACGCCGTGGTCTCGATGCGCTGGTTGAGGACGGGGCCCTCGCCGGTGGCGAGGAAGCGGGACAATCCCTCCCGGTGGGCACGACGGTGTCGGGGAGGTACGACCAGCTCCGCCATTTCGCTCCCGATGGCCTCGCTCTCGGACCAACCGAACGTCTTCATCGCCTTCTCGTTCCAGGCCGTGACCCGCCCGTCGGAGTCCATGGAGATGAAGGCGTCGTCGGCAAAACGGAGGATGGCCCGGGAGTGCTCCTCGCTCTGCTGGATGGTGTCCACCATGCGCAGCATCCGCAGGGCGAGGGCCAGCACCTTGGCCATGCCCCGCAGGAGGCTCACCTCCTCCGGATCGAAGTCCTGGCCGCCGGAGCGCACCAGGACGATCGAGCTGTCGGTCTCCCTCTCCACCGGAACGGTGACCACCGTGCCCTCGCCCGCACCGGGCAGGTCCAGGTGCTGACGCTGCCCGGCAGCGGCCTCGAGCAGCTCCGCAGTCGGCACCTTTCCAACCGGGAAGCCGATCACCGCGGCTATCGCCTTGGCGTTGACCAGTGCGCCCACCTCCGCGTCGAAGCATTCGGCGATCCGCTCCAGCCCACGCTGCGCCGCCGTGTCCTCGCCCTGCGACGACGCCAGCACGGCCAGTACCTCTGCCAGTTGCTGGGCGGGGCCGGCAGTCGAGGAGACCACCTCAGGTCACCCCAGTGCGAGCACGACGAGAGTCTGGTTGTGGAACCCGCTCATCCCCTTCGTCCGGGCGATCTCACCGTAAGTGTAGAAGCCGGCCACCGGCGCCCCGCCGGCATGGGTGGCGATGCGCTCGACCTCACGGCTGATTCCCTCGTCGCCCAGCACTCCTCGTCGGGCGATGCAGTCGAAGGCCACGAGGCCGAGTGGCCGACTGCCTCCGAGAGCGGCAAGGGCGTCGTTGCAGGCCACATCGGTGGCCGCCAGCACGGAGTCGTCATCGCCCTCCATCATCCACGCCAGCCCACCCTGGGGGACCTCGGCGATGCAGCCGATGGAGCGGTCCTCGAAGTTCGCTTCGGCGACGAAGCGAACCTCTTCCCCGCTGCGCCGGCTGAGCCCGAGGGGATGGGTGAGGGCGAAGCGGGTGAAGGCGGCGGGATCGTTGGCCGCCTCGGCCGGGGCATTGAGACGCTGGAGGTACACGTCGAGGGCGGCCTGGTCGTCGAGAGTGTGGACGCGGTTGGCACCGCTGGAGGTGACCAGCATCGGCTCGCCCACCTTGCGCCAGCCGTGCTGCACGCCGATACCCATCGGGGCATCCGATCCGAGGGCGGCGCAGACCACCGCGCCCTCGAGGACCTGGTCGCCCACCAACTGGTACGTGCTCTTCATCTTCAGGTCGTCGCCGGCGCAACCACCGACGAGGGGGACCTCGGTGCCGACCACGCTGTAGGCGCCCCGAACCACCTCCATCTGGTCACCGCCGAGGCCGTCGCTCAGCACGAGAAGGACGCGGTGGGCGCTGTCCCCGGTCTCCGCGGCACAGGCCGCGGCCTCGGCCGCCGCTTCCCGCAGGCCGCCGGAGGTGAGACCGAACCCGGTGGCTACAAAGAATCCGGGGCCGCCGAAAGCGACGACCACGACGCTGGCGTCGGTGGGGCCCGATGTGGCGATCTCGCCGGCGGTGGAACAGCCGATCAAGGGGACTCCACCCGATTCGCCATTGATCCCGGCGAGGAGCGCCTTGAGGTCGTAGGCCTCCGAGCAGAACACCAGCATGAGGCGCGGGTCCTCGTTGGTGAGGGCCTTGCGGGCCGCTTCGGCCCCCGCCTTGCTGGCATCGGGATCTGCGGACTGCCCCATCGCCAGCCAGCGGGTAGCGGTCGGATCAGGGCTCTGAACGGATGCGGGGGAGGACATAGGCTCTATGTTGCTCTATTTCTGCCCATGAGCGCAGCCACGACGATCGGCGCGGTGGGCGCCGCCTCTCGTCGTCAAGCCGGCCGCACCTCGACGAAGCCGGCGGCCGTGAAGTCACCGTCGAAGGCGAGGGCTTGCCTGAGCCGGCGCTTGCGCATCACAACGAAGCTGGTCGCGTCGACGAACGAGTTCTCCCGTTCGTCGTGGCGTCGAAGCCACCGCCACGCCTCCTCCTCCTAAGAGTCGTCGACATGGCAGACCTCCACGTTGGGGAGCTGGCGTAGCCGGTCCACGAACCCCACCGCCGCACCGTGGCCGGCCCGGCGGCGAAGCAACGTCCGGCCGAGAGGAGGCGGCTCGGCCTGGCCGGCCATGACGGGGGCGTGGCTCTCGCGTCGATGATCTCCTCGTTGGTGGCGCCGGTACCCAGCCCTTCCGAGTGGGCCCGCAGCTCCCTCGCGAGGTCGTCCCAGGTCAGTGGCGCGCGGGCTCGGCCTGGCCGGCGAGATCGAGGCGGACCTGGGCCCGCTGGAGCTGGGCGTTGGCCTCCTCCTCGGCGTCGTCGCCGTCCTCGCCGGCGCCCGCACCCCCGCCGGCGGACAGCTTGCGCTGGGCGTCCTCCAGGGACTGGCGGGCCCGGGCGGCGTCGATCTGGTCGGGCAGCTCGGCCACGTCGGACAGGACGATCACCTTGTTGTCCTTCACCTGTACGAAGCCGGCGTGCACCGCCGCTCTCAGGACGTCGCCGCCGGACTGGTGGACCCTCACGATGCCGATACCCAGGGCGCCGAGGAACGGGGCGTGGCCGGTGAGGAAGGCGATCTCGCCGTCCGAGGTGCGGCACACGACCATCTCGGCCTCGCCGGAGAAAAGGATGCGTTCGGGCGAGACCAGCTCCACTTCCAGGGCCACGCCGGCTACTCCTGCAGCTTCTTGGCCTTGGCCATGGCCGACTCGGCGCCGCCCACGTTCAGGAAGGCCTGCTCGGGGAGGTCGTCGAGATCGCCGTTCACCAGCATCTCGAAGGACTCGATGGTCTCCTCGACGGGGGTGTACACGCCGGGCAGGCCGGTGAACACCTCGGCCACGAACATGGGCTGGGACAAGAAGCGCTGGATGCGCCGGGCCCGGTTGACCGAGATGCGGTCCTCCTCGGACAGCTCGTCGAGGCCGAGGATGGCGATGATGTCCTGCAGCTCCCGGTAGCGCTGGAGAACCTGCTTGACCCGCTGGGCCACGTCGTAGTGGCGGTCCCCCACCACCTCGGGGGCGAGGATCGACGACGACGAGGCCAGGGGGTCCACCGCCGGGTAGATGGCCAGGGAGGCGATGTCGCGGGACAGCTCGGTGGTGGCGTCGAGGTGGGTGAAGGTGGTGAAGGGGGCGGGGTCGGTGTAGTCGTCCGCGGGCACGTAGACGGCCTGGAGGGAGGTGATGGACCGGCCCCTGGTCGACGTGATGCGCTCCTGAAGCTCGCCCATCTCGTCGGCCAGCGTCGGCTGGTAGCCCACCGCTGAAGGCATGCGCCCGAGGAGGGTGGACACCTCCGAGCCGGCCTGCACGAAGCGGAAGATGTTGTCCACGAACAACAGCACGTCCTGCTGGCGGACATCGCGGAAGTACTCGGCCATGGTGAGCGCCGACAGGGCGACCCGCAGGCGTACACCCGGCGGCTCGTCCATCTGGCCGTAGCAGAGGGCGGCCTTCTCGATGACGCCCGACTCCTGCATCTCCAACCAGAGGTCGGTCCCCTCACGGGTGCGCTCGCCCACGCCGGCGAAGACGGAGACGCCGCCGTGCTGCTCGGCCACCCGGCGGATCATCTCGGTGATGAGCACCGTCTTGCCCACGCCGGCGCCGCCGAACAGGCCGATCTTGCCGCCCTGGGCGTACGGCTCGAGCAGGTCGATGACCTTGATGCCGGTCTCGAACATCTGGCGCTTGGGCTCGAGGTCCTGGAAGGCGGGCGGGTCCCGGTGGATGTCCCAGTGGTCCTCGATGCCCTCCACGTGGTCGGTGTCGAGGGGCTCGCCGATGACGTTGAACACGTGGCCGAGCACGCCCGGCCCGACCGGCATCCGGATGCCGTGGCCGGTGTTGACGACGGTGGCTCCGCGCTTGAGGCCGTCGGTGGGCTTGAGGCAGATGGCGCGGACCCGGGAGTCACCGATCTGCTGGGCCACCTCGGCGGTGATCTTGGTGGTCTCGCCCTCCATCTCCACCTCGAACTCCACCGCGGTGTTGATCTCGGGGAGGTGGTCGGGCGGGAACTCCACGTCGACGACGGGGCCGGCGATGGCCACGACCCGGCCCTCCTTGCGCGTGGTCTCCTCGGTGGGCTGGGCTTCGGTGACGGTCATGACTGGTGGGCTCTTTTCTTCTTGCGATTGCTCGGATCGAGGATGTCGGGCAGGACGTCGCCGCTGACGATGTTGTCGGGCAGGTAGTCGACCCCGTCGGACTTGCCCTTGCGCAGCGCCTCGGCGCCGCCGGCGATCTCCATGATCTCGGTGGTGATGGTCTCCTGGCGGGCCCGGTTCATGATGCGGGACAGCTTGGTGATCAGCTCCTCGGCGTTGTCGGTGGCCGACTTCATGGCCCGCTGGCGGGCCGCGTGCTCCGAGGCGGCGGCGTCGAGCATGGCCGCGAACAGGCGGGCCTCCACGTAGCGGGGCAGCAGGCGCTCCAGGATCTCTCCCGGGCCGGGCTCGAACTCGTAGGCAGCCTGGGGGCCGTCGCCGGCAGGCGCGTCGTCCAGAGTGGCCTGGTCGAGGGGCATGAACCGGCGCACCTGCACCTTCTGGGTGCCGGCGGAGAGGAACTGGGTGTACACGAGGTAGACGAGGCCGACCTCGCCGTCCTCGAAGGCCTTGGTCACCACCGCCGCCACTTCGCGGGCGTTCTCGTAGGTGGGCTGCTCGCTCATCCCCGAGAAGGTGGCGTCGATGTCGTAGCCCCGGAAGCGGAAGTAGCTCTCGCCCTTCTTGCCGGCGAGGACCAGTGAGTAATCACGGCCCTTCTCCTGCTCGGCTTTGAGGGTCCGCTCGGCGGCACGGATGACGTTGGAGTTGTAGGCGCCGGCCAGCCCGCGATCGGCGGTGATGACGACGAAGGCGACCTTGCCGACGTTCTCCGGATCGCCTAGCAGGGGGTGGGTCAGTTCGGCGCCGCCGGCGGCCAGGCTGCGGATGACCTCGGTGATCTGCTCGCTGTAGGGGCGGGCCGCTGCGACACGCTGCTGGGCCTTGACGATCCGGCTGGCGGCGATGAGCTCCATCGCCTTGGTGATCTTCTTGGTGGACTGGACGCTCTTGATGCGCCGGCGGAGGATCCGCTCCTTACCGCCCGCCATCTATGTTGTTTTCCCCGGACGGGGCCCCAACCCCGTCCTCCTCCCCGAGGCGGGGTCCCCATCCCCGCCCGGTGCCGTCACTGGCGTACCCGGGGCCGCCGTCCTCCCCGAGATGGGGGGCCCATCCCCGCCCGGTGCCGTCACTGGCGTACCCAAGGCCCCAACCCCGCCCGGCGCCGTCACTCGTCCCCGTCCCCGGCAGGCGGGCCGGCGTCCTTCTTCTCCGCCTCGTCGCCGTCGTTCGTGTCCTTCTCCGCCTTCGTGTCCGTCTTCGTGTCCGTCTTCGTGTCCGTCTTCGTATCCGTCTTCTCCGGCGGTCCGGCGTCGTCCGACGAGGAGGAGTCGGTGGGCTGGAACTGCTCGGCGAAACCCTCCAACGCGGTCTTGAGGGCGTCGTCGTCGGGGAGCTTGCCGCTCTCCTTGATGGTCTTCATGAGGTCGGCGTGGCGGGTGCGCATGTACTCGAGCACCTCGGTCTCGAAGCGGCGCACGTCGGTGACCGGAATGGGGTCGAGGAAGCCGCCGGTGCCGGCGTAGATGGACACCACCTGCTCCTCGATGGCGAGGGGCGAGTTCAGCGGCTGCTTGAGCAGCTCGGTGAGCCGGTAGCCGCGGTCGAGGTAGCCCTGCGACACCTTGTCCAGCTCGGAGCCGAAGGTGGCGAAGGCCTCCAGCTCGCGGAACTGGGCCAGGTCCGTCTTGAGCGTGCCGGCCACACCCTTCATGGCCTTCACCTGGGCGGCGCTGCCCACGCGGGACACCGAGATGCCTACGTTCATGGCCGGGCGCACGCCGGCGTTGAACAGGTCGGTCTCCAGGTAGATCTGGCCGTCGGTGATGGAGATCACGTTGGTGGGGATGTAGGCCGACACGTCGCCCGCCTTGGTCTCGATGATGGGCAGGGCGGTGAGCGAACCCAGGCCCAGCTTCTCGTTGAGCTTGGCCGCCCGCTCCAGCAGGCGGCTGTGGAGGTAGAACACGTCGCCGGGATAAGCCTCGCGGCCCGGCGGGCGGCGCAGGAGGAGGGCGAGCTGGCGGTAGGCCTCGGCCTGCTTCGACAGGTCGTCGTACACGATGAGGGCGTGCTCGCCGTTGTCCATCCAGTGCTGGCCGATGGCGCAGCCGGCGTAAGGGGCGAGGTACTTGTAGGGAGCGGGGTCCGACGCCGGCGCCACCACGACCACCGTGTAGTCCAGGGCGCCGAACTGCTCGAGGGTGGCCACGGTCTGGGCGACGGTGGATCCCTTCTGGCCGATGGCCACGTAGATGCACTTCACCCCCAGGCCCTTCTGGTTGATGATGGTGTCGAGGGCGACGCTGGTCTTGCCCGTCTTGCGGTCGCCGATGATCAGCTCGCGCTGGCCCCGGCCGATCGGCGTCATCGAGTCGATGGCCTTGATGCCGGTCTGGAGCGGCTCGTGCACCGGCTTGCGCCCGGTGATGCCGGGGGCCTGGACTTCGAGGCGGCGGGTCTCGGTGGAGTTGAGGTCGCCCTTGCCGTCGATGGGCTCGCCCAGGGCATTGACAACCCGCCCCAGCAGGCTGTCGCCTACGGGGACCGACAGGATCCGCCCGGTGGCCTTGACCGACTGGCCTTCCTGGATGTGCTCCACGTCGCCGAGGATGACGGCGCCGATGGACTCCTCGTCGAGGTTGAGGGCCAGGCCGACGGCGCCGCCCTCGAACTCGAGCAGCTCGTTCACCGCGGCGTTGGGCAGGCCCGAGACCCGGGCGATCCCGTCGCCCACCTCGATGATGCGCCCCACCTGGGCCGCGGTCATCTCCGGGGTGTACCCCGCCAGCTGGTCCCGCAGGGCGGCGGCGATGTCGTCGGGGTTGATCGAGAAGCCGTTTCCTTCAGGACTCACAGTGATTCCTTCATCTGGTCGAGACGGTGGCGAATGGAGCCGTCGATGACGGTGTCGCCGATGGTGGCGATGAGGCCGCCGAGGACACTGGGGTCCTCGATGACCTTGACGCTCACCTTCTTCTTGGTGGCCTCCGAGAGGGCGGCGGCCAGGCGGGTTTTCTGCTCAACGTCGAGGGGGACGGCGGAGCGCACCTCGGCCACGACCTCGTCCCGCTGATCGGCCGCCTCTTCCACCAGCCGGTCGATTATGGCGGGCAGGTCGCGGGCGCGGCCGGCGCCCACGACGAAGGAGACGAGCGAGGTGGTGACGGGCGAGGCCCGGTCGCCGAGCAGCTGCTCGACGATGCCCTGGCGCATCTCCACGGGGATGGCCTGGTCGGTCAGGGTGGAACGCAGCTCGTCGCTGCCCTCGAAGGTGCGGGCGACGCGGAACAGCTCCTCCTCCACGGTGTCGAGGGCACCCTCGGCCCGGGCCACCTCGAACAACGCCGAGGCGTAGGCGTGCACGCGAGTGTTGGTGCTCATGTGACCGTGCTCATCACGAGAAGGTGCCCATCAGGAGCTGCTGCCCACCTGGGCGATGTAGCTGTCGATGAGGCGAATGTTGGCGTCGCGGTCGAGGTTGGCCTCGACCACCTTCCCGGCCAGCTCGATGGCCATGTCACCGACGCGGGACTGCAGGTCGGCCATGGCGCGCTCCTGAGCGGCGCTGATGTCGTCGCGGGTCTTCTGGCGCAGCTCGGCCACCTCGGCCTCGGCCCGCTGCATCAGGTCGCGGCGCAGCTGGTCGGCCGTCTGGCGGGCCTCCTCGATGATGCGGTTCGACTCGTTGCGGGCGTCGGCCAGCTGGCGCTTGTAGTCCTCCAGCACTTTGGCCGCTTCCGCCTTCACCCGCTCGGCGTCGTCGAGGTTGCCGCGGATCTTCGCGGTGCGGGCGTCCATGCTCTTCTTGAGCGCCGGGTAGGCGAACTTGCTCATCAGGAACAGCAAGGCGAGAAAGGAGATCGAACCCCAGACGATCTCCTTGGTCTCCGGGATGATCGGGCTGGGCGCGTCGTGGCACTCCTCGGCCTTGCCGCCCTTCTCCAGGATCTCGATGCACTCCTCGCCGGCGTGGGTCGCCTTTGACTCCTCTTGCCCCTCCTGGGGCGGCCCCTCCTGGGCCACCGCAACCCGGCCGAAGGCGAAGACGCTGAGGACGGCGAACATGACGGCGGCGGTGAGCGCTCGGATGCGCATGGCCGGCCCCTCAGCCCGAGATGATGAAGGAGAGGACGAAGCCGAACAGAGCGAGGGCCTCGGTGAAGGCGATCCCGAGGAACATGGTGGTGCGCACCATGCCCGCCGATTCCGGCTGGCGGGCCATGGCCGTGATGGCGTTGCCGACCACGATGCCGATACCGATGCCGGGCCCGATGGCCGCGCCGCCGTAGACGATGCCTCGGCCGACGGCGGTGAGGCCTGCGACGAGCTCGCCGGGATCCTGTTCTGCCAATAGGTGTATCAAGTACCTCTCCTCAGTGTTCGGGATGCATGGCGCCGCCGATGTAGACAGCGGCGAGGATCGTGAAGATGAAAGCCTGGAGCACGGCGACGAGCACCTCGAAGCCGGTCAGGGCTATCAGCAGTCCGCCGGGCAGCACCGCTCCCACCACCGTCGCCTTGAACAGGGCGGCGCTGATGACGGCGAAGCTGACCAGCAGAAGGTGGCCGGCGAGCAGGTTGGCGAAGAGCCGCACCGCCAGCGAAAGGGGCCGGACGAAGATGGTGGAGACGAACTCGATGGGCGTGACGAGGATGTAGAGGGCCTTGGGCACGCCGGGTGGGAACAGCATCGACTTGAAGTAGCCGAAGAAGCCCTGCTTCTTGATCCCGATGAAGTTGAAGAGGATCCAGATGACGATGGCCAGGAACGCTGGAAGGGCCATCCGGGCATTGACCGGCATCTGGATGAACGGGATGATCCCGAAGATGTTGCAGACGAAGATGAAGCTGAACAGCGTGAGCAGGAACGGGGTCCAGTAGAGGCCTTCCGGACCCATGGTCTGGAGGATGACACCCTCCTGTACGAACTCGATGACCGTCTCCGCCAGGTTCTGCACACCGGTGGGGACCAGGCTGCCCTTCTTGCCGGCGGTCAGGAAGAAGGTGCCGACCAGGATGCTGGCCACGACGGTGAGAAGCACCACCTTGTTGATCCCGAACGGCCCGGTAGTTCCGAACATGTCGGGCCACTCGATGAGATGGCTGACAGGGGGGAACTCGAGCGCGACAAGTGCCATGTGGTTCAGCTCCCCGGCGCGGCCGGCGCCGGTGACGGCTTGAGGCCGGGAAAGGCCAGGGACATGGACAGGTGTTTCGTCTCCCACCAGAGGAGACCGAGATGGGTGATCAGGATCGTGACTCCGAGCGGAACCATCTCCACCCATGAGCTGTGACGGACACCCTGAACCGCGACGGTGAGAAGACCGAGCCGGAGCAGGTATCCACCGAGGGCGGTGGCCATCAGAAAGGAGAGCCCCCGCCGGGCGGCCCAGCTGAGGAGGGCGGCCGAGAGAGCGAGGTTGGCGAGGGCGATGGCGAACCCATACGCGGAGGAGAGGAGGCCGGCGAGGCCCCAGAAGACGGCGCCGGCGAGGAGCAGGACCGGCGCCACGGGAAGAGACCGGCGGGCCATGTCGGCCACCACCATCTTCTCCACTTCGGGTATCGCCTCAGTGGTGGTCGTCAACTGGCCGAGCCCCTCGGTGCTCTTTTGGCCCACGGCGAATTCGCCTCGTGGGCCTTCATCGCCACCTCGTAGCCGTAATACATCCCGATGGTCGTACCGGCCAGAGCGAGGGCAGCCAATAGCGCCGTCAGCACCACACCGGTGCCGAACCAGCCATCCAGCAGATGCCCACCGAAGCCGAACAGCATCGGAGTCACCACGAACTCGACCGCCCTGGCCAGTGTGTCCCCGAACCCGTTGTACAGCTCGCGTTTGTCGCGAAGATCCAAGCCTCTTGCCCCTGTTCCGTCGAGCGGAATCTAAAGGGGCGGCACAGAAACCCGCAAGTTCACGCGCCGCCGGCGGTGCGTCGGCGCTCCTCCATGGCCACGATGTCGGCCAGCGCGGCGTCGGGGTCGCCACCCACGGCCCCCAGCTCGTCCTGCAACACGCGGGCCTCGGCCTCCGTCTCGGCCTTCTGCCGGACCCCGGGGTGGAAGAGGGTGTAGAGCGCCACGACCAGGCCGGCGACGGCGAAGGGAATGACGGCGTTGCCCTCGTTGGTGAAGGTCGGAAACAGCACGAGCCCGGACAGGATGGCGGTCCAGGACCAGAGGATCACCACCGAGCGCCGGTGACCGTGCCCCAGGCGCATGAGCCGGTGGTGAAGGTGCTCCTTGTCGGGCGTGGACAGACTCGTCCTCCTGACCGACCGGCGGACGATGGCGAAGGCGGTGTCGAGTATGGGCACACCCAGCACGAACAAGGGGATGAACATGGGCGCGAAGAAAAAGTAGGTCTGGCCGCTGAACTGGTCGGCCGTCCGGCCTCCCACCACCATGGTGGAGCTGGCCATGAGCAGCCCCAGGAGCATGGCGCCGGCGTCTCCCATGAAGATGCGGGCGGGGTGGAAGTTGTGCGGAAGGAACCCCAGGCAGACGCCGCAGGCGATGACCGCCACCAGGGGACCCAGGTTGTCACCGCCGAGCAGGCCGGCCTTGAAGAGCCTGTCGGCGTAGACGAAGAAGGCGGCGGCGGCGATGGCGACCACGCCGGCGGCGAGCCCGTCGAGGCCGTCGACCAGGTTGATGGCGTTGGCGATGGCCGCCACCCAGAGGACGGTGAGCAGCGGGGCCAGGTCCGGCGAGATGGAGACGATGTCCAGGAAAGGGACCCGGAAGTACAGCATGGTCACGCCGAGGAAGGACAGGACGCTGCCGGCCAACACCTGGCCCGCCAGCTTGGCCGGCGCCGAGACGTCGCGGACGTCGTCGACCAGGCCGACGATGAAGATCACGCCGGCGGCCAGCACTATCCCCAGAGGCTCGGAGGATCCTTCGAACACCGGCCGGAACTGCGGGAGCTGGGAGGCCACGAACATGGCCAGGAGCAGGGCCCCGAACATGGCGGCGCCGCCGGCGGTGGGCGTGGGCAGGGCGTGGACCCGCCGCTCGTCGGGCAGGACCACCGCGCCCACCCTGACCGCCACCCGGCGAACGAGGAAGCCGAGAAGGTAGGTGGTGACAGCCGCCACCCCGAGGACGACCGCGTACCCGCCCACGGCGCCTATCCCCCCGGCGGGGGGTAGGGCGTGAACTTCGAGCAGAGGACGCCGACCTCCTCGCGCACCGCGACCAGTTCGGCCTCCTCCCCCCGCTTTCGCAGGGCGCGGCCGATGAGGGAGGCCACCGTCGCCATCTCCGGCTCGGTCATGCCGGCGGTGGTGACGGCGGGGGTGCCGATCCGCACACCACTGGTGACGAACGGCGAGCGGGGGTCACCGGGGATCTGGTTCTTGTTGAGGGTGATGCCCGCCCGATCGAGGACGATCTGGGCCTCCTTGCCGGTGAGCTCGGCATCGAAGGGCCGGAGGTCGACCAGCATGAGGTGGTTGTCGGTACCGCCCGACACGATGCGGAAACCCTCGGCGGTGAGTGCCTCGACCATGGCTCTGGCGTTGGCCACGACCTGAGCCGCGTAGCTGCGGAAATCAGGCTCCGCCGCCTCCTTGAAGGCCACCGCCTTGGCCGCGATGACGTGCTCGAGCGGTCCGCCCTGCAGGCCGGGGAACACCGCCTTGTCGACGGCCGCACCGCGCTCGGTGGTGGTGACGATGCAGCCCCCCCGTGGTCCACGGAGCGTCTTGTGGGTCGTGAAGGTGACGACGTCGGCCAGGGGAACGGGGTCGGGGTGGACGCCGCCGGCGATCAACCCCGCGACGTGGGCCGCGTCGAACACGAACAGGGCCCCCACCTCGTCGGCGATCAGGCGGAACGGCGCCGGATCGATCAGCCGGGAGTAGGCGGTGGCCCCGGCCACGATCATCTTCGGGCGGTGCTCACGGGCCAGATCCCGGATCTGGTCGAGGTCGAGTCGCTCGTCGTCCTCCCTCACGCCGTAGGAAACGAAGTTGTAGAGGCGGCCGCTCATGTTCACCGGTGAGCCGTGGGTGAGATGACCGCCCTGATCGAGTCGCATGCCGATGACGGTGTCGCCCGGCTCGAGCAGCGCCAGGTACATCGCCATGTTGGCGTTGGCGCCGGAGTGCGGTTGGACGTTGGCGTGCTCTGCGCCGAAGAGAGCCTTGCACCGCTCCCTGGCCAGATCCTCCGCCTCGTCGACCACTTCGTTGCCGCCGTAATACCTCCTGCCGGGATAGCCCTCGGCGTACTTGTTGGTGAGGACGGACCCGGTGGCCTCCATCACCGCCGGCGAGGTGAAGTTCTCCGAGGCGATGAGCTGGAGGGTGGTGTTCTGACGCTCCCGTTCACGGCCGAGGATGCCGGCGATCTCGGGATCGACCTGGCTCAGAGGGATACCGGTCACTGACGGGCCTCGATGGCGGTGATCTGCTCGACCCGCTTGGCGTGGCGGCCGCCCTCGAACCCGGTTGCGAGCCACAGCGTGACGATTTCGTCGGCCAGGCCGGTACCCAAAATCCGGCCGCCCATGGACAGCACGTTGGCGTCGTTGTGCTCGCGGGACAGCCTTGCCGTGTACAGGTCGTTGCACAGCGCCGCCCTCACTCCCCGCACCTTGTTGGCCGCCAGCTGCTCGCCCTGGCCGCTGCCTCCCAGGACGATCCCCCTGTCGGCTCTGCCCTCTGCCACCGCCAGGCCCACGCCGGCACAGATCTCGGGATAGTCGACCGACTCCCCGCTGTCGGTTCCGTGGTCGTCCACCTCGTGGCCCAGCTTCTCCAGCGTGGCGACGAGGTGGCACTTGAGCGGGTATCCGGCGTGGTCGGCACCGATGGCGACGCGCACGATTCAGTGACCTCCCCAGCCCAGTTCGACGAGCCGGCGGGCCAGGTCGTCGAGCTCCTCGGCCGTTCCTCTGTAGAAGTTGGCGCCCCGCCCGATCGGGTCGGCCACATCGTCGGCGGCTGAGTACCCGAGTAGATCGTTTCGGCTGCGCCCGACGTGAAGCTTGGCCAGCCAGTCCTCGAAGCCCTGCCCCCGAGCCCGGCCCCCGAGCTCCTCTCCGCGGCGCACCAGCTCCTTCAACGTGAAGGTGCGGGGCCATGCGTCCGGCACCGTCGACACCGCCTCACGGACGTGCTCCCGGGCCATGCCCAGGACGAGATCAGCCGGCGCCAAAAGGTCCTCGGACATGCGCCGGCTGCGGTGGGCCGACTTGTCCACGCCCATCGCGGCCAGGATCTCCACCCCTTCGGCGCTGGCGGGGTTGCCGGCGCTGAGGAGACCGGCGCTGTGAACCCTCGCCTCTTCGCCGATGCCGTCCAGCCGGCGCTGCAGAAAGGCCTCGGCCATGGGCGAGCGGCAGATGTTCCCGGTGCAGATGACGAGGATGTCGATGCCGGCGAGTCTAAAGGCGGTGGCCAGTTTGGCGGGCGCAAGACTTCGTAGCTGGGTTGTGGGAGCTAGGTCTGGAGGAGGGCGGCGACTATCTCGGCCCACGGGATACGGCCTCGGCGGAGGAGCTTGGGGACTTCGCCGGTGCAGTCGACCACGGTGGAGGGTGTGCCGGCGCAGGTCCCGCCGTCGAGGACGAGCTTGACGGAGTCCCCGAAAGTGGCGATGACCTCGGCCGCGGTGCACAGGGTGGGCTCGCCGTGGAGGTTGGCGCTGGTGGTGGCGAGGGGACCGGCGGCGGCACAGAGGGCCAGCGGAACGAGGTGAGCTGGGCAGCGCAGGCCGATGGTGACGTCGTCCGTGCCCAGGTCGGCGGCCACACCAGGGTTGCGGGGGAGCACGAGCGTGAGCGCGCCTGGCCAGTACAGCCCCATGAGCCGGCGGGCGACGTCTGGCACCGCCACCGTCAGCGACAGCGCCTGCCGCTCGTCCGCCACCAGCACCGGCAGGTCCACCTCACGAGGCCGGCGCTTGAGCGCGAAGAGGCGCTCAGCGGCGCCGGCGCGGAAGGGATCCACCGCCAGGCCGTAGACCGTGTCGGTGGGGACGGCCACGATCTGGCCGGCGTGCAGGGCCGCGACGGCCTCGAGCACGAGCTCGGCCGCCGGCGGGTCGCCCGAGGCGGGCAGCATGGCCACGCCGATATCTGCTCAGATCCGGGCGACGAGGGCTCGGAGGCGGCCGGCGAGGTCGGGCTGGACTCCGGCTTCGGAGAAGCCGGCGCCCAGGGCGCGGCTCACGGCGGCAGAGGCCTGGTGGGGGGCGATCTCCACGACCAGTGAGCCCGGCCTGGACAGCCATGGCGGCGCCCCTTCGATGACCGCCTCGACCTGCTCGAGGCCGGTGGGCCCGCCGACCAGGGCGGAGCGGGGCTCCCAGCGGGCCACCTCCGGAGGAAGGTCGGGCACCTCGCTCTCCCCCACGTAGGGAGGGTTGGACACGATGAGGTGGACCCGGCCCCTCAGGATCGGAGGGAGGGCGCTGAACCACGAGCCCTCGACGAGACGCACCCGGGTGCCGGCGCGGCCCAGACCGGCCAGATTGGCCCGCGCGACGGCCAGCGCGTCGGCGGAACGATCCGTCGCCCAAACGTCGGCGCCGGCAACCTCACTCGCGATCGAAAGGGCGATGGCCCCCGAGCCGGTGCCCAGGTCCACCACCGTCGGGTGGCGGCCGGCGCCCAACCGCCGCAGCTCGGCCAGGGCCACTTCGACCACCGCCTCCGTCTCCGGCCGGGGAACGAGCACCCGGCGGTCGACGAAGACGTCGATCGACCGGAAGCCCCACGAGCCGATCACGTACTGCAGCGGCTCACCCGCCTCCCGTCGCTGCACCATCGCCTCGAAATGGGCCGCGGTGCGGACCGTCACGGGTTCGTCGAGCCCGAGGTGGAGCTCGGCACCTTCAATTCCCGAGGCCCGCTCCAGTATCCGGCGGGCATCGACGGCCGACCCCAGGCGGGCTGCCGCCTCGGCCAGCAGCCCCCGCCAGCGCACCGTCGCGGTGCCGGCGCCGATCTCGGTGGCCACCGCCGTCACTCCCCACGCAACTGACGGGTCCGCTCCTCGGCGAGAAGCGCGTCCACCAGGTCGTCGAGCTCACCCATTAGCACCTTGTCGAGCTTGTGCAGGGTGAGGCCGATCCTGTGGTCGGTCACCCGGTTCTCCTTGAAGTTGTACGTGCGGATCTTCTCCGAGCGCCCGCCCCCGCCCACCTGGCTCTTGCGCTGGGCGGAGGCCTCCTCGGCCTGACGGTCCTGCTCAGCCTTGAGGAGGCGGGAGCGGAGCACCTGCAGAGCCTTGGCCCGGTTCTGGATCTGGCTCTTCTCGTCCTGCATGGCCACGACGATCCCGGTGGGCAGGTGGGTGATGCGCACCGCCGAGTCCGTGGTGTTGACCGACTGGCCCCCGGGACCGGTGGAGCGGTAGACGTCGATCTTCAGATCGTTGGGATCGAGGTGTACGTCGAGCTCTTCGGCCTCGGGGAGGACGGTGACGGTGGCCGAGCTGGTGTGGATGCGGCCCTGCGACTCCGTGACCGGAACCCGCTGAACCCGGTGGGGACCCCCCTCGTGCTTCAGATGGCTCCAGACTCCATCGCCCTTCACCAGGAAACTGACCTCGTTGAACCCACCTTTGTCCGAGGGATCGGCGCCGAGCATCTCGTGCTTCCAGCCCATCTTGTCGGCGTAGCGCAGGTACATGTCGAACAGGTCCTTGGCGAAGAGGTTGGCCTCCTCGCCCCCTTCGGCGCCCCGGATCTCGACGATGACGTTGCGGTCGTCGTTCTCGCCCTTGGGCAGGAGGAGAACCTCGAGCTCCGACTCCAGCCGGGCGATCGTGCAGGTGAGGTCGGCCACCTCGGCGACGAGCGGCTCACGGTCCGAGCCGGTGGCATCCTCGAGCATCTCCCGGCCGGCGGCCAGGTTCCCAGTGGCCTCCCGGTAGGAGCGGAAGGCGGCCACGATGGGCTCCAGCTCCTTGAGGCGCCGGCCGGTGTCGCGCAGCGCATGCTGGTCGGTGAGCACCGCCGGGTCGTTCATCCGCTCGCTCAGCCGGGCGTACTCCTCCTCCAGTCCGGCCAATCGCTCGAGCACCCGTCAAGGCTACGTGCGGCGCCAGTCGCCCGGCATGGCGACCACCTCGGCGGGATCGACGAGCGCGGCGGCCAGGTCACGTGTCACCGGATGGTCGTCGGCCTCGGGGACGACGATGATGAGCCGGGCGGTGGGGTCATGGCCGAGGCGGGCGTCCGCCGCGGTGGGAACGAGGTCCAGGTCGATACCCGTCGAGCACACCACGACGAGGGGGCGGCCTCGGGCGTCAACGCCGGCGGACGGCGCCGGCGCCGGCCTGCGCAGGCCCTCCCGGCGTACCGGGTCCGGCAAGGGTGCGAGGAACGCGGCCCCGACCAGCGTCGGGTTGGCCATCACCACCGACCGGAGCCATCGCTCCTGGGCCAGGCGGTTCATCTCGTGGACCGGGGCGTCGGGTCGGCGCACCTCTCGAACGGCCGCCACCGCTGCCAACAGGGATTCTTCGGGGGGCCGGTCCCCGTGCACCAGCCGTTGCGCCTCCCGGTCGTGCTTGCCGACGCCCACGTCCAGGCGTCCCTCCACGACCCGCCCCACCTCCAGGCCCAAAACCTCGGCCACGAGCACGCCGTGTTCGACTACCGCCTCGGCCCCCGCAGCGGCGAACATGGCGGCGACGGCCAGATCGGCGCCGGCAGGCTGCCGTAGAGCGGGAAGGGACGCTGCGACGGCCGGGCTCACGGTGCGGCCATGGGTCAACCAGACCCGAGGCGGGCGGCGGAAGGCGCCGGCGCGGCGGGCAAGGACGCCGGCGGCGTCCTTGCTCCCCGTGAGCACGTGCAGTTCCTCGAGGTCGCTCCTTGCCGCCCAGACCAGAGCCCCACCGAGCGCCCGCTCCGGGAGATCCTCGACCAGTACCCACCCGGTGGACCCGCGGCGGAGGGCGGCACCACCCGGGAAGGTGGCGGCGGCGGCGCCCGTGGCGTCGGAGGCCGAAAAGTTCTCGGCCACAAGGGCCCGCAGCTTGGCCGCGTAGAGGCCTTGGCGGCGGGCGGAGTCGATGGCCGGCGCCGGATGACCCGAGTGGGCGCTACTCGGCCGGCTTCTTCGACGGCCGCTTGCCGTAGCGCTTCTCGAAGCGCTCGACGCGGCCGCCGGTGTCGACCAACTTCTGCTTACCGGTGTAGAAGGGGTGGCACTCGTTGCAGAGCTCGATGTGCAGGTCGGCCTTGGTGGAATGGGTGGTGAAGGTGTTCCCGCAGGAGCACTTCACCTTGGCTTCGACGTAGTCAGGATGGATGTCGGTCTTCATGTCGCCCCCGAGGTTACCGGCCGCCAGGGTTCACACGCCGGCCGCCGGTCCCTTGGCGATCTCGGACAGGAACTCGTCGTTGCTCCTGGTGGCCTTGATCTTGTCCATCAACAACTCCAGACTGCTCGCCGCGCTTCCCTCGCTGGCCAGCGCGTTCAGGACCCGGCGCAGCTTCCACACCTGCTGGAGCTGGTTGCGCTCGAAGAGCAGCTCCTCGTGACGGGTGGAGCTGGCGTTGACGTCGATGGCCGGGTAGATCCGCCGCTCGGCCAGCTTGCGGTCGAGGCGCAGCTCCATGTTGCCGGTGCCCTTGAACTCCTCGAAGATGACCTCGTCCATGCGGTTGTTGGTCTCCACCAGGGCCGTGGCCAGGATGGTGAGGGATCCCCCCTCCTCCAGGTTGCGGGCCGCCCCGAAGAACTTCTTGGGCGGGTAGAGGGCCCCGGTGTCGATGCCGCCGGCCATGATGCGGCCGGTTGCCGGCGCCGCCAGGTTGTAGGCGCGGGCCAACCGGGTGATGCCGTCGAGGACGATCACCACGTCCCGGCCCAGCTCGGCCAGGCGGCGGGCCCGGTCGATGGCCAGCTCGGCCAGGGCGGTGTGCTCCTCCGCCGGACGGTCGAAGGTGGAGGCCATGACCTCGCCCTTGACCGACCGGCGCATGTCGGTCACCTCCTCCGGTCGCTCGTCCACGAGCAGGACCATGAGGTGGACATCGGGATTGTTGACCTCGATCGAGTGGGCGATCTGCTTGAGCACCGTCGTCTTGCCCGCCTTCGGGGGCGACACGATCAACCCACGCTGGCCCTTGCCGATCGGCGAGATGAGGTCGACGATCCGTGACACCATGTTGGCGTTGTCGCCCGGGATCTCCAGGCGCAGCTTCTGGTCCGGGAACAGCGGCGTCAGGTCCTCGAAGCGGGCACGTGTGCGGGCCTCCTCGGGGGTGAGGCCGCTCACCGTGTCGATGCGTAGGAGGGCCGGGTACTTCTCGGTGCTGCCCGCGGGGCGGCAGGCACCCTCGATGTGATCGCCATTGCGGAGTGCGAAACGACGCACCTGGCTGATCGACACGTAGGCATCGTCCGGGCTGGGCAGGTAGCCCCGGGCCCGCAGGAAGCCGTAACCCTGGTCGTTGAGGTCGAGCAGGCCCGATACCGGCACGGGCTCACCCTGGAACTGCTGGTCCTGGGGCGAACCCTGGAGGTCGCGCTCGGAGCGCTGGTCGGGCCGCTCGGTGCGCTGGTCGCGCTCGCGTCCCCGCCGGCGGCGCCGGCGGTTGGCTGACTCCGGTGTGCCCTGGCCCTGGCCCGGGCCCTGGCCGCCTCCGCCGGGCTCCCACGACCGCTGCACCGCCCGCTCGGCCCCGTGGTTGTTGTCCCGTTGCGGGTTCGTGCGGTACGCCGGTGCCGACGTGGTGCGCTCGGCCTGCTGGCCGACGGGAGAGCCTTCGCCAGCCGGGCCATGGGCGCCGTTGGCTTCAGCGGCTCCGGCGGGCGCGGGGTTCGTGGATCCCTCTGCCGCGCCCTTGCCTCCGGCACCGGCGTCGTCCTGATCCTGGCCATCGTCGGACTCGACGATGAGCTGGCTCTCGGGATCGCCCGCCACCTCGCCGGCACCGCCGGGCCAGGTCTCGAGCGGAGAGTCCGGCGAGGACGGATGCTCCGTCGAGCCGTCGTCTGCGCCGGCAACGGTGGTGGTGGTTCGCGGGCGCCGGCCACGTCGGGCCGGAGCCGCGGCGCTTCCGTTGGCCGGTTCCTCCACCCCCGTCGCCTTCAGGATCTGGCCCACCAGGGTGGCCTTGCTGGCTCGGGAGGCCGGCTTGACGCCGAGGGCTTCGGCGATGGCCTGAAGCTCCTCACGCTCCTTGGCTTCCAGTACCGAGCGCTCGAGCTGCTGCTCTCCGCTCATGGTGCACCTCTCTTGCGTCCGCCGGGGAAGGGGGACTGGTCGGGAGCCGGCGCGCCGACCGGCTCGGGATTGGTTTTCGGGACGGCCTCGAAGGCCTGATCGACGACCAGGTCGACGACCTGGGACAGCGCGGCGTCGAGGCTGTACGAGGGAACCACGGGGATCCCGTGCTCGAGCGCCATGGATTTTACGTACTTCTGCTGCTTGCGGATGTTGTCGAACGCGTCGAGGTACCTGTCCGACGGGCGGCTGCGGACCTCGTGGGCCCGGATGAGGAAGTGACTCCGGTGCAGCTCCTCGTCGTCCACCGTCACCACCAGCGGCACCACCACGGCCCGGCCCTTGAACCGGGCCTCGTCGACGAAGCCCGGCACGAGGTGGGCACCCTCGAGGATGAGGTCGGTTCCCTCGTCGGCCGCCCGCGCTATGAGGGCGTCGATACCGACGGCCACGGCGACCGCCTGCTCCCGGAAGCCGATGATGGTGGGGTCGGCGCCGCGCGGGACCGGATAGCGCAGAAGGCGCGCGGCGTCGAAGGACGAGGTGTGGAGCGTGGGCATCAGGCCTTCGGTGATCATCGACCGCATCACCTCGCGGATGGCGTCGGTGGGGATCACACGCGTCATCCCGAGACGGCTGGCCAGCATGGTGGCGATCGTGGACTTACCGACCCCGGTGGCACCCCCGATGAGCACGACCAGTGGGATGTCGAGCTGCGCCACCAGCTGCCACTTGGCGAACGACGCCGCGTAGCGCTCGCCCACCTCCTCGGTGAGCACCTCCAGCACCATCTCGTTGAGTTCCCGCAGGGTGATGCCGCCGTCGGACTGTGCCGACAACCGGGCTTCGACGATCTCGGCCACGTGGAAGGCGCGGGCCGGCGCCAGTCCGGTGGCCATGATCCGGGACGCCATCAGGCCCTTGGAGTAGGGCAGCTCGTAGTCCTTGTCGTCGATGACGACGTAGCGGGGGCCGGCGTGGGGCGAAACCCCCGGTCCGGTCATCGTCTGGCCACCGTGCGCCGACGGAAACGATCCGCGGCCAGGTCGGCTGTGGCCAGGCTCAACTCGTCGAAAGTGCCGTCACCGCCGAGAGTCTCGACGCGGTTGTCGCAGAACACGACCTCGATGCCCCTCTCGAGGGCGTACCTGGCAGCCAGATCCACACCGGCGGCCTTCAACTCCACGACGAGGACGTCGGCACCCGTGGCCGCCTCGAGATCGGCGAGAAGGAGGGGGCGGTTGGCGAGATTATGGGAGATGCCCGTGACTTTCGCTCCATGTTCGTGCTCGAGGTGCGCCGCCAGGTGGGCTCTAGCGGAGGCGGGGGCAGTTGTGGCGTAGAAGACACGTCGACCGGAAATCGGAGAGAGGGGGGTTGGCCGGAGCGTGACCCGTACCGTGGGGCAGGTCCTGGCCGCTGCTCCTTGCAACAGCCGTTGGACATCCCGCTCGAAGTTGGCGCGGGGTACCGAGGCCGCCAACGACGTCACCGCCATCGTAATCACGATGAGGTCCGCGAGCAACAGGCGATAGGCGCCCAGGTAGCCGGCGACCAGTTCCGGATCGGCCGACCCGGGTATCACCAGCACGGTGGCGTCGGCCTCCACCGGAGGGATGGCCTGGCCGCTGCCCTCCAAAAGCAGGAACGGCTCGGGGCGGTCGTTGGCCATCCGGACGCCGTCGGCGAAGGTGTCGTCGGCGGGAGCGCCGGCCATGCCCCCGCCGCAGCGGCGGGTGCCTATGGCCACGGCTCCGGACATCACCGCGTCCTCCAGGTGGTCGCTGGCCGCGTGGCGACCGCTCTCGGCCAGCGCCACCAGCCCTTCGGGTGTCAGGTCGAAGGTGGCAGGGTCGACCATCTCCGGCGTGGCGGGCCCACCCCGGCCCATGGCGACCACGACAGGAGCAGTCCCCCGGTGGCGCAGGAGCCGCGCCAGATGCGCGGTCACGGCCGTCTTCCCCGTCCTCTTTCCGGTGCCGATCACGGCCAGCGCAGGCTTGGTGGCGACACGCGGGCGGGGCGGCGGGTCGAAGCGGAAGTCCGCACCCTCGTAGGACACACCGGCGGCGAGCACACGGGCCACGAGCCGCAGACGGCTGCGGGCGTCCAGCACCGGTTCGTCGGACAGGTCGTAGACCAGATCGGGCCGGGTCGCGGCCAGACCGGCGACGAGGGCCTGGTCGGCATCGGCGCCGGTCACGACTGGTAGTCCCAACTGGGCCTCCAGCTCCTCGGTTGCGCCGGTCCCGCTCAGCTTCTCGGAACCGCCGAGCAGCGCGGCGGCAACCACCTCGGTGCCGGGAAAAAGAGACGGGAGGCGGTCGATGGCGGCCCTCACCACGGAGGGGTAGTGCTCGCCGTCGACCAGCACGAGGATCCGCACATGGGACCTATCGGCGAGGGGACGTGACCCTCCTACTGTACGCCGCCCCCCTCGGATCAAAACGCGGAGACTCGGAGATTCAGAGGCCGAGCTCCTTGCGGATGGCGTCGTAGTCGGCGTCCACCGGGGTGGGCACGGCGATCTGGCTGATGGCGACGTCGGGGTCCTTCAGGCCGTGCCCGGTGAGAACGCACACCACGGTCGAACCCTGCGGCACCCCGACCTTCATCAGACCGGCCACCGAGGCGGCGGAGGCCGGCTCGCAGAACACCGACTCCTCTGTGGCCAGGAACCGGTAGGCAGCCAGGATCTCCTCGTCGGTCACTGCGCTGATGGCGCCACCGGACTCGCTCGCCGCCGAGGTGGCGCCGTACCAGGAGGCGGGGTTGCCGATGCGGATGGCGGTGGCGATGGTCTCGGGGTTCTCGATCGGGTGGCCGGAGACTATGGGGGCGGCGCCGGCGGCCTGGAACCCCATCATGGCCGGCAGCTTGGACGAGCGGCCCGCCTCCCGGTACTCGAGGTAGCCCTTCCAGTAGGCACAGATGTTGCCGGCGTTGCCGACGGGGATGCAGTGGACGTCGGGCGCTTCGCCGAGGGCGTCGACGACCTCGAAGGCGCCGGTCTTCTGACCCTCGATGCGGTAGCGGTTGATCGAGTTGACG
This sequence comes from Acidimicrobiales bacterium, assembly GCA_035526335.1. Classification (GTDB taxonomy): domain Bacteria; phylum Actinomycetota; class Acidimicrobiia; order Acidimicrobiales. The sequence goes on along the minus strand of DATLCN010000035.1, from coordinate 52,008 downwards.
ACCGTGACCGGCGACCGGTCCCCCAACTCGCGCACGATGTTCAGGGCGTGGTCGAAGTTGCCCCTGATCTGCAGGACCCTCGCACCGTGGACGAGGGCCTGGGCCAGCTTCCCCAGGGCGATGTGGCCGGCGGGGATGATCACTCCGCACGTGAGCCCGGCACGGGCGGCATAGGCGGCCGCCGACGCGGAGGTGTTGCCGGTGGAGGCGCACACCACGGCCTCCGCCCCCTCCTCTCGCGCCTTGGAGATGGCCAGCGTCATTCCCCGGTCCTTGAACGAGCCGGTCGGGTTCAGGCCCTCGTACTTGAGCCACACCTGGGCACCGAGGCGCTCGGACAGACGGGGGGCCGGCAACAGTGGCGTTGCGCCCTCCTGCAGGGTGACCACGGGCGTGCCCTGCGAGACGGGCAGAAAGTCCCTGTACTCCTCGATGACGCCCCGCCACGCCTTCATCGTCATCCCCGGCTCATTCCGGGCCGATCACCCGCAGGAGGCTGCCGACCCGCTTCACCACGTCGAGCCCCCGCAGGTCCTCGAGCGTGTCCTGGATGTCGCGCTCCCTGGCCTTGTGGGTGATGAACACCATCCGGGCGTCGTCACCCAGACCCTCCTGCTCGAAGGACGCCAGCGACACCCCGTGCTCGGCCGTGACCGTGGAGACGGCGGCGAGGACACCGGGCCGGTCGACCACCTCCATGTTCAGGTAGTACTGCGAGCACAACTCGGCCATGGGCCTGATGGTGGCGGGAGCCATGGTGGTGGTGCGACCGCTGCCGCCGGTGCGCAGGTTGTGGGCGGCGTCGATGAGATCGCCGAGCACGGCGCTGGCGGTCGGCATCCCGCCGGCGCCGCGGCCGTAGAGCATCAGCTCACCGACGGCGTCACCCTCGATGAACACGGCGTTGAACGACCCTCGCACCGCCGCCAGCGGATGGGTGGCCGGAACCATGGCCGGGTGCACTCGGACCGCCACCTCGTCGTCGTCCTTGTCGGCCCGCTCGGCCACCGCCAGCAGCTTGACCACGTAGCCGAGCCGGCTGGCGAAGGCGATGTCGGCCGCGGTTATCCCGGTGATCCCCTCCCGGGAGACGTCGCCGGCGACGACCAGACCACCGAAGGCGATGGTGGCCAGGATGGCGGCCTTGGCCGCGGCGTCGTACCCCTCGACGTCGGCGGTGGGATCGCTCTCGGCGTACCCCAGCTCCTGGGCCTCGGCCAGCGCGTCGGCGTAGGAGGCCCCCTCCTCGGCCATGCGGGTGAGTATGTAGTTGGTGGTGCCGTTGACGATCCCCATGACGCGGGTGATCCGCTCACCCGCCAGCGACTCCCGCAGGGGGCGGATGAGGGGGATACCTCCGGCCACCGCCGCCTCGTAGAGCAGGTCCACCCTCGCCCTCGACGCCACCTCGAACAGCTCGGCGCCGGCATGGGCCAGCAGCTCCTTGTTGGCCGTGATCACCGGCTTTCCCGCCTGCAGGGCGGTGCGCACCAGGCCGCGGGCCGGCTCGATACCGCCGATCAGCTCCACCACCACGTCGACCTCGGGATCGGTGACCAGGCCGGCGGCGTCGCCGGTCAGACAGCCGGCGGGCACGTGGACGCTCCGCGGCCTGGAGGGGTCGCGCACCGCGACCCGCGTCAACTCCAGCCGCACACCGGTGCGATCGGCGATGCCGGCGGCGTCCGCCGTCAGCAGCCGGACCAGCGCGCCTCCGACGTTGCCGCACCCGAGCACCCCGACCCGCACCGCGTCCATGGGCAAAGGTAACCGCGGCGCTACTGGTCGAGGCGCAACAGATCGTCCAGTGTCTCCCGCCGGACCACCACCCGCGCCTCTCCGCCGGCGAGGAACAGAACCGGTGGGCGGGTCACCTTGTTGTAGTTGGACGCCATCGAATGGCCGTAGGCACCGGCCACCGGAGTGGCCAGCAGGTCACCCACGACCACGTCCTCCGGCAGGAACGCGTCGCGCACCAAAAGGTCGCCGGACTCGCAGTGCTTTCCCACCACCGTGGCGCGCAGCGGTCTCTCCGCGGGGGTGGCCCTCGGCAGGAAGGCTTCGTAGCCGCTGCCGTAGAGAACGGGCCTGGGGTTGTCGCTCATCCCGCCGTCGACGGCCACGTAGGTGCGCACGCCCGGCAGGCGTTTGATCGTGCCCACCCGGTAGAGCGTGAGACCGGCGGCGGCGGCGATGGCCCGCCCCGGCTCTGCCGTCACCCGGACCCCCGAAGGGATGCCGGCGGCGGCGCAGGCGGAGTGCACCGTCTGCGCCCACTGCGTGATCGTGGGCGCCTCCTCGCCCTCCACGTAGGCCACACCCAGGCCGCCGCCCACGCACAGCTCGGGCAGCCCGAGGGGGACGAAGAAGGGCGCCAGAACCTCCACCGCCTTCACGAACGAGGCGAGGGCGAAGACCTGGCTGCCTATGTGGGCGTGGATGCCCACCAGCTCGACGTCGACGGACGAAGCGAGGGCGGCCACGGCTAGGGCCGCCGCGCCACTGGCGATGCTGAACCCGAACTTGGTGTCCTCCTGGCCGGTCATGACGTACTCGTGGGTGTGGGCCTCGACGCCTGGCGTGACCCGCACGAGCACCTGCGCTCGCCGCTGGGAGGTGCTGGTCTGGGCCTGCCCACCGGCCAGCTTGTGGAGGAGGTCGATCTCGTCGAAGGAGTCCACGACGATCCGACCCACCCCCACCTCCAGGGCACGGGCCAGCTCCACTTCGGACTTGTTGTTGCCGTGGAGCACGATCCGGTCGGGTGGAGTGCCGGCGGAGAGGGCCACGTGGAGCTCGCCGGCGGTGGAGACGTCGATGCACATCCCCTCCTCCGCGACCAACGAAGCCATGGCGCGGCAGAGGAAGGCCTTGGACGCGTAGGCCACGCCGGCACCGAAGGCGGCGACAGCTTCCCGGCACCGCCGGCGCAGGTGCTCCTCGTCGTAGACGAACAACGGCGTGCCGTGTTCCTCGGCCAGGTCGAGTACGTCCACTCCGCCGATCGAGAGGCGGCCGCCGGGTCCGGTGACGGCGGTCAGCGGTAGAAGGTGGGGAGGAAGCGGCGGGATCTTTTGACGCTACCGCCCTCCAGCCCCGACGATGATGCAAATGGCCGACCCTCTGCGCACTCTCCTGGCCCCGTTCGCCACCGCCATCACCCGGGCTTTCGGACCCGAGTACGCGGCCACCGATCCCCAGCTCCGGCGCTCGCAGCAGGCGCAGTTCGGCGACTACCAGGCCAATATAGCCATGGGTATGGCCCGTTTAGTCGGGCGCAGCCCGCGCGATGTCGCCCAGGCCATCGTCGAGGTGCTCGAGGTGGACGACCAGTGCGACAAGGTCGAGGTGGCCGGGCCCGGCTTCATCAACCTGACCATGCGTCCCGACCATCTTGCCGCCGCCGTGGCCGCTGTGGCCGGGGACGACGATCTCGGTCTGGTCCGTGCTGGGACTCCCGAGACGGTAATCGTCGACTACTCGGGCCCGAACGTGGCCAAGGAGATGCACGTCGGGCACCTCCGGAGCACGGTGATCGGCGACGCTCTGGTGCGCACGCTCGGCGCCGTCGGCCACCGAGTGATACGCCAGAACCACCTGGGCGACTGGGGCACGCCGTTCGGCATGCTCATCGAGCACCTGGCCGACCTCGGAACCGAGGCCGGCGCTCCCAGTCCCTCCATCGGTGACCTCGACGCCTTCTACCAGGATGCCCGGGCGAAGTTCGAGGCCGATCCCGCTTTCGCCGAGCGGGCACGGGCCAGGGTGGTGACGCTGCAGGGCGGTGACGAGCCGACGCTGGCGCTGTGGCGCGCCCTGGTCGCCGAATCTCAACGCCACTTCGAGGCTGTCTACCGACGCCTCGGCGTGCGCCTCTCACCGGAGGACATCAGGGGTGAGAGCTTCTACAACTCTCTCCTGGACGAGACGGTCGAGGAGTTGCAGGCCTCGGGGCTTCTGGTCGTCGACCAGGGAGCCCTGTGTGCCTTTCCGCCGGGGTTCGTAGGTCGGGAGGGCCAGCCGCTTCCCCTCATCGTGCGCAAGAGCGACGGCGGCTACGGGTACGACGCCACCGACCTGACCGGCCTGCGGTTCCGGGTACGCGACCTCGATGCTCAGCGCATCGTCTACGTCGTCGACGCCCGCCAGAGCCAGCACTTCGCCATGGTCTTCGCCGTGGCCGGGCAGGCCGGGTGGTTGGGTGAGGGCCGGCGGGCCGAGCACGTCGCCTTCGGAACGGTGCTGGGTCCCGACGGGCGACCGTTCAAGACCCGCACCGGTGGGACGGTCAAGCTGGTGGACCTGGTCGAGGAGGCGGTGGAGCGGGCCAGGGTGGTGGTCACCGAGAACGGCCGGGAGCTGGACGTCGCCGAGCGCGAAGCCGTGGCACAGGCGGTGGGCATCGGTGCCCTGAAGTACGCCGACCTGTCCAGCGACCGGCTCAGGGATTACGCCTTCGACTGGGACCGGATGCTGTCGTTCGACGGCAACACCGCCCCGTACCTCCAGTACGCCCGGGCCCGGATCCGCTCCATCTTCCGGCGGGCCGGCGAGGAGGGCGCGGGCGTGGGTGCCGGCGCCGTGGTCATTGCCGAACCCACCGAGCGGGCGCTTGCGCTGCAGCTCCTTTCCTTCGACAGCGCGGTACAGCAGTCAGCCGCCCTGCTCCAACCCCACCGGCTGTGTACCTACCTGTTCGAACTGGCCAGCGCCTTCACCACCTTCTACGAGCACTGCCCGATCCTCCGCGCCGACTCCGACGAGCAGCGGAGCTCGCGGCTGGCGCTGTGCGACGTCACGGCGAGGATCCTGGCCCGCGGCCTGGATTTCCTCGGCATCGAGGCTCCGGACCGGATGTGACCGGCGCGGGTGCTTCGAGCTAGAGCCGGGTGGCCAGGAGAGCGGCGACTCGCTCGAGCAGGGTGAGCGGGTCGAAAGGCTTGGTGATGTAGTCGTCGGCACCGGCCTCCTCCCCCGCCCGCACGTCGGCCTGCTGGGCCTTGGCCGAAAGGAGCAGGATCGGGATGGCCGCAGTGGCGGGATCGGCCTTCAGCTCCCGGGCGACGGTGAGCCCGTCCATGCGGGGCATCATGATGTCGCACACGACGATGTCGGGACCATCCTCCCGGGCCCGCTCGAGACCGTCCACGCCGTCGCCGGCCATGATCACCTCGTAGCCCTCCATCTCGAAGTTGACGCGAAGAAGGTTCTGGATCACCGGATCGTCATCGACGACCAACACCCTCGCCGGCATCATGTCATCGTACGCTGACCCAAGGCGGCCCAGAGCACGCAGATCCAGCGGGGTGCAGGATCGGGCCACATCCTCACCAACCCGAAGGCGACAGCTCCGCACCATGGAACGGGTCCGGAGCTGGCGCCAGGGTTGTGGCCTCCCGCTAGATGCGGCCGTGCGCCTGATGGTTGCCGCGGTCGAGGAGACCCGAGACGTGAACGGCGCAGCTGGAACTCTGGTTGCCCAGATCCGGATTCGGGATCGTGATCTCGAATGAATCAGCCGTACCGGGCTCGCCGCCGTCGGTGAGCGTCCACTTCGCCGTGGTGACCGACCCGTCCTGGCACCTGCCTTCACCATTTCCGGTGAGGGTGTCGAAATTGGCGTCGGGCTTCTCCTGGTTCAGAGCCGTCTCGGCGCAACCCGAACCGGCAACCGACAGCAGATGGAAGCCGTTGCCCTGCCAGTTGACCTGAAGGTTGTTCGGGCCGTCCAGCTCCTCGCACTCAAGCCGGGCCCCATGGGTGACGTTGGAGCCGGCCACCTTGCCTCCACCGGTCATCCAACCGTGGATCCGCTTGGGGGGCTTGACGATCGTTCCGGGACAGGGTGTGCCCCCGAAGTCGGCGATCGACTCCGCCACGATCACGTCACCGACGATGGAGGTGTCGAGCCACAGGGCCCGCTGCGCCACTTCGTTGTTACCGGTGATGGTCTTGTTGAGGTACAGCGTGCCCACGAACGGGATGTTGATGCTGCGCTCGCCGCGTGGCACCTCGACGTCGAGCCCGTCGATGCGAAGGCCCACGACCGTGGACCTTCCACGCAGGTTGGGCACGTTGGAATTCGGGATGCAGAGGGCCCTCGCCTCCGAGGTGAGGACCTCCACCTCGATGGTGGTGTGCAAGCCGAGCGCGTTCAGCACCACGATCCTGACCTTGGCCACGCCGGCTTCCGCCACGGCCTTCTTGCCCGGGAGGTTGACGGTGTCGGCATACACGATCTTGACGTCAACTCCGAGGGCGACATGATCGATGATCTTGCCCACCGTGTTCAGGAGGTTCTGGTCGGCCTCGGTCACGCAGGGGTCGTTGGGCTTGTTGGCGACGAAGGGCTCGATGGTGGGCAGAAACCCGATGACGCCGTCCGGTTCCACGCGGGCCACGCTGGCGCGGCAGCTGAAGTGGCCAGATGGAGCCGTATCCGACGCTCGCCTATCTGCCGAGGCCGGCGTGCCGGCGAAGAGCGCAGCCGGCAACAGCACGGCCGCGAGAATGGCGATGAAGCGCCGAAGGCTTCTGAAGTGTTTCATCTTCCCCCCTAGAGAAATTGGGATCGAACGTTTCGATCCACGTATGCAGGCAAGGCGCTCCGCTGTTACGACCGAACCGGACGAACCCGCTCAAATGGAACCGTTGGTGCGACACCTGCTTCGACCAGTTGTACACCGGCCTCGATGACTAGTCAATGACTGCTGGCGCATTGGATTGGGCAGACGCCGGTAGGATGCGCCGTGCCCACCTCAACGGGTTGGCGATCGCCGTATCCATCGTCGTGGCGGAATTGGCACCCCAGGTTGCGTTTGAGCAGCAAGGGAGCGGGTCCTCAGGTGGGACCCGCTGGTCAGCAGTGCAGATGCCCTCGTAGCTCAGCGGATAGAGCACCGGCCTCCGGAGCCGGTGGCGCAGGTTCGAGTCCTGCCGAGGGCGCTTGGAAATGTGCTGGTCAGACCGGGTGAGCGGGCGGCCGACGGGGCCTCGTGAGCGGGTCAGGCCACGCGCAGGCCACAAACAGGCCACAAATTGATGTTCGATTCGGCGTGTCATGGCGGTCACGGGCGTGCGGTCGGGTTCCATTTCTGGTCGCTCGTGGTCGGCCCAGGGCCGCCGTCGGTGCCCCGCTCAGGGACCCGAGTTACTTAGTGGCGCGAGCCGCAGCCCAGCCCGCGCCGGTAGCCCGTCTGCAGCCCGCCCCGTAGCGAATGCCGCTCACCTCCCGGTCGGTGAATGGCACGTCGGAGCGGCCCGGGCGATTTTGGGCGGCACGCCCGGACGAGCCTCCAGTCCCGCCCTCATGATGTGTATTCTATGCGCATGGCCCGCGTCAACATCACCATCCCGGACGACCTCTACCACCAAGCGCGGGGCGCTGGGCTGAATATCTCCCAGCTCGCCCAGCGGGCCGTCTCAACCGAGCTGGGCCGACTGGCCAAGATCGCCGAGCTCGATACCTACCTGGCTGAGCTCGAGACCGAGCTTGGGCCCACGAACGAGGCGCAGCGGACGGAGGCGACGGCCTGGGCGGACAAGCTGTTTGTGACCAAGCAGAACCGCCGCTCAGCGTGACCTTGGTCCTCGACTCCGGCGGGCTGTCCCTGCTGGCCGAGAACCGAGCCCGTCTGGAGGAGCTGCGACGCAGGGGCGAGTGGCCGGCGCTCGTACCGGCGGTGGTGCTGACCGAAGCCCTCACGGGCGACCACCGCCGAGACTTCCACGAAAACCGCCTCCTACGCACCTGCGAGGTGCTCTCCACCGACGAAAACCTCGCACGCAAAGGCGCGGCGCTGCGGACGGCGGTAGTCGGCGTCCGCAAGCCGTCGGCGGTCGACGCCATCGTTGTTGCTCTCGCCGACGCAGTGGGCGGAGCGACGGTGCTCACCGGGGACCTTCGAGACCTGCGTGCCCTCGCTCGGCACACCGTCAACGACGTTCGCGTCGGGGGTGCCTGATCCACCCGTGGAGACCTGAACCGGAAACGAATGGTCGATCGGCGTAGCCGGCCTGCCGCGACCCGGTAGACGGCCCGGATTTTTTAATTTGAACACCCCTCGCAGCAGAGCGCGGTCGAGGGACTTGCCCGCCACCGCGTCCGGGTCCCTGCCCAGCCGGTGATGCCACCCGTAGCCCCCTCCTGATCGCATTCCGCGACGAGGGTAGGTGGTGCGGGGGCGGCGATAGCGTGGCGCCGGTGGAACTTCCCCAAGCGGCCGTGGAGTTCATTGCGTCCGCTCCCCTGGCCCACATGGTCACCCTCGACGACGACGGCAGCCCCCACGTCACCGTCGTCTGGGTCGGCATCGAGGACGGCGAGATCGTTTCGGGTCACCTCGGGAACTGGAAGAAGCTCCGCAACGTTCGGCGTGACCCGAGGGTGGCGATGTCGATGGAGGGAACCCGGCGCAACGAGATCGGCCTGATGGAGTACCTCGTCGTACACGGCCGGGCTCGGATCACCGAGGGCGGGGGGGCGCAACTGCTCCAGCGCCTGGCCCACTCCTACGTCGAGTTGGGGACCAAGTTCCCGCCCTTCGACGATCCGCCTCCCGGTGTCGTCATGCGGGTCGAGGTCGAGCGCATCGGCGGCGTCGGCCCCTGGGTCGGATGACCCCCGGCACCAAGCCTGGGGAACCGGTCGCAGAACCGGCCGACCGCGCGCTCCGTTTCGCCGAGAACGTCGTCTACGCGGCGGCCGGAGCCCTTCTCATCTTAGGGGCAGTGGCCGTGATAGTCATGGTCTGCTACCACCTGTTGCTCGACACCGACGACGGCGCGCGTACCGCCGTGGCCGAGGCGCTCGACGGACTGCTGCTCGCCTTCATTCTCCTCGAACTGCTGGCCGGAATCCGCGCCACCATGACCGAGAAGAAGCTGGTGGCCGAGCCCTTCCTCATCGTCGGCATCATCGCCTCCATCAAGGAGATCGTCCTGGTGACGCTGGCGAGCCAGCACGCGCGGGGTGACGAGGGGGACGCCTTCACCGACGCGATGACCGAGGTGTCGGTGCTCGGGGGCGTCGTTTTGCTGCTCTCCCTCGCCAGCTTCCTAGTGCGCCGCAAGGAGCGGGAGCCGGAGGAGGAGAAGAAGGCCTGAGCCGGCACGTTCAGCCGCACCGGCGCCGGCACCCTCGACCCCTCCGCCTCCGAGCTGGAGGCGATGTACGACCGGCCGAACCTGATGACGGTGGACAGCGCCGCTGTGGAAGGCGTCTTCGTCGGCGCCATCAGTCACGTCTTCAGGCATTGCAAACCGGTTGGGGAGGCGGTACCCTCTGGCGGAAGTTTTCTCCATTTGCGCAGTCGGCGGATTCCTCATCGGAGCCGAGCAGGAGGTCGCCGGATGAGATCCAACATCGCCACCACCGAGCGCAGGAAGCCCCGTTCGCGGTGCCGGTGACACGTACACCAATCAGCCACCGGGGTGATGTCGTGATGAAGCGGGCCGTCATCCTCGCCCACCGGGGGGTGGACGCGCATGACGCCGCCGAGGAACTGATGGCCAGCGCCGGTGGCAGCCGGTTGACCCTGCAGATCGCGCTCCACCATCTCGGCCAGCACATCCCGCACCAGCAGCCTCCAGCCCATACCAGCGTCGTCCACCACGGCGCCGACACTTCGTTGCGCCTCGCCATCACGACCCTCGGCCGCGACAGCACCGCAGCGACCCCCAGAGCGGACCGCCGGTCTTAGGGCAGCGCCTCGACTCTCAGGGCGGTCAGATGGGACGACGGTCCAAGGCAGGCCAAAATGGTCGAGATGTCGGCGAGGGCGTCGATGGCCACCGGCTTGACCAGTACCGCGGACGCCGAGAGCACGAGCTCGCGCGATGGGGAGATCGCCTGGTTCAATCGAGAATCGAGTCGGTGGCCCCGGGCGGGCGACCATAGCCTCGCGCCATGGGTGTCGCAGAGCGTCACAACGTGGCAATCTCCGGGCAGCCGGACGGCCAGGCCATGTTGTTCGCCCATGGCTTCGGGTGCGACCAGAACATGTGGCGCTTCGTGGCGCCGCGCTTCGAACCCGACTTCAAGGTCGTGCTGTTCGACCACGTGGGCGCCGGAGGTTCCGACACGTCGTCGTATGACCCGGACCGCTACACCTCACTCGATGCCTACGCCCAGGACGTGGTCGACATCTGCCACGAGCTCGACCTCGGCGACGTCATCTTCGTCGGCCATTCCGTGTCGTCGATGATGGGCGTGCTCGCGGCGATCGACGAGCCGGACCTCTTCTCCAAGCTCGTGCTCGTGAGCCCGTCGCCCCGCTACATCGACGACGGTGCCTACGCCGGCGGCTTCACCAAGGACGACATCGAAGAGCTGCTCGACTCGCTGGACAGCAACTACCTGGGATGGTCAAGTGCCATCGCGCCGGTGATCATGGGGAATCCCGAGCGGCCCGAGCTGAGTGAGGAACTCGCCGCCAGCTTCTGTCGGAGCGACCCGGAGATCGCCCGCCAGTTCGCCAGGGTCACATTCCTGTCGGACAATCGTGCCGACCTCGCCAAGGTGTCAACTCCCACGCTCGTGCTGCAGTGCACCAACGACGCCATCGCACCTGTAGCCGTCGGCCAGTTCGTCCGTGACACGATCCCCCACGCGAAGCTGGTGATGCTCGATGCCACCGGGCACTGCCCGAACCTCAGCGCGCCCGGCGAGACGTTCGAGGTGATCGCTGCATTCGTGCATGGCTGACAGGCCGTCGGTCGAGATGAGCAGCGACAAGGCGGTCGACGCGTTCTACAGCGCGCTTCTCGACGACGATCCCACCGCTCTCTACGAGCGGGCACCCTGCGGCTACCTGTCCACAAAGCCCGACGGCACGATCGTCAAGGTCAACCAGACCATGCTCACCCTCACGGGGTACTCCCGCGAACAGCTCGTCGGGCGGCGCCGATTCACGGACCTCCTGACCCCCGGCGGCCGGATCTACCACGAGACGCACTACGCGCCGATGCTGCAGATGCAGGGCAGCGCCCGGGAGATCGCGCTCGACATCGTGCGCACCGACGGAAAACGGCTGCCGGTGCTCGTGAACTCGATCCTCGAGCGCGACGACAGCGGCTCGCCGGTGGTGGTGCGAACCGCGGTGTTCGACGCCACCGAGCGCCGGGAGTACGAGCGCGAGCTCCTTCGCTCCAAGGAACGTGCCGAGGCCTCCGAAGCCCGGGCCACGCTGCTGGCACGCACGCTGCAGCAGACCCTGATCCCCCCGACGCCGCCCACCATCGAGGGACTGGACATCGCCGCGGTCTACCGCCCCGCGGGCAGCGGCGACGAGGTGGGCGGCGATTTCTACGACATCTTCGAGATCGGCTCGGGAGACTGGGTGGTGGCCATCGGCGACGTCTGCGGCAAAGGCGTGGAGGCCGCCGGGGTCACCGCCCTGGCCCGCCACACCATCCGAGCCGCCGCCGTCCACCAGCGCCGGCCCGCAGACATCCTCGCAACTTTGAATATGGTGCTGCTGCACCACGAGACCGACCGGTTCTGCACCGTCACCCTCCTGCGCCTGCGCCACTCCGGCAGCGCCTGGACAGCCACGGTCGGCTGCGCAGGGCACCCGCTTCCGCTCTTGTGGCGGCAGCGGGAGCCGGCGGTGCCTATCGGAACCTTTGGACCACTGCTGGGTGTTCTGCCGTCTCCCGAGTTCGCCGACACCGAGGTGCTCCTGGAGTCCGGGGCCAGCATGCTCCTCTACACCGACGGCGTCACCGAAGGCCGGCACGGCAAGCACTTCTTCGGCGAGGAGAAGCTGGCGACAGCCATCCGGGGCTCCGCCCGGTCGGCGGCGATGCTCGCCCAAGACGTGCTCGACGAAGTCATGAAGTTCCAGGCCGGCGACCCCCGCGACGACATCGCCATCGTCGCCATCCGGATCCCGTTGTGACGCCAGCGGCCGGCACGTCGAACCGCCGACGGTGCCCCGTTCTGGTCCTGAGATCGCTGCGGGGCAGGGCGGAACCCCTTCACTCCCAGTAGCGGGCGTTGGCGAAGTCCCACGTGCGCTCGGATTTCTTCCCTTTCGGCGTGTGGAAGGAGTGCCGGACGCTCGTGCCGCGGAACGAGACGACGCCGAGATTGTGCTCCTCGATGTAGTCGGTGTTGTAGGCGTCGTTGATCCGCTGGCGGAACATCGTCGTGGGGCGGACCTCGCTCGGCAGGCGGATGTTCTGCTCGAAGCCGGTCCCGTCCTCACTGGGTTCGACCATGATGAACACACCGTTCTCGTACCGCCCGTAGTGCTCCACACCGTCCTCGTCGGTGATGGTGGCCGGGCTCATGAAGCTGAGCTTCGAGGCCAGCCAGGTCACCTTGCTGGCGTAGTTCTTCAGTGCGCTGCTGTTCAACTGCAGGAACCGGGCCTCGCTCACCGGCCGGTACGTCGCCCCAGTGGCGGCGGCAACCGGCAGAGCGCTCAAGCCACCGGTGGCCGACGTCGTGCGCGGGCCGTTGCGCAGCGCGGCACTGTCGAAGACGGTGTAGCGCACCGTGGAGGTGAATCCGTAGTGGACGTCGCCCGACAGCAGCACGACGTTGCGTCCGCTCATCAGGCGCAGGAACAACCCGAGGTGGTCCTCGTTGGCGCCCCAGCTCTCCAGGTCGAACTTGTAGTCGCCGACGATCCTGGAGATGAACGACTGCAGGGCCTCGACGAAGCTGAACCCGAACACGGGCGCCGCCGTCACGAGCACGAGAGGGTGGTTTGGGTTCTGGCTGGACAGCAGCGGGACCAGCCGCTTCACGGTCGCCGTCCAGGCATCGATCGTGCGGAGGAAGGCCGGCGCGGTGCGGTCGCGTCGCGCCGGCTCGTCCTCGTACCCCCGCTGCGTGCGGGTATCCACGAAGTAGACGAAGGGATCGGTCGGCGTGGCGAACTCCCACCGGTCGAGTGCCCAGAACGCCTGCTCCGCCTTGGTGTACTCGTGGCGCCGGCGGGACACCAGTCTCTCGAGCGAATCGTCGACGCCCTTGGCGTATCTGTCAGGGTCGTTGCCGTAGTCCTGGCACAACCAGTAGGCCATCAGCGCGTTGGCGACGATGCGGCGGCCGAGGTCTGTGCCCGACACCTCCTCCCGCCACCGCACGCTCAGGTTCCAGTCGTCGGTGACGTCGTGGTCGTCGAAGATCATGTAGGTGGCCACGTTGGCCATGAGCCTCCGCACCGCCGGCAGCGACTTCAGGAAGTGATCGAGCTTGGCGGGCAGGATGGTCCAGTTGCGCTTGTTCCACATGAGCCCGTACAGGGCCAGGTACTCGGTGAAGCGGACGAGATGGGTGTCGAGATCGTCGGAGGTGAACTTGGCGTAACGCTGGAGCATGGCCTTGCGACCACCGCGCCCGATCGTCCGGCCCGGACCGGGGAGCACCTCGCTGGGCGTCTCCAGCTTGTCGGCCACCTTCAACATCTCGGCGAACACGAGCGGGTCCACCTCGTCGGCGTAGATCTGGTCGCCGCCGAGGCAGAGAATGGCGGGCCGCACCGACAGATCGCGCGGTGCCCGGGCGATCAGGGCATCCCCAGCCGCCATCGCATCGAGCTTGCCCCCGTGCTCGTCGTGCACCTTGCGGCACGAACCGTAGACGGCGTTCAGCTCGGAGCCCGGCCGCTGCAGCACGAACGTCGGCAGGGTCAGCGCCTGGTAGGCCAGGCCGTCGGCGGCGACCAGCCGCTCGAACGGCGCCTCGTCCCAACCCTGGGCTCCCGGAACCGCGATCCCGTAGGCGAGCAGTTTTCCGACCGGGAGCCCGGCTGCCGGGCGGACGCGTCCGAAGTAGAACCAGAGGTGGTCGGCGGCCTTCACGGCAAAGGGCTGCTCGTCGTGGCCCAACCAGTTCGGCGACTCCGCTTCCTTGACGGAGAACCGCAGCGTCATGGCCACCTTGGTGGCTATGCACACCACCACCAGGTCCGGCGCCGCCCTACGCAGGATGGGGCCGATGAAGACGTCCTCCGGCCTCACACCTGGCGGCCCGTCTTCGGGTCGTATCTCACCTCCACCGGCACCACCTGGTCGGTGGGCAGTATCTCCAGCCACTGGTCGAAGATCTCGTAGTTCCCCGTCACGTTGGCGCGGAAGCTGTTCTCGAGGGGGAAGAACCCGTGCTCGTACACCCGGTCGATGGGCGTCGACGTCACCACGTTCTCGGCGTCCACCAGCTGTGGATCGGCGACCTCTGATGCCTTGGGGAAGGTGCCCTGGGCCACGCCCTCGGCATGCTTGCGCTGGATCTTGTGGGCCAGGTCGAGGATCACGTCGATCATGCGCTGGCCGTCGAGCGGGTTGCCGTTGACGTCCTTCTCGTCGGGATTGTTCGTGCGGTAGATGTCGGCGTTGGTGATGCCGTTGAACCCTTCCACACCCTTGAGCCAGTTGATGGCCGCCTCCTCCTTGCCCGGGCGGATCGGGATCACCGCCTTGACCCACGGGGCGTTGAGAAAGGCGTTGCGCATGTTGTCCCCGTCGAGCTGCAGCAGCCAGCCGAGCGAGCTGCCGAAGCGGGCCGGTTCGGAATCGGAGGTGATGTAGTAGCTGTCGCGGTTGGGGTCGTCGATTCCTCCCCACCCGACCGTGCTCGTGGTCAGGGGCGACGGAGGGGCGGCGGCAACCGAGGCGCCGAACACCTTCCTGCCGAATCCGGCGTCGATGGCCTTCGGACGATCGCCGACCTTGATCGGGGGGCGGGTCGTCGGCGACAGCTGCTGGGTCTGCTTTCGCAACCTTGGCCGCCACCACTCCGGGGCCACGAAGTACAGCATCTTGTCGATGTCGAAGACGGAGTTGATCAGCTCGGCCACGATGTGACGGGTCCGGTCGTCGGGCATGCTCACGCCGGCGGTCAACATGTCCTGGATCAGCTTGCGGTAGACGACGATCCGCTCCTCCTCACGCATCTCCTCCCCACTGCGCTGGCGGATCTCGTGCGTCAGCTTGATCCTGTCCTTGGCGTTCTCGAGGAACGCCTTCTCGTATTCGGCCGCCTCCTTGGCGTGGAACGCAGCGGTGTTGGCCTGGTTCTGGGCGATCACCTCGTCGTTGGCGCCCGGTGCCGGCGTCCAGTGCAACGTCAGCTTTATCTGGAGGCTGTTCTGGCCCTGGAAGTCGGCCGAGTCGAGGTGCAGGGTGAACCTGGCGCGATCAGAGGTGTTGACGATGTCGCCGCGCCGGGATGCCGTGACCGGCTTGCCTGAACCGTCGAACTCCACTTCGGCCAGCCGGTAGCTGCTGCGCGAGCACACCACGTCGATCGGGAAGTCGGCCTGGATCTTCTCCAGGTTTCCGAACCACTCCGAGTCGTCGACCTCGACCCCGTCCTTGTAGACCTCGCCTTCGTTGTCCGCGTCGGTGTCGTCAACCGAGATGAAGGGGATGGTGACGATCTTCTCCTCGGCGAAAGGCTGCAGCATCGGGATCTCCTCGGGTGCGTGCAACCCGTCGAGATCCGGCGGCTTGCCGATGTGCACGAGACGGGCCACCCCGAGGGAGTCTCCCGGATTGTCCACGTAGGTCTGCCAGCAGAGGTAGGTACCGATGTCCTGGACCTGGACCGCCACCTGGCGCATCTTGCGACGCAGCTCGTAGTTGACCAGCTGGTTGGTCGTGTTCGTGAGCACATAGCGCTTGCTCGAGGAATCGGTGGTCTCGGTGACGGTGCGGAACGTCGACTTGAAGCTCTTGCGGATCTCGGTCGACAGCTTCTCGGTCTGCTGGCGCATCCGCTTGTGGGTCTCCTCGCGTGAGCGCTGCTGGCCCGTGCTGTAGTCGAAGCTGCTGTTCGCCACTATCGACGCGTACGACGCGCTGACACTGGCGCCGAACTTCACGTCTTCGCGGTTCTCCTCCTTGACGGCGTCGCTGATCTCCTCCTGGGTGGTGGTGTCGGTCTCAGCCCGCTGGGTGGTCTCGGTCGCCTGCTCGACCATCTTCTCGACCAGGCTGCGCCGCGTCTGCACCTCGATCAACTCCACCGTTGAACCTGGGCTGAGCCAGACGTGACTGACCGGCGTCCCCAGGAACGAGTCCAGCTCGAAGAAGTACTGGCGGAAGAGGTGGACCACGCTGATCGGCGACAGGGCCACCCGTTCGAGGTCGGAGCGGTCGCGGGGGTTCAGGTTGGTGAGGTCGAGGTACCCGTCGATCGGCCCGGTGGCGGCGAGCATCCGGGTGAGCGCCTGTGATGCCCCGGTGTTGTCCTTGGTGCTGAAGAACATCTCAGCCAGCGTGTCGGCCTGCCCGTCGGCCGTCAGGTGGAGCAACGCACCCGCCACGGACGATTCGTAGCGCAACTGCGCCTCGAAGCCGAGGCGCAGTGTCTCCACGTCGGTCTTGCGCCCCGGAGCATGTACACGTTCGGTGCCGCCTCCGGACACCCCGCGGCACGCCTTCTCGTAGGCGGCCGAGTACTCCGGAACCACGGAGTCCTTCATGATCTTCTCGACCACGTCCTTGTTGACGAACTTCTTCCACTGATTGGCCGCCACTGCCCGGCCCGCCGGCAGACGCTCGGCGATCCGCTCCATCACGACGCTGTCGAAACCGCGCAACGAGCCGCCGGCGGCGACACCGGGTGCAATCGACACGGCTACCTTGCACCCCTCTCCGTAGGCCGTCTTCACCAGTCCGGCGAACTGCGCCCGCAGGGCGCCGAACATGGCACTGCGGTCACGGTCGAAGCCGGCGTTGAACCGGGCCTCGGCCCGCTTGGACTTCCAGCCGATCAGAGGCTGGTACACGCCGAACATCTCACTGGCGTAGGGAAGGATCGCCGCGTAGTCGATCAGGTTCGTCAAACGCTTCGGAGCAGCCACGCCAGAACCCCCAGTTCAGGATGAGTCAGCGGGTGCTGACGGCGCAATGTATATCTTTTGCGCGTTTCGGACGGGGCCGAGAGTGGACCAGCCCGGCCGCGTGGACGAGCTCCTGCATGTGGACGCGACGATGGTCAAACCAGACGCTCCGTACTGGGGTAAGCCGAGCCGCCGGTCGAGACCGAATCGCGCTGGGCCTTGGCGTCGTACAGCGCCGCGTCAGAACGGGCCAGGAGGCTCTCGGGGGACGAGTCGTCTGGCAGGAGCTCGGCCACACCGAAGGAGAACGTCATGGTCACCCCGGTCGGCCATCTCTGCAAGCGCGCCAACCGCGCCAGCTCCTCGGCCAGCTCGACGGCGCCGGCCAGATCGGTGTCGGGGCAGGCCACCACGAATTCGTCACCACCGAGCCGAGCCACGAAGTCGCTCGCCCGGGCCCGGCTCCGGAGGATGGCCGCACCCGTCTGCAGGACCTCGTCGCCCACCGCGTGCCCGTGGTGGTCGTTGACCTCCTTGAAGCGGTCGAAATCGCAGTAGATGACCGAGAGCGGCGAACGCGAACGCTTGGCCCGCCGAACCGCATCCTCCACCCACAGCGCCCAGGCCCGGAGGTTGGCGACACCGGTCAGATCGTCCTCGTGGCTGAGCCGGCGCAGCTCGTCCAGGAGGCGCACGTTGCGGTGGCGCTCTTGCTCGAGCGCCGTCTGGGTCACGAACTGCTGCCAGCCCGACCGGTAGCGGTACAGCTGACCGGCGACCGCTATCAACCCGGCCGTCGTGAGGTAGGCGACGATCGTGGCGACTGCCTCGGCGGACACGCCGGGCCGGTACGTGAGGGTGAAGACCGCCGTCGCGGTTGCGGTGAAACCGACCAGCAGGGCGCTCAACTGCCATCGCCAGACGAGGAGAAAGGCCGTTCCGTAGATGGCCAGGGAGAACCCGAGCAGATAAGCCTCGAGCTGTGGTTCCGAGCGGGGGATCATCCACGCGATGGCCAACTCCGGAAGAGCCAGCAGTGCGAAGGACAGCTGCTCCGGCCACCGCTGGCCGAGGCGCCGCCACCACAGCGAGAGAAAGACCAGGAGTATCGGTATCTCGAACCCGAGGCGGACGGCCATGAATGTGTGCCAGCGTTCGGGGAGCAGGATCGCGTCGAACACGCCCCAGGCCGGGAAAGCGACGAGAACGATGATCCCCGCCAGCAGCGCGCTCTCCCGTGTCGCGGTACAGAGCTCCGTGTGGAAGGCGCTACGAAGGCTGGTCTCCGCTTGCCCGCCGGACGCGTCTCCCTTCGCCCTCACCGACGTCTTGACCCCGCCTCGACCACCGATGCACTCAGGTTGAGAATATGCGTCACTGTAGATGAAGCCCCATTGCCGGCGGCCGATCCGTGGTCGATTCCTACCCAGGGTACCGACCAGGACCGTGAAAGTCGCCTCGGCTAGACGTCCTCCCCGGTTGCGGATGAACGCTCGATGAAGCGCACCACATCACCGAGCAGTTGCTTGGCGCACAGCGTCGCGCGGCGGGTGCCCTCGTCACCCATGCCCCGTAGTTCCGGCTCGAGATACTCGGCCTGCTCCCAACGCATCATCACCTGGCCGAGCTCACCGGCCTCGCCATAACGCACGAGCAGGTCGATGGCCGCCTCGGCCGACCCGATGCCCAGGATGTCGACCTGCTGGCTCGTCTTCTCGAGGAGGGCGTGCTCGGCCAGGCGCCGGCGGTCCTGGTCAGGCAGGTCCGCCGGAACGCCCAGCGCGCGGTAACAGAGCTCGAGCCAGTCGGTGCCCTCCATTCAGGCTGTGTGGCCCCGTCACACCAACCTGGGCCGCTTGAGGTCGATGTACTCGTCGACTGTGGAGGCGGTCATCCACTCCTCGAACATGGCCTGCATCTCGGCCGGCATCTCCTTGTTCTCGTTGGCGCGGGCCTCCGCCTCGGAGGTGAAGTAGACGGCGTCGGTGTAGGCGCCGCCCGCATGGATGATGGTGACGTCGCCGAGGACGTCGGGTCGGTGACTCGCCATGATGGCCTCGAACTCGGCCATGCGGGAGCGCAGCTCTTCCATCTTGGCAGCGTCGAGGATCCGGCCCCTCATCACCTGGACGAAGCCGGCGTCGTCCGAACCGCCGCCGCCCATCTCGATCACCTCCGTGCTGTTCTGGAAGGTGACCTCGTCGAGCATCTTCTCGGTGTCCGCCCACCACGAACCCTGCTCCGGGCGGTCGTTGTTCCTCTGGGCCGACTCCTCGGAATCGAAGCGGGCGAGAACGATCAGGCGCCCGTCGTCGGTCACGCCGCTGGTGCTGCCCAGGAAGCCCGTGGCGCCGGGCCGGATCTCCTGCTCCCACCGATCGACCTGACGCGTCAGTCCCTCTTCGTCGACGACCTTGGCCGTGATGACCTGAATGAACATTGGCATACCCCCTTTTTCGATCGGGCGTGGTGGTACCACGTCCGGCTGGTCAGCGTAATGGGAGCCTGCCCGGTCCGCTCGGAGGATCGCGTGGTCGCCACCATGTCGACACAGCGCTGGCAGTGAGCCGGAACGGCCAGCATCGGCATAGGGCATCGCTGATGGTATTAATGTCACCTCTGTATACAGACCTATCTGGATCCATGGCGGGACAAGAACCACCCACTTCATTTCGACAAGAGCAGCGGCTCACCCTTCGCGGAGAGGACCACGTGGACACGACGACGGATCTCTTCGTGCAAGACGGCCACCAAGAGGATCTGGCCATCCTGATGGTCGAGGTGGAGGGCCTGCGCTGCGGCCTGCCGCTCAGCGACGTGGCCGAGCTGCATCCAGTCGTCGCCAGTGTGCCTCTCCCGGGCGCACCCGCGATCGTGGACGGCGCCATCGACGTGCGGGGATCGGTCGTGGCCGTGCTCGATGTCCGCACCAGGCTGGCACTGCCCCGCCGACAGCCCCTCCTGAGCGACCACCTCGTAGTGAGCCGTATCGGTCCGCGGACAGTGGCCCTGAGGGTCGACCGGGCTGTCGACCTCACGACGGTCCCCCGGAGCTGCATCGACAGCACGGAGCATCTCGGCGGTACCGCCTACCTGAGCGGCGTGGCCCGGCTCGCCGACGGCCTGGTGCTCATCCATGATCTGGCCGCCTTCCTCTCGGCCGACGAAGCTGCGGCCCTGGACGAGGCCCTGGCCGGCGCCGGCGACGAACCGGGCATCCAGCATTGAGTCAAGTCGGCGGCCCCCCGGCCCAAGCGGTTGCTTCGTACATTGCCGCGCGTGCCGGCGTCAGCGTCAGCGGCGCCCGCCATGCCGAACTTCTGGCCAGGGTGACTCACGCCATGGCCGTGGCGGCTACCTCCAGTTCCGAACAGTTCTGCGTGCTGCTCGAACAGGATCGCACCCGGTTCGACGAATTGGCCGTGGCCCTCACGGTCGCCGAGAGCTACTTCTTCCGTGAAGCGCCCCAGATGGAGCTGCTCACCCACCACGTGCTGCCCGAGCGGGCCGAAGCACGTGGGCCGGAGCACACCCTTCGGCTGTGGAGCGCCGGCTGTGCCCACGGCCAGGAGGCCTACACGCTGGCCATCCTGCTCGACGAGGCCGGCCTGGGAAAGCAGTCCCACATCCTGGCCACCGACCTCTCTGCGCAGGCACTCGAGACGGCCCGGCGTGGCCTGTACGGAAAATGGTCGTTGCGGACGGTCGACGACCGGCGGCGCCGGACCTACTTCCGGTCGGCCCAAGGTGGGTTCCGTGTCGACCCCAGGCTGGACCGTCTGGTCACCTTCCGCCAGCACAATCTCCTGGAGCCAAGCGACGACCCGCGGATGCGTGATCTGGACGTTGTGCTCTGCCGAAACGTCCTCGTCTACCTGACGCCCGCCGCCGTCGAGCAGGTGGGGTGCCGGCTGGCCGCGTCTCTGGCGCCCGGAGGGTGGCTGCTCACCGCGGCGACCGACCCGCACCTCGACGCCGTCGAGGGACTCGAGGCGCTGGTGACGCCGGCGGGCGTGGCCTACAGGCGCCCCGTCCACGCGGTGCGCGGCGCCAGCAGGGCCAGCGAACGGAAGACTCGGCCGCGGTCCCGGCCCGACCGCCACGCGGTGGGCGACCGCCCGATGGCTCACCGCCCGCCACGACCGCCGGCACATGCAACCGCTCCGGCCGCTCCGGGCGCTCCGCCCTACGCGGCCGGCGGAGCGGACAGGGATCAGCTCGGGCCGGCCAGGGAGGCCCTGCTCGGGGGCGACTACGAGACGGCCGCGGCCCACGCGGGAGCCCTCGTCGCCAGTGGCAGCAGTGGCATCAGTGGAAGCAGTGGAACCGGTGGGGAGGACGCAGCCGCCGAGGCCCATGTCGTTCTCGTCCGGGCCCTCGGCAGCGCCGGCCGCCTCGGTGCCGCCGTGGAGGCCGCCGCTGCAGGTGCCGCCCGGTTCCCTCTCGACGTCGAGCTGCGCCTGCTCCAGGCCATCGTCCTCCTCGAGGCGGGGCTGCCGCTGGAGGCTGCCGCGGCGGCGAAGGCCACGCTCTACATCGACCCGGACCTGGCCGTGGCCCACCTCGCCCTGGCCCGGGCCCACCAGGCCCGGAACGACAGAACCGCCGCCCGCCGCAGCTACCGCAACGCCCTCAGCCTTCTCGAAGGCCTACCTGTGGGGCAGCCGGTGAAGCTCGCCGACGGCGAGACCGCGGGGCGCCTGGCCGGCCTGGCCCGGGCCGGCCAGGGGGCCACGGCGGGAGCGGCGAGATCGTGAGCGTCGGCGCGCCCGCCGACCCGGCCACGGACAGCCCCGAGCTACGGGCGCGGGCCGTGCTGGCCCAGCGGGCCAGGGTCCTCGCCCGCCCCACCCGCCACGACACGTCAGGTCAGCTGTTGCCGCTCGTGCTGTTCGGCATCGGTGGCGTGGCCCACGCGGTCGAAGCCCGCTTCGTGCGCGAGGTGCTTCGCCGGCCGGCACTTTCGATGGTTCCGTCGGCGCCGGCGGCACTGGTCGGCGTAGCCAGTGTCCGCGGCGAGATCCTCGTGGTCGCCGACATCAGCGCCTTGCTCGGGCTGCGGGCCCCCTCCATGCCCGGGCCGGTGATCGTGCTCGATGGGCCGGGGCCATCACTCGGCCTGCTCGTCGAGGCGGTCCACGACTTCACGGAGGTGCCGGTCGACTCCATCGTCCCGCTCCCCCACGGCGGCACGCCGACCGGTCCGGCACCCGAGAGCCTGCTGCTGGGCGCCACAGATGAGGCCACCGTGCTCTCGGGCACCGCCATGCTCACCGATCCCCGTTTTTCCACCACCACCGAACCCAGGAGCGGCCGATGATCCAGAACACCCCTGCAACCAGCCCGGTATCGGGACTGACCATCGGCCGCCAGATCCTGGCCGGATACGTCATCACCCTGGTGCTGACCCTTGTGCTGGTGCTGGTCGCCACCAACGCGCTCAACAGTGTGTCAGAGGCCAAGGATGTCGTGATAGAGCGCGACAGCACGCTCGTCACCGGCGTCTACCGCCTCGACGGGATCATCTCCGACTGGGCCGCCGCCAACCGTGCCTTCTACCTGACCAGAGACGAAGGGGACCTCACCCCCGCGCGGGAGTTCGAGCAGGCCTACAACGAGAAGTTCGATCAGCTGCAGGCGGCCGTGCACACCGAGACAGGACGCCGGCTGCTCGACCAGGTGGCCCAGGCCGAGGTGGCCTGGAAGGCGGCCAGCGAGAAGGTGATCGACGAGGTGATTGCCGGCGCTCCCGGCGAGGAGGTGGGCAGGCTGGCGTCGCGAGGCCCGTTCAAGAGGCGGGAGGAGCTGCGCTCGGCCGTGCATCGTTTCATCGACCGCCAGGAAAGCCTCATCACCGCCGACGTGCGGCGGGCCGACCAACGGGCCGACCGCTCGCTCGAGCTCGTGTGGGCGTTGGCCGCGCTGGTGCTGGTGGTGGCCGTCTTCCTGACCACGCTCATCACCCGCCGTGTCTCGAAGTGCCTTTCTTCCCTGTCCCGAACGGTCGACGGGGCCGCCAGCGACATACTGGCCGGCACGACCCAGCAGGTGACCGGGTTCACCGAGCAGGCGGCCGCCGCCCAGCAGACGGTGGCGACGGTAGAGGAACTGGTGCAGACCGCCCAGCAGTCGGCGCAGCGGGCCCGCACCGTGGCCGACCGGGCGCAGCGCTCCGCCGAGGTCGCCCAGGACGGCATCAAGGCGGTCGAGGGATCGGCCCGGGGCATGGAGGCCATCCGCACCCAGGTCGACTCGATCGCCCAAGGCGTGGTGACCCTCGCCGAGCGGGCCCAGGCCGTGTCGCACATCGTGGACACCGTCAACGAGATCGCGGAACAGACCCACCTGCTCGCCCTCAACGCGGCTATCGAGGCGGCCCGTGCCGGCGAGCACGGCCGTGGCTTCGGTGTCGTGGCCGCCGAGGTGAAGGGCCTGGCCGACCAGTCCCGCCGGGCCACCGCCCAGGTGAACGAGATTCTCGGCGAGATCCAGCAAGGGACCAACAGCGCGGTGATGCTCACCGAGGCCGGCACCAAGAGCGTGATCGAGGGGATGCGACTGGTCGGGCAGGCGGGCGAGACGATCACCGAGTTGTCGGACACGGTCGCCGAGGCCACTGTGGCCGCCGAGCAGATCGCCGCCTCGTCGAACCAGCAGGCGGTGGCCACGTCGCAGATCAGCCAGGCCATGAAGGAGATCGACTCGGTGATGGAGCAGAACCTGGCATCGGCCCGCGAGGCGGAGCAGACCGCACGCGAGCTGGACACCGTTTCGTCACAGATGAAGGCGCTGGTAGGAGTGCGTGAGTGAGCCTCGACCGGGAGGCTTTGCAGGTCCGCCTGCGGGCGCTCTTCCTGGACGAGCTCGAGGAGCACGTGATCGTCCTGAACCGGGGCCTGGTGACACTGGAGCAGGGGTCGACCGGGCCGGACTTCATCGAGCTGGTCAACCAGATGTTCCGCTCCGCCCACAGCCTCAAGGGCGCGGCCCAGGCCGCAGCGGTGAAGCCGGTGGCAACGCTCTGCCACGCGCTCGAGGCTGCGCTCTCCGGCCTGCGGGATCGCCGCGCCATGCCCGAGGATTTCGCGCTGGACCCCCTGTTCCAGGCGATTGACGTGCTGACCGCCGCAGGGCGAGAGCTTCGCGACGGCGGCGACGCCTCCGAGCTGCCGATCAGCCCGATCCTCCGTTCGCTGTCGGCTAATGACGCCGGCCGGCCGGACGAGGTACCGGCCGGCACCGGCGGGCGAACCACGACCGGACCCACTACCGAGACTGCGCCGGCTGCCAGCCAGCCGGCACAAGCGGGTATCCGCGTACCGGCGGCTCGCCTCGAGGCCTTGCTCAGCCGGGCCGGTGAGGTGCTGCTGGCCTGCGAAGGGATGCATGGCCTCGCCGCCGCCGCCGCGTCGGCGGAGGCTTCCGCCGCCGATCGTGTTCTGCTCAGCGCCCAGAACGCCCTGGCCGACGCCCTGCGCCAGGCTGGGATGGTGCCGTTCAGCGAGGCCTGCGCCGGCCTCGACCGCGTCACCCGAGACGTGGCGACAGCGGCGGCCAAGCAGGCCCTCCTGGTGGTGAAGGGCGGTGACGTGGAGATGGACCGGCCGATCCTGGACGGTCTCCGGGAGCCCCTCCTCCACCTGGTCCGCAACGCCGTAGACCACGGGATCGAGGCGCCCCAGGTACGCGTGGCGGCGGGCAAGCAGGCATCAGGAACGGTCGAGCTCGAAGCGGTGCTGCGAGGAGCGATGGTGGCGGTGACCGTGGCCGACGACGGAGCCGGCATCGACGCCGAAGCGGTCAGGGCCGCGGCCGCCAGCCTCGGCATCAGTCACGACCACGACGACAACGAGATCCTCCTCGACCTCGTCTTCGCCCCCGGCGTGTCCACTGCGCCGTTGCTCACGGAGGTCTCGGGCCGGGGAGTGGGGCTCGATGCCGTACGGACCGGCGTGGAAGCCCTCGGAGGTTCGGTGGTGATCGGGTCGTCTCCCGGAGCGGGGTCCTGCGTGACACTGCTCGTGCCGGTCACCCGATCAGTCGCCCGTGTCGTGCTCGTGGCCTGTGGGCAGGAGATGGCCGCACTTCCGGTCTCCGCGGTCGTGCGCATGACCCGTTTCAGCACCGATGACCTGCGGGTGGTGGACGACCGCGCCATGCTGATGCTCGACGACCGACTGGTACCCGTGGCGTGGCTGGCGGACACGCTGGGGACCGATGGAGGAAGAGCGGTCGCCGGTTCCTCCTCGTCCGGCGTGGTGGTCGAGACACCGGGTGGGGTAGCGGTTCTGGTCGTGGACGAACTCATCGCCGAACAGGAGGCCGTGATCAAGCCGCCCGCCGTTCGCCTCTCGGGACTACCCGGAATTCTGGGGACGACGATCCTGCCCACCGGCCAGGTCGTGGTGGTGGTCAATCCCGCCACCTGTGTGCGGAGGGAAACTCGGCCGACGGCCACTTTTCCGGTCCCGGACGCCGCTGGCGAGGCCAGCCGTCCACGGCGGGTCCTGCTGGCCGACGACACCCTGACCACCCGCACGCTCGAACGCAGCATTCTCGAAAATGCCGGCTACGAGGTGGTGGTCGCCGTCGACGGGCAGAGCGCCCTCGACCTCCTCCAGGCCGAGGCCGGAGCCGAGGTCGACGCCGTCGTCAGCGACGTGAACATGCCCCGGATGGACGGCCTCTCCCTCTGCGCCGCGGTGAGGTCATCGACCAGGCTCCGCCACCTCCCGGTGGTCCTGGTCACCTCCCTGGCCAGCGAGAACGACCGGCGGCTTGGCGTCGAGGCCGGCGCCGACGCGTACATCGCCAAATCCGAGTTCGACCAGTCGATGCTGCTCGACACCCTGGCCCGCCTGTTGTGACTCGCTCCACGGCCCCGTCCCTCGCTCCGGTTCGTGTGCTGATCGCCGAGGACTCGGCCACGGCGCGCGAATTGCTGGTGTCGCTGTTCGGCGCCGATCCCGCAATGGAGGTCGTGGGTGCCGCGGCCAATGGCGTGCAGGCGGTGGAGATGGCCAAACGGCTGCGGCCTTCGCTGGTAGTGATGGATATCCAGATGCCGGAGATGGACGGCTTCGAGGCGACGAAACGGATCATGATCGAAGCACCCACCCCGGTCATCATCGTGACCGCGGCCCACGATCCGAGGGACGTGGAGATGAGCCTGCGGGCCGTGCAATTGGGGGCGCTCACCATGCTTCCCAAGCCGGTGGGCCCCGGCAGCCCCGGCTTCGAGTCCAGCGCCGGCCGGCTCCTGTCGCTGGCCAAGGCTCTCGCCGAGGTCAAGGTGGTGCGCCGGCGGCGCTCGGCCGGCGACGACGACGGGGACGCCACCAGCGGGGTCCACGCCACAGGGATCAAGCGCAGTCTGGGCGGCGGCCCGGTTCACGCGGTGGCGGTGGCGGCTTCCACCGGGGGCCCGGCCGCGCTCTACCGCTTCCTGTCCCGAATGCCGAGCGACACGAGCGTCCCCGTTCTGGTCGTACAGCACATCGCCGACGGCTTCGCCCCGGGGTTGGTGACCTGGCTGAGCTCGGGAACGTCCCTGCCCGTGAAGCTGGCCGAGCACGGCGAGTCGCTCGCCGGCGGCGTCGTCTACGTGGCTGGCTGCCGTCACCACCTCGAGGTCGGCCCCCGGCGCACGGTGTCGCTCTCGAACAGCCCTCCCGTGGGTGGTTTCCGGCCTTCGGCGACCGTCCTGTTCCGCTCGGTCTCCGCGGCGTACGCCAGCACGGCAGTGGGTGTGATCCTGACGGGCATGGGGCGGGACGGCTGCGACGGGTTGGCGGTCCTGCGCAAGGCCGGTGGCCGGGTCCTGGCCCAGGACGAGGCGACCTCGGTGGTGTTCGGCATGCCAGGTGCCGTGGTCAGCGCAGGCCTGGCCGACGTGGTCGCCCCCGTGGACGGCCTTGCCGATTCTCTGTCCAAGCTCATCTCGAGGAGGCACCGATGAATAAATGCATCCTGGTCGTCGAAGACAGCCCGTCGCAGGCCGAGCTGGTGCGGGCCGACCTGGAAGAGGCCGGCTACGACGTCACCGTCTCCGGCAGTGGCGAGGCTGCTCTGGAGGCCCTGGTTGGGACGGGCGTACCCAGCTTCGGGCTCGTCATCAGCGACGTGGTGATGCCGGGCATGGGCGGTTTCGCCCTGTGCAAACTGATCAAATCCGATCCGGCGCTCGCCGTCATTCCGGTGGTGATGCTCACGTCGCTGAGCGACCCTCTCGACGTCGTCCGGGGCCTCGAGGCCGGGGCCGACAACTTCATCCGCAAGCCCTACGAGCGCGACCAGCTCCTCTCGCGCGTCGAGTCGATCCTCGTGAACCGCTCGCTCCGGACCGCCGGCAACGTCCAGATGGGCGTGGAGCTCTCGTTCCTCGGACAGCGGTTCATGATCACATCCGAGCGCCAGCAGATCCTCGACCTTCTGATCTCCTCGTTCGAGGATCTCATCCGCACCAACACCCGACTGCGGACCCGCGAAATCGAGCTGGCTGACGCCCGCGAGGAGCTGGAGGAGGCCCTCGGGAAGGCCATGGAGGCCACCAGGCTGAAGTCCGAGTTCCTGGCCCGGATGAGCCACGAGATCCGGACCCCCCTGAACGGGGTCATAGGAATGGTCAACCTCCTGCTCGACACGAGCTTGTCCCCTGAGCAGCGGGACTACGCCCACACCGCGCGCAGCTCAGGGGAAGGGCTTCTCACCGTGATCAACGATGTCCTCGATTTCTCCAAGATCGAGGCCGGGAAGCTCGACCTCGAGGTCCTCGACTTCGACCTTCGCCGCGTCGTGGAGGATGTCGCCGACATCATCGCCGAACAGGCGCAGGCCAAGCTCGTCGAACTGGTGACGCTCGTAGCACCCGACGTTCCCCGTGTGGCCTGCGGCGACCCCGGCCGGCTCCGCCAGGTGCTGCTCAATCTGGTCGGTAACGCCGTCAAGTTCACGGCGGAAGGCGAAGTCGTCATCCAGGTCGCGGTGCGCGAGGAGTCCGATGAAACCGTCGTGGTGTGCTTCGAGGTGGTCGATACCGGCGTCGGCCTCAGCGCCGCCCAGCAGGACCAGATCTTCGACAGCTTCGCCCAAGCCGACGGATCGACGACCCGGCGCTACGGGGGGACCGGACTCGGCCTCACCATCTCGAGGCAACTGGTGGAGCTGATGGGTGGTGAGCTGAAGGTGGAGAGCGAACTCGGCAAAGGCAGCCGGTTCTGGTTCACCGCCACCCTCGGGCGAGGCCCTGAGCCGGAGGCACGCTTGTTGCCCGACCGCAGCGCGCTGGCCGGGCAACGGGTCCTGATCGTGGACGACAGCGCCACGAGCCGGCGGGCCCTGGAGCAGGCGCTCAACCACAGCAAGATGCGCGTCACCGCGGCTGACAGCGCCGGCGCCGCACTCGCCGCTCTGCACCACGCCGGCCATGACGACGACCCGTTCGACATCGCGGTGATCGACTTCGAGATGCCTGGTACCGACGGTCTGCAGCTGGCTCGGGCCATCGCCGAGGATCCCTCCACAGCCGGGACCAGGATCGTGCTGCTCACCGCGCTCGGCCATCGTGGCGAAGCGAAGGCTGCACAACAGGCAGGCGTGAACGCCTATCTCACCAAGCCGGTTCATCAGGACTCGCTCCAAGAATGCCTGGCCACGGTGATGCTTGGGACGGACTGCGAAGTTCCCGTTCCGATGGTGACCCGACACACAATGGCCGAGGCCGGCGCCCAGTCACGGGCCCATGTCCTCCTGGTGGAGGACGACGCCGTCAACCAGAAGCTGGCCGTCCACACGCTGGAGACCCTCGGCTACCGGGTCGACGTGGCCGGCAACGGCCTGGAGGCCATCCAGGCCGTCACCAGCGTCCCCTATGCAGCGGTGCTGATGGACTGCCAGATGCCCGAGATGGACGGATACGACGCCACCCGCCGGATCCGCGCCGGGAATTCGGATCGGGTGCCGATCATCGCCATGACGGCGGGCGCCTTGAAGGAGGACCGGGCCCGCTGCCTGGACGCCGGCATGGACGACTTCGTCACCAAGCCGGTGAGGACCGACGTCCTGGCTGGCGTTCTCGAACGCTGGATCAGCGAATGAACCCCTTACGCCAGTTCCAGTCCAGTTCCAGTCCCGGCTCCGGTCGGCAAGTCGTCAATGAGCTCCGGGGGACCGAGACGGCGAGGTGTTCAAGGCCTTTCCCGGCGGCGGTGCCGGCGGACCACCGTCCCACTGTGTGAGCGGTGCTCCAATGCCCGCTGGGGTCGTGCACGAGCTTCCCTTACCTCTATGCGGCGGGCAAGGCCGGTGCGGAGCTTGTGTCGTAACCCCCGCCGAGCATCCTGAAGATCCTACGGCTTATCATGCGACGACGGCTTCCGGGCCACCCACCCCGGCAACCCAATCGTCGAGGCTGTGGTCTCGTTCGCCGCTCCGAAATCGTGCCGGCAGTCTCGCGGCAGATCATCGTCGCCGCCGTGGAGGGCTCTGGGCGACGGTGGCAGGTGGCCGGGATCGGGGTCGGCGCGATAGCGGGCGAACTGCGGCAGGAGCCATGCCGTCACGGCCACGCCGGCGACGCAGGCCAGCCCGCCCGACACCACCGAGAAGCTTGGGCCGGCCAGCGCGGCCACGGCGCCCGCCTCGGCGTCACCCAGCCGGGGCCCTCCGGTGACCACCGCGATGTGCACCGCCGAGAGCCGGCCCCGCAGGGAGTCCGGCACGCTGAGCTGGAGGATGGTGTTGCGGAACACAGCCGATATCACGTCGGCTGCACCCGCCAGCGCCAGCAACGCCAAGCCGAGAGGCAGCCAGGAGCTGAGCCCGAAGCCGGCGATGGCCAGCCCCCAGATGGTGACCGCCACCATCACGGCCCGACCCTGGTGGTGGACCCTCGACACCCATCCCGTCAGCAAAGAGCCCACCAGCGCACCTGCACCAGGCGCGGCGTACAGCAGTCCCACGGCCTGGGCGCCGCCCCCGTACAGGCCGGTGCCCAGAGCGGGGAAGAGGGCGCGCGGCATGCCGAAGACCATGGCATCGAGGTCGATGGCGAAGGTTCCGACCAGCACCGGCCGCCGGCGCAGGAAACGGAAACCTTCGGCCACCGACGCCGCGCTGGCCGGGGTGCCACCACCCTCGGGTGGGAGCGGGCGCATCCGCTTCACGGCGAGGAAGGCGAGGGCATAGGTGGCGACGTCGATCCAGTACACGGTGGAGAGGGCGAATCCCGCCAGCAGCAGGCCGGCGGCGGCCGGGCCGAGCAGGAATCCGACCTGGTACTGGACCTGCCAGAGGGCATAGGCGGCAGGGAGGGACTGGCGCCGGAGCAGTCCCGGAATGGCAGCGTTTCGAGCCGGCTTGTCGACTCCGGAGAATCCTGCAGCCACGGCGGGGAGCACGTACAGCGGCCAGAGCGCCGGCCGGTCGAGCGACGCGTTCAGGGCGAGGCCAACGGTGATTCCTCCCAGCACGACCTGCATCCAGAGGAGGAGCCGGCGGCGGTCGAAGCTGTCGGCCATCGCACCGCCGATGAGGGAGCCCACGATGAGCGGAACGAGCTGGGCCAGGCTCACCAGACCCACCTGGAGCGAGGACCTGGTGATCAGGTACACCTGGAAGGGAACGGCCACCACTGTCAGCTGGTTGCCGAAGAACGACACGATCTGCCCGGCGTAGAGGACCCGGAAGTCCCGTGATTCCCGCAGGGGCGTGGTGTCGATCAACAGACGGCGCCGTGCTGCTGCCACCAGCCGAGATTAGGACCCGACGGCAACAGGGTCTTCCGCCGGCGGCTCCGCCACCACTTTTACCACATCTTCCCGAGAGTTTCGCCACGGAGCGTCGTAATGGAGTGGCGCTGGGGGCGAAGAGTGGTTAGAATTGTCACGCAGGGTTTGCGACGCCGACCTTCGGGGCAGATCCGGCACAGCTTTGGGGGAAGGCGGTGTGCAGGGAGATGGGGCAGTGCGAGGTTCCCGGACAAGGGATGCGTGACTGGATGAACACAAAGAAGACCCTCGAGGACGTCCGATGAGGCTTGTGATCTGCGACAGTCACCGCCTCTTCGCCGACACGCTCGGGATCGTCATGAGAAATCACGGCCACCAGGTGGCGGCCTGCACCTTCACGCCGGACGACGGTGCCTCGGCCGTGGCCGCGAACAGGCCTCACCTCTTCATCACCGAGCTGGACTTCCCCGATGGTGACGCGGGTGCGGTGCTCGCCGCCACGCACGAGTCGTCACCCATGACCAGCATCGTGGTGCTCAGCGGCTCCAAGACCCCGGGCGCCGCAATAAGGGCCAAGCAGGCGGGCGCCGACGCGTTCCTCAGCAAGCGGAGGCCTCTCGCCGACATCCTCGCCCGGATGGACGACGTCGTCGCCGGCATCGGGGTGTTCTTCGACGGGCTGTCCGGCGACAACGGCGCCCGCCAGTTCCCCACCACCGACCCCGCCGACGCCTTCTGCTTCCTCACCACCCGAGAGAGGGAGGTGCTCGACCGCCTCGTTCAGGGCCAGGACACCGCCACCCTCGCCCGCGACATGGGTGTCCGCTACTCGACCGCCCGCACCCACATCCAGAATCTGCTCTGCAAGCTCGGCGTCCATTCGAAGCTGGAGGCGGTGGCGGTGGCGACCACGCTGCTGCCGCAGCCGTCGCCGTGGTCGCATGGGCGGCCGATGTCGAACGCGGGCTGAATCCGCCCAACCGCCGCTCAGGGCGGCGGGACTATCCCGAGCTCGGCTGGCACGACGGGCACCATCAAACCTGGCGTGGCTGGTCGACTCCCGGCAGGGCGACCTGTACCGGTGTGCGGCATCGAAGGCGGGGTTGTCCCGCCCGCCCGCAGACCCACGTGCGGTTCCACCCCCGCCCGAAGTCGCGGCCGAAACCTGCCGCAACGATCTCGCCGCCTGAAGATCGTGTCCCCCTCAGGCATAACGGGTCATGCCCTTTGGGGTGGCGACGAAGCCGGCGGCCGCCAGCACCGGCTCCAGCTGGGGATCGGCGTGGCCGACGGTGACGCGCGTGGAGGTGGCCGCCAGTGCGGCGATTGCCGGCGCCTCCCAGGTGCCGTCGTAGGGGCGGAGGGGGACGAGGCGCCTGGCGCCCCCGCCCCGTTCGACGTACAGGCAGGGCACGCCATCGACGAGAACGACGTGTGCGCCGGCCACCCGCTTGAGGCCCGGCGCCGGCCAGGGCAGGCAGAGCCCGAAGGCATTGGCGGGGTCGGTGGCAGCGAGGAGCAACCCGACCGATCTCGAGGCCGGCAGCGGCCGGCTCGCCCCGCTCCCCTCAGCTGGTTCGATCAGAGCAGACTCGTCGCGGGCCGTGCGCAGCCGGTCGACCGCCCCGGGCAGGGCGAACTGCGCGCCCCCGAGGCCGGCCACGAAGTAACCCCGGCGGATCCTCCCGCCTTCTTCCATGGCGCGCAGCACGGGGTAGATGCCGGCGAATCCCCCGGCCACCCCCTCTCCCCGCACCGCCTCGCGCGTGAGCACCCCGTGGCGGTCCAGCAGGACACCGGCCAGGGCCGCCGCCGCCTCGGTGGCGGAGGCCGCGTTGCCGGTGCGGTCGACCAGTGACCACCGTCCCTGGGCCTTGGGCGGGCCCAGTGCGCTCAGGTGGCCGAGCCGCGGCCGGGGGCGCCGGCCGGGGGCCGCCGTCCCGCCACCCTTCCCGCCCGCACCTGGCCGGCGCCGGCCGCCGAGGGCCCTGAGAGGTGCGAACGAGTCGTTGGTGACCTCGCCGGCCCACACCAGGTCCCACAGCGACTCGAGGGTGGTGGCGTCATCGGTACCGGGGCCAGCCAGGTCACGGAAGAAGCACGCCCCCCGACGGCCGAGCACCTCACGGAGGCGCTCGTGCTCGTCCCCGCGGGGGCCGGTGCCGGCGGGCAGGGCCCTGACCAGCGGGCTGCCCCGAAGCAGAAGGACGACCTTGCCGTCAGCTTGCCCGAGCGGCCCGGCACCGAGCCACATGACCTCGCCGGCCACGAGCAGCTCGTCCAGCAGAGCCGGCGAATAGTTGCGGATGCGCGAGGACAGGACCTCGCTCTCGAGGACACTGGCGGGGATGGCCAGACCCTGAAGCTGGCTGATGACCTGGAAGGTGCGGTCGAGGCCACCACCCTCGAGGCCGACCCCCTGCCACGCGGGCAGGAACCGCACCAGCGCCTCGGCCGCCACCGGCTCGACCTCCCGCCGGAGAGCGGCCAGCGACCGCTGGCGCAGGATCCGCAGGACCTCCACGTCGCACCACTCCCGCTCCGTTCCGTCGGGGCGGAAGTCGCCGTGCACGACGTTGCCCGCCGACGCCAGCCGGCCCAGGACGGATTCCACCAGGTGGAGGGGCACGCCGAACCGCCGGCTGGGCTCGGCGGGCGTGAAGGGCCCGTGGGTCCGTGCCCATCGACGCACGAGCTGCTCGAGGGCATCGGGCACCGGTTCAAGGAAGGCGTCGGGCACCCCCGGCGGCGGTGAGACGCCGAGCGCGTCGCGGTAGCGGCCGGCGTCCTCGGCGGCGACGAGGCGGGCTTCGCCGGCAATGCGCACGTCGATGGCCCTCCGCTCACGCCGTAGCTGGCCGGCGTGAGCGCGGTCGCAACGGGCATCCAGTTCGGCTTCGCTGAGGTCACCCAGCCGGCGCAGGAGGTCGGAGGCAGCATCCGGAGAGCGGGCCCACCTGCGCTGGTCGAGCGCCTGGAGCTCAGCCTCCAGCTCGGCCAGAGCGGTGGGGTCGATGAGCTCCCGCAGCTCGTCGGATCCCACCAACTCGGCCAGCATCCGGCGGTCGAGGGTGAGCGCCTGCGCCCGCCGCTCGGCCAGGGGCGCATCGCCCTCGTACATGAACGAGGCGACGTAGGAGAAGGCCAGCGACGAGGCGAAGGGCGAGGGCAGGGCCGTGTCGACGGACACCACCCGCACCTTCCGGGACCGGACGTCGGTCATCAGCGAGATCAGCGCCGGCAGGTCGAACACGTCTCGGAGGCATTCCCGGTAGGTCTCCAGCAGGACGGGGAACGAGCCGTAGCCCGACGCCACGCCGAGCAGATCGGCCGCCTTCTGGCGCTGCTGCCACAGAGGAGTCCGGGATCCGGGGCGCCGGCGGGGCAACAGCAGGGACCGTGCCGCGTTCTCCCTGAAACGGGAGGCGAAGAGGGCCGAGGAACCGACCTGGGCGACCACCAGCTCCTCCACCTCCTCGGGGTCGAGGAGGACCGAGTCGACGGGCGGGGCGTCTTCGGCCTCGGGAAGGCGGACCACGATCCCGTCGTCGGACCAGATGGCCTGCACCTCCACGCCGAGGCGGTCGCGGATCCTCGCCTCGATGGCCAGTGCCCAGGGCGCGTGGACGCGGGCACCGAAGGTCGAGAGCACGCACACCCGCCAGTCGCCGAGCTCGTCGCGGAAGCGCTCGACCACGAGTTGGCGGTCGGTGGGGAGGGCACCGCCGGTGGCCTCTCGCTCCTCTTCGAGATAGGCCCGCAGGTTGCGGACGGCCAGCGGGTCCAGTCCGCACTCTCCAGCCAGCCGCTCGTCGCTCCACTGGTCCACCTCGCCCAAAAAGGCGCCGATGGCCCTGCCGAGCTCGAACGGCCGCCCGATCTGGTCGCCGTGCCAGAAAGGCATCTTCCCGGGCTGGCCGGGCGCGGGGGTGACGAGAACCCGGTCGCGGGTGATGTCCTCGATGCGCCAGGTGGTGGCGCCCAGCAGGAAGTTCTCGCCTGGGCGGCTCTCGTACACGAACTCCTCGTCGAGCTCGCCGACTCTCGTCCCGTCCGGCCCAGGGGTGTACACACCGAACAGGCCGCGATCGGGGATGGTGCCGCCGCTGGTGACGGCGAGCATGCGGGCGCCGGGACGGGCCCGCAGGGTCCCGGCGGCGCGATCCCACACGATGCGGGGCCGTAGCTCGGCGAACTGGTCGGACGGGTAACGACCGGCGAGCATGTCGAGCACGCCTTCGAGAGCCTCGCGGGTCAGGCCGGCGAACGGGTGGGCGCCTGCGACCACGTCGGCGACGGCGTCCACCGTGAGCTCCTCCACCGCCAGCATGGCCACGATCTGCTGCGCCAGCACATCGAGGGGGTTACGGGGGACCACCGTCTCCTCGACCAGGCCGGCGCGCATCCGGGACGCCACCACCGAGGCCACCACGAGATCCCCGCGGAACTTGGGGAAGATCCTGCCCTTCGACGGCTGGCCGACGCCGTGGCCGGCCCGACCCACCCGCTGCAGTCCGCTGGCGACCGACGACGGTGCCTCCACCTGGACCACGAGGTCGATGGCACCCATGTCGATACCGAGCTCGAGGGAGGACGTGGCGACCAGGGCCGGCAGCTTGCCCGCCTTGAGCGCATCCTCTATCTCGAGGCGCTGCTCCCGGGCGATCGAGCCGTGATGGGCCCGGACCAGCTCCTCACCGGCCAGCTCGTTCAGCCGGGCCGACAGGCGCTCGGCGAGACGCCGGGAGTTGACGAAGACCAGCGTCGACCTGTGGGCGCGGATCAGGTCGAGCAGCACCGGGTGGACCGACGGCCAGATGGACGTGTGGGTCTCGGGATCACCGGCTCCGGGTCCCGAGAGCACAGGCAGTTCGGCTCGGCCGTCTTCCCCGGCCGTGAACTCGGTCGCGACCCCCCCGTCCGGATGGGGTCCCCAGCCGGGGGCAAGCCGCACGATCGGCCTGCCCAGCTCGGCCATGTCCTCCACAGGGACGACGATGCGCAGGTCGAGTGGCTTCCGGGTACCGGCATCCACCACCGTGACGGGGCGGAACTCTCCGGTGCTGTCGCGGCCGCCGAGGAAGCGGCCGAGCTCCTCGAGAGGCCGCTGGGTGGCGGACAGCCCGACGCGTTGGGGCGGGGCGCCGGCCGCCTGGGCCACGAGGCGCTCCAGGCGCTCCAGCGACAGCGCCAGGTGGGTCCCCCGCTTGGTGGCGGCGACGGCGTGCACCTCGTCGACGATCACCAGCTCCACCGAGGCCAGGACCGAGCGCGCCGCGGAGGTCAGCATGAGGTACAGCGACTCCGGGGTGGTGATGAGGATGTCCGGCGGGTGGCGGGCGATGGCCCGCCGGTCACGGGCGGGGGTGTCGCCGGTCCTGGTGGCGACGCTCACCGGAGACGGCTCCCATCCCACCCGCTGCGCCTCCATGGCGATGCCGGCCAGCGGTGCCCTCAGGTTGCGCTCGACGTCGTGGGTGAGCGCCTTGAGGGGCGACACGTACAGCACCCGGCAACGCCTGGCCTCCTCGGCCGGCGAGGGCGAGGTGAGAAGCCGGTCGAGAGCCCACAGGAACGCGGCCAGCGTCTTTCCCGACCCGGTGGGAGCCAGGACCAGGGCCGATCGACCCTCGCTGATGGCGTCCCACCCCTGCTCCTGAGCCGGCGTGGGCGCCTCGAAGGTCGACCGGAACCAGGCCTGTGCCACGGGCGAGAAACGGTCGAGAGCGCCCACCCGTCAAGGGTAGGACGCCATGGACGCCAGGTAGCCCACGAATCAGGGACGGACGCCGTAGTGGGCGAGTACCGCGGCCGCATCCGGGAACACCGCCCGCGCCGCGTCGACCAGATCGGCCGGGCGTGCGACCCGGTTGGCGTTGCGGGCCACGTACACGCGAAGGGCACAGTCGACCAGGTCCGCGTCACCCAGAGCGGCCAGAGCCTGGGCCCCTTGCACGTAGACGCTGCGGTAGTAGATGGACTGGCGTGCCTCCCAGAACGTCATCGGCTCCCCGACCCGGCCCCGGCCGGCGGCAGGGATCGAGCGGGCCTTGAACGAGGCCAGGGTGTTCTCGACCCGGGCCTCGGCGAAGCTGGCCAGGCCCTCGTCCAGCCAGGGGTCACGGCCCTGGTTGCTGCCGACCAGCCCGTAGAACCACATGTGGGCGACCTCGTGGGGCGTGGTCCGGCTGGTCGTGCCGGGTCCCTGGAAGACGTGCATGGGGTACTCGATGCCGCCGCTCAGGGCAGGCGTTACGGTGACGCTGTAAGACGGCCACGGATAGGCGCCGTACCGCCGGCTCAGGTCCTGCAGCGCCCGCCTCACCCGTGACAGGTATGTGGCCGGCGATTCGGCGATACCGGCCTGCACGCCAACTGTCACCTGGACCGGCTGAGGGGCGTTCACGGTGGCGGTGGCGGTGGCGAAATGGCCCACGGACACGGCGAAATCGGGCACCGCTGCTGCCGTCCAGTGGCCGTCGCCCGGCGACGTCCCCGTGGCCAGGACGTCGAGGCCAGGGGGCGCGGTGATCGTCGCCTCGAAGTCGGCGGTGATGGACGACGACGCCTCCGCGAACCCGCTGCTGGGCGGCTCGACGGCCCAGCCGGATCCGGGCTCCCACGCGAGGATGGGAAAGAACGAGCCCAGGCGGATGGCGTCGCCGCTTCGGGAGATCCTGTCCTCGGCCGGCCCGGGCAGGGTGAGGCGCCAGGGCACCACGATGTCGAGCGGCTGTCCGGCGGCCAGGGTTCCCCCGGGCCGCACGACCAGCAGGGTGGGCGACTCCATCACGGACCCGACGGACCGGCCACCGATGAGGACTCCGCCTGCCTCCAGCCGGGCGCCGGCCCGGGCCGTCCGGGGCGAGTTGGCCCAGAGGCGGAAGACCAGCCGCTCAGTCGGCAGGTCCGGGGTGAAGCGGACGGC
Source organism: Acidimicrobiales bacterium (assembly GCA_035526335.1). Lineage (GTDB taxonomy): Bacteria > Actinomycetota > Acidimicrobiia > Acidimicrobiales. The sequence goes on along the minus strand of DATLCN010000035.1, from coordinate 14,554 downwards.
GACCTCACCCTCCACCAGGTTGTCGGCCGGCTTCAGGTCTACCTTCAGCCGGTAGCGGGGCCGGTCGCTGCGGGGCAGGGCCCGCGCCGGGATCGCCGGGCAGGTGCCGGCGGCGGGTGCCGGCGGGGCGGGGGCGCTGGGCGGCCGCCCGGTCGTGGGCGGCGCCACGGTGGTGGCCGGCGCCGGCCGAAAAGCGGTGGTGGTGGTGGCCGGCGCGTTCGTGGAGGTGGAGGTGGAGGTGGAGGTGGCGCCGCCGGCAGGGGGTCGTCGTCCTTCGCCACCGCCACCGGCGCAGGCGCCGGCCAGGACCGCGGCTGCGACCAGGCCGGCGAGGCTGCGGAAAAGACCGAGTCGGTGCGCCATCAAGGTGATCATGGTGCAGTAGCGGCCCGTACTGTGGCCGCGTGGCGCCCCGGCTCGTCCCCACGTGCGTGTGGCCCATCAGCGGCGAGCTGGTCGTCGCCCTGGACAAGCGCTTCGGCGATCCCCTGGACGCCTACGTCAACGGCTCCCAGGTGTGGCTCCGCGACGACGGGCCGGGCGGGATCACCCTGGAGTGGCGCCTCCACCCGGTGCCCGGCTTCCGGCGACCCGGCGGCATCGGCACCTACGACCTCTTCCCGAGAGTGGCCGTTGCCATCGCCCTCGGCAACGATCCGCCGGGCCGACCCGAGGAGCTGTGGGAGGGCCTGGAGGCGTTTCCGGCCCACGCCGAGGAGACCGAGCCTTCCCTGCTGTGCAGCGCCGCAAGAGATGCTCTGGGAGTTACACCCTCGGGTACCGGCCTCGTCGACCACGAGGTCATCGCCGCCCAGTGGGAGAGGGAGGCGGGACAGGTGTCGATCATCACGGCACTGCTCCGGCAGCTGGGCGCCGGCGTTCCGCGGCCCGGCAGGTGAGGCCCGGCTCGCGCCGTCAACCCTCCCGCCACAGGGGTTCGCGGGGCATGTCGAACATGACATCCATGGGCTCGCCCCGTATGGCGGCGAAAGCCGAAGGCGCCCAGTGCCCCGCTCCGACCACGGGCGTCGGCAGCGCGTTCTCGGGGAACCAGCCGAGATCGGCGCATTCGAGGGGGTGGGCATTCAACTCGCCGCCGGTCTGCCGGCAGTGGAACACCAGTGAGTACAGCGGGATGGAGGTGAAGCCCCGACGAAGGCCGTCGAGCAGGGCGATGAGGCGGATCGGCTCCACGACGATGCCGGTCTCCTCCCACACCTCCTTGACCACGACCTCCGAGGCCGAGTAGCCCACGTCGGCCCATCCGGTGGGGTAGAGCCACACGCCGGAGTCGCTGCGCTTCACAAGGAGGATCTCGCCGGCCTCGTTGCCCACCACGGCCCCCACGGCGATCTTCGGGGTCACGTATCCCGGGACCCCCTCCCCCACCTCCTTCAGCCACTCCTCGACCAGGACCTCGCTCTCCATCTCGTGGCCGGCGGCGACCCGGATGTCGGCGGCCACCTTCATGACCTCCTCGAAACGCTCGCGCTCGTAGAGGTTCTGGGTGAACCCGAGGGCGGTACGGGCGATTCCCGAGAGTGCCGCGCTCCAGCGCAGCAGGTCCTGTGCCGTCACCGCTCGGGCCACGTCGTCAGCCGCCATGCTCGACACGGTAAGCGACCGCGGCAGAAGCGACGGATCTTCGTGCCCTTCTCGGACAGGAGATTTCAGAGAGCGCGGGTCAACTCGGCCAGCACAGCCTTTTCGATCTCGCTCAGGTGGTCGGCGTCGACCACCTTCGCCCCGACGGCATCGGTCACGTAGAAGGCATCGACCACCTCATGGCCCAGGGTGGACACCTTGGCCGAACGCACGTCGAGATCGCAGTCGGCCAGGGCGCGGGTGATCCGGTACAACACCCCGATCTCGTCGGGAGCCCTCACCTCCACGACCGTCGCTACCGCCGACGCACGGTTGTCGAACAGCACCCTCGGCGCCGCGGGGCGGGGGGCGGCAGGGCGGGCGCGGCCGGAATAGGCCCGTACCCGTTCGGCCAGCCGCGACTCCAACGACAGCCGGCCCGTCAGGGCAAGCTTTACGTCTGCCTGCACCCGTACCCAGTCGGCCGTTTTGGCGAAGGCCGGCTCCACCTCGAACACCTCGACGGCCATGGTCCCGTCGCTGGCCGCGGAGGCCGATCGAACATCGAGGCCGTGAAGGGCGAGCGTGCCCGCCATCCGGCAGAACAGGCCAGGTCGGTCCGGGGCGACGACGGTCAACCGGGTCCCCTTCACGACGACGTCGACGGCACCGCGAGCCATCGCCTCGCGATGCTCCGGAGCCGGGAGCGAGGGGGTCTCGGGAGTCCGGTGGCCCTCGAGCCAACGGGCGGTGCGGGCGACGAGGTCGTCGACCAGCCCGGCTTTCCATGCACCCCACGCCGAAGGGCCTGTGGCCAGCCCGTCGGCCTCGCTCAGGGCGGCCAGCAGCTCCAGTGTGTCCCGGTCGCCGACAGCTTCGGCCACCGCGGCGACTGTGGCCGGATCGTCCAGATCACGGCGAGTGGCAACCTCCGGGAGGAGGAGGTGGTGGCGAACCAGGTTGACCAGCACGTCCACGTCCTCCGAGGCGAACCCGAGCCTGGCGCCGATGCCGGCCACCATGATCACACCCACTTCGGTGTGGTCACCCGGACAACCCTTGCCGATGTCGTGCAGTAGCGCCCCGACGAGAAGCAGGTCCGGTCGCGCCACCCTCCGGGTGAGGTCCGCGGCGTTGGCGGCCGTCTCGCAGAGGTGACGGTCCACGGTGAAGCGGTGGTAAGCGTTGCGCTGCGGACGGCTCCGCACCGCCTCCCACTCCGGGAGGATCCTCGTCAGCAGGCACCGCTGGTCGAGCGCCTCGAGCACCGGGATGGCGGCCCGGCCGGCGGCGAGCAGGGCGACCAGCGCGTTGCGGGCGGCGGCAGGCCAGGGGTCCGGCAGCGGCGCCCCCTCGACCGCGAAACGGTCGAGGGCGCTGCGGGTCAGCCAGGTCCCCAGTTCGGCGGCGGCAGCCGCGGCCCGCAACATGAGGGCGGGATCACCCGCGGGGTCCGCAGTTGGAGCAAGCGCTAGTTCGCCGTCCATCAGTACCAGCCCCGACCCGACCGGGCGTTCCGCAGTGGAGCGGTTCCGGCCACGTGCCATTGACGCCTTCACCCGCCGCCATCCGTCGTCGCTGCACCAGGCGATCGTGCGGGCCGCGGCAGACACCGCGGCCATGAGAGCGTCGGCGTCGCCATAGTCGAGCACCGCCGCCACCCGGTCCTGTTCCTGGAGCAGGAGGCGGTCCGAAGCCTTGCCCGTCGCCCGGTGCAGCTCGACCCGCACCCCCAGGAGTACGTCATGGGGCTCGCTCAGGGTGGCGTTGCCGGCGGCGACCACTTCCGTGGCCAACGCCGCGGCCTGGAGCGCATGCACGTCCCGCAAGCCCCCCCGGCCCTCTTTCAGCTCCGGTTCGAGCAGGAAGGCGACCTCGCCGAACTTGGCGCGGCGAGCCTCGACCGCCTCGGCCAGCTCCGGCAGCCACCGCCTCGCACTCTTGCGCCATTGCTGGCGAGCGCCGGCGGCGAGCCTCGCAGCGAGCTCGGCGTCGCCGCTGACCAGCCTGGCGTCGAGGAGCCCGAGGGCAGCCTTCAGGTCGGCGCCGGCGACGGCGAGCGCCTCCTTCACCGTCCGCACGCTGTGGTCGAGGCCTACCCCTGCGTCCCAGATCGGGTACCAGAGCCGCTCGGCCACCTGCTGTATCCCTCTGCGACCGCTGTGCACGAGCACGACGTCCAGGTCGCTCCCGGGGCACAACTCCCCCCGGCCGTAACCGCCGACTGCGACCACGGCCACTCCAGGTTCGTCACTGAGAATGCCCGTCAGCCAGCGGTCAGCCAGCTCCGTATACGCGCGGCAGAAGGCCCGCCCCACGGGACCACCCTCGGCGATCAGCCGCGGCCGCTCAGAGAGCGTCGGAGCCCATCTCCCCGGTGCGGATTCGGGTGACACTGTCGAGGTCCGATACCCAGATCTTCCCGTCGCCGATCTTGTCCGTGCGGGCCGCGTCGGAGATGGCCTCCACGACTCTGGCCGCATCGACGTCGTCGCAAAGTACCTCGATTCTGACCTTGGGCACGAAGTCGACGGTGTACTCCGCGCCCCGGTACACCTCTGTGTGCCCCCGCTGGCGTCCGAACCCCTGCACCTCCGACACGGTCATGCCCTGCACGTCCAGAGCCTTCAGCGCGTTCTTCACCTCGTCGAGCTTGAAGGGCTTGATGATGGCGGTGACGAGCTTCATCCGATCCTTCCCATGGAGCCGAAGTCGCCCAGGTTGTAGGCGGTTTCAGCGTGCTGTGTGGTGTCAAGGCCGACCATCTCCTCATCCTCCTTGACCCGGAGGCCGATCACCGCGTCGACCAACCTTGCCAGTACATAGGAGAGGATGCCGGAGAAGGCGATGGTGGCGCCGACCGCGACCAGCTGGTCAGTGAGCAGGCCGGCGCCCCCCCCGAAGAACACGCCGTCGAAGCCGAAGGCGTTGACCTTGGTATCGGCGAAGAACCCGAGCAGCAGTGATCCCGCGATGCCTCCCACGAGGTGGACGCCGATCACGTCGAGGCTGTCGTCGTAGCCGAAGCGGTACTTCAGTTGGATGGCGAGGAAGCAGGCCACACCGGCCAGGAAACCGATGACGACTGGGGCCATGCCGCCGACGAAGCCGGCGCAGGGGGTGATGGCGACGAGCCCGGCAACGGCTCCGGAGGCCCCGCCGAGTGTGGTCGCCTTCCCGTCCTTGAGCCTCTCCACGAGGAGCCACCCGAGCATGGCAGCGGCGGCGGCCAGATGGGTGTTCACCAGGGCCTGGGCGGCCAGCCCGGTGGCCCCCAGAGCAGAGCCGGCGTTGAAGCCGATCCACCCGAACCACAGGATCCCGGTACCGAGGAGCGTGAGTGGCAGGGAGTGCGGGGGCATGGCGTCACGGGGCCAACCCTTGCGCTTGCCGAGCACGAGGATGACGGCCAGCGCGGCGATGCCGGCGTTGATGTGCACGACGGTGCCGCCGGCGAAGTCCAGTGCACCCCTCTTGAACAACCAGCCGGTGGGGCTGAAGACCCAATGGGCGACCGGTGAGTACACCAGCACCAGCCACAGGCCCAGGAAAGCGGCCCAGCCGACGAACTTCATGCGGTCGGCGGTGGCACCGGTGATGAGGGCGGGGGTGATCACCGCGAACATCATCTGGTAGCCGGCGAAGGCCATCGGTGGGATGGTGAGGGCGAGGTCGACGTCACCGGTGCGGACGTAGCCCGGCAACGTGAGAGCTGCGTCACCCAGGTGCTTCAGGCCGGCAAAGTCGAAGTTGCCGATGAAGCCACCCCCGTCGCCGAAGGCGAGGCTGAAACCGACGCCCGCCCAGAGCACGCTGACCAGTCCCAGCGAGAAGAAGTTCTGCATGAGCATGCCGAGCACGTTCTTGGATCGCACCATGCCGGCGTAGAAGAAGGCCAGCCCCGGCGTCATGAACAGAACGAGCGCGGCAGAGGTCAGGACCCACGCCGTGTTGCCGCTGTCGATCTCCATGCCGCGACAGCATGACGAAAGGCTGTTTCCCCGGGATGACCCGATTGTTTCCGGCAGGTGAACTGGGAGAAGGTCCGGCGGTCCTCAGCGGGCGCCGGCCACGGCCCCCGCTGCCTTCCTTGCACGAGCACCGGGTCCGACACGGCGAGAACGGTGGCGCGTAGGACGGGAGCCGCCCGGCGATCGCCGTACCATAGGAGCGTGGGGGTTCGGGCTGACTGCCGGCACTACGTCGAGCGCACGACCGCCGGCGGGGAGAAGGTGCAGCGGTGCCGGCTGGACGTGGCCGAGCTGGATCCCTTCGCCTGCCCCGAGGGCTGCCTTTTCTTCGAGTCCCGCACGATCGCCGACGCCGGCTGGACGGTGGACCCAGGCCGGCGGGACGACCGCTAGCCCGAGCTAGCTGAGCAGAGCGGGCAGGTCAGCGAAGAACCTCGAGCGGGGAAGGACCTCGCGGCAGCCGGCGGCGGTGGCCGCGGCGAGCAGATCCCGGTGCACGTGACTGCCGAAGCCGATGGTGCGGGTGTCCATCAGCTCGGGCAGGACCTCCAGTACACCCGGCCGGGAGAGGTCGACCACGACGATGTCGGCATCGGCCGTGGCCAGCGCCGCCGGCGTGGCCACGAACACCACGTCCGGCACCGCCGCCGCCACCTTGGAGCGGTCCATCAGATCCGGGACATAGGCGGCGATCCTGGTCACCGCCGAGGGTCCCCGGCGCCGGCATGGCGACGCTTGTGCTCCCGCGCCTTGGCCGCTCCCCACATCAGCCCGAGCTCGCGCAGGTCCGGGGCGATGTCGGCGAACGAGGTAGGAGTGAGGTCGTAGTCGTCGTCGGGAAACCGCTCCTCGGCGAACGTGTCCCGCTCCACCGGCGGAACGCCCGCCTCACGCAACACCCCGGTCGGGTAGACCACGGCTCCCCGCACGACACTGAGCGGGTTGAGGATCTGCTGGTCGATGTCGGCGGCGAGCAGCGAACGCAGCCTGCCTCCTACCTCAGTCACGGCCCTGCTTCCGGCTTGGCGGGCGGCGATCATCACGGAGGCGTCGGCCGTCCCGCGGTAGGCGAGGAGCAGGTTCTCCACCGAACGCTCCACCCATCCGGGCAGCGCGCCGCAAATTCCGTCGGCGAGTGCCCGGGCATGCTCCTCCAGATCCACCGGCGGTCAGCGCCGGAGGGCGGGCGGCACCTCGTCCACCTCGCAGGTGAGTCGGATAATGCCCCCAGTCACCTCTAGGTCGGCCGCGGTGCAGCTGACCAGGCCGTTGCGGGCGATGGGCACTCTCATCGTCCGGATCCCCGCCACCTCCAGCACGAGCGATCCTGCGTCGACCGCGGCCCGGGCCGCCACCGCCCGCCCGGCGAGAGTGACGCGGACCTCTCCACCGGCCACGGTGACGGGAAGCTTCAGGACCCTCTGCAGAGCGGTCGAGTCGAGTTCGACGGTGATGGTGCCGGTATCGATCCCCCGCAGCTTGACTTTCCCGGAGAAGAGATCGTCCCGGTCGAGGCGGACACCGTAAAGGTCGACCTCGACAGCGGCGGAGAGCAGGTCACTCAGCCCCGCTCGCTCGGCCCGGACCTCGACGGCCGATACCGATCCCGACAGGAGGAGGCGGCCGAGGAAGGGGAACGAGGAGATGCCGGCTTCCACCTCACCGGCACCGCGGACCTCGGCCTGCGCCTTCTCCTCCAGCTTGTTCTCGGCAAACAGCCGAGCCGCCTGATCGACGGCAAGCAGCACGGTGAGGACGATGCCGAGGGCCAGGAGCTTGCGCACCGGCAGGGCCTCAGCCCTCTACGAGGTCACCCAGGAGGTCGACCTCCACCCCGAGCTGGCGCATCCAGGCGATGGCCGACCCGATGCTCTCGTGGTCCCCGCCGAGCTCGCACACGATCCACCCGTAGGTGTCCTCCACCTTGGCCCGGCGGATGTTCGGCATCACGCCGAACTCCTTGACCATGCGGGCCATCACCGGCTCCTTGATCAGGTTCTCGGGAAACGTGAGCCTCACCCGCACGGCCCCGCCCGGGGAGACAGCATTCCGTTCAGGTTCCCTGAACAGAAACCTTCCAGGTCCAGAGTCACGTAGCGGTAGCCGGCGGCCTGGACGGCGGCGACGATCTCGTCCCTCTGCTCGAAGGCCCGGTCCAGCTCCGGGTCGTCGAACTCCAACCGGGCCAGCTCGCCGTAGTGGCGGACCCTCAGCTGGCGGTACCCCAGCGCCCGCAGCGCCGACTCGGCCCGCGCCACCGATTCGAGCACGCCCAGGCTCACCGGCGTGCCGTAGGGCACCCGGGAGGCCAGGCAGGCGGCCGCCGGCTTGTCCCAGGTCCGTAAGCCGAGGCGGCGCGACCACGAACGCACGTCGGCCTTGGTGAAGCCGGCATCCAGCAGCGGGAACACGGCGCCGGCTTCGATTGCGGCCTGCTGGCCCGGGCGGTGGTCTCCGAGGTCGTCGAGGTTCACCCCGAGGACGACGGTGGCACCGCACACCTCGGCCACCGGGCCGATGGCGGCCATGAGCTCGTCCTTGCACCAGTAGCACCGCGAACCGTCGTTGGCTGCGTAGTCGGGGTTGGCCAGTTCTCCCGTGGCGATGGCGGTCCAACGAAGGCCCCACTCCTCCGCCAGCGCTGCGCAGTCCGCCTCCTCCTCGGGTGCCAGCGAAGGCGAGACGGCGGTGATGATCTGGGCGGCGCCGGCGCCGAGGGAGTCGTGGGCGACCCAGGCCAGGAAGGCGGAGTCGGCGCCACCGCTGAAGGCGACAATTACGGGGGACAGGGTCCGCAGCCGCTCCCTCAGGTCGTCGAGGGACGCGCCCGGCGCAGGAGCGGCGGGGTGATCAGCACCGGCCACCCGCCGGGCCGGACTGCCGGTGACGGTCACGCCAGGCCCGCGCCGGCCAGAACCTGCTCCACGGGTGCCACCATGCCGGTGACGAACGGACCGAACTCGGCATACCTCGCCGATGCCTCGTCGAACCGCATGGTGTAGACGACGTCCTTCAGGTCGTCGGGACGGACGGCGAACAGCGTCACGCCCCACTCGTAGTCGTCGACTCCGGTGGACCCGGTGATGAGCTGCAGAACCCGGCCCCGGAAGTTGCGGCCGGACTTGCCGTGACCCCGCATGTGGGCCTCCCTCTCCTCGTACGGGAGCAGGTACCAATTGTCGCCCGGGTCGGGCGCCCGGCGCTTCGACATGGGATAGAAGCAGAAGGCGGCCATGCCCTCGGGAGGCAGGCGGGGGTGCAGCCGGGCTTCGAGCATCTCCGCCGGCAACCCCTTGGCGTACTCGGAGACCTCGGTGAGCGACACGTAGGACCACACGATGTCCACGCCGGCACCCTGAAGCTCGCTCTGCAGGGCGCGGAGCCGCCAGAGGTCGGGACCCAGGGCCAGGAAGCCGAAGTCGGCCTTGTGCCCGAGCACGGCGAACGGCACCACCTGATGGCCATCACCCTGCGCCCCCTTGACCGCGGCGGCGATGGCCTGGCTGTCGGCGCCGGCGTGGGCCCGGCAGAAGAGGTGCAGCACAGCCCAGCCCTGGGAGGGCGACAGAGTCTCGGTCATCTGCAGGGCAGCGTAGGCCCTACTACGTCCGGCTAGTCCGAGGCGGCGGGCCGGGGGCCGCCGTTGGGATGGGGCGGGGGCTCGAAGCCCTCGGCCCTCTCGTGGACGCTGGGCACCAGCTGAGGCTGCCTGGGCACCACGAAGCGCGGGAGGGGGACGTCCACCTTCCCGTGGGCACCGTGGGCCGCCAGGGCCATGGCGTGGTAGCGCTCGGCGACCTCGCGGAACTCCGGGGTGTGGTACGGGCGGCCGTCGACCAGCGGGCCTTCGGTACCCTCGACGATGGCGATGACGTCGTCGCCGGTGAGCGTCTTGTTCGCCTCCAGAGCATGGGCCACGGCCAGCACGAGGTGACGGTTCTCCTCCAGGAGCCTGTGCGTCCGCTCCAAAAGCTCCGCCAGCTTCTCCTCGATGCGCTGCCCCAGCCCGGTCTCGAGGAGCTCCTTCTCCTTGCCGTCCTTTCCCTTGGGCCCACCGGGACGGCCCCCACCGCCGATACCGACCTCGTGGGTCACGCCGTGGGACGCCACCGAGGTACCCATGCCCCAATACCCCTCCATGAGGGTGGCGACGGTGGTGGCGCTCTCGAGGTCTCCTGACACACCGGAAGAGTTGTCCCCTTCGAAGAAGAGGCGTTCCCCCGCCAGAGAGGCCAGGCTCACCATGATGTCGGCCTCGTACTCCGAGCGCCACCGGGTGAACTGGTCCTCGGGAGGGATCGACGCCACCATGCCGAGGTAGGTGCCGCCCTTCTCGATGGTGGCGATGTCGATGGTGAGATGGCGGCGCACCTTGGCCGCGGTCACGGCGTGGCAGGCCTCGTGGACGGCCACCGCGTGGCGCTCCCTTTCGATGTACTCGACGTCCTCGGGCGGACCGAGGTCCTTGAGCTGCTTGGCCCGCATGACATCGCGCCACGTGATCACCTCGCGGCCGTTCCGGATGGCCTGGATCAGCGCCTCGTTGACCACGTCCTTGATGGTGGCTCCGGTGGCGTACGGCGTGATGGTGGCCAGCTTGTCGATCTGCTCGGCCGTCAGCTCATGGCGCACCTTCGAGAAATAGCCCTCGTAGGTCCGGACCCGGCCCGGCTTCGACGGGTAGCCCACCTTGTAGATGCGGTCGATGCGCCCGGGCCGGAGCAGCGCCTCGTCGAGGGCCTGGGGCATGTTCGTGGCCATCATCACCAGGATGCGGTACTTGGGCGGTGGCTTGGGGCGCATGCCGAGGGACCGGCGGACCACCCGGTTCATGAAGCCGCGGGGCTTCTTGAGACCGGACAGCTCGGTGAGCAGCGCCTGGAGCATGCCGCCGCCGCCGGCGCCGCCCATCATGAAGAAGCCATCCCGGATCCGACGGCCGGGTTCAGGGGCGGAGGAGCCAGACGCGGAGGTGGCGGTCAGCAACGTGCGGGCGGTGACCGGGTCGAGGTAGGACAGGCCGTTGCAGGGTGGGTTGGCTGACCAGGCCGTCGCGCCGGTAGGGGCCGGCAGAGGACCGCGGCTGTTGAGACTGCGGCTACCGAGGGAGTCGGCCTCGTCGAAGAACACGATGACCCCGCCGTAGCGCACCGAGAGCTTGCGCAGCTTGCGGAACACGCCCTTGACGGCCAGGGCGCCGAACCCGAACGAGGTCATGCCGCCGGGATCCACGAACACGTAGGGCTTGCCCGTCTCGCCGGCCACCGCCTCGGCCATGAGGGTCTTGCCCGTGCCGGGCGGCCCCCAAAGCAGGATCCCCGCGGGCACGTGTCCTCCCTTGGCCTCGATCTCGTCGGGGTTCTCGAGGAAGAGGATGTTCTCCTTCACCCGCTCGAGCACGTTGTCCTGGCCCCAGACGTCGGTGAAGCGGGTCTTTATGTCGTCGGGGAAGTAGATGTCGATGCCCTGGCGGGCGGCGTACCAGGCCATCCCGACGAACTGGATGATGATGACGAAGAACAGCAGGCCGAACTGGAACACCATCGGCAGGGCGCCGACGAGCTTGGCCGGGGCCTGGAAGAGGGCCAGGACCGGCGAGGTGTCGAACAGCTTTCCGAGGGCGAAGGCCAAGGCGACCACGGTTATGGTCCAGCGCACCACCCGGGCCAGGCGGAAGCGGGTCCACGAGCTCATCCGCTCCGTACGCTGGTCCAGCCCGCCGAAGACCCGCTTGGTCCAGAACTGGTGCCAGGCAGCCGAATTCTCGCTGATGGCGTAGTGGACCTGCCTCACGGCCTCGACACCGGCCAGCGCCAGCAACCAGGCACCATCCCGCAGCTGCTCGCGGAAAGCGTCGCGGAAGGGCAGGATCGGGTTGTCGGCCATAGCCGTCCAGACCAGGAGCGACCATAGGGCGAGCAGCAGGACCAGCACCTTGACCCTGTCCCACGGCCCGCTCGGCTTGCGGGTCGGCCGGTCCTCGTCCCGCTCGCGGCTGCGGTACTCGGGGGGCGGCACCGGGCCCGAGTCGTGGTCCGGCCACCTCAGCCCGGCTGCGGGATCGTCGTTTCTCTCCACGTTCAATGCTCCTTCACGGTCCATGAGCTGATGACCTTCTCGATGACGTCCTCGTGCTCGTCATAGCAATCCAGGTTGCAGGTGATGGCCAGCACGTGGGCCCGGCTGACCCGGCTGTCCACGAGGGCGATCTGACGCCATTTGATCATTCCGCCCTCCTTGGTCCTCAGGTTCACCAGTAGCTCGTTGCCGTGGAGATTGTCCTGGTGGACCTCCCGGCTCCCGAGGACCTCCACGTCACCCGTATCGGCGGCCTCCGACGAGAGGGGGTCGAACGGCAGGAGGAGCGCCCGCAGGCTCGCCTGGGAGAACGTGTCGCGCTCGGACTCGGTGAGGGTGCGTACCTGCACCAGGCCGGTGGGGTGGCTGGCGGCGGACAGGACGTGCCTCACCGAGGGTCTCGGTGAGGCATCGAAGCCGACGGACCAACTCGAACGCTTGAAGCTGGCCTTGGCCTCCTCGGAGTCGTCGCTGTTCTGGAGGACCTGGTCCTCGTCGAAGATCTTCCAGTCGTGGGGCACCCGGAAGAAGGTGCGCTGCGAGGAGTTCTTCACGTACCGGTAGTCCGAGGTTGCGCAGGAGGCGAGGACGAGAACGGCAACGGTCACGAGAGTGGTGGTGGACGACGCCGCCCGAAGGGCGCGAGGGCCGGACAGCACGGTTCCAGGGTACCTGTGCATGCTCTCCACCGGTTCTCGGGCTTTCGCTTCGAGGAGTGGTCGGGAAGAATGAGCGGATGTGGCGGCTCATGCTCCCGGCGACCGCCACGGTCGCCATCCTGTTCCCGGCATCCGCCGGCGGTGCTGGCCGGCCGGTGCCCATAGCCGTGCTGGAAGGACGGGGCTTCGGCCACGGCGTCGGAATGGCCCAGGACGGCGCCTACTGGATGGGCCGGAGCGGGGCGAGCACCAAGCAGATCCTGAACCAGTTCTACCCCGGCACCCGCGTGGCCAGGGCCGGCGGCGAGGTGCGCGTGGCCGTGCTGGCCACGACTGCCCGCGACGTCGTGGTGGAGTTCCCCGCCGGCGGAGAGATCCGCGACGCCCGTGACGGCAGCCAGTCGCCGGGCTTTCCCGTCCTCCTCCGCGCCGGAAGCCAGGCCGTGCTGCGCTTCGACGGTCGCGCCTACAGCGTGGACGTCGGCGGTGGTGGCCGGCGTGCTTCGCTCTCCGGCCGCCAGGTCACGCTGGCCTCGAGCGGGCAGCCCGCTCCCGGCTCGAGCACGACGACCACCAGCACCTTGCCGCTGATCGGCAACGTCGGGACCGTCCCCACACCCACCGCGCCCGGCCCCGACCCTCTCACTCCGCCGTCGGTCGCGCCGGCCCCGTCCACGACCACGACGGTGGCGCCGCCGGCGCCGCGGGCCTCGCTTCCCACGTCGGCTCGCGGCCTGTGGGCCGTTCCGGCCGGTGGTGGGACAGTGGCGGTTCCGGCTCGCTCACAGCGGTACCGGGGCGTGGTGCAGGTCGCCGGCGGCGGGGGCTCTCTCCGCCTCGTCAACCACGTCGATGTCGAGCAGTACCTACGGGGCATGGGCGAGGTACGGGACCCGAAATGGCCGGCCGCCGCGCTGAGGGCGCAGGCCATCGCCGCTCGCACCTACGCCTTGCGGGCGGTGTCGGGCGGCGGGGAACTCTGCGACACCCAGCAGTGCCAGGTGTACCTCGGCGCCGGCGCCGAGTACGGCGCCATGGACAAAGCCGTGAGCCAGACCCGAGGGCAGGTGGTCATGTCCGGGCGCCGGCTGGCCGCCACCGTCTACTCGGCCAACGGGGGGGGCTCCTCTGCCACCACCGAAGAGGGCTTCGGCACGCCCGGCGGCGGTTACCCGTACCTGCGTCCGGCCTCCTACCCCACCCAGGACACCTTCGGCTGGACCGTTCGGGTGTCGCTGCGGGACGTCGGCCGGCGCATGGGCTACCGCGGAACCGTGACCGGCGTGCGGGTGAGTGCGGCCGGGCCATCCGGACGGGCCCTGCAGGTGACCCTCCAGGGCGGCGGTGGACCCCGCTCCTACCCCGGGCTGGACTTCCGCCGGGCGCTGGCGCTCCGTTCGACGCTGTTCACGGCAAAGGTGGAGACGGCTGCGGTTGCGCCGCCCCCGCCCCCGCCGGCGGACGGTGGCCCGGCCATCCAGGCCCTTCCCGACCAGGGCGGCGGCGAGGTCGTGGACGGCACCGCAACGGCATCATCTGCCGGGACCGCAGGCGCACCGGCTGCTGCCGCCGAGGACAGGGCCGAAGCCGGTGTCAGCCAGGTGAGCCGCCCCGTGCTGGCCGCCGTGGCGTGGCTGTTGCTGATCGCCGTCGTGGGCGGCCTCACCACCAACCGCCTCGGCCGGCGGGGCCCGCCACCCCTGCCCTGAGCCGTCCCGTCGTGCGGTTGCGATTCCGCCTGCCGGGAGCGCACGCGGAAAGGCCCGGGGATCACTCCCCGGGCCTTCCGGTGCCGCTCGCTCCAGAACCGATTCCTAGAAGTCGTCCATGCCGCCGCCACCGGGCATGGCGGGAGCCTTCTCCTCGGGCTTGTCGACGATGACGGCCTCGGTGGTGAGGAACAACGCCGCGATCGATGCGGCGTTCTGCAGCGCCGAGCGGGTGACCTTGGCGGCGTCGATCACGCCGGCCTTGAACAGGTCCTCGTACTCGCCGGTGAGGGCGTTGAGGCCGTTGGCACCCTTCAGGTTGCGCACCTTGTCGACAACCACACCGCCCTCCATGCCGGCGTTGACGGCGATCTGCTTGAGGGGCTCCTCCACGGCCCGGGCCACGATGCGGGCACCGGTGGCCTCGTCACCCTCGAGCTTCTCGGCCCGGTCGAGCACATGGGCCTGGGCCCGCAACAGGGCGACGCCGCCGCCGGGGACGACACCCTCTTCCACGGCTGCCTTGGTGGTGGACACCGCATCTTCGATGCGG
>DATLCN010000033.1:0-2426 GCA_035526335.1 Acidimicrobiales bacterium | reverse complement strand
GCTCGACGGCCAAGCGGGCGTCGGCGGCTTGGCCGGCGATGTAGGAGAGACGCTGCTGCTCGCTGACGGCCATCAGGCCTCATCGCCCTTGTACGTGGCGGGGAACTGCTCGACGTCGACCAGTCCCGGCCAGGGCTTGACTTCTCGGGCCAGGAGCGGGAAGTCCTTGCGCAGCGGGAAGCCCTCGAACTCCCCGGGCAGGTACAGGTGGGTCAGGTTCGGGTGGCCGACGAAGTCGAAGCCGTACATCTCCCACGTCTCCCGCTCGCACCAGTCGGCGCCGGGGTACTCGGTGATCCACGACTCGATCTGCGGGGCGACGTCGTCGAGGTCGGCCTTGAACGTGACGCCGATGTGGCGGATGGTGGAGTACAGGCGACCGATCACCTGGAACCGGGTGTCGCCGCCGGCGAACCCGGTGACGATCTCGCCGCCGGTCGTCGGCTCATCGGCCTCGAAGCCTGCCTCTGCCTCCTGCGGAGAGGCATCGGCGTCCTCCTCGGCGTTCTCGTTGTCCACGACGCCGGCGCCGTCGGCCTCGATCACCTTGGGGTTGGGCCAGGTGTGGGGCAGCCAGTCGATGCCTGACAGGTAGCAGAAGTAGTCGAAGCTCATGGCCTTGCACTCGCGGGCGGCGCGAACCCATGCCTCGGGACGGACTCGAAGCCAGAGGTCTCCGTTGCGGATGTGCGAACCGACCACCGCGTCGCCCAGCCTGTTGGTGAGATCCTCGAGGAGCGCCCGCTGGCGGTCGTCGGTGGCGGTGGTGGCGCCGGCCGTAGGGTCAGCGGACGACAATCGGCTCTCCCCGCCAGCGCTCGGCCATGTCCTCGTTCTGGATGCGCTCCTGAAGGAGCACGATGCCCTCGAGCAGCGCCTCGGGCCGGGGCGGGCAGCCCGGGACGTACACGTCGACCGGGATGATCTGGTCGACCCCCTTGGTGACCGAGTAGGAGTCCCAGTACGGACCGCCGCAGTTGGCGCAAGAGCCCATGGAGATGACGTACTTGGGATCGGGCATCTGCTCCCAGAGCCGGCGGATGGCCGGCGCCATCTTGTCGGTGACCGTGCCCGACACCACGACCAGGTCGGCCTGGCGGGGACCGGCCGGGAAGGGGATCACGCCCAGGCGCATCACGTCGTACCGGGGCGACCCGAAGGCGGCGCCCATCTCGATGGCACAGCAGGCCAGGCCCCACTGGTACACCCACAGCGAGTACTTCCGGCTGTAGTTGAGAAGCCAGGTGAGGGGCTTCATCGAGGGCTTCGCGAACGTGCCCTTCTCAACTAGACCCAACGAAGCACGCCCTTTCGCCAGGCATACATGAGCCCGAGCGCCAGGATGGCCACGAACAGACCCATTTCGACCAGGCCGAAGACAGCGAGCTGCTCCAGGCGGACCGCCCACGGGAAGATGAAGACCGCCTCGACGTCGAACATCACGAAGAGGAGGGCGAACACGTAGTAGCGGATCTGGCTCTGCGACCAGCCCACACCCACGGGGTCCACACCGCACTCGTAGTTGATGTACTTGCCGGTCTGAGGGCGGGTCGGCCGCAGCAGCTTTCCGACGCCCAACATGGCCGACACCATCAGCACCGCGGCGCCACCGAAGATGGCAACGGTCAGATACTGGCGGAGAAAGTCTGACATCGGCGTGATCCTAACGAAGGCCGCGGTCAGTTGCCGAGTGCAACATCGCCGTCACGGACGGTGGTGGCGCCGTGTGGCTGCGAGGGTGCGGTGCTGTTCACCGGCCGCCTCGGCCAGGACGGCGGTAAGGGACGGCTCACTGGTCCAGCCACAAGAGCACCGCACCCAGTAGCGGGCACCCTCCGCATCGACCTGCATGCGTGCTCCGGAATCCACCCGGTGATCATCCTCTTGTCGCACATTCCCTACCGACAACGTTGCGCCTCTGCTCGACTGTCCGGCGATGGTACTGGTCCATGCCGCTCCTTCCCAGTTTCTCACCGGATTCCCGATTCCGGCCCTGGTCATGGGGGCGCGCCGGCACGGCCAGCTCCGGAACGGCCACGCCGGCGCCGGCCCTACAACCGCAGCAACGTCGCGTGGCGGGCGAAGTCGATGACGGGCTGGGGGATGAGGCCGGCGCCGATCGTGTAGGCCAGACAGATGCCGATGGCCAGCGCCGCCCCAATCGGGACCTCGACCCTCGTCACCGTCGCGGTGGCCACGCCGACGCCGCCACCGTCGTCGTCCACCTCAGCGCCGGCGCCGGCAGCGCCCAGCGTCGTCTCCGGCCCCACGCCGGCCATGGCCTGGTCGGCGCCCATGTACATCACGACGATGAGGCGGAGGTAGAAGAAGGCGGCGACCACCGACGCCAGCATGGCGATGACGGCGATGGCGTAGGACTCGGCCTCCACCGCCGCAGAGATCACATAGAACTTGGCCAGGAAGCC
>DATLCN010000032.1:0-2998 GCA_035526335.1 Acidimicrobiales bacterium | reverse complement strand
AGGCGGCGGAGAGCGGCACGGAGTACCTGCGTGAGCACATGCGGGCCACCAACGACGCCGAGGGCATCGTGTACTGGTACCACGGCATCGACGTGTCGGGCACCAGCCAGCGGAAGATCTTCACCTCCGAGTTCGGCGACGACTATGACGCCATCCCGATGTACGAGCAGATCTACGCCCTCGCCGGCCCGACACAGACCTACCGCGTCACCGGCGACCCGAGGATCCTCAGCGACATCGAGAAGACCATCACCTTGTTCGACCGCTTCTTCCGCGACCCGGACAAGGGTGGGTACTTCTCCCACATCGACCCGATCAACCTCGACGGCCGTTCGGACAGCCTGCGATCCAACCGGGCCCGCAAGAACTGGAACTCCGTGGGCGACCACGCGCCGGCGTACCTGATCAACGCGGTGATCGCCACCGGCCGCAAGGACCTGGAGGACTTCCTGGTCCAGACCGGCGACACCATCGCCGTGCACTTCCCGGACGACGCGCACAGCCCGTTCGTGCAAGAGCGCTTCCACGAGGACTGGAGCGCCGACCGCAAGTGGGGTTGGCAGCAGGACAGCGCCGTCGTCGGCCACAACCTGAAGATCGCCTGGAACCTCATGCGCATCCACCACCTGCGGCCCAACGACGAATACGTGGCGCTGGCCAACAAGATCGCCGACACGATGCCGGCGGTCGGGAGCGACCAGCAGCGGGGCGGCTGGTACGACGTCGTGGAGCGCCGGCTCGAGGGCGACCAGAAGTGGCACCGCTTCGTGTGGCACGACCGCAAGGCGTGGTGGCAGCAGGAGCAGGCCATCCTCGCCTACTACATCCTCGCCGGATCGCTCGGGCACTCCGAACACACCCGCCTGGCGCGCGAGTCGGCCGCCTTCTACAACGCCCACTTCCTCGATCACGACGAGGGCGGCATCTACTTCAACGTGCTGGCCAGCGGCATCCCCTACCTCGTGGGCAACGAGCGCCTCAAGGGGAGCCACTCCATGTCGGGCTACCACTCGATGGAGCTGTGCTACCTGTCCGCCGTTTACAGCAACCTCCTCGTCAACGAGGAGGATCTGGAGCTGTACTTCAAGCCCAAGGCCGTCAGCTTCCCCGACGGGATACTGCGGGTCGCTCCCGACCTGCTCCCCCCCGGTAGCGTCCGCCTCGCCGAGGTCTGGATCAACGACGCCCCCTACGCCGACTTCGATGCCGACGCCCTCACGGTCAGGCTGCCGGCGGCCGAAGAGTGCCGGGTGAGGGTGCGGATCGTCTCGGCCACCGACAAGTTCGACTCCCAGTTCACCCTGGAGAACGGCAAGGCGCGGATCGTCATGCGGGGCAAGCTCGACCCCGACGAGGTCATCAAGCTCCGCCGCGACCTCGACCGTGTGATCGCGGCTCGCCCCGAGCACATCGTGCTGATCGTCAAGGAGGTCCAGGCGATCTCCCGGCAGGGCATGAACGAGCTGCTGTTCTTCCGGTCGAAGGTGAGCATGGGTGAGGACGTGTACGTCGTCGGTGCCAATGAATCCGTGGCCGCCGCGTTCGTCGAGATCGGCGACACCGAAGCGGCGGGCGGCGACTTCTGCCGGGTCGACGACGAGTCCGAGATCCCGGTCTGACCCAGCATCACCTCATGGTCAACAAGACAACCGACGCCATCATCGTGGGGGCCGGCCCCGCCGGCCTCTCGGCCGCCATCTACCTCGCCCGTTACGACCGCACCGTCGTCGTGTTCGACGCCGGCCACGGCCGCTCCACCCACCACCAGATCAACCACAACTACCTCGGCTTCCCCGGCGGCGTGCCGGCGGCCAAGCTGCGGGAGCTGGGCCGGGTCCAGCTTGCCGAATACCCCCAGGTCGATTTCGAGCACCACAAGGTGCTCGACATGCGGCGGGAGGGCGACCTTTTCGTAGCCGAGGGCCAGTTCGGTACGTACACGGCGCGCGCCGTCATCATCTGCACCGGCGTGCTCGACCACTACCCGCATTTCCACGGCTGGGAGTCCTACGTCGGCACCAGCATGTTCTGGTGCATCACCTGCGATGGCTACGCCAGCAAAGGCAAGAACATCCTCGTCATCGGCCACACGAACGGGGCCGCCGGCGAGGCGGTGCAGTTGAGCAGGTTCTCCAAGAGACTGACGGTGCTGACCAACAGCCACTCCAACGAGATCGAGCCGAAGTACATGGACCGGTTGGCCAAGTTCGACATCCCGGTCATCCACGACAAGATCGAGCGCGCCGTGGGCACCGACGGCCAGTTCCACTCCGTCCTGACCCAGGGCGGCCTGGAGATCGAGCTCGAAGCGCTGTTCTGCACCCAGGGCGCCACGCCCGAGGTCCAGCTGGCCAAGGACCTCGGCGTGAGCCTCTACACCAACGGCTACATCGACACCGACATCGAGCAGAGGACGAACGTCCCCGGCGTGTACGCCGCCGGCGACGTCACCCGGATCCACGGCCACCAGATCACCACTGCCGTCCACGAGGGGGCCACGGCGGCGTCGGCCGCCAACTACTACCTCTACCCGCCCGAGCTGAAGGCGGATTGACGCTGCGGAGCGCCGCTCCGTCCTGGGTCACACTGTCCACATGAGATCAGCGCCATTGAAGACAGCATTCGTCGGTTCGTTCTCCACGGGGAAGACCACCCTGGCCAATCTTTTCGCCCGTGAATGGGACTACCCCCTGCTGCCCGAGGTGGCGCGCGAGGTCGTCGAGCTCGGCTTCCCGCTCGACCAGAGCGCAACGGCGGAGACCGAGACTCTCATCTTCCTCAAGCAGTGGCGGGCGGAGGCGACGCACGAGAGTTTCGTGGCCGACCGCTCGATCTACGACGTCCTGGCCTACGCCGACTGGGTGATGGAGAACCAGGACGGCTCCCGGAAGGAGAACCATCTCTGGTACGAGTCGCGGGAGATCGCCACCATGGATCTGCGGGCCCGTTATGACCACGTGTTCTACCTGCCCGTCGAATTTCCCATCGTGCTGGACGG
>DATLCN010000030.1:0-52267 GCA_035526335.1 Acidimicrobiales bacterium | reverse complement strand
TGTCGCGGGCCGCCCCCAGGGCTGGGGCCCCAGCGGTGGTCCTCTCCCCGGCCCCCACGGTGGTGGCGGGGGCCGAACTGGCCCCCAGGGCCACCGCCGACCGCCGGGCCCTGCCCGTGAGGCCACCGCTCACACCCGCTGAGGGGTCCACCCACCTCTGGCTCATCCTGGCTCTGGTCACGGCAGCCTTGATGGGCGCCCTGGGGATGCTCGGCGCCCGACTCAACCGCCGCCTACGTCGCTGAGGTTCCGCAGGTGAAATCCGGCTCTGCCAACAGGCGCCGAAGCGCCGGCGCCCGAGCGGCCGGCCCAGCGCCGACCGAGCAGCCCATCACGGTGATGGTGGCCGTGGACATCGAACTGTTCGGTTGTGCCCTGGCCCACAGCATCGACGGCTGGAACGGCATAGAGGTGGTGCACCACGGGGCCATGGGCGGTGCCGATGCACTGGAGATCTTCAAGCGCGCCAGTCCCGACGTCGTGCTCCTCACCTACGAGCTGGCGGGTCTCGACGGCCCGGAGACGACCGAAGCAATACGGGCGTGTTCGTCCGCAGCGAAGGTACTTCTCCTCGCCGGGATCTACGGGCCCCAGCAGGTGGAGCGGGCCCTCTCCGCCGGCGCGGCCGGATTCCTGCCCAAGAGCCTCAGCGTGTCCCACGTGGTCGAGTCAATCCGTCAGGCCCACCTCGGACGGCCGTTGGTCTACGCCGAGGAACTGGCGGACATCGTAGATGGACTCAACAAACGCATTCGCCGAGGCGATGATCTGTACGCCCGCTACGCCACGTTGACCGAGCGCGAACTGGAGATCCTGCGCCTGTTGGGGGAGGGCAAGACGTCCCGTGAGGTCGCTGCCGACCTGTTCATGAGTGCCGGAACCCTGAAGAACCAGCTGACCAAGATCTTCTCCAAGACCGGAGCAGCCTCGCGCGTGGAGGCCATTGAAACGGCCCGCCGAGCCGGTTTCATACCCGAGCGGAACCCCTTTGAGATCGGGACCAACTTCGTCCAGACCCATCACGACGTCCAGCCGCCGGAGCCACAGCCCCCTCATCTACCGGCCCCCCAGATCACAGTGGCGGTGGCCCACCGCCAACGCCTGTTCGCAGAAGGTCTGGTCCGGGCCCTCCAGCACCACCCGGGCCTGAAAGTCTTCCGGCAATGGTCGACCACGGGGGCGCAGGTGATAAAGGAGGTGGGGCGCCTCAAGCCCGACGTGGCGCTGATCGATTTCTGGATCGCCGACGTGCCCGGCCCCGCGGCGGTAAAGGCGGCGCTTCAGCTGTCTCCCGCCACCCAGGTCCTGTTCCTCACCGAGTTCTTCATCGGGCCGCTCCAGTGGAACCAGGCGCGGGCGTGCGGAGCTCGCTGGTTCGTACCGAAGGATTTCTCCTTCGACCAGATCGTCACCGCCATTCGGGCCGCGGCGGCCGATGCACGGCCTCGAACCAACGAGGAGTTACCGACCGCCGGAGGGCGGCGCGGGCTGACGACCCTGAGCCCCCGGGAGATCGAGGTGCTCCAGGTCCTCAGCAGAGGCTCCTCGATCCGGGCCGCGGCGAACGAGCTGTCCATCTCAGCGGGCACCGTGAAGAACCACGTCCACAACATCCTGGAAAAAACCGGGGCACGAAACCAGATCGAGGTGTTGATCATCGCCAAGGAAGAGGGACTCATCTGACTACGGTCATTGGGACTACCCGGCGACACCCGCCCTACGGGGCCAGGTAGACCTCAGCACCCTGATCGACGAACTCGGCCGACTTCTCCTTCATGCCGATGAAGACGGCTTCGTCGTCGGAGACGCCGTGGGAGGCCGCGTAGTCACGGATGTCCTGGCTGATGCGCATCGAGCAGAACTTGGGGCCGCACATCGAGCAGAAGTGCGCCGTCTTGGCCGGCTCGGCCGGAAGCGTCTCGTCGTGGTATGCCCTCGCCGTCTCCGGGTCCATGGACAGCTCGAACTGGTCGTTCCAGCGGAACTCGAAGCGGGCCTTGGACAGAGCGTCGTCCCACACCTGGGCGCCCGGGTGCCCCTTGGCCAGGTCCGCGGCATGGGCGGCGATCTTGTAGGCGATCACACCCTGCTTGACGTCATCCCTGTCGGGCAGGCCCAGGTGCTCCTTGGGCGTTACGTAGCAGAGCATGGCCGTGCCGTGCATCCCGATCACCGCCGCCCCGATGGCCGATGTGATGTGGTCGTAACCGGGAGCCACGTCGATCGTCAACGGCCCGAGGGTGTAGAAGGGCGCTTCGTGGCAGACCTCCATCTGGAGGTGGACGTTCTCCTTGATCTTGTGGAGCGGCACGTGTCCCGGGCCTTCGATCATCACCTGGACGTCGTGGCGCCAGGCGACCTCGGTAAGTTCGCCGAGGGTGCCCAGCTCGGCGAACTGCGATTCGTCGTTGGCATCGGCGATCGAACCGGGGCGGAGCCCGTCACCCAGCGAGAAGGCCACGTCGTAGGCGGCCATGATCTCGCAGATGTCCTCGAAGTGGGTGTAGAGGAAGTTCTCCCGGTGGTGGGCGAGGCACCACGCCGCCATGATCGATCCGCCCCTGCTCACGATTCCGGTGAGGCGCCTGGCGGTCAGGGGCACGTAGCGCAGGAGGACGCCGGCGTGGATGGTGAAGTAGTCGACTCCCTGCTCGGCCTGCTCCACCAGCGTGTCCCGGAACACCTCCCACGTCAGGTCCTCGGCCTGGCCATTGACCTTCTCGAGCGCCTGGTAGATGGGCACGGTGCCGACGGGAACCGGCGAGTTGCGGATGACCCACTCCCGGGTGGTGTGGATGTCGCGGCCGGTGGACAGGTCCATGACCGTGTCGGCACCCCACCTGGTGGCCCAGGTGAGTTTCTCGACCTCCTCGGCGACCGACGAGGTGACCGCGGAGTTGCCGATGTTGGCGTTGACCTTGACCAGGAAGTTGCGCCCGATGGCCATGGGCTCGGACTCCGGATGGTTGACGTTGGCGGGGATGATGGCCCGGCCTCGGGCCACCTCCTCACGGACGAAGTCCGGCGCCAGCCCCTCGCGCAAAGCCACGAACTCCATCTCCGGGGTGACGGTGCCGGCGCGGGCGTAATGCATCTGGGTGACGTTGCGGGCGGCCTTCGCCCGGAGGGGAGGCCGGTGTTCACCCGCCCACGTCTCGGCCACCCGGCCGGCGCCGGCGGAACGGCCGTCGTCGCGTGCCTGGACTGCGCGCCCCGAACATGTCTCCACGTCATCCCGTGCGGCGATCCAATCGGCCCGCAGGGGCGGGAGCCCTCGCTCGGGCTCCGAGCCCGGGCCACTCGTGTCGTACAAACGGATGGGCTCGTTGGGCACGGGCCCACCTGAGGTCGGGGAGGCTGCCAGCCGCACCTCGGTGAAGGGCACCCGGATCCCGCCGGGGCCGTCCAGGTGGATCTTGCGCCGTGCCTCTGTTCCGTGGGATTCGACTCGAGTGGCCATGGCGACTACCTCCGCGGGCATTACCCCGATCAGGTCCCGGTCGGCCCCCGCAGGGGCCCTCTCAGCCCGGTCCGTCCGAGCTCCCGTGGGGTCAGTCTCGCACACCCCGATTTCGCACCGCCCACCTGCACCCCGACCCAGTGGTGTCCGGCCTTCTGGTATCGGGACGAGGGTGCGCGTGGCGAGGTGTGCTGGCCGAACGGGCCGGCTCCCGCCGGTGCCGCACCGGCGCCGTCAGCCGTCACCTTTCCGTGACCGGGCCCAGCCGGCGCCGAGCCCGAAGGCCGCCAGCCCGAGCAGGAGCCAGTCGCCTGTGCGGTGGTAGATCGTCCGCCCGGATCGGAGCACGACCTTTCGCTGGATGACCTGGCGCCGGCCGAGGGTGCTTCGGGACAGGACACGGCCTCGGTGGTCGATGAACGCGCTGTAGCCCGTGGGCGCCGCCTGAACCAGATCACGCCCCGACTCGATGGCCCGCAGACGGGCGGCGGCCACCTCCTGGGTCGGCACCTGGGTCGTGCTGTATGACGCGGCATTGGTGGGCACCAGCAGGACCGACGCGCCCGCGCCTGTGGCGGTGCGTGCCCGACCGGCGAAGAACACCTCGTAGGAGATGAGCACGCCGGCGTCGCCTGCCGAGGTGGACACGATCCCGGGGCCCCGGCCGGCGAGGGCGTCACGGGGGATGACGGAGAGATCAGCCAGACGATCCACCATGGAACGCCAGGGCACGTACTCGCCGAATGGAACCCGGTGGACCTTGTCGTAACGGTCGACGATCTCTCCGCGGCCCGACCACACCACGGCGGCGTTGCGGAACCGGGTGGGGCCGGCATCTTCCACCACCCCGGCCACCACGGTTGCCCCGAGCCGGCGGGCCACCGCACCGACCCGTTGCGCCTCGGAGGTGGTGGCGATCGGGCCGTCGACGTCTATGACGTCCTCCGGCCACAGCACCAGGTCGACAGGGGGCCGAACTCGCTCGCCGGCAGCCACCTGGGCGGCGAACACTGCCTCGGTATTCGATTCCACTCCCCGGAAACCGCGGGGCCCGCCACCCTGCACCGCCGCGATGTCGACCGTTCGTCCCGGCGATCCGTCGGGAGCCAGTGCGCCCGTCGACGCGACGCCTGCGATCAGGGCGATCGCGGCAACGGCCCGGCGCCGCTCGGGACGAGACCCTCCGGCGTTCGCCTCGCGGCGGGCCCGCGGGATCCGGCGAGCCAGCCCGGTTCTGGCGGCGCCGTGGCCTTGCCCGCTCCCGTCCGCGTCGCCGGCGGTCCGTGCTCGTCGGGGACCAGACCCGGGGCGTACCAGTTCGGCGCCGGCGACCCCGCCGATGCCGACGAGCGCCACCAGAATCAGCTCTCCGCCGATCCGGGCCGCGCCGGCCAGAGGGCCGCCCACCTGCCCGAGAGCAATGCCGGCCAGCGGCAGGCCTCCGAACGGTGCAACCCGGCGCAGTGCCTCGGCGATCACCAGCGCGGCGGGGAACCCGATCGCCCGCCCTCGACCCGGCGGGCAGCCGGCCGCGGCCAACCCCACGAACAGGGCCTCGACCGCGACGGCCAGACCCGCACCGGCGACGTTGAACTCGCCCATCCACCACAGGCCCACCGTGAACATCCCCGAGCCGAAGGCCGTCCCGATGCTCAGCCGGGCCCGGGCCGGGGCCCCTCCGAGCAGCAGCGAGAGAAAGCCCATGCCCACGAAGGCCAGCGGCCACCATCCCCACGGCGGGAGCGAGAGCGCGACGACCGCTCCGGCCAGCGCCGCCCCCCCCAGCTTCGGGTACATACCGTGGCGATTCTGCCCGCTATGCAATCGAAAGCGAGGGGAGGGTCTGTTCCAGCTCGTTCAGCGGCGCGAACAGGTCGCCCATCCGCTCCACACGCTCCAGGACCTCGCCGGCCTCGAACACCAGCGTGTCGGGGTCACCACCGTCGGCACACGCGGCCACCTCGTCCCACGTCACCGGGGTCGACACCGTGGGCCGCGGCCGGGCCCGCAGCGAGTACACCGACACCGTGGTCTTGTGCTCGTCGTTCTGGCTCCAGTCGATGAGCACCTTGCCGGCCCGGAGGTCCTTCTTCATGCTCGACACGACCTCCCCGGGAAAGCGCTTCTCGAACAGCTGGGCCACAGCCAGCGCGAACTCCTTCGTGCCCGGGTTGCCGTCGTAGCCGACAGGGGTGTTCAGCGGCACGTAAAGCTGGAGGCCCTTGGATCCGGAGGTCTTGGCAAAGCTCTCCAGGCCCGTCCGGGCGAACAGCTCACGCAGGCGAAGCCCCGTCGAGCAGCACTCGACGATGGTCGCCGGGGCACCGGGGTCGAGGTCGAACACCACCATGGTCGGTTGTCTGATGTCCACGCCGCGTGAAAGCGACGGATGGAGCTCCAGCGACGCCGTGTTGGCCACCCACACCAGCGAGGCCAGCTCGTCGACCACGCAGTAGTTCACCTCCGCCTTGTTGCGCTCGCTCCACACCGACGTCGTGGCCATCCACGGTGGCCGGTGCGACGGGCACCGCTTCTCGTAGAAGAACTGCCCCTCGACCCCGTTCGGGTACCGCTTGAGCGTGAGCGGGCGGGCGGCCAGGTGGGGGAGCAGGGCCGGCGCGATGTCCTGGTAGTAACCGATGACCTCCCCCTTGGTGAAGCCGGCCTGCGGGTAGAGGACCTTGTCGAGGTTGGAGAGACTCAACTCCCGGCCGCCGACGCTGACCTGCGTCAAAGCCCGGCCGGGGCCTCAACCCCGCCCCATCCCCATCCGGCGCCGTGGGTCGCCGTCGAGGCCGGCGGGGTCACGGTGTCAAGAGGCCTTCTGCTTGCCCTTGGACGCGGCCAGCGACGCTTCGAGCGCCGCGATCAGGTCGACCACCGGAGTCGGACGCTCGGCCGACGGCTGGGCCACGATCTCCTGGCCCTCGGCTTTCCGCTCCACCAGGTCGAGGACCTGCTCGCGGTACGTGTCGTGGTACTTGGCCGCGTCGAAGTCCGTCGAAAGTGAGTCGATCAGCTGCTGTGCCATCTTGAGCTCGCGGTCACTCACCCGGGCCGACTTCTCGGACGCGGGGAGACCCTCCAGTTCCTCCTGGGGCACCACCTCGTCGGCGAAGTTCATGGTGGACATCACCAACGCCTCACCGACCGGGCGCACGGCCACCAGGTACTGCTTGGTGCGCATGACGACCTTGGCGATACCCACCTTGTTGGCGTCGCGCATGGCTTCGAGGAGGAGGCGGTAGGGCTTGGAACCCCGCTCGTCGGGCACCACGTAGTACGAGGAGTCGAAGAACAGCGGGTCGATCTGGTCGAGGTCGACGAAGTCCTCGATGTCGATGGTGTGGGTGCTCTCGGGGTCGAGCGCCTCGAGCTCCTGGGGCTCGATCACCACATACTGGTCCTTGGAGATCTCGTAGCCCTTGACCAGTTCCTCGTAGGGGACCTCCTCGCCGTCGACGGTGCAGACCCGTTTCTGCTGGATCCGGCCCCCGTCCCTGGAGTGGAGCTGGTGGAACCGCACGTCCTTCTTTCGTACCGCTGTGAAGAGCTTCACCGGGACGTTCACCAGCCCGAAGCTGATGGCGCCACCCCATATCGACCTGGCCATGCCCCCATTGTCCCCCGCCGGCGCCGGTCCCTACCAGGCGGGGGGCAGGATCACCCTCGCAGGTGGGCCTGGCGAACGGGTTGCGGAGGGCGCTGACGAGATCCTCGGTCAGGCCCGAACCGACCTGGCCGACGTACAGCAGGCCGCCCGGCCGGCCCGCTACTAGACCAGAACACCTAGTGGGGCCTAGACTGAACTGCGGTCGTGAGTGGCGACCTGGACAAAGAAGGAGACTACGGATGGCCGATATCACCAAGGTGCTCGTCGACGACCACCTTCGGGCCAAGCGCCTGCTGACCAACTACGAGCAGAGCCCCTGGCGCCTCGATCTGGCGCTCGAGGTGTGCGACGAACTGAAGATGCACAGCATCATCGAGGAAGAGATCTTCTATCCCGCCGTCCGCGACGCGGTCGACGGGCGCCTGGCCGACGAGTCACAGGACGAGCACGCTCAGGTCGAGGAGATCATCGCCGCCATCGAGGACATGGACCCCGGCGACCCGGATCTGGAGCGGACCATGCGCATGCTGCGGGCCGCTCTGACCAGGCACATGGACCGGGAAGAGAACGTGATGTTCCCCAAGGCGAACGTGGAACTGGCGAACGAGCTTCTCGACATGGGGCGTGAGGCTTTTGCCCGTCGTCAGGAGCTCATGAACGCCCGCGCCGGCGGCGAGGTCGCTCCTTCCTTGAGCATGGGTACCGCCAACGTCGGCTGGCGTACCCGCGGGATCAAGAGCGCCACCGCCAACCTCGGTTGGTAGGTAGGGCGTAGGCGGGGCCTCACAGGCCGAGGACGCGCCGGGCGGCGGCGCGTCCCTGGCCGATGCACGCAGGTATCCCGACACCGCGGTAAGCGGCGCCGGCCACGTGGATGCGAGGGCAGTCCCGGCGCAGGGCGGCCTCGATCCGAGCGACTTTGTCCAGGTGCCCGGGGCGGTACTGCGGGAAGGCGGCTGGCCAGCGGGCCACCCGTGCAGCAATGGGTTCTGCGGTCAGCTCGAGGGCTTCGACCAGTTCGCCGTGCAGGCGGCGCACCAGTTCTCGGTCGTCCAGCGCCATGGCCCTCCCGTCGCCCCAGCGCCCGGCGGAAATCCTCAACACCACTTCGAGGGGCGCCGCCCAGTGGGGCCACTTGGATGACCCGAAAGAGCAGGCGGTGAGCAGGCGTCCCTCGCCGGAAGGGGCGAGAAACCCGCTTCCCCCCGGCACGGCCCCGCCGGGAAAGGCGGCCAGCGGATAGCGAAGAACGGCGAGGGCCACCGACGCGTGCTGGAGTTCGGCCAGCTCGGCCGCGGCCGCCGGCGAGATCCCGGCCAGCAGGGCCGCCGTCACCGGCGCCGGGGTCGTCAGGATGGTGGGGCTGCCCGACGTCGGTAGCTCTTGCACCTCGTGCCCCAGCTCGATATGCGAACCGGCATCCCGCAGTGCCTCCTCCAGACGCCCCACCAGTCGGGCGAGGCCACCCCGCAGGGACACGAAGGTCGCGCCCGTGCCCGACGGCTCGGGCGGATGCGCAGACCGGCGGGAGCTTTCGAGGCCGAGGAGCAAGCTGCGTCGGGAGCGGGCTCCCGCCAGCAGCTGGGGGGCGACCGCCAGGCAACTGAGGCGTGACGAGGGGCCGGCATGGATCCCGCCGACAATTGGGTCCACCAGCCGTTCGTGGACCTGGCGGCCGAATCGGGACGTGATCAGAGCGCCGACGCTCGGATCGTCCCCGAGGCGGCGACGGGGGAGCACCAGGTCGAGGCCCGCCCGTGCGAGACCCGCCGGCGAGAGGAGCCCCGAAAGAGCGACCGCCCGCAAACCGGCGAGCCCGGCTGGGGCACCGAGGACCGTGCCGGTGGGAATGGGCCTGAGCCGTCCATTTGCCCAGATGGAGGCGGACTCGGTCGCCGCGCCTACAAGCTCGTGCTCGAGGCCCAGCTCACTGCAGAGTCGAACCGCCTCGGGCAGACGGGCGAGGAAGGCATCCGGGCCGAGCTCGACCCAGCGGCCGGCGATCTGCTCGCCGGCGATCTTGCCGCCGAGCCGGGGCGACGCCTCGAGGAGGGTGACGCTCGCCCCGCTACGGACCAGCTCCCATGCCGCGGCCATGCCGGTGATGCCGCCACCGACGACGGTGACCTGCGGGCAGGTCAATACACAGGGGCGCCGGCGGCGATGCCCACCAAGGCGGCCAGCAGGGAGATGAACCGCTGGTCGGCATTGAGCGACGCCGTGCGTTCGAGAAGCAGGCCCGCCGAGGCAGCCGCGGCCGCGGCCTCGACGTCCAGGTCGTAGAGCACCTCGAGGTGATCGGAGACGAAGCCGGCGGGGCAGACGACGACACCTTCGATGCCCTCGTCCGGAAGACCTCGCATGACGTCGAGGACGTCCGGACCGATCCAGGGATCAGGCGTGCGGCCGGCGCTCTGCCAGGCGACCCGCCAATGGGCACCGAGCCCGGCCCGTGCCGCAACGGCCTCGCCCGTCTGACGCAACTGCTCGGGATACGACGGATCGTCGAGCCCGAGTGCCCGCAGCGGCAACGAGTGGGCGGTGAAGAGGGTTTCGACCCTTGCCCCCTGCGGCAACCTGGACAACGCGTCGACCACGCGCTCGGCCAGCAGGTCCACCAGGGTCGGGTGGTCGTGCCAGGGGCCCACCGTGGAATAGGGAATGCCGGCCGCCGCCGCCGCCTCCTCGCCGCGGGAGTGGTACTCACCTGTGCTGAGCGCCGAGGTGTGCGGAGCCAGTACCAGGCCGACTATCCGCCCCGCCCCCAGGTCGGCGAGTTGTTCGACGGCGTCTTCGATGAACGGTGGCGCATGCTTCTGCCCGAGCACCGCCACATGGCCCGGCCCCAGGGCTAGCTGCAACGCCTCCACCTGGGCTGTGGTCCTGGCGACGAGGGGGGAGACGCCGCCGATGGCGTCGTACCGTCGCTGCAGGTCGGCCAGGAGCTCCGGCGGCGGGGGCCGGCCCCGTCTCACGTGGGTGTAATAGGCCTCGATCCCGTCGGGCGAGGCCGGCGAGCCGTAGGCCATCACGAGGACTCCGAGAAGAACGATCTCAGGCATCGACGGGGCGGTACCCGTGCACCTGGTCCACCACCCGCTGGAGCACTCCCGGGTCCGTCCGGGGCAGCACCCCGTGGCCCAGGTTGAACACGTGGGCTCTCCCACCACCGGCTCGCAGCACCTTGTCCACCTCGGCCTCGACGACCTCCATGGGGGCGAGACAGACGGAGGGGTCCAGATTCCCCTGCAGCGCCTTGTCCGGGCCCACCCGCCGGCGGGCGGCATCGAGCGGCACCCGCCAGTCGACCCCGACCACGTCGGCGCCGGCGGCGGCCATCAGGCCCAAAAGCTCACCGGTTCCGACTCCGAAGTGGATGCGTGGCACAGCGAGGTCGTCGAGGGCCTCGAAGATCCGCCGGGTGGCCGGCAGGACGAAATCCTCGTAGTCGCCGGGCGAGAGCGCTCCGGCCCAGCTGTCGAAGAGCTGGACGGCCCCGGCGCCGGCGCCCACCTGCGAGCGGAGCGACGAAACGGCCAGATCGGCCAGAGTGTCGAGCAGCGAGTGCCACGTCGACGGGTCCTCACGCATGAGGGTCTTCGTCAAGGAGTAGTCCCGGGTACCCCGCCCCTCGATGAGGTAGCTGGCGACGGTGAACGGTGCACCGGCGAAGCCGATGACGGGCACGCCGGCCTCGGCGACCACCGCCCGGACGGTCTCCAGGACGTAGGGCGTGTCCTCCTCCGGCTCCAGCGGCCGCAACCGGGCGAGGTCGGCCTTGCTCCTGAACGGCTCCCGCACGACGGGGCCGACTCCTGGGACCACCTCGACGCCGTATCCGATGGCGGCGACCGGGACCACGATGTCGGAGTAGAGGATGGCCGCATCGACGCCGTAGCGGCGGACGGGCTGAAGGGTTATCTCGGTGGCGAGATCCGGCTGGCAAATGGCCTCGAGGATGTTGCCCGTGCCCCGCACCGCCCTGTACTCCGGTAGCGACCTGCCGGCCTGGCGCATGAACCACACCGGCACGACCGGTGTGGCCTCACGCCGGCATGCGCGGAGAAAGGGGGCGTCGGCCGGCGGAGGCATGACCGTCGACGTTAGGCCTGGGCACCGTAGAATCGCACCTCCCGCTTTTGAGGGGAACGCGTGTCCTCACATCCCGACCTGCCATCCGAGCAGGCCCACATCGACCGAGCCTACGAACGCGTTGCCGCCCTGCGCGCCAGTGCCGCCGATCTGCTGGATGCCGTCTTCCTCCAGAGGGGTGGCACACCGCAGTCGGTGGCCGAACGCGACGTTCTGGTGCGGACCACGATGCACCGCCTCGAGCAACTCCAGCTCGGTTCGGAGTCGCTGTGCTTCGGGCGCATCGACCGAGACGACGGGGAGGCGTTCCACATCGGCCGCCTGGCCGTCTCCAGCGAGGACCAGGAGCCACTGGTGGTCGACTGGCGGGCGCCGGTGGCCGAGCCCTTCTACCGCGCCACTGGCGTGCACCCGATGGGGTTGTTCCGGCGCCGGCACTTCGCCACCGAGGGCCCCCGTCTCCTCGGCATCGAGGACGAGGTGTTCGGCGACGGAGGTGAGGAGCTGGAGGTGGCCGGGGGAGGAGCGCTTCTCAGCGCCCTCGAGCGGTCGAGGTCCGGGCGGATGCGCGACATCGTGGCCACGGTCCAGCGCGAGCAGGACGAGATCATCCGTGCCGATCTGGCCGGGGTGCTGGTCGTGCAGGGGGGCCCGGGAACGGGCAAGACGGCCGTGGCCCTGCACCGCGCCGCCTACCTCCTCTACACCTACCGCTTCCCCCTCGAGCGCCAGGGGGTACTGCTGATCGGTCCCAACCCCGTGTTCCTGCGCTACATCGGGCAGGTCCTCCCCTCGCTCGGTGAGAGCGGCGTGGCGCTGTCCACCATTGCCGGCCTCGTTCCCGGGGTACGGGTACGCCAGTTGGACACATCCCTGGCGGCACGGGCCAAGGGCGACTCCCGCATGGCCAAGGTGCTGGCCCGGGCGGTCCGTGACCGTCAACGCCCGCTCAAGCACCCGGTGCAGGTCGGCTTCGAGGGCTTCGCCCTGAGGTTGGGCACCAGCGAGACCGAGGCCATCGTGGCGTCGGCCCGGCGCCGGCCGGGCACCCACAACGTGCGCCGGCGCCATGTCGAGGCTCTGGTGGCCCGCCATCTGCACGAGGAGTACACGCGGGCGTCCGAACGCCGGCAGCGCACCGGGCTCTGGGTCGACCAGCGCGCCGGCGGAGACGGAGGCGGCGCCGGCGCCGGCGTCTCCGACGATGATCCCACCGCCCCCGAGGTGGCCGAAGGCGGGCTGAGCCAGAGTGAGCTCTGGTGGCGCCTCCGCCGGCTGCCGGCGGTCACCGCCGCCCTGGACCGCATGTGGCCGCTCCTGAGCCCCGAGGAGCTGCTCCACGACCTCTATGGTGCGCCGGCGCTGCTGCGCCTGGCCGG
This sequence comes from Acidimicrobiales bacterium, assembly GCA_035526335.1. Lineage (GTDB taxonomy): Bacteria > Actinomycetota > Acidimicrobiia > Acidimicrobiales. The sequence continues at coordinate 39,723 of DATLCN010000030.1, read as the reverse complement.
TCGGCGCATCCTGAGCAACGAGGAGATCGGTGCGCTCCGGCGCACCCGTAGCGCCACCCTGGCCGAGATCCCGTGGACGGCGGAGGATCTGCCCCTGCTCGACGAGGCCCGGGTACTTCTGGGCCCCCGTACCCGCAGCCGGAGCCGCCAGGCCGACGAGGACATCCGTTCCTACGGCCACATCGTCGTGGACGAGGCGCAGGACCTCACGCCCATGCAGCTCCGCATGTTGGGGCGCCGCTCTATCTCCGGCTCGATGACCGTCGTCGGTGACGTTGCTCAGGCCACCGGGGCCCGCGCGCCCTCGGGTTGGGACGAGATCGTGGCTCACCTCCCCCGGCGCCGGCCGGGGCACTTCACGGAGCTCAGCGTCAACTACCGCACTCCTTCGGAGATCATGGACTTCGCCAGCAGGGTCCTGGCGGTGGCTGCTCCCCACCTCAAACCACCGAGATCGGTCCGCTCGACAGGTGAGCCGCCGGTCGTCGTCGCCGTCCGGCCCGGGGACCTGGCCGAGCGAGCCGCCGTGCTGGCTCACGACGAGACCTCGGAGGTGCAAGGTGGAACGGTCGCCGTGGTGGCGGTGCCGTCGCTGCTGGAGGAGCTGGCCGTGGCGCTCGAGGCCAAGGGCGTCCCCTTCTCCCGAGCCGACCGCCAGGGGATCGAGGCCCCGGTCACGCTCATCCCGGTGGCCACCGTCAAGGGCCTCGAGTTCGACGCCGTCCTGGTGGTGGAGCCGGCGCGGATCGTCTCCGAATCGATCCAGGGTCTGCGCGCCCTCTACGTCGCCCTCACCCGGGCCACCAAGAGACTCACCATCGTCCACGCCGAGCCCCTGCCCGGCATGCTGGCCCGGGACTGACCCAGGAATGAGGCGGCACTCTCAGGCCGAGCGGGCGACCTTGAGGTCGGCGGGCACTTCGTAGGCCAGCGGGCGGGAGGAGGCGGTGATCCTGGACTTGAAGTCCGAACCACCTGCGACGGCGGCACGGTAGGCACTCGTGCGGCGAGCCACACGTCGGCTGCCGGTGCTGATCGGTGCCCGCTCCGGCTCCATCTGCGAGGTGATGCCGTCCTTGAGCAGGATCATGGCCTCCGCCCGCATCTGGGAGACCCGGGAAGGGCTCACGCCGAGGTCGTCCGCCAGCTCCTGCACCGACCGCTCCTCGAAGAACGAGCCGAGCACCACGTGGCGCAGGCGTCCGGGGAGCGCGGCCACCGCGTCGAAGAGGTAAGCCTGCTGCTCACGCTCCAGCAGGACCATGTCCGGGCTCCGCTCGTCGGCGGGAAGAAGCCATTCGCCCCCGCCTTCGGCCACGACGGAGTCGTAGTTCAGGACCACCGACCGGTGGACGTCGTTCGACAACGCGCCGACCGATGCCACCGTCACACCCATGTTCTCGGCCAGCTCCGCGTCGGTAGGCGCCCGCCCGAGTGCACCGGTGAGCTCCTCGACCGCGGCCTGCATCCGGCGGGCCTTCGAGCGCACGGACCGGGTAGCCCAGTCGCGGTTGCGCAGCTCGTCGAGCAGAGCTCCTCGGATACGGGCGGAGGCGTAGTGGCTGAAGTTGGTGTGGCGCTCGGGGTCGAAGGCCCGTGCCGCCTGGGCCAGGCCGGCCATCGCCGCCGAGACGAGCTCGTCTCGCGGAATGTGGCGGGGGAGCCGGCCCGCCAGGTGGTGGACAGCAGTGTCCACCAGATTGAGGTGCTCCCTCACCAGTCGGTCTTCGCGTGCCTTCTGTTCGTTGTCAGCTGTCGCCCCGTGCATGGGGCAAATGTCGGCGAATGCCCCATCGCCGTACATCGCCCGCGCGGGCGATCTTCATCTCATTCCCCACCCTCATTGGCTAGTCAGGGGGACGCCGACGGGCCATCCGCTTCTACAGTTGTCCGATGGAAGGCGTCAGCCCCGGTACCGCCGTGGTTGTCGACGAGTGGCCGTTGGTGCGCGTGGGCATGGTGCAGGCCCTGGGCTCGGCCGAGATCGCCGTGGTCGCCCAGGCCGGCACCGGCGACGAGGGGGTGCGCCAGGTCCGGGTACGCCAGGCCGGGTACCTGTTGCTCGGGGCACACGGCGACCTGCCGCCGACGGAGGCGGCCCGGCGGGCCAAGGCGCTGGTGGTACCGCCCAGGGTGATCGTGCTGCTCGAGCAGGTGGATCGTGACGAGCTGAGCCTCTTGGCCATCGCCGGGGTGGACGGATTCCTCGTGCGATCGGTTCACCCGGCGGAGCTGGCTGTCGCCATCCGCCGGGTCATGAGGGGCGAGCGGGTGGTCGCCGCGCCGCTCCTGTCGCTGCTGGTCGGTGTTCTCGGTGGCGATGGCTCCGAGGAGGAGACCCGAATCGAGGTGGGTGTCTCCCTGACCCGCAAGGAGCTGGAGGTCCTCGTGCGCCTGGCCGAGGGCCGCTCCAACCGGGAGATCGCCGAGGTGCTGTTCGTCACGCCGGCGACGGTGAAGACCCACCTCGCCCACATCTACGCCAAGCTCGGCGTAGGCGGCCGCCAGCAGGCCATGGAGCGGGCCATGGCGTTGGGCCTGTTGCGGTCCGGAACCGGTCGGGCCGCCAACCCGTCCGGGTAGCGTTCGCTCATGAACTTGAACACCGGCGCGCCGGAAGCGGGACTGGAGGAGCTGGCCGAGGCGCTGGCCGAGGGTGCGGTGCTCATCGACGTGCGGATGCCCGAGGAGTTCGAGGACATGCACGTTCCGGGCGCGGTCCACATGCCCCTGTCCGAGCTCTCCGCCCGCTCCAACGAGATCCCGCGCGATCGGCGGGTGTACGTGATCTGCGCCACAGGGAGCCGAAGCCTCGCTGCCGCTGGTGCTCTCAACCGCGGAGGATGGGACACCGTGTCGGTGGCCGAGGGCACCAAAGGGTGGTTCGCCTCCGGTCGGCCGGTGGAGTCCGGGGTCCCGCGCTGAGGGTGCGGGACGTCCCGGTCAGTACATCTCGTCGCCGACCTCCTCGCCGGCCTCCGACTCACCTTCGGCCATGAGCTCCTGCTCCATCGCCTCGCGTGAGGTGACCGGGTCGTCGCCGGCCGCCTCCGCCTCCTCCTGTACCTCTTGTCGCGTTGCCGCTTCGGGATCGTGCTCGGTCATGGGAGGGTTCTAGCCAATGCCGGGCCCCGGCGTCGCCATGACCTGCTCACAGTTCATTCAGAACGACCCCCGACCGGCCGGCTGTGCATTCCAGTGGTGGGCGGGCGACCGCTCCCCGGAACCTGGCAGAGCGTCGTCCTGGTCGACCTCAACCAGGACAACTTGACCCGGACGGTGCGGCTCAGCTTCCTGCCGGGCTGACAGCGCAGCGTTCGACCGTCGTCGCAGCGGTGGCGAGATCGGTTCCGCCGCCCACGGCACGGCCGGCGAGGAAGGTGGCCAGGGGAGCGTTCATCCGCTCCGTGCCGTGGGCCACCACCCTCGCCAGATCCAGTAGCTGCTCGACTTCGGCCGCCGACAGGCGGGTGACCCCCAGAGCGTCGGCCACTTCGTCCAGCCATTCCACCTGCTGAGTGTCAGCCGTCCACCGGGCGGGAGCAGATCTCCCCGACGGCGGTGTTGATGCCGTCACCGTCGAGGATGTCGGCCATCACGCCGATCTGGCTTTCCCACACCTCGGGCGGGATATCGGCCTGGACGTCCTCGTGGAGGACGTGGAACACGTCGAGACCCAACTGGGTCCCGGCCAATGGTCCTGCGTAAGTCGGGTCTCCGATCCTGACGGTCTCGGCGGCCATCCCTGCGCTCTCCGGATCGGGAGCACCGATGATCACCACCAGATCGTCACGACCGTGTGACTCCGCCAACCGGAGAATCGCCTCCTGGCTGCGCAGGTCCATGGCACCGGACGCCGTTCAGACGAAGCACTCCGTGGCCGTGAACGCCACTTTGGCCCCGGCCGCTTCGGCGCAGGCGGCGATGGCGGGGCCTGAGACTCCGTCGCGCTCGCCCAGGGCGACCACGGTCTTTCCTTGGAGCATTTCCTCACCTCCTCCCTCTTTTTCTCCGGATACTTCTTCGAACGTCGAGGTGCACCATATCGTTCAGATCGGCTTCTACCGCCTCCGTGCCCGACCGGTACCGCGCCCTCATCGTGTTCGGCGCCGGCATGGGGCTGCGCCAGGGCGAGTGCTTCGGGCTCACCCGGCGACAGGGGCGCGGCGAAGGCACCGGCCTGCTGGGCGTGTCACTGCCCCTGCTTGCGGGGGCCCCGGGAGCAACAAACCCGCAGGTCAGAGCACATTTGGAGCTTTGCCCCGCTCAGAGCCCGGCGGAGTCCCGGTTCGCTCCGCCGTGGTTCCGTTCGAGCAGCACGCTCATGCCGTCCGAGAGCTGGGACATCCGCCCGAGGAACAGGCTGCCCTTGGCCATGAGCATCACCCGCTCGGCGTCGCCGGTAGTGAGCCGGGCCCGGGCATGGGGCAGGTAGCACTGGGCCGAGGCCAGGTGGCCCTGGGTGGGGGCGAACCCGGGCATCCCGTGCTTCGTCACGAAGTCGGCCTGGGCCTCCTTGCCGGGCTCGATGCTCCCGGCCCGGGCCGCAAGGGCGGCGATCACCTTGTAGTTGCGGGCGGCCACGTCCCCCGAACCCTGCGGTTCGGTGATCTCGGGGTTGTGCAACTCGGTGGCGTAGTCGTCGACCTCGGCCATGGGGATCCCCAGCCTGCTCAGCGGCTCGACGGCCAGGGCCTCCATGATCTGGGGCCCAGATCCGCCGGCCGAGACCTTGTGGCGGCCCACGCTGTCGAGCCGCACCCGGGGTGACACGCCGTCGTCGGGCCCTATGAGGGCGGCGGCGCCGCCGAGCACGTCCTCGAGGATGGGCAGCTCGTGGCGCAGGTGCCCCTGGAACTTCATCCCCACCTTGGCCAGGGAGCCGCCGGCCACGACTGCCACCCGTCCGAACACTCCGGAGGCGACCAGGCACGAGGCCATCACGAGGGCGGGGATCGGCGCCGCGCAGAAGTTCTTGACGTCCATGCCTGACGCCTCGGTGAGCCCCGCCACCTCGGCGACAGCCTTGGCCATGTTGCCGCCACCGCGCTGATAGCGGTCACCGATGGCCTCCTCCCCGCACCCGATCACGTAGTCGATCGAGGCCGGGTCCACCCCGGTCGTCGCAAGCAGGTGCAGCAGGGCCAGAGTGGCGGTGGCCTTGGCCGCCAGGTTGTCGAGCAGGACGATGGACGACAGCGCCTCGTCGGCATCGTGGGCCGCGACGACGGCGGCGGCCACCGTGTCGGGATCGGTACCGAGGTGCAGCGCCATCGATCCCGGGCGGCTGGCCACGTCGCCGGCGTCGCCGGCGGCCGCGTCGATGCGGGCGAGGTCGAGTGACTTGGCCAGAGGGTGGGCAGCCAGCGCCTCCCCCGCCCTGGCCGCCACCTCGGGCGAAAGGGTGATGAGGCCGAAATGGTCCACGGCGGCCAGCAGCCCGAGGAACTCGTGGTCGGGCATGATCTCGCCGGTGGGACCGAAGCGGTTGCCTGCGCCCGTACCGGCGGCGCCGACCCAGGGCCGGGGGGGAAGGTCGCGGGGGAGGATGGCGCCCAGGAAGACCTGGTGGGGCAGGTAGGCGACGGCGTCGTCGAAACCCCGGAGCGAGGAGCGGAATGCGGCCTCCACGTCCGGATGGCCGGGCAGCTCACGGCGCGGCTTCGAGCCATGGACGGCGAGCCCTGGCACGTGGGCCAGGACCTGGGTGGCGCCAAGGAGAACTGGATCGCTACTCATGCTCGTCAACCTCGAAGACGGTGGGTTTGGACACAGGGGTGGCCACGACCTGCAGGGCACGCGTCACCAGGCGACGGCGCCAGGCCCGCTCGTCCGCCGGACTCAGCGAAGGGTCGCCGGCAGGATAGGGGATGCCCCGGGTCGTGACGATGCGGGGTGCGCCCACCCGCTTGGCGATCGACACCAGGTTGCACATCAGCGCAGTGGGGATACCGCCCCGCTCGAGCTCCTTCGCCAGCGTTGCCCCGCAACGCGTACCCGTGCCTCACGTGGCCGTGAGCAGGGCGGCCTGCACGCCGAGGCGGCGCAGCTCCCCCACCCACTCCACGCCGAAGCGGCGGGCGTTGGCCACGCTGGTGCCGTTGCCGGCGGTCGTCATGTACTCCCCGTGGAGTCGACCTATTGCTCCTTCGCCCTCGAGCTGGCGGGCCACGTCGAGGGGAAGTATGCGGTTGGGGTCCTCGTTGGCCCACACGGTGGAGAACCCGCCGTGGACGGAGCGGTACTCGCCGGCCGGCATCGTGTCCATCCCATCGAGCGGATAGCGCAGCCACTTCGTGGCCCGAGCCGACTCCAGCCCGTCGGGGTTTTCATCGGGTACCAGAGCGCCCTCGGTGAGAATGGCCACCAGCGCTTTCGACGGGTCCTCCAGGGGGGAGGCCGGCGTCACCTGGTCGAACCGGGGGAGGGGAACCTCGGTGGCCCTCCGGTTCCCGCCCAGGCGGGCCAGCACCAGGTCCACGGCCCGCTCCGCGCTGTTGCGGTCGTCCAGGCGGTTGATGCGGGGGATCTTGCCCACCCGGCCATCGGCTTTGGTGATGGCCTCGCCGGCGGCCACCTTGGTCAGAGCGGGGGCCAGGGTATCGAGCGTGGCGGCCATGGTGCGTCCGGTCTCACCGCTGGCCACCACCGGAGCTGCTCCGGCCTCGTCCAGGCCGGGATTGTCGCCGTGCATGCAGGCCACGGATGAGATCCCCGCCTCGTAGGCCGCCGCCACCACCCGGGCACAGGCGAGGCCGTAGCGGCCGCTCGTGAAGGCGGGGCCGGCCACCAGGAGGTCGGGTCGGGCTTCGACGATCAGCGCCATGATCTCGTCGACGGCGTCGGGAGTGGTGGTGGCGTAGTCGTCACCGCAGTACACGGTGGTGACGATCTCGTAGTCGGACCCGAGCAGCTGGGCCAGGCGGGTCCCGGGCCCCACCGGTCCGTCTCTTCGGGCCGGACCTGTCCCCGCGGAATCCTCTCCGCCGACACCGGTGAAGAACTGGTTGAGGTAGTGGACGATCCTCGTCGTCACGCCGCCGGCTCCGCGCAGGTGAGTCGTCCCCAGCCGAGAGGGCTCAGCGAGCCGTAGACGACGGCGGTCGGAAGCTCCACCTCATCGGTGGCGGCCCGTTTCAGTAGGGCGATCTGCTCTCCTCCGAGGGCCCACTCGACCGCCGGCAGCACCATCCGCTCGTCGTAGTTGCCGGTGCTCACCATGCCCGTCGCCTTCTCCGGGGGAACGACGATGGAGGGGCCGGTGCCGTCGGAGCCGGCCATCTCGGCGAAGAGCCCCACGGCTGGGATGTCGAACTCTGCAAGAGCATCCATCTTGAGGGCCATGTCGCCGTCGGCGTTGCCCCCGCCCTCCTTGGTGACGATGGCCGCATCGAAGCGGGCAGCGGCGCAGAGCTTGGCCGCATGGGCGGACACCAGCTCCTTGCGGTCCTGGTCCACGGGCTCGGGCGACAGCATGAGGCCGGCGAACTCCAGATCCTGCCCGTGGCGCCGGCGTAGAGCCTCCACCACGGGGTGGTTCTGGAAGAGGTAGGTGAAGTTCTTCAGCCCAGGGTGGCCGAACTGGCCGCTGACCACGGCACCGTCGTCCAACTCGTCGGGATCGATGAGCGTGGGCAGAGCGCCGGCGAAGCTGCGGCCGTAGACGAAGGCATCTTTGAACGCTCCCTGCGTCTGGAGGTTCGTGATCGCCCCCACCCTCGGCAGTCCCGCGGTTCCCGCACCGGGACCCAGAACCGGCGGCAGCTCCTCCACCGCATCGGGAGGAGCGTCGACAGCGGCGCCGGCGAGGAGGACGGCCAACGCCAGGGAGCCGTGGCGCAGGGCGGTGTCCACGTCCTCCCACAAGGCGTCCGGTGCCGGCTCGAACTCGACGACCAGGTTGTGAGTCGCCCCGAGAGGCGACAGGGCGGCAGCGGGGCCGGACATGTCGATGACGGCCTCTTGAGCCCTCGGCAGGTAACCCGCCACGACTACCGCCGCACCACGCATCACATGGGTCTCGCCCCTCCCCTGAGGCCGGGGCGGACCCAGGAGTCCGGGAAAGATGCCGCCTCCACCGAGGCCCTTTGTACGGGGTTCGACGGCGTCGAGCACCTTGACGATGCGGACAGCGTCGCCGGGAGAGGCCCACGACACCCTCACGGCGGCCAGTGCGGGCGAGGCCACGGCGCCGGCCGCCTCGTCGGCCGAGACGGTGAGGGTGCCGCCGGCGTAGGAGGTGCGGCCGCCCATGGCCACCGCGGTCACCCGATGGACGAGCCGCGTCAACTTCATGGCACGAAACTACCCACCGCCCTCACTGCGGAACTACCCGCATCACTGAACGGAATATTTCCTCCTGCTTTGGCGGGGACGCCTCTAGGATGGGAACGATGGTTCCGGAGGTGGATAGAACCGACGAGGAGTGGAAGGCGCAGCTTTCACCCGAGCAGTACCGGGTTCTGCGGGGGAAGGGAACCGAACCGCCCTTCACCGGCAAGTACGTCCATGCCGAGGATGCCGGCATGTACCGCTGTGGTGCCTGTGGTGCGGACCTGTTCGGCTCGGACGCCAAGTTCGATTCCGGTACCGGCTGGCCGAGCTTCAGCGAACCAGCGGTCGCTGCCAATGTGACCCTGAAGGCCGACCGCAGCCTCGGCATGCCGCGGACCGAGGTGCTCTGCGCGAAGTGCGGCTCCCATCTCGGGCACGTCTTCGACGACGGCCCAGCCCCCGGCGGCCAGCGCTTCTGCATCAACTCTCTGGCTCTTGACCTTGAACCCATTCCGCAGGAAGGAGCATCGTGAGCAACCACATCCGCCGCGCCCTGGAGGTCCTGGCCCGCACAGGCTGGACCAAGCACGCTTTTACCGACGACGGTGGCCGTCACTGTCTCCAGGGGGCGCTGTACGACGCCTACGGGCTGTGCCCCGACCGGGTCACCGGCGAACTGGCCGAGGATGTCCGCCTCGTCAACCAGACCATCGAGGAGCAGTACCCTGAACGCTTTGGTGCTGTCGGCGTCTCCCGGTTCAACGACCATCCGGACACCACCCTGGAAGACGTCGTGCGGGTCCTGGAGAAGGCCGCTGTCCGCAAGGACGAGCTACTGAACTGAGTCATCGGCGTGAGCAGGCGGGGCGGCTACTTCGTGGCGGACGAGGTCGTCAAGACCTTGGGTCACACCCTTCCCGGGCTGGCGGCGATGGCCGTCACCGGGGGCCGCGAAGCGGTTCGCCAAGGTCTCGGATCTTCTGGTTGACCTGGCCCCCAGGGCCGGGTTTTACCCTGGACGTGGAACCTTTCCACGACCAGGGAGATAGAAGAAATGTCCGTAGACCAGGAAGCCGCCACTGATCGCTGCTCGTGCGGATGTGGCTCGATGACGACGGTGACGGCCGCCGGCGAGGACTGCGGCTGCGGCTGCGCCTGTTGCGGCGAAGCGGTGAAGTCAGCTGCCGACGAGATCGCCGAGCTCACCAACCTGCGCCAGTCCATCGACGAGAGGCTGTCCGAGCTGGGCCGCTGAAGGGATCGCTTTCTTCGACACATATCGAAGGGCCAGTGGTATTCTGGGCGGAGTGGCCCGACGGCGGCCCGGAGAAAGGAATTCGGTGGCCATGACTCTTCGTGGACGTTCTGCGGCGGCCCTCAGCGCCAGTGCAGCAGCGGTCGTGCTCTCCGCCGGCGCGGTGGCATGGGCGTGCACCCCCTACCCCGACGGCGAGAGCTTCGGCACCACCCCCGAGGCGCCGGTGCAGTCCCAGGATCGACCCGTGACCCAGTCCGAGGTCCAGCCACAGGCTCAGCCCGTCAGTGAGCCGCAGCCCGTGACGGTGTCCGCCGCGCCGGCGCCTGCGACCGTGAAAGCCCCCAGCAGCAACCGGACCGTCGCCCGCCTTACGGCCCGGTCGACGCCCGTCGCCACAGCGACGCCCGTCGTTGCCCAGCGGGCGCCCGTCGCTGCTCCGCCGCCCGTGACCACCACCCGTCTGCCTTCGATGAGCAGCGTGGCCGGGGATCTCTGGAGCGGGTTCGGCGCCGGGCCGTCCAAGGCCACAGCACGACCTGGCCTGGCCACCCCTACGCCGGTCAGCAGCAGAGGCCACGACGGGAGCCTGGCCCTCGGTCTCGGCCTGCTCGGAGGCGGCATCGCCGCCCTCGCCCTTGGCACGGGGACCGTCGCTGCCCGTAGGGCCAGCGCCCGGGCGGCGAATACCCCGCCTCGCTAGCTCAATCCGGCCCGGATCGGCCTGCCGGTTCCCCGGTACCGGCGGGTGCCAGCGACGGTCCCGGCTCGCAGGCGAGGCGGTATCCGCGGCCCGCAACCGACTGGAGGGCGGGGGCGGCGGGCCCCAGCCGCCGGCGGAGCCGGGCCATCGTCGCTTCCAGCACCTGCGCATTGGTGCTCGCCGACCCCCAGCCGTTCCTCAGAAGGCTGGCGCGCGACACCACCACGCCGGGACGCTCGGCCAGCTGATCGAACACCGACCGCTCCAGCGGCGACAGCTCGACTGCGTGGTCGTCCAGGAGCAGGGCCGATCCCTGCACGACCACCGAGACCCCGGCGAGTGACAACGTGCGCCGCCGCTGGCGGACGTGGTCCGACAGCGCCCGCACGAGCAGGCCCAGGCGCCCCACGTCGGGCTGGAGGGGTGTGTCGACGCCCTCCTCCCGCGCCGCCCCGCCGCACACGGGGCCCACGCAGCCGGCGACAACGCTGGCGTTGAGGGCGTCCCGCAGATCCTCGGCCAAGTCGATACGGCCGGCGATGACGAACAGGTTGTGCACCGCGGGGGCGGACGTGAAGGTGACGGCGTCAAGACGACCGGAGCACGCCGCTTCGACAAGCCGGCGGGCGGGCCCGTCGTCTTCCGGCAGTCGCCAGCGGTAGACCGGGACGCCGATGACCTCGGCCCCCTCGTCGCTGAGAGCGGCCGACAACTCCGGGCTCTCCATCCCGTACTCCTGGATCGCCACCCGCCTGCCGGCGAGTCGCTCTGCTTTCAGGAGGTCGAGGATCTCCGGCAGCCGTTCCGTGGGAGATCGCTGCCACACGTCGAATCCCGCCGACTGGACGGCTGCCGCCGCTTTGGGACCTCGCGCGACCACGAGTGCCTTGCTCAGTGCCGTGGTGAGCTGAGGCCCGAGGCCCCACGTATCGACCGCCTCCAGCCACGCCCGGATACCGATTCCGGTGGTGGCCACGAGATAGTCCGGCGGACTCTCGATGAGCGACAGGGTCGCGGCCCGGAGGGCGTCGTCATCGGCCAGGTAGAGGGTGGAGATGGTGGGCCCGTGGAGGATTTCCGCCCCCCGCCGCTTCAGAAGCTCGGCCTGCTCGCTCCACCGCCGGTCCGCGGTGATACCCACCACGTAGCCCTCGAGAGGTTGCAGCGCCACACGCCTGATTGTGGCCCAGCCTTGTTTCGCCCAGGTTTCGGTGCGCGCAACACACGGTGAGGAGCAGCGTCAGGAGACCGTCGTCTTCCGGTGACATCACGGCAACGGAGGGAAAATGCCCCCGCGAGAGGCTGGGGGCATGTCCTCCAAAGGATTCCGCCAGGCCGGCCACACCCCGAGCCTGGTCGCCGCCCTCGTGCACTTCGACGTCTCGTTCATGGTCTGGGTGATGCTCGGCGCCCTCGGGGCGTACGTGGCCAAGGATCTCGGGTTGACGGCTGCGCAGAAGGGCCTCATGGTCGCGGTGCCCCCTCTCGGAGGCGCCGCCTTCCGTCTGATCGTGGGCTCGCTCGCCGACCGGGTCGGCACCAAGCGCACCGGGCTGGTGACACTGGCGTTGACCCTGGTGCCCCTGGCCTGGGCCTGGCTGGCCGGAGGCACCTACGTACAGGTGCTCGGCATAGGCCTCCTGCTCGGCATCGCCGGCGCCAGCTTTGCCGTGGCCCTGCCCCTGGCCAGCCGGTGGTACCCGCCGGAGTACCAGGGCCTGGCCCTGGGCATCGCCGGCGCCGGCAACTCCGGGACGCTCATCGCCGCCCTCGGAGCACCTCGGCTGGCCGAGCACGTCGGGTGGCACGGCGCTTTCGGCATCGCCGCCATCCCTGTGACGCTGGCGTGGATCACCTTCGCCGTGCTGGCCAAGGAGCCTCCCCGCCCGGCCCGGGCCGGCGGCGGCATCTTCTCACTCCTGGAGGAGCCTGATGCCCGGTGGCTGTGCAGCTTCTACCTGGTGACCTTCGGCGGGTTCGTCGGCCTCGCCGCCTACCTACCCATCTTCTTCGTGGACGGGTTCGGCCTTTCCAAGGTGAGTGCCGGCGGGTACGCGGCGCTGTGCGCGGCCGCCGGCTCCTTCCTCCGCCCCGTGGGTGGCGCTCTCGCCGACCGCTTCGGCGGCGCCCGCGTGCTCACCAGCGGGCTGGGGGTCGTGGCCGTGCTGGCCTTCGGCCTGGCCACCCTCCCCGGCCTCGGCGTAACCGTGGCTCTGCTGTTCACCACCATCGGCTGCCTGGGCACCGGCAACGGCGCGGTGTTCCAGCTCGTCGGTAACCGCTTCCCGGCGCGCATGGGCGCCATGACCGGACTGGTCGGCGCCGCCGGCGGGGTGGGCGGCTTCCTCCTCCCCTTCGCCTTCGGGTCCCTGCGGGGGAGCACCGGTGGCTTCGCCGCCGGCTTCGTGGTGTTCGCCGTGGTGGCCGGCTTCGCCTCGTTCGGCGTCGACCGCTGCCGGCGGGTGTGGCGCACCGCCCCCGAGCTGGAGATGGCCGTCTGATGGCCGCCTCCAAGAAGACCCTCGTCGTCGCCGGCAACGGCATGGTCGGCCAGAAGCTGCTCGAACTGCTGGTGGAGCGGGGCGCCACCTCCGACTGGGACATCGTCGCCTTCTGCGAGGAGGGGCGCCTGGCCTACGACCGGGTGGGGCTCAGCTCGTTCTTCGCCGGTACCAGCGCCGAGGAGCTTTCCCTTGTGGCGCCCGGCTTCTTCGACCACGCCGGCCTGGAGGTGCACATCGGCGACGCCGTGGCCAGCATCGACCGCGATGCCCGCAAGGTGCTCTCCGCCCGGGGCACGGCCATCGCCTACGACGCCCTCGTCCTCGCCACCGGCTCGTACCCCTTCGTGCCGCCGGTGCCCGGCAAGGACACGCCCGGCTGCTTCGTCTACCGCACCCTCGACGACCTGGAGGCCATCCGCGAGTACGCGTTGGCTGCGGGCCGCAGGGTCGGTGCCGTCGTCGGCGGCGGTCTCCTCGGTTTGGAGGCGGCCAACGCCCTGCGCAGCCTCGGCCTGGAGACCCACGTGGTGGAGTTCGCTCCCCGGCTCATGCCAGTCCAGGTCGACGAGGGCGGCGGCGCCGTCCTGCGCCGGCGCATCGAGGACCTCGGCGTGATCGTGCACACGGGCATGCAGACCAGCGAGATCCTGGCCGGCGAGGACGGCCACGTTTCGGGTATGCGGTTCGCGGAGCCCGCCGGCTCAGAAGGCAAGGCGGAGCCCGCCGGCTCAGAAGGCGAGGCACAGCGCGAGGACCTCGCCGCCGACCTGGTCGTCTTCTCGGCCGGCATCCGCCCCCGTGACGAGCTGGCCCGCGAGGCCGGGCTCGAGATGGGCGAGCGGGGCGGCATCGTCGTGGACGAGGCCTGCCGCACCAGCGATCCCCGCATCTTCGCCATCGGCGAGTGCGCCCTGGCCCAGTCCCGCATCTGGGGCCTCGTTGCCCCCGGGTACCAGATGGCCAGGGTCGTGGCCGACCGCCTGCTCGGCGGCGAGACGGTCTTCGAAGGCGCCGACCTTTCCACCAAGCTCAAGCTGATGGGCATCGACGTGGCCAGCTTCGGCGACTCCGCCGGCGCCACACCCGGCTGCGAGTCGATCACCTTCTCCGACCCGGTGGCCAACGTCTACAAGCGCCTGGTCCTGGAGATCGGCCAGGATGGCCCCAGGGTCCTCGGCGGCATCCTCGTGGGCGACGCCTCGATGTACCAGACGCTGCTCCAGATGAGCCGCGGCGACATGCCCACGCCGGCCCATCCCGAGGAGCTGGTCCTGCCGGCCAGCACCGGCGCCACCGCCGCTGTCGGGGTGGGTGCATTGGCCGCCTCGGCCATGGTGTGCTCGTGCAACAACGTCACCAAGGGCGCCATCTGCGACGCCATCGCCGGCGCCGGCCTCACCGACGTGGCCGGCATCAAGGCGTGCACGGCGGCCGGCACAGGGTGCGGCGGCTGCGTCCCCCTCGTCACCGACCTGCTCAAGCTGGAGCTGAAGCGGGCCGGCGTGGAGGTACGCGACAACCTGTGCGAGCACTTCGACTACAGCCGCCAAGAGCTGTTCGACGTCGTGCGGGTGCACCGCCTCAATTCGTTCTCCGAGGTCCTCACCGGACACGGGCGGGGCCTCGGCTGTGAGATCTGCAAGCCGGCGGTGGCGTCGATGCTGGCGTCGCTCGGGCTCGGCGGTAACTACATCCTCGAGCCGGCCCAGGCGCCGCTGCAGGACACCAACGACCACTTCCTGGCCAACCTCCAGCGCGACGGGACCTACTCGGTGGTACCCCGGGTGCCGGGCGGGGAGATCACCCCCGACCAGCTGATCGTCATGGGCCAGGTGGCCAAGGAGTTCGGCCTCTACACCAAGATCACCGGCGGCCAGCGCATCGACCTCTTCGGGGCGCGGGTCGACCAGCTGCCCGCCATCTGGCGCCGGCTCATCGCCGCCGGCATGGAGTCCGGTCACGCCTACGGCAAGGCGCTGCGCACGGTGAAGTCCTGCGTGGGCACCACCTGGTGCCGTTACGGGGTGCAGGACTCCACCACCCTGGCCATCGACATCGAGCTGCGCTACCGGGGCCTTCGGGCGCCCCACAAGATCAAGTCGGCGGTGTCGGGCTGTGCCAGGGAGTGCGCCGAGGCCCAGAGCAAGGACTTCGGGATCATCGCCACCGAGAAGGGCTGGAACCTCTACGTGTGCGGCAACGGGGGCATGAAGCCCCAGCACGCGCAGCTCCTGGCCGGCGACGTCGACACCGGGACGCTCGTCCGCTACATCGACCGGTTCCTCATGTTCTACATCCGTACGGCCGACCGCCTGGAGCGCACGGCGCCGTGGCTCAACAAGCTCGAGGGCGGCATCGACCACCTCCGGCGGGTGGTGGTGGACGACGTCCTCGGCATCGCCGAGGAGCTGGAGGCCGAGATGGCCCGCCACGTGGCCAGCTACGAGTGCGAGTGGAAGGCCACCATCGAGGACCCCGAGAAGCTCAAGCGCTTCCGCACCTTCGTCAACTCGATGGAGCCCGATCCCAACGTCGTCTTCCTGCCCACCCGGGGCCAGGTCCGTCCCGCCTTTCCCGAAGAGAAAACCGCTGAGCTCGTGGAGGTTCCGTCATGACCGCTGTTCTCGAGCCCGAAGTCGACATCCGCTCCTGGGCCGACGTCTGTGCTCTGGACGACTTGATCCCGGACCGTGGGGTGTGTGCCCTCTTGGAAGGCCGGCAGGTGGCGGTCTTCCGCGTCGCCCCTGACGACGAGCTGTACGCCCTGTCGAACCACGACCCCTTCAGCCGGGCCAACGTGATGTCACGCGGGATCGTGGGCTCGCGCGGCGACGTCCCCAAGATCGCCTCGCCCATGTACAAGCAGAGCTTCGACCTGCGCACCGGGCAGTGCCTCGACGACCCCGACGTCACCATTCCCGTGTACCCGGTGCGGGTCTTCGACGGGCGCGTGCAGGTGTGCGTGCGGATCAGCCTGCTTTGACCATTCTCGACCAGCGCTCCGCCGACGAGGTGGTCGCCGAGGTCGCGCCCGTCGTGGACCGGCTACGCCTGCTCACCGGCATCGGCGAGGACGGCCCCGAGCTGCTGCCACTAGACGCCGGGGAGCAGTACCGGTTCAGCTTCGCCATGGACGCCTGCGTGGGTTGCCACTCGTGCGAGGCGGCATGCGCCGAGCAGAACGCCACGCCCGTCGACGGAGCCTGGCGGCGGGTGGGCGAGCTGGAGGGTGGCGTGTTCCCCCTCACCAGGCGCCTCAACCTGTCGATGGCCTGCAACCACTGCCTGGAGCCGACCTGCCTGTCGGGCTGCCCCACCGAGGCCTACACCAAGCTCCAGAACGGCGTGGTCCGCCACGACGCGGCGGAGTGCATCGGCTGCCAGTACTGCATCTGGAACTGCCCCTACGAGGTGCCGGTGTACGACAAGGCGGCCAAGGTCGTGGCCAAGTGCGACATGTGCCTGCCCCGGCTGGAGCAGGGCGAGAGCCCGGCGTGTGTGCTGGCCTGCCCCACCCACGCCATCACCGTCGAGGGCGTGAACGTGGCCGCCTGGCGGGCCGACCACGCCGAGGCGGACGGGCCAGGGCTGCCCCCGGCCGGCATCACCCTCTCGACCACCCGGATGGTTCTGCCCGCCGGGTTGGCCGACGGCCCCGAGCTGGTGGCCGCCACCGATCACTCCATCGAGCCCGAGGATCCGCACTGGCCGCTGGTGGCGTTGACCCTGCTGACCCAGTTGTCGCTCGGCACGGTGGCCGCCACCGTGGTCGCCGAGCTGGCCGGCGGTGGCGGGCGCGGCGGTTTGGCCGGCGGTGCAGTGGGCGCGGCCGTCGCCGGCGCCGTGGCCCTGGGCGCCTCGTTGTTCCACCTGGGCCGACCCACCCACGCCTTCAAGGCGCTGCGAAACGTGCGCACCTCCTGGTTGAGCAGGGAGGTGGCTTTGCTGTCGCTCTTCTCCGGCGCTTCCCTGGCCTATGCCGCCGCCTGGATGTGGGCCGACGGGAGCGGCGCCGGCCGGACTGTGCGTCTGCTTTTCGGCGCCGGCGCCGTCGTCGCCGGCCTGGCCGGCATCTACGCCAGCGGCCGGCTGTACCTCGTGCCGGCCCGACCGGTGTGGAACTCGCGGCGCACCTTGGTCGCCTTCTTCGCCACCGGTCTGTCCACCGGCCCGCTTCTGGCCCTGCTCTGCCTGGACCGCAGCCGGCTCCCATCCGGCGTCGTGCTGGCCTTGATGGCCGCCGCCGCTGCCGGCGCTGTGGCCCAGCTTTGCGTGCACGCCCAGCTGGTCCGCACCCTGCGGGCCCGCACCGACCGCCAGCACCGGGGTACCGCCCAGTTGCTCGGGAAGCGCTTCCGGGGCCTGCAGATGGCCCGGCTCACTGCCGCCGTCACCACTGTGGCATTGCTGGCCTGGACCCTCGACTCGCCCCTGGCCGGCACGCAGGCGGGGGGCCGCCTGGCCACCGCCCTCTTCCTCGCCGCCCTGGGTGAGCTGGCCGGCCGCTACCTGTTCTACGTGACCGTCGTGCCCTACCGCGTGGCCGGCAGCTTCTTTTCCGGGCGCTGAGCGGCCACCCAACCGATGACCCCCAGACGGCTCGTGTTCCGGTGCAAGGTGGCCCAGACGAACGAACGTCCACCGGTCACGTGGAGTCTCGTCAAGCGGAACGTCGGCCGAACGGGTCGCCTTCGCCACGGCGCCCGGTACAGACGAACAGGGTGCATCCGTCCGGACTGGCAAGACCTGCGGGGCGATCCCCATCGTGCGATGGTGACGCGGTGACTCGAACCATTCCCGCCGGCGGCGTCGGGCGCCTTCTCGGTCTGGCCGGCCACTCCGACGATCCCGACGCTCCCCATGAGCCTGACTCGTCCACCCGGCCCGGCTACGCCTCCGACGAGCGCTTCGGTGTCCTAAACGAGTCCCGCCGTCCCGACGAGTGGGTGCGAACCACCTGCGGCTACTGCGCCGTCGGGTGCGGGATGTTCATCGGCGTGCGTGACGGCCGCGCCGTCAGTGTGCAGGGCGACCCGGACCATCCCGTCAACAGTGGGCGGCTCTGCCCCAAGGGCCTGACCGAGCACCAGACGCTGGCCGCCGAGGGCCGCCTGACCACCCCTCTCGTCCGTCGCTCCAAGGGTGGCCCCCAGGACGGAGCCACCTGGGACGAGGCCATCGGGGCCATGGTCGTCGGCTTCCGCCGGCTGCTGGCCGAGCACGGGCCCGAGTCGGTGGCCGTCATCAGCACGGGCCAGCTCGTCACCGAGGAGTTCTACGCACTCGGCAAACTGGCCCGCGTCGGGCTGGGCCTGAGCCACTACGACGGCAACACCACGTTGTGCATGTCCAGTGCGGTGGCCGGCTACAAGCGCAGCTTCGGCAGCGACGGCCCACCCGGCGCCTACGAGGACCTGGAGTCGGCCGACGTCATCCTGCTGGTGGGCGCCAACGTGGCCGACAACCACCCGCTGCTGGCGCCGAGGGTGCTGGAGAACACCGACGCCACCGTCATCGTGGTCGATCCCCGGGTGACCAAGACCGCCATGGTGGCCGACCAGCACCTCGCCGTGCGGCCCCGCAGCGACATCGCCCTGATCAACGGGATGCTGAAGGTGATCATCGACGAGGGCCTCGTGGACACGGACTACGTCGCCGCCCATACCGAGGGCTTCGACGAGCTGATGGCCCACGTGCAGGCCTTCACCCTGGAGCGGGTGGCCGCCGATTGTGGGGTCGACGCCGAGCAGATCCGTGCTGCGGCCCTCGCCTTCGGGCGGGCCGAGCGGGCCTTCCTCGGCTGGACCATGGGTGTCAACCACTCCGTCCAGGGCACCGAGACGGTGACCCTGCTCAACACCCTGTGCCTGATCACCGGCAACGTGGGTCGGGTCGGTGCGGCACCGTTCTCGATCACCGGGCAGTGCAACGCCATGGGCACCCGCGAGGCCGGCGGCACCGCGTCGCTACCCGGGTACCGGGCGTGGGATTCCGCCGAGGACAGAGCCGAGATGGCCGCCCTCTGGGGTGTCCCCGTCGAAATGATCCCCACCGAGCGCGGGAGGGCCTACCCCGACATCATCGACGGCGTCCTCGACGGGACCATCAAGGGTCTGTGGGTCATCGCCACCAATCCCGTCGTGTCCTTCCCGAACCGGGCGAGACTGGAGAAGGCGCTGTCCGAGCTGGAGATCTTCGTGGCCCAGGACGGCTTCGCCAATCCCACCACCGACCTGGCCCACGTCGTTTTGCCCGCGGCCATCTGGGGCGAGAAGGAGGGCACCTACACCAACGCCGAGAGGCGGGTCTCCCGGGTCCGCAAAGCCGTCGAGCCACCAGGTGAGGCCCGCGCCGACTTTGACATCTTCATGGGCGTGGCCCAGGCCCTCGGCGTGACCGGCAAGATCTATGCCGGCTGGAAAAAGCCCGAGGACGCCTTCAACGAATGGGCCCGTGTGTCGGCTGGGCGACTGTGCGACTACAGCGGCATCACCTGGGACCGCATCGACGCCGCCGGCGGCGTGCAGTGGCCCTGCACCACCGGCACCGAGGCCGTGGCCGGCACGCCACGGATCTACACCGACGGCGTGTTCCAGACCCCCTCGGGCAAGGCCAAGCTGTGGTGCGTCACGCCCGAGCCCATCTCCGATGCACCCAGCAGCCGCTATCCGTTCCTCCTCAACACCGGACGGACGGTGGAACACTGGCACACCCGTACCAAGACCGGGAAGGTGGCAGTGCTGGAGCACCTGGCTCCCGAGGCCTGGGTGGAGGTCAATCCGGTCGACGCCGCCCGCCTGGGCGTGGGTTCGGGAGATCACGTCCGCTTGGCCTCCCGCCGCGGCGTGGTCGAAGGTCTGCTCGTGCGGGTCACCGGCATCGTGCGTGAAGGTGAGGTCTTCGTTCCCTTCCACTACGACGAACGCTGCGTCAACCGCCTGACGGTCGACGAGTTCGACCCCGTCTCCCGCGAGCCCAACTACAAGCAGTCCGCCGTCCGCATCGAGCGGCTGTAGAGCCGAATTCGAGGACGGAGCCGCAGTCCAAAGGTCTACCCAGGGGGACCGTCCTGAACCCCTCTGGGATTTGGGTACCGTGGCTCGGGTGGAAGAACGAAGCGTTGCCATCGAGATCGCTCTAGAAGAGGGCGACGAGGAGATTCCGGATCTGGAATCGAAGCTCTCGGTACTCCGCGCCGCCATCGTGGACCGCGGCGGAGTGCCGCTCGTGTCGAAGGACGGGCGCCGCTACGGCGCACGGTTCTTCGTGACGAGCCCGGGCGCCGAGTCCGCCATCGAGGAGGGGGTGGAAGCCCTACAGGGCGCAGCCAAGTCCGTCGGCCTGCCCGAGGAGCCGGTGGTGGATGCCGAAGCCTCAACCCTGGCCGAGCTGACGAGCGAGGAGCCCGACCAGAAGGTCCCCGACCTCATCGGAGTCACCGAGCTGGCCGATCTTCTGGGTGTGAGCAACCAGCTGGTCACGGTCCTGGTGAGGGCCAAGGGATTTCCCCCACCGGTGGCGGAGCTCAACGCAGGGCCGGTGTGGAAACTGGCGAGCATCGACCGCTTCATCCGCAAAGCCAAGGCCGACCCAGGTTCCGTGGAGTCCTCAACCAGACCCGGGTGAGTGGTCGTCCCCGTCACGGGTTGCGTGTCGCCCCCGGGGCACCCTGCGGAAGAGGTCGGACGAGGCGTCGGCCGTGACGTTGCGGCCGACGGGCTGAAACGTCTTGTGCACCTCGAACAGCGAAGCCGACTGGTGGGCGAACGGTGAGAAGAGGTCGTCGGCGACGAAGCGGGCCCGCAGGCGCTCCATCGTCGCCGGGTCCGGCCTGTGGCTCCGGTTGAAGTACGCCTCCTTGTAGATGAACTCCGCCGACACGCCCATGTCCGACAGGGCCATGTCCATCTCTTCGACCATGGCCCCGTTACCGCAGAGGTAGAACGCTCGTCCCCCCAGCTGGGGGAGCAGCGGCGGTACGGACTCGGTGATGCGTCCGCGCAAGCCGTCCCATGCCGCCGGCGGTTCGGAGAGGGAGACCTCGTAGGCGAAGTTGCGGTTGACCCGCAGCAGCTCGTCCAGCTCAGCCCTCAGGCAGATGTCGTCCGGGCGCCGCAGGCCCCAGAAGAGACGTATCGGCCGGCGGTATCCTTCGTGCGTCAGGTGGGCGGCGAGAGCCACGAACGGGGCGATGCCCACGCCGGTGGCCAGGAGGATGAGCTCCCGGTCCGGGTCCTTCGGGAGCATCGAACGCCCGGTGGGTGCCCGAAAGGCGACTTCGTCGCCGACCTGCAGCGAGCCCAGATAACGGGACATCTGGCCGTTTTCGACCGTCCGGACGAGCAGCTCGAAACTGCGTTCCTCGGGTGGCGGGGGAAGCAGGCAGTACGGACTGCGCCGGTAGCCGAGGCCGGGCGCAAGGAACTCGATCCCGACGAACTGTCCGGCCAGGAAGGAGAACTCTCCGTCGTCGACCACCTGAAAGCGGATCCGCTGAGTACCCGTCCGGGCCACCTGCCCGGTCCTGGTGACACGTGCCCGTCTCCCGTAGCGAGCGACCTTGCTCCAGCGCCTGTCGGGACCTTCGGCGAAGCCTGTGGCGGCCATGGCGACCTCGGAGCGGGACGGACCGGGGGGAACGGGACCCACCGGGAAACCGGGAGCAGAAGTCCAGGGTACCGGCGCCGTGCACGCCGGTTCGGCTACTCACGGCTGGGCGACTTCCGGCCGGAGCTGGATCTCCGCTTGCGCCACGCCGAAGAACGGAGCATGATGACACCGTTGTAATTACAACGGGGGGACCACCCACCACGAGGGAGCGAGGTCCTGATGGAGCGTATGTTGAGAACATTGATAGATCCAGCGGAGTTGGTCTGGCAGGAGCGGGCCAACTGCATGGGCGTCGACCCGGACCTGTTCTTCCCTGAACGGGGCGCGTCCACGAGGGAGGCGAAGGAGGTCTGCCGCGGCTGCGTCGTCCAGTTGGACTGCCTGGAGTACGCGCTGGCCAACGGCGAGAAGTTCGGGATATGGGGCGGCATGAGCGAGCGAGAGCGTCGCAGGATTCGGCGCGCCCGTGCCGTTGCCCGCCGCACTGGCACCGCGTCCTGAGGTCGCGAGCCTGAAGCCAACCCTTGCCCCGGCGGCCCCGCCGGATCCCAGGCGTCAGCGCCGTCCACGACCGGTACTGGCGCCGGACCTTCCCACATCGAGGCCCGCCCTCAACAGGCGGGCCTCGATCGTTCTCGGGCTGTCGAGGTCCAGTTCGGGCCGTCGCCCGGCGGGTACGGCGGAGACCACCGCCTCGGGCGCCAGCCCAACCAGCTCCGCCCTGGCCACCGGCACCCGCGCCGCCACTGCGTCATAGGCGGCCTCGGGTCCGAACACGAGTGGGTCCACCAGGTTGCACGAGACCTGTACGGCACCGTGAACCCTAAGTCCGAGAGCCCGGACGGCCGGTCCTCTGATGGCCCGGGCCACATCCCGGGCCTGCTCCAGTGTCGCTCCCGACGCCAGCCACAGGTTGTAGGCGACCAGCACCGGGCGGGCGCCCACGGCGATGGCGCCGGCGGTGGGATGGGGCTGCGGCGGGCCGGTGTGAGGTACGAGGCCGGCGAACGCGGACCGGCGTAGCTCCGGCAGGGTCCGCTCCGGGCCGTAGAGGAAGCAGGGCACCGACAGCTCCACGGCTGCCCATTCGGCGAAACGGTCGCGGGCCGCCACGGCGTCGGCCAGATCCGATCCCACCAGGGGCGCGAACGGCACGACGTCGACGGCTCCCATGCGCGGATGCACCCCCTCGTGGATGCCGATATGGATGGCTGAGACCGCGGCGGCGGCGACCCTGCGCACAGCCTCCTCGAGTCCACCGCCGGCCAACGTGAGGACGCTGCGATGGTGGTCGGCGTCGGAGTGCACGTCGAGGAGGGAGGGCCCGCCGGCTTGCCGAAGTGCCTCGATCACCGCCGCGTCGCGGCCCTCGCTGACGTTCACGACGCACTCGAGCATCCCTTTAGGGTGTCACGAGTGGACGTGGGCCTCGCTCTGCCGCAGTACGACTACTCCGTGGCGGGGGAGAGTCCGCTGACCTGGCCGACAGTCGTCAGCTGGGCGCGGGCGGCGGAGTCCGCCGGATTGGACTCGGTGTGGCTGTCGGATCACCTGTTCCTTTCGATCGAGAAGTACGGTGCCCCGCCGGGCGACCATGGCGGATTCGAGCCGCTGGCCACGCTGGCGGCCCTTGCCCGCTGTACCGACAGGGTCCGGCTCGGAACCCTGGTGCTCTGCACCCAGCTCCGGCCGCCGGCGGTGCTGGCCAAGGCGCTGGCCACTCTGGACGTGCTGAGCGGCGGCCGCCTCACCGCCGGCATCGGCGCCGGCTGGTTCGAACCGGAGTACGCCGCCGCCGGGATCGCCTTCGAAAAGCCGGGTGTACGGGTGCAGCAGCTGGCGGACGCCCTGCGGATCATGGGGAACGTGTTCGGCGAGGGACGGTTCCGGCCCGGCGCCGTCCAGCGGCCCCGCCCGCCCATCTGGGTGGGCGGCCAGGGCGACAAGGTGCTCGGGGTGGTGGCGGAGCACGGCGACGGGTGGAACGCCGGCGGGTGGGTCGGGACGCTCCAGGCCTATCGGGAGCGTCTCGAGGTTCTCGAACGGCACTGCGAGCGGGTGGGGCGGGATCCTGCCACCGTCATCCGGTCGATGAACCGATACACCCTCGTCGGCGAGGACGAGGCCGACCTCCGCCGCCGGTGGGACCGGCTCAGGGAGTTGACCCCGCCGGGAGTTCTCGACCGCACCACGCTCAGCAAGTACCGCGAGGGGCGCCTGGTGGGGACGGTCGAGGAGGTCAGCGAGCAGGTGGCCGGCTGGGAGGCGCTGGGGATCACGACCATCATCTTGAACCTGGGGGCACTACCGTTCTCCGTGACGACAACCGATGACCTCGAACTCGTGGCGTCGGCAACGAAGCACAGAGGAGCACCATGAACCTGGGAGCGCCGGAACTCATCATCATCCTGGCCGTCGTACTGCTGCTGTTCGGCTCGACCCGCCTGCCCAAGCTGGCCCGGTCGCTGGGCCAGGCGTCCAAGGAGTTCAAGCACGGCGTCAACGAGGGGGCGCGTGACGACGAGGAGGACGGGATCGACGATGCCTCCCGGGCCCAGAGGAAACCCAAGACCGGTTCTTGATTGAGGCTGCGCCAGGGGTGCCGGCCCCTCAGAGGTTGGCTGCTGTACCGCCATCCGCGGCCGTCGCGACGACGGTGTCCAGCCGGCGCCGGCGGGCGATGCGGCGCCGCTCCCGCTCCGATGCCCCGCCCCATACGCCGTGGTCGATCCGGTTCCGGAGGGCGTACTCCAGGCACGGCTCCTGGACCGGACACGTGGCGCAGATGCGCCGGGCGACCTCTACACCGACCCCGTCACTGGGGAAGAAGGTCGAGGGCGGCTCGTTCCGGCAATTGCCCTCCGCCATCCAGTTCGCGTCCATGACCACCTCCATGCCGGGTGCAACGTTCGAAGTTGCGCTTTGGTTCCCGAAGATGTCCGGAGGGAACTACCTGTCCGGATGGGAACATTGACGCTTCTTGTCGACTTCGAACTCATCGGCAGCTGACCAGGGAAGATGGAGGAGATCATGGGAGACACCAATCCCGAGGGACGCTGGTCCTGGGGCCGGCCCGACGAGGGCGAGAGCGAGGAGACTCCGGGCCGGGTCGTGAGCCCCAGTGGATCGGGCGGCGGATCCGGGTCGGAAGCCGGAGGTGCGCCGGAGGAAGGAGATACCAAGACGGCCTATCTGCCGCCCCTGGCGCCAGAGCCGGCCCCGGCTCCCCCGTGGGCACCCGCCAAAGCCGCCAATGGACCCGCCGGCGGCTCCCGATGGCTCGCTGTAGCCGTCGTCGCCGCGCTCGTGGGTGCCGGGGTGGGTGGGGGTGTGGCCACCCTCGTCGCCGACGACGACCCGGCCACGAGCGCGTCGCGGTCGGTCTCCCCGTTCGGCAACAACACCAGCAACATCGCCCGACCTCAGGACATCCAGGCCATCCTGGCCAAGGTGCAGCCCGGTGTGGTGGCCATCCGCACGGAGGCCTTCGGCGGCGGAGGCGGCTTCGACCTCCTGCCCACCCCGCAGCGCGGGGCCGGCACCGGAATGCTGCTGAACACCGCCGGCGACATCCTGACCAACGCCCACGTCGTGACCGGAGCCACCAGCCTGAAGGTCACTCTCTTCGGCGAGAAGGAGGCTCGTGACGCCGACCTGCGTGGGCTGGCCCCCGACGCCGACGTCGCCGTGATCCGGCTGCGCAACCTCGACGGCCTCGATGGCCGCCCGGTGAAGCTCGGCTCATCGCAGACCCTGAAGGTGGGCGACGACGTCGTGGCCATCGGCAACGCTCTGGCTCTGCCGGGCGGCCCCACGGTCACGACGGGGATCGTCTCGGCCATCGAGCGGTCCATCGACGCCGGCAACGAGCAGCTGTCGAATCTCATCCAGACCGACGCAGCCATCAATCCGGGCAACTCCGGTGGGGCGCTGGTCAACGCCGACGGCGAGGTCATCGGCATGAACACCGCCGTCGTGCGCCAGGACCTGGCCCAGAACATCGGCTTCGCCATCGCCATCGACACCATCAAGCCGATGCTCGAGCCGCTGACCAAGGGCGAGCCCCTCGCCGCCCAGGGCTTCCTGGGCGTCAGCACGGTCACGCTCACCGCGGAGATCCGCGATCAGCTCGACTTCGCGGCCGAGAAGGGAGCGGTGGTGGCCGAGGTCGTCGCCGGTTCCCCCGCGGCAGCCGCGGGGTTGCAGCGCAACGACGTGATCACCCGGATCGGCGACACCGCCATCGCGACCAACGTCGACGTGCAGAAGGAGGTCCGGACCAAGAAGCCGGGCGACAAGGTCCAGATCGTGTGGATGCGGGGTGATGAGGAGCGCCGGGCCGAGGTCACCCTCGGGGCTCGGCCGGGGGCCCAGGGGTAGGGTGCCGGCCATGTCCACCATGTCCACCTCGGGGGAGACGCTCCCCCCCCAGCCCCCCCGCGGGCATGTCCGCATCGTGTACCTCGGGCCCGTCGCCCCCCATTGGGACATGCAGTCCGACTTCGGCGACCGTGCGCTCATCGAGGAGTTCCGCCAGCGGGCGCTGGCCCGCCTCGTGCTCCTACCTCCCCACGACCCGCAGTTCCGGCGCAACCGGGAACGGGTGGCGCGGGACGCCGAGCGGGAGAACGTCATCCTCGACTGGGACCTCGGCATGCCCGAGGAAGAAGAGCCCGCGGCTCCTTTCGGTCGCTGAGGGCCCGCCAGCGGCGGACAGTCCCCCTATTCGGCACGGGGGGCTCTTAGGCTCTCGAAATGGTGGAAGTGTCGACGTCGACATTGATCGCCGTCGCCGGCGTTACCGGCGCCGTGCTGCTGCTCCTTCTGGTCCTCCTCCTCCTCTCGCACCGTGGAGCCCATCCGGACGCCAGACGTGTGGCCTCCGTCGTCGCCCGTCTGGAGGGGCCGGATCCGGGTGGGGCCGGGCACGGTGACGAGCACGACACGGTGAGCCGCCTGGAGCGCCTGGCCGAGGGTGCTGTCCTGCGGGCCAGTGACGCCCGGGATGCGGTCAACCGCCTGAAGGCGGGCATCGATGCTCTCGGCGACGGAGTCGTGGTCTGTGACGAGGTGGGCCATGTCGTCTACCGCAATCCGGCGGCCGACGAGTTCGGTGAGGACGATGGGATGGTCCGGGAGGCGGTCGACGACATCATGGCTTCCGGCACGGCGGGCCAACGGTGTTCGCGGGTGCTCGAGCTTCTTGGTCCCCCCCGCCGCAGCCTCTCCGTGACCGGCCGCCCGATTGACGACGGCCGCCGGCTCATCGGAGCAGCTGTGACCATCACCGACGTTTCGGAGCGCCGGCGCCTCGACATCGTGCGGCGGGACTTCGTGACCAACCTGACCTCCGAGCTGAAGACCCCGGTTGCCGCACTGGGGCTTCTCGCAGGGACGATCGTGCGGGAGGACGAGCCCGCGCTCACCCGCAGGCTGGCTGAGCGTCTGGGTCGTGACTCGCTCCGGGTCGGGCGGATGATCGACGATCTGGTCGAGCTCAGCAGGCTCGACGCCCAGGTCCTTCCCGTACGTGAACCCGTCCCGGTGCACCTCCTCGTGGCCCAGGCAGTGGAGGAGATCCGTTCGATGGCGATCCACCGCAGCATCTCGATCGACACCGCGGAGGCACCACACACCCTCACGGTGGTGGGCGACCGGCGCCAGCTCGTATCGGGGCTGCGACACCTCGTGGAGAACGCCGTTAGATTCTCCGAGGACGGCAGTCAGGTCCAGGTGAAGGCCAGGCTGGACGATGGCACCGTCGAGCTGTGCGTCACGGATCGTGGCCCGGGTATTCCGCCCCGAGAGCTGGACCGGATATTCGAGTGCTTCTACCGGGTCGACGCCGGCCGGGGACGCAACAGCGCCGGCATAGGGATCGGTCTCGCCATCGCCTCCCAGGTGGCAGCCGGGCACGGCGGAGATGTCAGGGTGGACTCCAAGGAGGGCGAGGGCTCCACCTTCACCCTCCGGATCCCGGCCGGTCCCGGCGCCCGCTCGGCTCCCATCCGCGAGGCGGGCTGACTCTCACCCCTCTGGCGCAGCCGGATCGAACGGGCACGTCCGCCTGACCGCCTGGCACTCCAGGATCTCAGCGCCGGCGGCCCCTGCCTCTGCGGGCGGGAAGGATGTCGTCGTCAGTCCGGGTCCACGGACGGTCGGGGTGCGTGGGTGCAGGAGGTGGCGGCGGGGCGGGGTCGAAGGCCGGGAAGCCCGGCTCGGGCTCCGGCTCGGGCTCGGGCTCGGGCTCGGGCCCGGGCTCGGGGTCGGGGTCGAGGTCGAGGTCGTAGGTCGGTGACGGTGACGGTGACGGTGACGGTGACGGTGACGGTGACGGTGACGGTGACGGTGACGGTGACGGCCCGGGCAGCGGCGCCGGATCGGCCATCGGCTCGGGGGCCACGGCGTCCGGCATCGCCGGGGCGGGCGGGGCCTCGGGCTCCGGGACGCTGAGCCAGGATGGGCTGGCCGGCTCCGACCGCTCGGGACGACTGGCCGGCGAGGGCGGCGCCG
Organism: Acidimicrobiales bacterium; assembly: GCA_035526335.1. Taxonomy (GTDB): domain Bacteria; phylum Actinomycetota; class Acidimicrobiia; order Acidimicrobiales. The sequence goes on along the minus strand of DATLCN010000030.1, from coordinate 11,864 downwards.
CCGGCGCCGTGTGCCCGGTGTCCGGGCCGTGGCCCACAGATTGCTCGGCTTCGGCCAGCGCGGCGGCAAGGGCGGCCTCCAGATCCTCCTCCGAGGCGTCGTCCTCAGGGGGTGTCTCCAGGCGCGGGTTCTCGCCGGCCATCTCCTTCTCCGCCGCCGAGGCGCTTTCGGGGGGCCCCGGGACCCAGGTGGAGAACACCTCGTCCAAGTGGGCCTCGTCCGCCCAATCGGGCCCCTCGTCGGGACGGTTCATCGCCCCGATCCTACCTGCGTGGCGAACTTCGGTGGGCGCCAGCCTTTTGTCGACAATCGTCACCCCGGTCCCGGTCACGGCCCTACCATCTCGACCGTGCCGAGGGACACGGGCTGGCGTCCTCTTCGGCCCGCGGGTGAAGATCACGACACCAGGTTGCGGGCCACCCCCTTCTCCCGCTTGTCCGCTACCCATGCGCTGTCGATCGCCGGCGACGCCCTCGTCACGCTGGCGCTGGCGGGATCTCTGTTCTTCAGCATCTCGCCGGGTGAGGCCCGAGGCCGCGTCGCCCTGTCGCTGGTGCTCACGATCGCCCCCTTCGGGGTGGTGGCACCCCTGCTCGGACCCGCCATCGACCGAACGCCGGGTGGCCGGCGAGCCATGGTGTTCATCGCCTCACTCGGTCGCGCCGTGGCCGCGCTGGCGGCGGCGCGGGTGCTGACGCGCCTCGTGCTGTTCCCGGTCGCCTTCGTCCTCCTGGTGCTGTCCAAGACACATGCCGTGGCCAAGAGCTCGCTGGTTCCGACGGTGGTCGAACGCAAGGAGGAGCTGGTGGAGGCGAACGCCCGGCTCGCCCTGCTGGCCGCACTGGTCAGCATCGCCGTGGCCGCTCCAGGGGTCGCCGTTCTCCAACTGGCCGGCGCCGAGTGGGTGATGCGCCTGGCCGCCGTGGTCTTCATCGCTTCTGCAGTGGCGTCTCTGCGGATAGTGCAGCTCCACCCGGACCGGACCCGGGAGCGATCGCGGGCCCGCCTGGCATCTCGTAGCCGGCGCGCCGCCACCCCCGGTGACCTCGATCATCCCGGGATCCGGGCCGCGGCCACCGCCACGGGGGTTCTCCGGGCGTCGGTCGGATTCCTCACCTTTCTGGTCGCCTTCGCCCTGCGGAGGGCGGGCGCGCCGGCATGGGTGTTCGGCGTGGTCCTTGCCACGAGCATGGCCGGTTCGCTGCTCGGCGCCCTCGCCGCGCCGGCTCTGCGCCGCAGGGTCATCGAGGAGCACCTCTTGGGCGGATCGCTGGGGCTTGTGGTCGTGAGTTGCCTCGTGGCAACGCAACTCGGTGGTCGCCCAGCCGCCATCGTGGCCGCCGGCAGCCTTGGGTTCGCGGCGAGTGCCGGCAAACTCGCCTTCGACTCGCTGGTGCAGCGCGACGCGCCGGAGACGGCGCAGGGCCGGTGGTTTGCCCGTTGCGAAGCGGGCTTCCAGCTCACGTGGGTGGTTGGCGCCTTGGTGCCGGTCGCGCTGGCGGTGCCCAGCCGAGCCGGCTACCTCCTCCTCGCCGCCGGTACGGCAGCGGCAACAGGGGTCTACGTGGTCGCGCTCAGAGCCAGGGCCGCGCCGCTGGCCGCGCCGCCCGCAAGCTGATGGCGACGAGGCTGGTCGTGCTCGCCGACACGCACCTGCGACGCGACTCGCCCGGCGGTGATCTCCTCGACCGCCTCCCGGCCCCGGCTGGTGGGCCGGACCCTCAGTCGGGTATGTCGATGCGCTCGAGCCACAGGCCCGGCGCGTCCACCTCGGGGGGTGTGGGCAGCTCCCGCTCCGACCTCCACAACCGGCTCAGCCCTTCGTCACCCGCCCGTTCGAGAACCCCGGTCACGAAGGCTGACCCCCGATCGTACTGGGCCTGGCCCAGCTCTAAGCCGAACATGCGCTCGACGAACTGGTCACCGTCGCCCCGCTCCACCCGCCGGCGCCGCAGGGCCTCCGAGAGGGGACCGTAGGCCCCGAGCAGTGTCCGGCCGACGGTGTCCATCACATGGTCGACGTAGCCACAAATCACGGTCACCAGTGCCTCTACCCGGACCAGGATCTGGCGTTGCTCGGGCGTCTGCATGGCCCCCAGCAACTCGGCGGGATCACCGAGGACGGCCTGGAACGAGGTCGGGTCGGTCGGGTCGATGTCGCCCATGCGCTCCTCGAAGACCGAAGTATCGGGCCTGAAGCCGCGGACGTACTCATCGAGAAGGGCGTCGAGGCGGCCATGCACGTGCGGGCGGCTGATGATGCTGTGGTGGGCCAGCTCGGTGAGGCAGACCCAGAGGCGGACGTCGTCGAGCGGAAGGCTCCAGTCGGTGGCGAACGCGTTGACATTGGACGGAACCACCAGCAGCTCGTGGGAGCTGGGCCGGGGGACCGGCAGGTCGTACTGCCCGAAGGCCCGCTGGGCCAGGTGCCCGACCATGGTTCCGGCCTGCATGCCGATCAGCAGCGGACCGACCACCTGGGTCACGCCGCCGAGGAGCTCCGTGGTCGGGTCGGCGGCATCGTCGGGATCGCCATCCGCGGCGGGAGCGGCCATGGCACCGGCGAGCCCCTCGAAGAACGACCGGTAGGCGTCGAGGGTGAGGTTCGCCCATTCACCTCGACCCACCGGTCGTATGTTGACCACCCCTCCGCCCGGTGCCGGCGCCAGACCGGTGGCTCCCGAGATGTGCAGCTCCGCCACGCGGGCCAGCTCCTCGTAGCGGATGCGCTCGAGCGGCTCGACGTTGGCCTCGGCCTTGCCCTCTGTGGCCAGCCACTTGGCCAGCTGGCGGGCGACCTCCAGGTTCAGTGGCCCCTGAGTGGCGAAGAGCTTGGCCAACTCGCCGAAAAGGCCCTCGAAGGGGTTTCCGCTGCCGAAGGGGCCGGGCACACTCACCCGGCCCATGGTAGGCGTCGGTCCTGGCTGAGTATCCCGCGGGGCGTACCGCGCCAACTGGAACCCGGTTTCTGCGTCAACAACCGGTCCCGCCGCCTGCCACGCCGTCTCGGCCATGACCGGCGCCGGCACGAGCATCTCGCCCCGGTGCGCGCGTAGCAGCTCAGCGCAGGCCTCGTGGCGGGGCTCATGGGTGTCGGCAGCCGACACGAACACGCCGGTGTCGACCACGACCGCCACGTTGGGGCTCAGGCGCCTTCAGCGAGCTTGCGGGCGGCCAGCTCGGTGCGCGCCGAGTGGATGTCGAACGGCTCGCTCCGGCCCGACGCCCCGCAACCGATGAAGGCCTCCAACGCGTCACCCGCACCTGGTGCAGGGAGACGGTCGGCGACAAGCTCGACCAGCAGCTCCTCGACGGTCGTGTGGCGCCGGGCGGCCTCGGCTGCCAGGCGGTCGGCCAGCTCCTCTGGAAGGTGCACGACGGCGCTCATGGGTTCCAAGTGCAGGAGGATCCCCTGGCGCGCTCGGCGTCGTTGTGGCGCGCTCGGCCGTGATGGGCATGTGACCGCCGCCGACGTCGCTGGACCCGCACGAGGGCAACCCGGAGCCGCCCATGGACGGCGGCGGAGGGACGCCGGCCGACGCGACCGGCGTGGAGCCCGTCTCGGGATGCGACTCAGCGGGCCTTCGACACCGAGAGTTTCCCTTGCCAGGAGGGCCTTTTCGCGGACCTACCCCCTGTCAACCGGGCTGCTTACTGATAGCGCCGGGTTAGGCCCTGCGCCAAGCCAGTTGGCTTCGTTTCATGACCCAACAACGTCGTCCTCGATCCCGACGCGGCGAGGCGCATCCTCGACCGTTACGGCCGGGCGGGGCGTTCGGCCAGCTTGACCTTGAGGAAGCGGGCCTGCTTCGCCCGGTGGAAGGCCAGCGTCACCTCGTCACCGGGCCGGTGTGTGCGCAGCTGGACCTTCAACGCGCCCATGGAGCGGACGGGGTTGCCGTCCACCGAGACGATCACGTCCCGCCTGGCCATTCCCGCCTCGCCGGCAGGGCTGTCGGGGCGCACGCTGCGGATCATGGCGCCGCCGGCAACACCGAGCTCCTTGGCCACGGAGGCGGCGACGTCCTCGCCCTCCACGCCGAGCCAGACGTGCACGGCGCGTCCGCCGGCGATGATCTGGTCGGCGACGTCGCGGGCGATGTCGATGGGCGTGGCGAAGCCGAGCCCCTCGGCCCCCACCTCGCTGACGGCGATGGCGGTGGTGACGCCGATCACGGCACCGCCCCCGTCGACCAGGGCGCCTCCCGAGGATCCCGGCGCGATCGGTGCGTCGGTCTGGATCATGTCGAGCAACGGGATCTCGTCGTCGCCGGCCTGGATCTCCCGGCCCAGCGCGCTCACCACGCCCACCGAAACCGACGGCCCCCCAGCCAGCCCCAGCGGCGAGCCGATGGCAACCGCCAGTTGTCCCACCCGGAGGGCGCCGGCCGAACCCAGCGGCGCGCCGGCGAGGTCGTTCCGGTCCACCTTCACCACCGCGATGTCGGTGTCGGCGTCGGATCCGATCAGCTCGGCCACCTCCTCCTCGCCGTCGGCCATCACCACGGTGATGCGGCGGGCCCCGTCGACGACGTGGTGGTTGGTGAGCACGTGCCCGTCGCTGCGGAAGATGACTCCGGACCCGCTGCCGGGCCCCCCGCCGCCGTCGACCCGGATCTGCACGAGGGACGGGCGCATCTGCTCGGCGATGTCGACGATGGCATTGGTGGGCGAGCCCGGGGCGGTCACCTCGGTAGCCAGAGCCGGCGCCACCACCCGCTCCACCGCCGGCGCCGCGGTATGCGAGACGGTGCGGACGCGGAACCCGCCCCCTACGACGACGAGGCCCATGGTGAGGACGGCGCTGATCGACCCGGCCAGTAGGCCGACCTGCCAGAGGCCTTTCATCGACCCCCGATCAGACGAGCCGCGCCGGGATGCCTGTGAGGCTGCCACCTCCGAAGGATGGCGCCAGATGCGGTCGTCCGGCGGCAGGAGCGGCGACAGCGGCCGGTCTTCGCCCAAGGCGTCATCCAGCTCCATGGGTACGAGGATAAGCGCCGGCACCTGCGGATTCAGGTCGGCGCCGTACCATTGGGGCGTGCGATCACCCGGGCTTCAGGCGCCCCTTAGCGATACCGACTGGACGGGCCTCACCACCTCGCCCATACCGGTCGCGGAAGCATGCGCGTGGGCGGTCCGGCCGGGATGCGGCGCGGTGGTCACCTTCGCCGGCACGGTGCGCGATCACGCCGAAGGCCGGCCGGGCGTCAGCCTCCTCGACTACGAGGCCTATGAAGGTGAGGTGGAGCCCAGGCTCGACGCGCTGGCGGCGTCGGCCAGGCAGCGCTGGCCGATGCTCGGGCGGTTGGTGCTGCTGCACCGCACCGGTGCGCTCCGGGTGGAGGAGGTGGCCGTGCTGGTGGTGGCGAGCGCGCCACACCGCGGGGAGGCGTTCGAGGCGGCACGGTGGTGCATCGACACGCTCAAGGCGACGGTGCCCATCTGGAAGCGTGAGACGTGGCGGGACGGAGCCGACTGGGGCACCTGCGCCACGGCCGTCTCCGACCACCAGCGTGGGCGCTGACCTTCTGTGAGCAACCTCGTGTACCTCCTGCTGGCCGTCACCTTCAGCCTTCTCGGTTCTCTGGCCGTGTGGTACCGGCACCGTCAACCCCGGTCGCTGGAGTACGGCATCGACGAGTTCCAGCGTGAGCTCCAGGCTCTGGCACCCGAACACTCCTCGTCCGGCACCCCGCCCCCGCCGCCACCCTCACCGAGGCCGCCCGATGAACGGGGTCCTTAGTGGCGCGCGACCTGGCCATAGACCTGGGGACGGCGAACACCCTCGTATACGCCCGCAACGACGGGATCGTGCTCAACGAGCCGACCGTCATCGCCGTGAACGAGAAGACCCAGGCCGTGCTGGCCATGGGCCACGACGCCTGGCAGATGATCGGGCGCACGCCGGCATCCATCGTCGCCGTGCGACCGCTGCGCAAGGGAGCCATAACCGACTTCGACATAACCCAGCGCATGATCCGCCTGCTGCTGAAACGGGCGGGTGTCAGCCGCTTCAACCGACCCCGCGTGCTGATCTGCGTTCCGTCGGCCATCACCGAGGTCGAGCGGCGGGCGGTGGAGGAGGCGGCGCGCCGTGCCGGCGCCGCCGACCCTTACCTGATCCACCAGCCGATGGCCGCCGCCATCGGAGCCGGCCTGCCCATTCACGAGCCCTTGGGCAACATGATCGTCGACGTCGGTGGTGGCACCTCCGAGACCGCCGTCATCTCCCTCGGTGGCATCGTCGCTTTGCAGGCCATCCGGGTGGGCAGTTTCGACATCGACGCCTCCATCCAGACCTATGTCCGACGCGATTACGGCATTGCCATCGGTGAGCGGACGGCGGAGGAGATCAAGCTGGCCATAGGCAGCGCCTATCCGATGGAGGACGCGGTCAAGGCCGAGGTGCGGGGCCGCGACCTGATGACCGGGCTGCCCAAGACGGTGATCCTCTCGCCCGACGAGGTGCGCTCGGCCATCGACGAGCAGGTGAGCGCCATCGTGGATTCGGTGGTGTTGTGTCTGGGCCAGGCGCCTCCCGAGCTGGCCCAGGACCTGATCATGCAGGGCATCCACCTGGTCGGTGGAGGCGGCATGCTCCGGGGGCTCGACCGCCGCCTGGAGGAGGAGACCCAGATTCCCGTGCATCTTGTGGACGCCCCTCTCGAGTGCGTGGTGCTCGGTGCGGGGAAGGTCCTCGAATCCTTCGAGTCGCTCAAGGTCCTGTTCATGGGGGCGGAGCGGTGAGCGGACCACGCATGCTGCTGGGTGCTGTGTCTTCGGCCCTGCTCGACGAGCGCCGGCAGCTCGGTCCGGAGGAGCTGGCCGCGCTCGCTGCCTTGCCGGCGGAGTCGGTGCCGGCCCTGGCGTCAGTGGCCCACGAGGTCCGGCTTTCGTGGTGTGGTCCCGAAGTGGAGGTGGAGGGGATCCTGTCGGCCCGGACCGGCGGGTGTCCGGAGGACTGTGGGTTCTGCAGCCAGTCCGCCCGCTTCTCCTCCCCCGTGCGGGGCACGCCGTTCCTCGACACCGCACAGGTGCTGGCCGCCGCCCGCCAGACCGCCGCCGTCGGCGCGTCGGAGTTCTGCATCGTGCTGGCCGTGCGGGGCCCTGACGAGCGGGTGATGGGGAGGCTGCTCGAACTGGTCCCGCTGGTGAAGGCGGAGACGGGGCTGGAGGTGGCCGTCAGCGCGGGCATCCTCGACGACGACCAGGCCCGGCGCCTGGCCGAGGCGGGCACGCACCGGTACAACCACAACCTCGAGACGGCCCGTTCGTTCTTTCCTCAGGTGGTCACGACCCACACGTGGGAGGAGCGCTTCGAGACGTGCCGGCGCGTTCGTGACGCCGGCATGGAACTGTGCTGTGGCGTGCTGCTCGGCATGGGCGAGAGCCATACCCAGCGCCTGGAGATGTTGGCCGAACTGCGGGCGGTGGAGCCGGCGGAGGTGCCGATCAACTTCTTGAACCCCCGCCCCGGGACCCCCCTGGGAGACCGCCCCCTGGTGGAGCCGCTGGAGGCCATCCGCTGGATCGCCCTGTTCCGCCTGGCTCTGCCCGCGGTGATCCTGCGCTACTCGGGTGGACGTGAGTTGACCCTCCGGGAACTACAGGCCATGGGGATGACCGCCGGCATCAACGCCCTGATCGTTGGCAATTACCTCACGACCATGGGTCGGGCGCCGGCGGAGGACCTGCAGATGCTGGCCGACCTCCGCATGCCGGTGGGCGCGCTCTCGAAAGTTCTGTAGCGATTCGCGCCGCTGGCACGGCCGGTCGGAAGCTCGTTGCGAGCGCGGCGATTCCCGTCGCCACCAGAAGGTCGGTGTGCCGGCGCAGCCAGTCCCTGTTGGTTACGTGCACCTGGTCGGCTTCGTCGAAGCGGTTCAGGAGGACGACGGGTTGGGTCGGGGCGAGGGCGGCGGCCGAGAGGAGAACGGCGTTCAGGGTACCCAGGCCGGCCCCGGCCACCAGTACGACCTGGTCGGGGTCGAGCAACTTGGCCAGAGTGACGGTGTCACCGTCGGCGGCCAGCGGGGAGCAGGGCCCGCCCACGCCTTCCACCAGCCCGTAGTCGACGGCGGGGGCGGACGGCCAGCGCAGTTCGGCGACCAGGTCAGCGACAGTGAAGGCGGGTCGGCCGAGGGCGGTCGCAGCGATGGGCGGCGCCATGGCCAGTGGGTAGCGGCGGTGCACTGGACAGATCTCCATCGGGTCCTCGCCGGTCGCCGCGGCCAGTACCTCAGCGTCCGTGGTGACGGAGCCCACGCGGCCAGCACCGGTGGTACCTGCCACCGCGCCGGCGCTGCCCGCGCGGCCTCCGGTGAGGGCACCGTCGGCTCCGCCGGCCTCCTGTGGGTCGAATGAGAGCACGGGCTTGCGGGCGGCCACGGTGGCGCCACCGGCCCGCAGTGCCGAGGTCAGACTGGCCATGACCCAGGTCTTGCCCACGTCCGTGCCGGTGCCGGTGACCAGCACCAGGCACTCAGGTCGTACGAGCACCGGTCCCGCCTTCTGCCACCACAGGCGGGTGCGGGAGCACGAGCGCGGGCCCTGCCGCCTCGTCTCCGGCCGGCTCTGCAGCGGCCACCCCAGCGGATTCCGGCAGCAGGCCGGACAGCGCGGCGCGGAGCCGCTCCACATGGTCCTCGGTGTGGGCCGCGGACAGGGCCACGCGGAGACGGGAGGTACCCGGCGCGACGGTGGGGGGGCGTATGGCGGGCACGAGGAAACCCTGCTCGAGCAGGCGGGCAGACGCGGCGAGGGCGGCGGCCTCCCCGCCCAGCACGACGGCGACGATGGGGGAGGGGTGTCCGGGTGCGAGGCGGTCGACGTGGCGGCGAAGGCGCCGGCGGAGCGAGCCGCCCTCGTCGCTGCGGACCACCCGCAGGGCGGCCAGCCCGGCGGCGGCGACAGCCGGGGGAGGCGCGGTGGTGAAGATGAAGGGGCGGGCCCGGTTGGCGAGAAGGTCCACGAGCGGGGCGGCGCCGGCCACGAACCCGCCTAGCGACCCCAGGGCCTTGGACAGAGTGCCCACCCGCAGCATCTCGCAGCGGCCCGCCGGCGGTTCGGGGCCGAGCACGGCATGGGCCTCGTCGATCACCAGGAGCGCATCGTGGTGCCCGCACAAAGAGGCCAGTTCGTCCACCTGGGCAGTGTCGCCGTCCATCGAGAACACGCTGTCGGTGACCACCACCGACCGGGCACCCGCCAGCCGGTTCCGGGTCAGTGAGGCCTCCACGGCGTCGAGGTCATCGTGGGGGTACACGACGACCTTCGCACCGGACGCGCGCGCCAGCCGGCACCCGTCGACGATCGACGCGTGGTTCAACTCGTCGCTCAGGATCCGGGTATCGGCACCGGCGAGGGTGGCGAGCACCCCCAGGTTGGTCGCGTAGCCGGTGGGGAAGAGCAGGGCCCGCTCCGCTTCCTTCCACTCGGCCAGCTCGCCCTCCAGCTCGCCGTGCACCGACCGGGAGCCGCTGACGAGTCTTGCCGCGCCCGATCCGGCCCCCCACCGGTCGAGCGCCTCGTGGGCCGCGGCCACCACCGCGGGGTGGCGCGTGAGCCCGAGGTAGTCGTTGGAGGCGAAGGAGACGACTGGCCCACGTACGCCGGAGCCGTCGGCGGCCACCGTCTCCGGCTCCGGCCCGTCCACGTCGATGACGGTGCGCCAGCGGCCGGCGGCCCGTATCGCATCGGTTTCCTGCTCGGCCCATTCCCTCCAGCTCACGCCGTCACCTCGGCGACCGAATCACGCAGGGCTTCCACAAGGCGACCGATCTCGCCGGCCGTGATGGTCAGCGGCGGCATGATCACCACGGTGTCGCCCAGGGGCCGCAGGAGGACGCCCCTGGCCACGGCCGCCGCGCACACCCGCCGGCCCCAGCGCATCCCGGGCACCGGCGGCGCCAGGTCGACGCCGGCCATGAGCCCGCGGACCCGGATCCCACCGACACCGGGCAGCGGCCGCAGCACCTTCGCCAGCAGGACCGACAGTTGCTCCGACCGTGCCTCAACGTTGGCCAGCACGTCCCCCTCGGTCACCAGCTGGAGATGGCGCAGGGCGACGGCGGCGGCGAGGGCGTTACCCCCGTAGGAGTGGCCGTGGAACAGCGTTGTCGGCCCCAGGTCCGGGCCGAGAAACGCGTCGAAGACCCGCCCGCAGGCGACCGTGGCCGACATGGGCAGGTAGCCGCCGGTGAGGCCCTTTCCGAGACACAGCAGGTCCGGGCTCAGTCCGCACTGCTCGGAGGCGAAGAGCGTCCCGGTGCGCCCGAAACCGGTCGCCACCTCGTCGCACACGATCAGAACGTCGTGGTCGCGGCACGCCCTCGCCAGCACCGCGAAATCACCAGGCTCGGCCATGTGCATCCCCGCCGCCCCCTGCACCAGCGGCTCAACGACCACCGCTGCCAGCACGCCGGCATGTTCCGCCACCATGGCGGCGGCGACGTCGCATGCCTCCGGGTCGGCGTAACCAGGTGCCCGCAGCACCGGGAAACGCAGGGCGTCGAAGGTGCCGGCGCCGAAACCGGATCCGTCACCGTCGCCCACCGAGAGCGAGCCGATGGTGTCGCCGTGGTAGGCGCCACCCAGAGCCAGGTACGAGGTGCGGCCGGTCACGCCGTTGTTGGCCCAGTACTGGAAGGCGATCTTCAGCGCCTGTTCCACCGCCGAGGACCCGTCGGAGGCGAACAGCACGTGCGGCCGCTCCACGGGCACGACCGCGGCCAGCGCCTCGGCCAGCTCCACCACCACGCGGCTGCCGTGCCCGAGAAGAGTGGAATGCGCCACTTTGTCCAGCTGCGAGCGGAGGGCTTGGTCCAGCTCAGGCACCCGATGGCCGAGGGTCGTGACCCAGAGCGACGAGATGGCGTCGAGGTAGCGCCGCCCGTCGACGTCGATCAACTCGTGCCCCTCGGCCCGGTCCACCACGATGGGGCTGTTCGTGAGGTAAGTCGCCATCTGGGTGAAGCCGTGCCACACCACGGCCGCGTCGCGCTCCGCCCATGTGGTCACGGCGACTCGACGCCATCGTGGTCGGCGCCTTCGCCCCCGGCCATGAGGTCCTCGGCCGCCTGGCGCACCTGCCAGTCACGGTCGACTCGTGCCCGCTCGAGGGCCGCCTGCACGTCCGGGCCCTCGAAGGGGGCGAGTGCGATCACCGCCCGCCGCCGGACGGCCGGCTTGTCCTTGGTGGCGGCCAGGATGGCCGCAAGTCCGCCTTGGTCGCCCACGGCACCCAGGGCGGCCACCGCCGCCTCTCGGCAGAGGGGGTCGTGATGGCCGGTGGCCATTGCCGCCAGCGCTTCGACCACACCCGGCGCCGGCCGCGGTGGTGCAGCGCCCCCGGAGCCGGCACCGGCGCCCCCCCTCTCGCCCAGAGCCCACGCCGCCGTCTCGGCCACTGACGGGTCCCGGTCGGCGAGGAGGGGCAGGAGGTCCAGTTCGAGGCCGACGGCAACCTCGCAGGCCCGCCGGCGCACGGCGGGGTCGGGGTCGACCGCGGCCCTGGCCACATCGGACTCCGTGACCGCCCCCAGGCGGGCAAGGGCGCCCAGGGCGCTGGCCCGGACACCGGACGATGGATCGGTGAGGAAGGCGCGGGCGCCGGCCTCGTCACCGCGGTGGCCGGCGAGCACAGCCTGGCGGCGCCGTCGCCAATCCGCCGCTCCCCCCGCGGAACCGGCTGTCGCAGAATCGTTCGCCACCCCGCAGAGTCTGTATCAACGGCCTCAAGGCTGCGGACCGGTCGGCCGATTTGTGAGGCACACTGTTTCTATGAGAGATCCCCGACGGCTGGTGGCCGTTCTGCTGATGGGTCTACTCATCTCCGTCCTCGGTGCGACGGCGTTGCGCAA
>DATLCN010000027.1:0-30810 GCA_035526335.1 Acidimicrobiales bacterium | reverse complement strand
CGATGGCCTGCCAGGACGCAGACGCGATGGAGAGACTCGGGGCGCTCAGCTTCGTAGACGAAACATCGGAAGGGTTGCGGCTCCACGATGCGGTGCAAGCCGCAGTCTCCGCCCGGCTGCGCGCCCTCGAACCTGAGCGGTTTCGCGAACTGCGCTCGGCCGCGTGGCGCCATCTTCAGAACGAGACCCGGCGGGCGGGCGCGAGTGACCTCCACCGATTCACCGCGGACCTCCTTTTCCTCATCGACAACCCTTTCGTCCGCGAGGCGATGTTCCCTGCGACTGCCCATGCCTTCAGTGTCGAGAGGTCGCGGGAGGAGGACGCCGAAGCTCTGCGAGCGTTGTGGCACGAGTTCGAGACACCGGAGGGTGCCTCGGTGTTGGACGCGTGGTTGCGCCTTCGTCCTGCCGCGGTCCGTTCGGTGCGCGATCGGACCGGGGCCGTCGTCGGGTGTTCGATCGTCGCCGAGTGGCGAGACATCCCGCCATCGCTCGAGCGAGCCGACCCAGTGGTGGCAGCTTGGTCGCGGCACGCCGCGCTGCACCCGCTGCCTCCCGGCCAGCGGACTCTCACCCACCGGCGCTGGCTCGCCGCCGGCACCGGCGAGGGCCCGAGCGGTGTGCAAGCCGCGGCGTTGCTCGATGTCAAGCGTGATTACTTCCGCCTGCGGCCACACCTGGGTCGGCTTTACCTCAGCGTCCGCGACCCCCGGCCCTTCCTCGACGCCCTGCGCACGCTCGGCTTCCGTACCTTCGACGAACCCATCGAGGTCGGCGGCGAACCGTTCCACCTCGCGGCGCTCGACTTCGGACCGGACTCCGTCGACGGGTGGCTCAACCGCATCGCCGCGGCGGAGCTCGGCGAGAGCGATCAGCCATTCCTCGATGAGCGCGACCGCAGCGTCGATCTCGGTGGCGCTCGCATCCAGTTGTCGCCGCTCGAATTCGGAGTACTGAACACGCTCGCCGCCCACCCTGCGGCGCCGGTGTCGCGCGCCGCCCTACTCCGCGAGGTATGGGGCACGAGTTACGACGGTGGCAGCAACACGGTCGACGTCGTGATTCGCAGCCTCCGGAAGAAACTGGGAGCCGTTTCCGACCGCATCGAGACTGTCCGCGGCGTCGGCTACCGACTCAAGTGAGGCCATGGCCCTGGCAGCCTGAAGGTTGTAGCGCGCTCATCGCCGATCCACGTCCACATCAGCACGGTGCCTTGAATCTCGGCACCGGAGATCAGCGGTTTTGACGAACGTTTGGCACGTTCGCCGAACGCGGAGTCTGACCACGACCGACCTCTGTCGGCCGGCGATCGCTGTCCGGCGCCGGCAACTGATCGAGTACTCGACGACCGGAGCCGCGCCAACGTCTGGCACGCGACGGATTCGGCGATCGGCGCGCACGGCGTGCCCACCCGCCGCTGTCCCAGAACGCGCGCGGCGGCGCGGGCGGCGAGCCATCCCTGAACGCCGGATAGGGGGACGCAAAGAAGTGGCGTTCTCCGGTGCCTCAGCGCCGGGCGGCCGAAGTGGCGTCTGCACCGATCTGGTCGTCGCGAGCGCCAAGGCGCTCGAGAGCCGCACCGAACCCCATTGGCCGACGTTCGGTGCGGTGGACCGGCAGGTCGGGCCGACTCGGGATCGGGTCGCACGTGTCTATCTCGTGCCAGATCAGTGCCAGAAGCACTGGCACAGAGCGGCAAATCACGGTTCTTGCGGTCACTCGCCAGAGGCCGCCCCGTCGTGCCAGATCCGTGCTGGAACATGCCAGATCTTTTCCCGGAGCATCTCGGGGTCTGGCGGACACTGACAGGCGTCGCCATCGATCCTGTCAGCGGCGGGGCGTACCTCGGTTTCGTGGGCACCGTGGTGCGGCTGGCACTCGAAGGGCCCTTACCCGCGCAGGCGGCGGCGATGGCGTCGAGGTTGTCCAGGAACCGCGCCGCCATGGCCTGCCGGTCAGGTTCTGGTTGAGAGGCAGAAGCGCGGGTCCGGTGCGACCTTCACCGCTTCGCGCTGGGCCAGGTTGTACCGGACCCCGAGCGTCCTTCATGAACCAACCACTCGCGAGCGCCCGCCAGGTCCAGCCATCATGCCGGGCGGCGAGGAACGGCCGGCTGCGGCTGCGACCGACGCTGGATCGCCCGGCGTCCCATGTCGCTGCTCGCCCCGGCGAGAAGCTGCCCGTCACGGCCGGTGATCGGTCCGCTCAGCCGCGTGAGTCAGCGGTGGCGCCTCTAGAATCCCGGCGTGGAGGACGAGGAGCGACACGACATCGCCGGGCGAGCGCGCCTGGATCCGTTCGAGATCACCGCTCGAGCCCGCGGCTCCGACGGCGAGGACGGCAGCCTGGCACTGCCCCGGACCGCACACTGGCCGATCTTCCCGTTCGTGACCGAGGGCCTTAGAGTTCGGCCGCTGGAGGATCCCGTGTTGTCCGAACCGCCCCGCCGGGACGTGACCGCAGAGGAGTGCGGGACCTGCCACCGCACCGACCAGGACTTCGTGTGGACCGACGAGCGGTGGTTGGTGAGCATGTCCCCGGAGCCCGAATCGCTCCCAGGCGCGGTGCTGCACCCTCGTACCCACCTCGACTTCCCGGATCTGACCGCCGACCGCTTGGTCGTCGATGAGTGCGACGGTCACTCGTCGGCGAGGTCGGGATCGCCGAACCCGGATGCCGCCGCCTCCCAGTCCGCCTCGGTCAGGGCGGCGAGCACGCGGCGTCGGAGGGCCTCGACCCCACCGGGCACGAGCAGACGAGACGCGGTACCTACGTGTGTACGCAAGCCAGACCCGCAGAAGCTCGACGACGACCCCGCCTCCCCGCGCCTTCTCACCGGGCCAGGCATTGGGTACCGCTCGTCGAGCGCGGAGACGATGATCCACGGCACTTACCCTGAGACGCCAACTTCGCCCGCCTCACGCGCGACGCGTAGCTTCATACGGTGACCTCGATGCTCAAGCGACTGATGGTCGGGCGGCCGCTTTCCTCCGACGAGGAAGAACATCAGCGCATCCCCAAGAAGATCGCCCTAGCGGTCTTCTCCTCCGACGCCATCTCCTCGACCGCCTACGCCACAGAGGAGATCCTCTTCGTCACTGCCCTTGGCGCCTCGAGCCTTGCCCTCGGGCTCTCCGACCTCGTCCCGATCGGTCTTGCCGTCGCCGTCCTGTTGGCCATCGTCACCTTCTCGTACCGCCAGACCATTTTCGCCTATCCAAGCGGTGGAGGCTCCTACATCGTCAGCCGGGAGAACCTGGGAAAGATTCCCTCGCTCGTTGCCGGCGGATCGCTACTGGTCGACTACATCCTGACAGTTGCCGTATCCATCTCGGCCGGCGTTGCAGCCATCATCTCGATCCCGACCTTCCGGGGGCTTGCGGAGCAGCGTGTGCTCCTCTGTCTGGGTCTCATCGCCTTCATCACAGTGGTCAATCTGCGTGGTGTGAAGGAGTCGGGCCGCGTCTTTGCGCTACCCACCTATATCTATATCTTCTCGCTCGCCACGATGCTGGGGATCGGCCTTTTCCGAACTTACTTCGGGCACATCAACCCTGTGCCCTTCGACCCGGAGAAGTTCGAAGGCCTGCGCGCCGCCGGCGGCAACCTGACCCTCTTTTTGCTTCTCCGAGGGTTCTCCTCCGGGGCCGTTGCCCTCAGCGGCGTGGAGGCGATCTCAAACGGCGTTCCAGCATTCCAGAAGCCCGAGTCCAGGAACGCGGCCACAACACTGCTCTGGATGGCCGGCATCCTGGGGACCCTTTTCTTTGCGGCGTCGGTGTTGGCCCATCACTTGAAGCCATTTCCGAGCCACGAGGAGACCGTCCTCTCCCAGATGGCTCGGGCGGTGGTCGGCGACGGACCCTTCTACCTGGTTCTACAGTTCGCCACTGCAGCAATCCTCGTGCTCGCGGCAAACACGGCCTATGCCGACTTCCCGCGTCTGTCGTCGATCATCGCCCGCGATGGATACCTTCCTCGGCAGTTCTCGAACCGCGGGGATCGGCTCGTGTTCTCTAATGGCGTCCTGTTCCTAGCCATCGCTTCCGCAGGCCTCATAGTCGCCTTCGGCGGTATCACCTCAGCGCTGATCCCTCTTTACGCCATCGGCGTGTTCACCTCCTTCACCCTCAGCCAGGCCGGAATGGTCCGCCACCACCTCAAGCTCCGGGAGCCAGGCTGGAAAAAGGGCACAGTCGTAAACGGCGTGGGCGCGGTTGCGACGCTCGTGGTCACCCTCATCGTCGGGATCACCAAGTTCGCAATTGGCGCCTGGGTGCCGATCGTCGTGGTGCCCGGGATCATCGCTATCTTCCTGGCCATCCGGCGCCATTACGACCACGTGGTGGCGGCGATCACCATCACTCCTGAGCAGGTACGGCCCGAACCGCTCAACCACGCCGTCGTCGTACTGGTCGGCAGCGTCCACAAAGGCGTATTCAAAGCGCTGAACTACGCCAAATCTCTCCGGCCCAATCATCTGGCAGCTCTGTACGTTGCCTTCGATGACGCCGACAGCGAGCGGATGCAGTCCGAATGGCGACGGTTCAAAGTCGACGTACCTCTCGACATCGTGAAGTCTCCTTACCGAGAGTTGAGCCAGGAGGTCGAGCTGTACCTCGACGACTTGGACGAGCGCTGGCACATCGACACGATCACCGTCGTTATCCCGGAATTTGTGGTGCGCCTGCGGAGTTTCGCCAACTTCCTTCATGGCCAGAGCGCGTTGGTCTTGAAGTTGGCTCTGCTCGACCGTCCAAACACAGTTGTCACTTCGGTGCCGTTTCAGATCGATAAAGCCGCAAACCGTCACGAGCGGTCTCGGGCCAGGGCCGAGGCTCGCGACAGGGGCCGCGAAGAAACAGCCCCTCGGCCTGTGGCAGAGAGGGTGGCTCCGGACGGCTCGAGAAGCCCGACCATCCAGGTTCCCTCCCGCGAGGCCGCACCAAGCGCCACGGAGACTCAGCGCCAAGCGAAGTAGGTGCGAACCACGGCGAAGCCGTTGCCTCCCGTCCTGCGTCGTCGAGCGCTCCGCGAGCCTCGCGGCGTTTAGGTCGATGTCCGGTCGTGATATGAGTGCTTTCTCGGCACTCTCACCCTGTTCGCGGGGCGCCGCCGTGATCTCCCGGTAATCTGGGCGAGGCGTTTGCCGGCGAGGGGCAGGAGGCGGCGGGTCACCATGTACCCCGTCACCCCCCGGCGGGGTAGTCTCGCCGCTTTGGTGGGCAAGCGCCTCGCTGGATAGGGGACTCCTGTCAGCACCGATGAGTGCTCCCGTTAGTGTAAGGGTGGCGTGGGAGGCTCCGCGCGGGAAGTCCATCGAGGGGGTCAATTGTCGGATCGTCATGAATCGGACGTCGTATTCGCCGGCTCGGTGCCGGAGTTGTACGACCGGCATCTGGTGCCGCTGATCTTTCAGCCCTACGCCGATGATCTCGTTGCTCGCCTTCGAGACCTCGACGTCGGGTCGATACTCGAGGTCGCTGCGGGCAGCGGTGTGGTGACCCGAGCCATGGCGGCTGGTCTACCAGCATCGGTGTCGATCACCGCTACGGATCTGAGTCAGCCGATGATCGATTACGGCCAATCAGTTGGCACGTCGCGTCCGGTGCTGTGGCAGAGCGGGGACGTGATGGATCTGCCGTTCGGTGACGCCAGCTTCGATGCAGTGGTGTGCCAGTTCGGGGTGATGTTCTTCCCCGATCGGCCCACCGCGTTCGCTGAGGTGGCTCGGGTGCTGCGCCCCGGTGGTGTGTTCTTGTTCAACGTGTGGGACGCGATCGAGCACAACGAGTTCGCGGCGGTGGTCACCGAGGCGGTCGCGGGCTTGTTCGCCGACGATCCGCCGCTTTTCCTAGCCCGCACGCCGTATGGCTATTTCGACGAGGCCACGATCCAGGCCGATGTCGCAGCCGGCGGATTCGCTTCACCGGCGCGTGTCGCGGTGTTGGAGGCTCGGAGCCGGGCAAAGTCGGCCGAGGTCCCGGCGATTGCTTTCTGCCAGGGCACACCCTTGCGCAATGAGATCGAAATCCGACACCAATCACGGCTTGCCGAAGCAACCGCGGTGGCCGCAGCAGCCATCGAAGAACGCTTTGGAAAGACAGATGTCGACGGCAAGATCCGCGGCCTTGTCATCTCCGCCACCAAGCCTCTGAGGGCGTAGCGACTGCGCTCCCCAGCGATGGTGAACCGCGAGCCGTGGCAGGGGCAAGTCCCACCTGCGCGGGCAGCGGACGATGTACGGCACCTGGTCGATCGTCACGTAGTCTGGGCAGACCAGCGGTGCCCCACCGACTCCAGGTCGAAGGTGTCCCGTGCCCAGGCCTCGAGTTGCTGGTAGCACGCCTCGGTGTCGTCGGCCTCGCCCGGCTTGTGGCCGCCCCCGCCCAGCACCACCCCGGGCCCCCGCCCAGGTCAACCGGGCGAATCGAACACCCGTGGCGCAGGTGTCGAGGAGATTGCGGGGCACCTGCGGGTGTGCCGGGCGAGGCGAAGACCACAGGCAGGCTTCGCACCCTCGCCGTGCCGCCGTTCCTGTCGAGTGACCTGGCTCGTCATCTCCGGGAGCACCGACCGGAAGCTGTCGGCGACCGCCTGGCCCTCGTGTTCGTCGGTCCCCGATGCGGCATCCTGCGCCGGCGGTTCGCCGAGCGCACGTTCCGGCCGGCCGTGAAGCGGGTCGGTCTGGATCTTTCGTCACCTTCCACGGCCTGCGGCACGTCGCCATGAGCACGCTCGTGGACGAGAACGTCCCGGGTGATGCAATGCCGTGCCGGTCCGCCTCGTCGAATCTGACCATGGAGCTGTACGCGCACGTCACCGACGAGGCAGACCGTGAGGCGGCCAACGCCCTGGAACCGGTTTCGCCGGGCATTTCGTGATCGCTACGGGCACGAAGCGCCGGTAGTGTGTCGCCTTAGAGGCTAAAGGCGCAGGACAGCGCCATCGCCGTTCGGCGATGACATCAGCACTGATAATGCTGAGGTCGATGGTTCGACTCCATCTAGCCCCACGTGCGAAGCGTGAAGACGGTAGGTCGGGTTCTTTTCGCCCTCAGCGTGGCCAGCGCGGCGACGGCGGCGCTCCTGTCCCGAAGGAGCAGCCGGCCACCATCCAACAGCGGCGCGTGGCACGAGCTGTCAGGGCCGGATCTCAGGTAGTGAAGGTCGTCATCGTCGGCCTGGGGGCGGTGGGCGCCCGGGCCGCCCGCCAGGTCATGGTTCCCGGTGCGACGACGGATGTGGTGGTGGTCGACACCGACCACCGTCGGGCGGAGGCCGTCGCAGCTTCGTTGGGTCCCCGGGTGAGCGTCGAATCCTGGGGCCCGCCCGTCCTCGCGAGTACCGAGCTGGTCGTGTTGGCTCTGCCAGCAGGGCATCCCGCCATGGCGGCGGCGGCGCTGCAGGCAGGCGCCGATGTGGTGTCGGTTGCCGACGATGTGGCGGGGGTGGAGGGGCTTCTCGCACTGGACGAGGAGGCACGCCGGCGGAGACGAACTGTCGTGGTCGGTGCCGGTTTCGCCCCAGGGCTCAGTTGCCTGCTTGTCAAACACGCTGCCGCCGGCTTCGACTTGGTTGAGGAGGTGCACGTCGCGAAGGCGGGTACCGGCGGGCCCGGCTGCGCGCTCCATCACCACCGAGCCTTGGGCGGTGATGCGCCCAGCTGGAGGAACGGGGCATGGGCGACGAGGCGAGGCGGCTCCGGCCGTGAGCTGGTGTGGTTCCCGGATCCTCTCGGCGCTAGGGACTGCTATCAGGCGGCCGCGCCCGATGCCCTGGTTCTGGTGCCGGCGTTCCCCGGGGTGGCGAGAGTCACCGTACGTGTGGCCGCGTCCCGACGGGATCGGCTGACGGCCCAGCTTCCCATGGTGCGCCGTCCCCACGCCGAGGGAACCCTGGGTGGGCTACGTGTCGAGGTAAGAGGCCGGCGGGGGCTGGGTACAGAAGTGCGCGTGCTCGGCGCCTTGGACCCGCCGGCGATGGCCGCGGGGGTCGTGGCCGGCGTGGCCGCCGATTGGATGGCGCGAGGTCTGTTCGTACGTTCAGGGGCGGGAGGTCTGGCCGAGATGGTCGAGGACCCCCTGCCCTTCCTCCAGGAGTTGGCTCATCGTGGCGTGCGTGCGGCCGCCTTCGGCGGTGCGGAGCACGACGCGGGAGCGACTCCGCCGGTCTAGGCGAGGGCGTCGTCCTCCGCGAGAAGTGGAGGCTCGCTTCCAGGGGGGATACCGGTCGGGCCGGCGTTGCCGATGATGTTCGGGTCGGCCGTCCCTGCGGGCATCTGGCGTAGCCGGCTGAGCACGCCGTCATCGGCCTCGCCTGTCCGGTCCCCGTTCTCCTCGTACTCCATTTCGCCCCTCCACCCGCCGCTTCGGAGGCCCAAGCCTCAGGGTCATTAGTGCTCGTGCACCTGAACACGGACGCATGCTCCCTCGTAGACGTCTACCCCGAGCCCAGGTCACGTGGTGGCGGGAAGTAGGTCTCCAACAGGTCTCCGAAGAGCCGCACTGCGGGCGAGTCCGGCGAAATGGGGCACCACCACTGTTTGAACCTCCGCGGTCGCTTCACCCGGCAGGGAGCCCCCGTAGTCGGACACCTCCCGGACGAGTTGGGCTTGAGCCGAGCGCCATGCGGGCGGTGCGCGACATAAGGCACCTTCAGGTCGAGGCCGTAGCCGATGACCACGTCGACGATGTCATCGGCGTCAGATCGGCTGCACTGCAGGGGCTGGATCATCCGGACGGCGAGGGGGCCGGTGCCGGCGGCGGGCGGTTCGACGGCGACCGTGGCGAGACGCCGGTCCCCAGACCAGACACCCCACGTGACCCCCGCCCGCTCTTCGTGTTCGGCATCCTTTCGAATGTGGGGCAGAGGGCCGACTCGGCATCGGTGCGAACGCGCCGGCGTTGGCGTTACGCTGTTTCCGGCGAGGCAATGAGGACGGGGACGTAGGGGTTGAAGAAAACTCCGAAGCCGCTGGTCCTGGTGCGGTCGGTCGGAGAGCCTGGAACGCGATCAGCCGAAATCCGGAACGCGACACCCCCGCTGGGAGGGTCCAGCGAAACACGTTGCCGCAGGTGAGCGGGCCTGACACGCCACATGAGTGGACGCCGGTCAACGTGCAGACGCCTACGCCCGTGACTACCGGCTCGTCCTGGACGTTGTGGCCAGCTCGTACCTCGATGCTGGGTTTTTCGACCGTCGCTTTGTCACACGTTGAAGCAGAAATGTTGGGCTGGTTGGCAGGCAGGCGGTGATGGTTGCCCCCGCTCGTCCTTGGTTCAAGGAGCCCTAGCTCCAGAGGCCAGGTCGGCTGAAGCCGCGCTCCTTCGCGACGAGCCCTCTGCCGACTGGCGGGTCGACACCATGTGGGTGGATTTACGGACTTCACGAGGCCCGTACGCAGGAGCGGCCCGGCGGCCTAAATTGGGTGTCGATGGTGGTTCGCCCGCGTTCCGGGCCACCGCCAGGGCGAAGGCGGAGCGAAAAACGAGGTATCTAAGAGCCGAAGCTCGGCTTCATACGCCGGCGCACCATGGCCGCCTCCACCTCACGTGCCTCATCGCTGATGGGTCGGTCCAGCGTGGTGGTTACCGAGTCGAGGTCCGTTCGAAGCCGCTCCGACTCAAGTTTTCTCACCGTCAGACTTGTCGTCTCCACCGAACACCTCCTTTGGCATTGCCCTCTCGGCGTACTGCTTCCAGTTGGTTTCCAGGGCGTCGATCAGGTGGGTGATGAACAGCGGTGACACCGACACACGAGCCACGACGATCCCGCCCAGCGGCTTCTGGCCAAAATCCATGCGGACGAAGTCCAGCGTGAACTCGTACGCGCTGTGCTACACCCTGGCGAAGTTGGCCCACACTCCGGCCATCTGAGCGGGCTCGATGACAATGTTTGCTTCCTGGCCCTCCGGCTCCTCGCCTTGCTCTGGCATCCGGCGGAGGGTAGCCGGTTGCCGACACGGGCGCTACCCGCCCCAGACGCGAAACGACCCCTGAAACCTGAGGCGCCCGAAATCTGGCTCCAGGCACCGCATCAGCGGCCACTATCATCGTGTCCTCGTCGGCCCGCAGCCCTGTCGAGGGTTTTCTCCTGACATTTCTGCAACCCCCGGGGACGTAGCTCAGCTGGCTAGAGCACCTGCTTTGCAAGCAGGGGGTCGTGGGTTCGAGTCCCATCGTCTCCACCACGAAGTGCCTGGTCACGGCGCTGCGACAGCGCTGTGATGGCGTCTCGGGCGGAGTCCCTGGCGTCCGCGTGCCACTTCCGTGCCACAACCGTCAGGGTAGACCGCCTTCGGGATCCTCCGCGTCGAACTCACCGGCGAGGATCATGGAGCCATGGCTACCGATCGCTTTCTGATGAACGGCGAAGCGCCTTGGAGCAGCGGTCAAGGCCACCCCGAGAACCTCACTCTCGCGTTGCCCCGCCTTCTTGAACTCCTTGAGGTCGCGCCGACGCCACGCAGCCGTGCCGAGGTGATCCGGGCTCTTGGGCACGCTTGGACGGAAGAGGCTTGCCTGGCGGTGCTGCCGTACAGCGATCTCGACGATGTCCTGGCAACGCAAAGCCCGATGGCGCCGACATACGCGGATATCGGTGGCACGGCCCGAGGCGCGTTCCCGGCGGGGTATCAGGTCGTCAGCGTGCGCCTTCCCAACGCAGTGCTTGGTCGATGTCTTCGGTCTCGAGATACGGGTAGGCGTCGAGGATCTCACTGATGGTCATGCCCTCACCGACCATCCGCACGACCGTCTCGACTGGCACTCTCAGGCCGCGGATGCACGGGACACCGCCCATCTTGTCGGCTTCGATCGTGATGCGGTCGAACTCCATCGGTCCTCGTCGTGAGGGTACGCCGCCCGCGGAGCTACGCCGACTCGAGATCGAGCCCTGGCACGTCGCGGAAGATGTGATCGTTTGACACGAGCGGCACACGGAGGCGCAGTGCGGTCGCGGCAACCCAGCGGTCGGCGTCGTGGTCCCGTTGCGACAGCCCATGGCCGATCCGTTCGCATTCAACCCGGAGCTGCGCATACACGACCACCAGCTCCGGGCCTGGGTACACGACCTCGGCTTCACGGACGCGAGCCTCGAGTCGACGCATCCGCGTCTCGCCCCAGTTCCGTCGGAGGGCGCCGAAGTGAAGCTCCGCAACTGTCTGGAAGGAGATGACGACCGGCCGGCCGACGATGATCGGCTCGTACCGAGCCGTCAGCGGCGAGCCGGGGACCAGATCGGCGCCGAAGACGTTCGTGTCGATAACGACCGGTCCGCGCTGACGGGTGCTCACGCTTCAAGCGCGGCGAGGAAGGCGGCGCCCTCTTCCTCGGTGAGATCCTCGATCACCATCTCCTCGTGAGGAGGCAGTGGTCGGGCGCGACGAAGGAGCTCTGCGACCGGCAGCTCAAGGCTCTCGCCTTCGCTGGGATGGCTGACGGGCTCGCTCGACATCTCACCAGCCAGTGTACGAAGCGCGTGGGCGTTCATCCTGCAGACTCCTCCCGCGGTGGGAGAGCCGCCCTCCCGATCTCGTCGAGGAAGTCGGCGATCTTGGCGTCCTGGCCTTCGAGCTTGTGCTGGTAGCGGATGGCCGCAGCGGCTGCCGCGTGACCGAGTCGAGCCATCAGTGACCGGAGCGACGCGCCGCTCTCGGCCGCCAGCGTCGCGTTCGTGTGGTTGGGTCGGACCGAGGCGCGGTGCTGGCCTTTCGGCCCACCCGTTTCCTCGGCCCGCCCGCCGAACCGGACGTGCGAGTTCCCCCGCATCCGGCTCTCCACAAGCTCACGTCATCGGACTACACGCTCTGCCGGGGTGGACCGAGACGCGACATCAGCGCCTGGACCGGCCCCGGCCGTGCCACTTCCGTGCCACTACGGACGCACACCAGCGCGTACTGGCGCGTCCAGACGGCACGAGAAAGACGGCCTGAGCAGGTCCTCCGCGAAAAGCCGCTGGTAGTGGGATCAGCCGATCCGGTTTGCAAGCAGGGGGTCGTGGGTTCGAGTCCCATCGTCTCCACCACGTCGTTATCGAGAATTCCGACAGAGTCCCCCCGTGGCCTGACAGGGTTGCACCGTCGGCCGCTGGCCGAAGCGGGTTGTGCTCTTTGTCCTACACAGTGGGGCGAACGCGGCGGAGCATCTTCAGCGCTCGGGGCGGCCCTCGCGTGCGTAGCCGGCAAGTCGCTCCTGGTCTCGTGGGTTGAGCAGTTCGATCACGTCGAGCACGGGTCGCCCGGGCCCTTTGACCACGTCGAGGGCGACGCTGCCGGCGCTGCCGCGTACGGGTGGCTCGGTGGTTAGAAGCACCAGCGGAATGTCGCGTCGTCCTTGGTGGAGAACAGCGGCTTTACCGAGCGCTTTCCATAGCGTGTCCGTACGCCGGAGCCCCGACCGGCACGCGGTGAATCCACCCGAGAGGTCGAATCCCCATTCAGCGCCATCCTGGTCCCTGGCGATGAAACCGAGCGCAATACCCAGGCCAGGGATCTTGACATCGGATCGGATGTCCTCGAACTGACAGCCTGCCAGCAGCAGGAACGCGACATCCTTGGCCTGCCTACCCTCACGGACGGCACGGGCTTGGGGGTCAGCGCCGTCCTCGGGGGGTGAGACTGCGGGGAGCTGGACCCGGAACGGTGGCGTCGTGGCGCCGGCCGTGGGTCGCTGAAGCCGGCCGACCTCATCGCCGATTCGCTGCTTCGAGCGGTCGAGGTACGACTGATCGGTTTCGAAGCCGATGTAGTGGCGACCGGTCCGGATGGCGGCAACGGCCGTGCTCCCCGACCCCATGAACGGGTCGAGCACGACGTCAGCGTCGTACGTGTAGAGCTCGATAAGTCGCTTCGGCAACGAAACGGGGAACGGCGCCGGATGGCCGACGCGGGTCGCGCTCTCCGGCGGGATCTCCCAGAGGTCCGTAGTCGCCTCGAGGAACTCGTCACGAGAGATGGTCGCCGTGGAAGGAAGGTGCAGCCTGTGCCGCTCCGCCGGCTTCAAGGCACGGTCGAACCGGCCCTTGCTGGCGATCACGATCCGCTCCGTCACATCCCTCAGCACCGGGTTGCTCGGTCTCTGAAAGGTTCCCCAGGCGCAGGATCCGCCGGCCGCACGACCCTTCCACCACACGACCTCTCCTCGGAGCAGAAGGCCGAGGTCCTGCATCATCTCGGTCACGTCGCCGGCCAGAGAGCGGTACGGCCGGCGCCCGAGGTTGGCAACGTTCACCGCTACGCGTCCCCCAGGCTCGAGAACCCGCTTGCACTCGTCCAAAACGTCGCGAAGGAGGGTCAAGTACTCGAAGTAAGTTGCCGGCACGCCGTTTTCGCCCAGGCTCTCCTCGTACTCCTTTCCTGCGAAGTAGGGAGGGGAGGTGACCACCAGTGCGACCGAGTTGGTCTCGACGGCGCCCATGTCCCGGGCGTCCTGTCTGTAGATGGCATCAACCTCCTTCGGGCGCGCGACGGCGGTCTCCTCGGACAGATCCGGCGTGACGAAGCGGTCGTAGAACCCGGATGGGTCGTGACTCTCCCGTCGGGACGAGCCGAACCTGGCCGTGGCTGTCGGCCGGCGAATATGGCCACCAGAAGGTCGGGGCAGGGCAGCCGTCATGACGCTGATCGAACGGCCCGTAGCCGATGCATTTCGGGCTCGTCCCTGGTGCGACGACGGCCCATCGAAGGACCGTACCGACCGGAGGCGAGGAACCGGTGGATGACCGGGAGCCGAGACCAAAGTACGGCCTGGGTGACCTCGGAGAGGCCGGTGTGAGGACCCATGAGGATGGTCGACCAGCGTGGTTACGACAGCGCGCGGCCGACGAGATAGCCGCCACCGACGGCCGCTACTCCGCCGATGACCGACGTGAGGACGTAGAGCAGCGCGGCACCATTTCTCCCGGCCCTCATGAGCGTGAAGGTGTCGAAGCCGAATGCGGAAAATGTGGTGAAGGCGCCCAGGAAGCCCACTGCCACGGCTGCCGTGGCCGAGACCGGCCACCGGTCCGGGTAAGGGCCCGACAGCAGGGCACCGAGCAGGAAGCAGCCCATCAGGTTGATCCCCAGCGTGGCCCAGGGAAAGTCCCGGACTCCGACGGCCGATCCGACGCGGTAGCGCGCAACTGCGCCCAGAGCCCCGGCCAGCCCCACCCACAGCGTGGTCACCTGTCCCCGGCTGTCAGACGGGAGAGAGCCGAGGTTCTGGGCCGGGCCGTCAGACCGGCGCCGGCACCCGCTCGGCTGCCTCGGCCCGTTCCGCCCGGCGCTCGCGCAGGCGCCTGGCCGCTCTCCCGACCTTGGCTATGCGGCCCACCAGACGCTCCCGGGCCTGCTCCGCCCCGGGCGTGAGCCCCTCGAGCGACTCCATCTTCCAGCATCGCAGGACCACCGGAACCAGGATGTGGTCGTGGTGCTCGATGAAGTCGTACACGCCGGCATGGGCGATGCGCTTGGCGTGAGCGGCGAAGTTGGGGATCCCCACCCCCGGCATGGCGAAGTCGCGAACCTGTCGCTCGATGGCCATGACCACCGTGGAGGGATCCATCTCCAGCGCGGCGCTGGTGGCGTCCCGGTAGAAGAGGTAGTGGAGGTTCTCGTCTGCCGCCACCCTGGCCATCACGTCGTAGCCGGCGCGGTCGGTGAGCAGCTTGCCGGTGTTGCGGTGCGAGATCCGGGTGGCCAGCTCCTGGAGGGCGACGTACACCAGAGCGTCGGCAACCGTCTCGGGTTCGGGGACCACCGCGGTCGAGACCTGCTGCATCCGTCCCCGTTCCAGCTCG
Organism: Acidimicrobiales bacterium; assembly: GCA_035526335.1. Taxonomy (GTDB): domain Bacteria; phylum Actinomycetota; class Acidimicrobiia; order Acidimicrobiales. The sequence continues at coordinate 16,030 of DATLCN010000027.1, read as the reverse complement.
ACCGGGTCGAGTGCCCGGGTGACCGTGAGGTAGTCGCGCATCACGATCGCGTGGCGCCCCTCCTCCGCCGTCCATCGCCGGTTCCAGATCCTCCACGCACCGTCGGTGAAGACCGAGTCGATGTGGGCGAAGTAGTAGGGGAGATTGTCCTCGGTGAGCAGGTTCACGAACAGGGCGCTGCGCACCGTGTCGGGCATCTTGTACTCCCGGGGATCCCACTCCTCGTCCGGCTCGAAGTCCCGGCCACGGCCCCACGGCACCAACTCGTGGGGGAACCACTCCTTGGCCGTCTCCAGGTGGCGGTCCAGCAGCGTCGCCACGGTTGGTTCCAGCTCGTGCAGCAGGGCGCTTTCCTCCATGCCCTGCAGCCTACCTACTGGTAGGTAGGGAGCGCTCATCGCACCGGTCGGACTTCCGACGCATTGTTGACTTGTCAGGTCGGGTATCGTGGCCCGACCATCGAATCGGGAGGAACGACATGGCTCTGCAACTCGGGGACGAGGCCCCGGACTTCACGGCGGATACCACAGAGGGACAGATCAGCTTTCATGAGTGGCTCGGTGACAGATGGGGAGTGTTGTTCTCGCATCCCAAGGATTTCACGCCGGTGTGCACCACCGAGCTGGGTGCGGTAGCCAAGCTGAAGGACGAGTTCGCCAAGCGCAACACCAAGGTCCTCGCGATCAGCGTCGATCCGGTGGAATCCCACGAGCGCTGGGTCGGTGACATCGAGGAGACCCAGGGCGCCAAGGTGGAGTATCCGCTCATCGGGGACCCTGACCGCAAGGTCGCTGACCTCTACGGAATGATCCACCCGAAGGCGGAGGACACGCAGACCGTTCGCTCGGTGTTCGTGATCGCTCCGGACAAGACGGTCAAGCTGATGATCACCTATCCGCAGTCGGCTGGGCGGAACTTCGCCGAGATCCTGCGGGTGATCGACTCCCTTCAGCTGAGCGCCAAGTACCGGGTGTCCACCCCCGCCGACTGGCAGGACGGCGAGGACGTGATCATCCAGCCGGCGGTGTCCGACGAGGAGGCGAAGGAGAAGTTCCCCAAGGGATGGGACGCCCAGAAGCCCTACCTGCGGCTGACCCCTCAGCCCAATAAGTAAGCGCACCGACCGGGCACGCAGGCCGAGGTGGGCACGGCGGTCATCGTCGACACCGTGCGCACCGCCTGCGGGCGGCGCAACGGGAAGTTGGCCGGATGGCACAGCACTGATCTGGCCGCGGCGGTGCTGCGGGCGCTGCTGGAACGGAACGATCTCGATCCCGCCGAGGTCGACGACGTGGTGATGGGCTGCGTCATGCAGGTGGGCGAGCAGAGTTTGAACGTGGCAAGGAACGCCGTGCTCGCCGCTGGGATGCCTGAATCGGTGCCGGGTACAACCGTCGACCGTCAGTGCGGCAGCTCCCAGCAGGCAGTGCACTTCGCTGCCCAGTCCGTGATGGCCGGCGCCTGTGACGTGTTGATCGCCGCCGGCGTGGAGTCGATGACCAGGGTGCCGATGGGCATCTCCATGCAGGTGGTCGGTGCGGGAATGCCCTTCGGACCGGCGGTGCTGGATCGGTACAAGGACGCCGGCGGGCTGGTGCCGCAGGGCGTCTCAGCGGAACTGATGGCCGAGCGCTGGCGGCTGTCCCGTGGGGACCTCGACGACTACGCCGCCGGTTCCCAGCAGCGGGCGGTGAGGGCGCGCGACGAGGGACGCTTCCTGAATGAGATCCTGCCCGTGGCCGTGCGGGACCAGAACGGCCACGTGACTTCCGAGATTTTCGCCGCCGACGAAGGGATCCGACAGGGGACGACCGCGGAGGTGCTGGCCGGACTCAAGCCGGCGTTTACGCCTGGCGGAGTGGTCACCGCGGGCAACTCGTCGCAGATCAGCGACGGTGCCGCCGCTGTCCTGGTGATGAGTGAAGGACGCTGCGCCGCTCTCGGCCTCGTGCCCAGGGCCCGCCTGTGCGCCTTCGCCCTGGCCGGGGTGGACCCGGTGCTCATGCTGAGCGGCCCGATCCCCGCCACCCGGCGGGTGCTGGAGCGGGCGAAGCTGACGATGGACGACATCGACCTGTTCGAGGTCAACGAGGCGTTCGCCTCGGTCGTTCTGGCCTGGGCAGCGGAGCTGCGGCCGGACATGGACAGGGTCAACGTGAACGGCGGCGCCATCGCTTTGGGCCATCCGATCGGAGCGTCGGGAACCCGCCTCCTGGCCACTCTGGTGAACGAACTCGAGCGCACCGACGGGCGCTACGGGCTGCAGGTGATGTGCACCGGCGGCGGACAGGCGACCGCACTGATCGTCGAGCGGGTGGGAGGCTCCTAGGATCCGACCGTGGTGAAGCTGGTGGTCAGCCTGGTCTTCATCTTCCTGGCCATGAAGCTGGGCATCATTATCCTTCGTGGCCTGGCCCGTCCGGCACCGGAGCCACCGCCCACCGGGGAGATGCGGCGGGTCAGCCTCAAGTACCGGTGTCCGACATGCGGCGTGGCGCTGAAGATGACGGCCGCGCCCGACTCGGACCCACCGCCTCCCCGCCACTGCATGGAGGACATGCAGCTGGTGGCACCGATCGAGTAGTCAGACGGGAGGCCGGCGCTAGCGATATTGGGTGGCGGCGATGAAGCCTCCGGTGATGAAGCCGAGACCGAGGAACAGGTACTCGTTCTTGGCATCGCCGGGCAGTATCTCGAGGTAGTTGGAGACGATAATGGCCATGCCGAGCAGAAGCAGTGTGAACATCACGACAGGCACCCACCGCGGGCTGACCTTCTGCTCCTTGGGTATGGGCGGCGTGTACCGACCCGAGGGCGGTGGCGTGGCCCGCCCTTTGCCGGCCGGTCCTTTCGGCGTCACCCGGCCGCTACCACGCTTGACGTCTTTGGTCGCCATGGGCCGAGGTTACTAAGTGGAGCCCGGAGCCCGAGGCGTGGGGGCCCGTGTGCTGGTGATCGACAACTATGACTCGTTCGTATACAACCTGGTCCAGTACCTCGGTGAGTTGGGGGCCGAGCCGGTGGTCCACCGCAACGACGCCATCAGCGTCGACGACGCCCGTGCCCTGGTACCCGACGCGGTGGTCATCAGCCCCGGGCCCGGCAGGCCGTCCGACGCCGGCATCAGCAACTCGGTGATCGAGCAGCTCGGGCGCGAGATCCCGGTGCTCGGCGTGTGCCTCGGCCACCAGTGCATCGGCGAGGTGTTCGGTGGCGCTGTGGTGCGGGCGCCCCGGGTGATGCATGGCAAGACCTCGGTCGTCAGCCACCACGGGGCCGGGGTCCTGGCCGGACTGCCCGATCCCTTCGAGGCCACCCGGTACCACTCCCTGATGGTGGAACGGGAGAGTTTCCCCGACGTGCTGGAGGTGACGGCGGAGTCCGAGGACGGGGTGATCATGGGGCTCCGTCACCGGGAGCTGCCGATCGAGGGTGTCCAGTTCCACCCGGAGTCGATCCTCACCAGGGCCGGCAAGAGCCTGCTCGGGAACTTCCTCTCGCAGTTGGCGCCGGCGGGCGGCTGATCCGGCTCGTTGAGGCGGGCTAGGTGCTGGGCGGTGTGCTGGTCGAGCTGACGGTCGTGGAGCTACTGCCGACCTTGCGGCCCACCCTGATGGTCACCGTCGAACCTTTGGTCGCATCGGTGCCGCCGGTTGGGCTCTGCTCGAGAACCCGGCCGTCGTCGGCATCGCTGACGACCACCACATTCTCCACCCTCACCGTGAAGCCCAGCGCCTGGAGCATGCCGGTGGCCTCGTCCTGCCGCTTCCCGATCACGTTGGGCACCTGAGCCGTCTCCACACCCGAGGACACGACCAACGTCACCGGTGAACCCTTGTCGATCGGCGTCCCGGCCGAGGGGTCGGTGCGGATGACCTTGCCCTTCTCGACGCTGGTCGACGGCTCGTTCACCGTGCGGACCCGCAGGCCGGCGTTGACGATGTCGTCGGCTGCCGCGGTGGCGTCCTTTCCGACCACCGCCGGAACCTCCACCTTGGGTTTGCCGGTCGAGACCGTGATGGTGACGCTGGAGCCGGTCGGCGCCGGCGTGCCGGGCTTGGGCTCCTGCAGGACGACCTTGCCGGCCGGCTGGTCGTCGTCGGGTTGTTGGGTGTTCTCCACCTTGAACCCGAGGCGCTCGAGGAGCGAGATGGCGTCGGCCTCGTCCTCCCCCACCACCGACGGCACCTCCACCGGCCTTGGGCCCCGGCTCACCTTGAGGGTCACCGGGGATCCCTTGTCGACCTTGGTGTCGGCATCGGGGTCCTGGTCGAAGACGGCGTCGGCCTCCGCCTCGTTGTCCTCCAACTCGGTGCGCACCTCGAAACCGAGAGCCTTCAGGGTCCGCTCGGCATCGGCGGCCGGTTTGCCCACGACGCTCGGCACGACCACCCGCGCGGCGCCGGCGTCGCCGCCGAAGATCCCCAGCGTCTTGCCCAGGAGGAAGAGCAGGATGGCCAGGGCGACCAGCATGAAGGCGAGAAGGCCGATGTAGGCGCCGGTGCGGCGGGGTGCCTCGCTACCGGGCGTGGGCACCGGCATGACGCTGCCGGGCATCGCGCCGGTGCGGCGGTTGACCCTGGTGACACCCTCGGCGGCCTCCACCACCCGGGTCTCCTCGCCGACGTTCGTCACCGGCGGCACCGCCAGCACATCCCGCCCCTGCTGGTAGCGCAGCAGGTCCGATCGCAGCTCCTCGGCGGTGGCGTACCGGTCGGCCGGGTCCTTGGCCAGGGTCTGGAGGATGATGGCTTCGAACGCGGCGGGAATGGCCGGGTCACGCTGCCGCGGCGGTTCGGGCACCTCGCGCACGTGCTTGTAGGCGATGGTGACGGGATTGTCCCCCGAGAACGGCGGCGTGCCCGTGACCATCTCGTAGAGCACGACGCCCAGCGAGTACACGTCGCTACGAGCGTCCACCTCGAGGCCCTGGGCCTGTTCCGGTGAGAAGTACGTGGCCGTGCCCATCACCGCTCCGGTCTGTGTGAGGTTCTCGTCCGTGTTCTTGGCCCGGGCTATGCCGAAGTCGGCCACCTTCACGTGGCCATCGGTGTCGATCAGCACGTTGCCCGGCTTGACGTCACGGTGAACCACACCGTTCCGGTGGGCGAAGGCAAGGGCGGCGGCCACGTCGGCACCGATGGCGGCCGCACGGTCGGCGAGAAGCGGCCCTTGGGAGCGGATGACGGTGGAGAGCGGCCGGCCGTCGATGAACTCCATGACTATGAAGTAGGTGTCGTCCTCCTCGCCCCAGTCGTACACCGACACGATGTGGGGGTGGCTCAGGTTGGCTGCAGCCTGGGCTTCCCGGCGGAAGCGCTCGACGAAGGATCTGTCTATCGAGAGCTCCGGGAACAGCACCTTGAGGGCGACCGGGCGGTCGAGCAACTTGTCCCGCGCCAGGTAGACCTCGGCCATGCCGCCGCGGGCGATGGGCCGCACGATCTCGTAGCGCCCGCTGTACACGCGGGTCGGGGGGCTGGCCATGCCGTCCGGGAGCCTACGGGGCGGCCAGCGCGGCCCTGAGGACGGCCTGGGCTATGGGCGCGGCCACGCGGCCTCCTGTGACGCTGTCGCCCAGGCCGGGCTGGCTCTCGACGATGACGGCAACCGCTACCCGGGGAGCGCTGGCGGGGGCGAAAGCGACCATCCAGGCGTGGGCGTTGTCCCCCGCGGTCTGCGCCGTGCCCGTCTTCCCTGCCACTTGCACGTTCGGCAGAGCGGCGCGACGACCGGTGCCGGCGTTGACGACCTCGATCATCATGTCCCGGAGGGCGGAAGCATTTTCGAGCGACATGGCCTGTTTCCACGGCTCGGGATCCCACCGCTTCACCACCTCACCCTCGTCGTCCCGGACCGCGCCCATCACGTGGGGCTTCATGATCAGGCCGCCGTTGGCCACGCCGGCCGCCACCAGGGCCATCTGCAACGGAGTGGCCGAGACATCCTGCTGGCCAATGGCCGACTTGGCCAACGCCGGGATGTCACGGACGAAGGAGGATGCCGGGGGGAACACCGAGGACCTGGTCGCCGGCAGGTCGAGCGGAGGTCGGTCGCCGAAGCCGAAGTCGGCCGCTTGGCTCGAGAGCTTGTCGGCTCCCATGTCGATGCCGAGCTGGGCGAAGCCGGTGTTGCACGACACCCGTAGGAGGTCACCGAGGGTGCCGCCGCAGTTGCTGCTCTCGAAGTTGGGCAGGTCCCGGTCCGTCTGGGGGAGGTCCAACGCCCGCAGGCGCGGGTAGTCCTTGCTCACCAGATCGGGAGCCTGCTCCAGCGCGGCTGCCGCGGTCACGACCTTGAACGTGGAGCCAGGGGCGTAGCGCTCCCGGTAGGAGCGGGGCAGGAGCGGCTTCGCCGGATCTGCCTTCAGGGCCACGTACGCGGCCTGCACCGCCTTCTGGTCGTGGCCGGCGAGCGGCGAGGGATCGAAGGATGGGAAGCTCCACATGGCCAGCACGGCGCCGTTGGTGGGATCGAGGGCGACCACCGACCCTTTTCGATTGCCGAGCGCGTCCCGGGCGACCTGCTGGAGTGCCTTGGACACGGTGAGGGTGACGTTGCCGGTGCGGACCCGGTCGGAGAAGAGGTCGCTGGGTCGCTTCATGGCGACGCTGCGCCCGGCCAGGTCGGAGGCGTAGGTGCGCTCCACGCCCTCGGTGCCGTAGGTGAAGGAGAAGTAGCCGGAGATGTGGGCGAAAAGCTCGCCCTCCGGATATTCCCGGCGACGCTTGAAGTCGTCTTCGGTGGGTACCGAGCGGGCCACCACCGCCCCGTCCGCAGCCTGGATGACTCCCCGTTCGCGGCTGAAGTCACGCACGACGGTGCGGGTGTTGCCCGGGGCGTTGGCCAGCTCCTCGGACCGGAGCACCTGGAGGTCGTTGAGTCTCAGGAACAGGGCGAGGAAGAGGACCACGAGGACCAGACCCAGCCGGCGGATCTGGGTGTTCATGCCGGCGACAGCACGGTGTCGTCGCTGAGGTAGCCGGCTTCGGCGCTGGCGCGGCCGGCGCGACGGGCCGTGTCGTCGGAGATGCGCAGGAGGAGGGCCAGCAGGACGTAATTGGCCAGGAGCGACGAACCTCCGTAGGACATGAAGGGAAGGGTCACGCCGGTGAGGGGGACGAGACGGGTGACGCCGCCCACGATGATGAAGGTCTGCACGGCGAGGATGGTGGTGAGACCGGCGGCCAGGAGCTTCTCGAAGGGTTGCTCGGCGGCCGTCGCCACTCTCAGTCCGGCACCGACCATGAACACGAAGGCGATGAGGACGCCGGCGGTACCCAGCAGGCCGAGCTCCTCGCCGACGGCGGCGAAGATGAAGTCGGTGGCGGCCGCGGGGATCTTGCCCGGCGACCCGAGGCCGGGGCCAGTGCCCGCGAATCCGCCGGATCCGAAGGCGTAGGCGGCCTGGACGAGCTGGTAGCCCTGGTCCGCGGCGCGTGACCACGGGTCGATCCACACTCGGATGCGCGACTGCACGTGGCCGAAGGCGCTGTAGGCGAGAAAGGCACCGCCACTGAAGAGCACCAGCCCGACACCGAGGTACTCCGCCCGTGCGGTGGCCAGCCACAACATCGAGATGAACAGGGCGAAGAACAGCAGCGAGGAACCGAGATCCCGCTCGCCCGTCATCACCAGGAGCGACGCGCCCCAGGCAAGGATGATCGGTCCGAGAGAACGGCCGTTGGGCAACCGGCCGCGCCCGAAGTCACGCAAAACGTCGCGCTTCTCCACCAGGTAGGCGGCGAAGAAGATGGCAAGTGCGATCTTGGCCATTTCGCCGGGCTGGAAGGTGATCGTCCCGAGCCGGATCCACAGCCGGGCGCCGTTGATGTTGCGGCCGAGCCCCGGGAGCAACGGCATCATGAGCAGGACCACGCCCAGCAGGGCGAAGGTGTACCGGTACCGCTCGAGATCGCGTACGCGCCGGACCAGCGCCAGCGTGGCGACGAAGGCGGCGATCCCGACCGCCGTCCAGAGCGCCTGGAGGCCGGCCAGGTCCGGGTTCAGCCGGGCGATGAACACGTAGCCGATTCCGTTGAGGATCACGGCGAGCGGGAAAAGGGTGCCGTCCGCGTTCGGGGCCAGCCACCGGATGGCGACATGGGCGGCGACGAACAGGGCGAGGACGACGCACAGGAATCCGACGGCGTCCGCCGGTATGGACGCCGACTTGCCCAGGCTGGCCAGCACATAGAGAGCGCCGGTGAGCAGAGCAGCCAGCACCAGCAGTCCCAGCTCCGTGCTGCGGCGGGGCGAGCCGCTCACGGCTGCGCCGGCGGGGGTGCCGGCGCCACGCCGGTGGTGGTGGGGCCGGGGGGAAGCGGGAGAGTGGTAGTGGTAGTGGTAGTGGTAGTGGGTGCTGCCTCCTCGGTGACGTTGGTCACGAAGCGGCGGGCGGCGTCGATGGAGCCGTACTCCTTGCCGGCGCGAATGACATCGGCCTGGTGGGGGAGCACCTCCGCGAGCGACAGCTCCGTCCGCTCTGCCAGCGTCGGATTGAACCAGAGCAACCCACCGGGGCGCCCTTTGAAGATCGCCACCGAGTCCCCACCCTCTGCGACGCCGACGAAGTACCCGCCCCGCCCGTACCAGGCGGTGGCTCCCAGGCCGGCCAGCAGAACCAGGAGGACCAGCCCCACGAAGACAGCGGCGCGCGGAGTGACCCGGCGGTCCCGCCGGCTCGGCGTGATGTCCGACGAGCGGGGAAAGGAGGCCCCCGCGGCACGGCCTGCCGGGGACGGGGAGGGGTCCGGCGGGGTCGAGGTTGTGGAGCGCGGGGCACCGACACTCGCGAGCTCGGGTTCATCGATACGTGGGCGTGCGGCGCGAACGGCCTCGGCGGGAGAAGAATTCACAGGGCCGGCCTCTCGCCGGCGCCGGCGCGAGCCGCCCTGGCGGACCGGGTCAGTGGCCACGGCCGCCGAGGCGCGTGCTGAGCGGGAGCCGTCGTCCGCCACGTCCACGACCACGACGGTGATGTTGTCGTTGCCGCCGTGCTCCCTGGCCATGGCCACCAGTTCCCGCGCCGCGTCCTCCGGATCACCCACCCGTCGCAGGACGGTGACGATGTCGGGCTCGTCCACCTCGTTGTAGAGCCCGTCGCTGGACAGCAGGATGCGGTCGCCCTTGAAGGGCGTGACCTCGAAGCAGTCGACCTCCACGTTGGGATCGATGCCGAGGGCACGGGTCAGCACGTTGCGCTGGGGATGAGCGGCGGCCTCGGCATCACTGAGGCGGCCGGCCCGGCGCAGCTCCTCGGGCACGCTGTGGTCTTCGGTCAGCTGCTCGAGCTCACCGTCGCGCAGCAGGTAGGCCCTCGAGTCCCCGACATTGACCACGGCTAGGAGGTCGTCGTCCTCCCGCTCGCCCTCCACCAGGGCGACGGCGGTGAGCGTGGTGCCCATGCCCCGTAGCTCCCGGCCCTCCTGGGCCCGGTTCCACACGACCTGGTTCGCGTTGCGTACGGCGTCGGCCAGCCCGTCGGCGGAGGGGTTCTCGTCGAAGGCGGCCTGCAGCGCCTCGACCGCGGCGAGCGAGGCCACCTCACCGCCGGCATGGCCCCCCATGCCGTCGGCGACGGCGTATAGCGTTCCGGCGACCAGTAGCTGGTCCTGGTTGTTGGAGCGCACCCGCCCCACGTCGGTGGCGGCACCGCCCCGCAGCACCGTCATCTCGTCACCTCCAGCACCGTGCGGCCGATCTGGAGGCGGTCGCCCCGCCGCAGGGCCACCGGGGCCGAGACGGCCTTCGCGTTCAGGTAGGTGCCGTTGGTGGAGCCCAGATCCTCCAACCAGACCCGTCCGTCCTTCCGGAAGATGCGGGCATGCAGCTGAGAGGCATAAGTGTCCTCGGTCAGTGCGATCCGGCAGCCGCTGGCCCGCCCGACCGTGAGCTCCTCCGCCAGGTCGTAAAAGGTTCCCCGCCGTTCCGGGGGCTCGACGACCTTGAGCCGACCAGTATCGGGACCGGGAGCCCTGGCCGGAGCCCGTGTTGCGGCAGCGGGTGGAGCGGCAACCGGGGCGGGCGTGTTGACCTCCGCCCACACCGCCCACAGCACGCGTAGGAAGAACAGCCATAGCAGCGCGAGGAAGCAGAACTTGAGGATGGTGAGGAGGGACTCGGGCACCGGCGACGCCTACGAAGCCTCGAAGCGCAGCCTCGTCGACCCCACGGTGATCTCGTCACCGTCGGCCAGCCGGCGTTCTCTCACGCCGGCCCCGTTCACCTTGGTGCCGTTGGTGGAGCCGAGGTCGACGACCACGATGTCGCTTCCCCGCCGCCTTATCTCGGCGTGGCGCCGGCTGACGCTCTCGTCGGTCACAGGGACATCGCAGTCGGAGAGGCGCCCGATGGTCACCGGTTCGTCGCTGATGCCGACGCGCGAACCGTCGGGCAACACCAGGGACCCCACCACCGCACCTCCCGGCGCCTCCCGGACCTCCCCCGACACGAGGAACGTGCCCACCGTCACCGACTCCTCCTCGTCCAGCACGACATCCACGGGCCCCACGAAGACATAGCCCTCTGCACGCGCATGTTCCCGCGCGGCATCGGCCAGCTCGCGAACCATGGCCTCGGAGAAGGACTGGAACCGCTCCAGATCAGCGGGGGCCAGGGCGAAGGTGAAGGCGTTGGGAGCGATGACACCCCGCACACCCACGGTGCGTTGGGCATCCATCTCGCGTGTGAGACGCCTGCCCAGTTCGACGGGCTGCAGCCCGCTGCGGAAGGCCTTGGCGAAGACGCCCTCGACCAGGCGCTCGAGCCGGCGCTCGAACTGCTGCAGTCCCATGTGCCGCGACCTTACCCACGGCCAAAAGGCCCCAGGTCCGATGGGAGGGTGAGAGATGTCGGCTACCGTTCTCCCCCACCGCTCGGGCGAGTGGCGGAATTGGCAGACGCGCAGGATTCAGGTTCCTGTGTCCGAAAGGATGTGGGGGTTCAAGTCCCCCCTCGCCCACCCCTTGTGACTTGCGGTTTCGCGGGGAGCTGGGTTTCGCACCCCGGCCTCGAACCCGCTTACTGCAACCCAAATGCAACCCTTGCAACCCTCGAACGGTGCGGTACGAGCCGGTACGAGCCGGTACGAGCCGGCATTCCGTGGGCAGCGGAGCCCCCAGTGGCACCTCGTGACGCCGTCTCGGCGCTACTGGGCCGTGGGGGGGGTCAGAGGTCCGCTGTGAGGTCGCGTACTCGCTCGCAGCACTCATCGAAGGACGACTTCGGGCTTCGCAACGGCCCGGCGTTTCTGGCACTGGACCAAGCGGTCACCGGGCCCGGCGCTGGCAGGACGCCCGGCAGGACGCCTCGGTCAGGAACCCCGGAGTTCCTCCAGCAGCACCGCACACAAGGACCAGAAGACGGTTTGAACCCGCTCGTACGGCTGTTCTCGACCGGCCCTCGCCAGGCGCTTGATGACACCGGCGTTCTCCAGCCGGACCAATGCGGTGGCGACCAGGTTTCGGTCGACCTGGACGGCACGCGCAACCTCTGTCGTGGTGAACATGCCATCGCTGAAGTAACCGATCGCATTGGCCGACTCCAGCAGGTAGGCGTTGCCGAACAGGTGATGACTCACCTTCCGAACCTCGTCTGGTTCCATCCCACCTCTTCGCCTTCGCGGCAACTAACGTTGAAACCATGGACCATGGACCATGGACATAGATAATGTTCTGAAGGCTAGAGCAGGGGTCCCCGGCGCGCAGGGGACCCGCCCCGACGAAGGGGGGGCGGCATGCCACCCACGCAGCCAACCTCGCTGATCGATGTCCTTGACTCGTCTGGGCGGCCTGTGGGCGTCGCTCCACGGGCGGAAGCCTTCGAACGGGGCATGCGTGTGCGGACGGTCCATGTGTTCGTGTTCGACCCCCACGGCCGGCTGCTCCTCCAGCAGCTCGGCCGGGGGCGTGATCGCCACCCGCTCCTGTGGGGCTCCTCCGTGGCCGGATTCCCCCGCCCGGGCGAGGAAGAGGCGGATGCCGCCTCCCGGCGAATGAGCGAGGAGCTGGGTCTGTCTGATCCCGTCGAGCTGGTCGGCACAACGGTGATGCGCGATGGGGACAGCGAGAAGTTCGTGACGCTGTTCGAAGCCCGAGCCGCTCACGCCGACATCCTCGAGCCCGATCACATCGAGCGCATCGAGTTCAGGGGCGGGGAGGAGATCGGGCGCGAGATGGTTGAACATCCCGCCAACTTCACCGAGACTTTCCGCCATGTCTTCGCCTTCTGGCTCCGCCAACGACGATGTTGAGGATCACCTGAGCATGTAGGAAGACGATCACCGAAAATGTAGGTCCTGAGTGCCCTGGGTGGGCCTTGAAAGCAAGGTCCACCAACGAGCTGGGACTCCCTCCCAGGCTGGCGGTTCTGACACCGGCCAGCACAAGGAGGAAGCCCGAGCTCATGCTCACACAGGGAGAAGACGTGGAGGTCCACGCACTTAGGAAGAGAGGCTGGTCGTTCGCCGCGATCGGCCGTCACATCGACTGCGACTGGCGCACCGCCAAGGCCTACGTGGAGGGGCGTGAGCCCGGCACCCGCCGGTCCTCCGCGCCAGATCCGCTGGAGCGGTTCGTGCCCTACCTGGCCGCCCGCTTCGCCGACGACCCGCACGTGTGGGCGTCGGCGCTGTTCGACGAGGTGGCCGTCCTCGGCTATGACCGGGCTTACCCGAGCTTCGTCCGCCAGGTGCGCGCCGCTGGGCTGCGGCCGCACTGCGAGGCGTGTGCCGGGGTGGCCGGCCGGGACACCGTCGAGATCGCCCACCCGCCCGGCGAGGAGATTCAGTGGGACTGGTTCGAGCGCCGCTCGGCGCCGTGGGGCGGCTGTGGCTACGTGCTGCTGGGCACCTTGCCGCACTCCGGGCGTTCCCGGGGCGTCATCGCCCCTGCCACCGACCAAGCCCATCTCATCGAGGCGATGGACGCTGTGCTGCGCCGCCACGGCGGCACCGCCCGGCGCTGGCGGGTGGATCGCATGGCGACTGTGATCGTGCCCGGCAGTGCCGATGTGCAGGCCAGCTTCGCCCCCGTGGCCAAGCACTACGGCGCCATCGTGGTGCCCTGCCCGCCCCGGCGGGGCAACCGCAAAGGGGCGGTGGAGGCCGCCGTGCGCTTCGCCACCGGGCGGTGGTGGCGGACGCTTCAGGCGGAGTCGCCCGAGGCCGCCCAGGTGAGCCTGGACCGGTTTTGGGCCACCACGGACGACGCCCGGCTGCGCAGCCCGGGCCGCATCGAGGAACCACCGGCCGACGGCTCCCGGCCCCGGTGGCCCACCGTCGGCGAGCTGGCCGACGCCGAGGTGCTGGCCGCCCTGCCGCCGGTCGCCTTCCCGGCCACCATCGAGGAGACCGCTCCCGTCGACCACCGGGCCAGCGTGGCCTTCCGGGGCAACCGCTACTCGGTGTCGCCGGGCCTGGCCGGGGTGACCATGACGCTGCGCCATCGTCTCGGCACCGCCAGCCTCGACGTCGTCACCCCCGTCGGCGCCGTGCTCGTGACCCACCGCCTAGAGGTGGCCGGCGCCGGTGCCATGGTGCGAACGGAGGCGCACCGAGAGGCCCTGGAGAAGATCGTCCTCGGCCAGTTCACAACGGCCCGACCCTGTGACCGCAAGGCCAATCGACCGCCGGGAGCGGCTGCCTTGGCCGAGCGAGCCCGGCTCCTCGGCGCCGCCGGCGCCGAGCCGGCCGTCGACCTCGAGGGCTTGGCCGAGGTCGTGCGCCTGGCCTTCCCGGGAGCCGCCGAGGTGTCGGCATGAGTGCGTCGTCGGACTACCAACGCCTGCGAGCCCACCTGGCGTTCCTGCGCATGACGGCGGCGGCCGAGGCCCTGCCCGGGGTGCTGGAGGAGGCCACCGGGGCCAAGCTCTCCCACTCGGCGTTCCTGGAGCGCCTGCTTTCGATCGAGGTCGACGCCGTCGACGAGCGCCGCCGGGCCAGTCTGGCCCGCTTCGCCTCCCTACCCAGCCCGTTCACCCTGGCCGACTTCGACTTCTCGGCCCAGCCCTCGGTGGACCCCAAGCTGATCGCCGAGCTGGGGACCCTGCGCTTCGTGGAGGACGCCACCAACGTGTTGTTCATCGGCCCGCCCGGGGTGGGCAAGACGATGCTGGCCGTTGGGCTCGGCCATGCCGCGGTGGCGGCCGGGATGCGGGCCTACTACACCACCGCCACCGAGCTGGCCGCCCGTTGCCACCGGGCCGCCCTGGAGGGCCGGTGGGCCACGACCATGCGCTTCTACGCCGGTCCCCGTGTCCTCATCGTCGACGAGGTGGGCTACCTGCCGCTTCCCGCCGAGGCCGCCTCGGCGCTGTTCCAGGTGGTGAGCCAGCGCTACTTGAAGGGCAGCATCGTGTTGACCACCAACTTGGGCATCGCCAGCTGGGGAAAGGTGTTCAACGACGACGCCATGGTGGCGGGCGCCATGCTCGACCGCCTCCTGCACCGCAGCGTGGTCGTCAACATCGACGGCGACAGCTACCGCATGCGCACCCACCGGGCCCGGGCCGAGGCCACCCGCAAGGCGGTGCGCTCCCATGGCTGAGGTCGCCTGCCCCGTGTGCCAGCGCTGGTTCTCGCCATCGTCGTCGCGCCACCGCCACTGCTCCACGGCGTGCCGCAAGACGGCATGGGAGCGTGCCCACACGACGTCGCCATCGGGGCCCACCCATGTCGCCGCTGCTGCCGGCGAGCCGGGCGACGTCTACGCCTGCGCCGTCTGCAGGCAGCGCACCCTGGCCCCCGGAACGTGCTCAACCTGCGGCGTGTGGCTCACCCGCGTCGGCCTCGGCGGCCCGTGCCCGCACTGCGCTGTTCCCGTCGCCGTCCGGGACTTGCTGGAGGAGGTGATGGCGCCCCAGGACTGATCCGCCTACCATCACCACGACCCACCCCAGGCCCTCGGGACCACCGACACTTTCGGTGATCGCGGACCTACATTTTCAGCGATCCGCGACAACGAGGCCCTGCCGGATCGTGAGGATCTGTGGCAGCTCTACAAGTTGGCCGTGGAGGAGTACCGCTTCCAGGTCAACCTGAACTGGCAGCGTGCTCAGTACTTGCTCGGCCTCAACGCCGCCATCATCAGCGTTGGTGCCGGTCTGATCCAGTTGGGCCCGGAGGTGACACAGGAGGACGGCGCTCCGCTCACGGTAGCGGTCTTCGTCGTGGGGCTCGTGCTGGCCGTGTTCTCTACTTTCGCCGTGTGGAAGCAACACGACTACTACCGGACCACCCGGAACCGGATGGTTCACATCGGCGGGCTGCTCGACCTCGGTTCTCTGGCCGTCGCCACCACGCCGGGGGCCATGGGCGTCTCGCCCAGGCGACTGAAGGTGCAGACTGTGACCTACGCGGTGCTGGTCGCCCTCGCCGGCGTCGACCTGTTCGGCGCCGTCTATGTAGCGAGCCGATAGCGCCATGACAAGCGGCAAACCGCCCTCTTTTCGGGCAGCGAGGGGACGGGCGCACGAACGAAATTTTCGCGATCGGAGGTGCTCGCGGCGCCACGCCGGAGCGGTGCCTTGGCCGGTTTCGGGCGATTCGCTAGGTTAGGGCGTCAAGCGGTCGCTGGCTCAACCACGGGGGCGTCAACGAGCCCCGGATCGCTCTCCCACGATCGGAGGAGCTCTTGCGCCCGCGCCCGCGTGATCTGCTGGGCGAAGTCATCGCGCCCGGTGAAGAAGCCGGCGACGCTGCTGTCCTGCACCCAACGGCCTCCACGGCGGTCGAATCGCTCGACGTGTACGCCGCGCCCGTCGGTGATGAACCGGGCGAGTACCCGAGGCTCGGCGCCGCCGATGTTGGAGGCGAAGAACTCGGTGCTCATCTTGCTCATTGTACCGCCCCGGCGGAACCTGGACACGAACGAATACGGCCTCGATCTCCGCCGCGAGCTCAGCCCGGCGGCGCGGCAAAGTGCTGGCGAGGCGGAACTCCTCGTACAACCCGCGGGTGGCCTTCGCCGCCGCGTAGCTCTCCCGCGTGTGGAACTGAATCTCGAACTGCCGCGACCCGAGCCGCAGCCGA
>DATLCN010000031.1:0-2061 GCA_035526335.1 Acidimicrobiales bacterium | reverse complement strand
ACTGGGCGTCACCGGGTGGAACTTCGAGCCGGTGAGGTCGATCCCGGTGTCGTACCACCCGGCGACGTCGGCGATCACGTGGGTGGTGCCGGCGGCGTTGAACACCGAGACCTGACCGTTGGCGCCGAGCTTGGCCACCACCAGGTTGGGCACCGTCTGGCCGGGCCCGAAGTTGAGGTTGGCCGTCACTGGCCGCGCCTCGCCGGTGGGGAACACCGTCAAGTAGCTCGGCGCCGTCGGCTGGGTAACGGTGACATTGAGGACCACGGCCGACACCCCGGTCGACGGAATGCCGCCCCGGCCTGTTACCGGCAGAGCCAGCGTGGCCCCGGGGCCGGCGGCGGCCGGGGCACCGGTGCCGTCGCGGGTGTCGAGGATGCGACTCGGCGTCACCGGGTGGAACTTCGAGCCGGAGTCCTGAACGATCGCCGACACCGCCGCCTCGACCGGACCGCCTGCGAAGATCTGCACTCCGATATAGACATTGGTCAAGGAGTAGCCGCCTCCCGACCACGTTTGGCCCTGCGCGGTGTGCCATGAACCGATCCCGACCCTGGTGAAGTTGCCGTTGAGGATGTTGGCCCGGTGGCCGGCGCTGCTCATAAGCTGGCCATGAAGGTTCTCCGCCGCCACCAGCGGGTCGGTGGCCCCGTTCATCCAGGCGATGTTCTCCCCGGTGCCGCTGACGACGAGCCCGGCGATCGAGTTGACGATGTTGAACACGCTCTGGTTGGGGCAGTCCTTGATGCTGTGGCTGAAGTAGTTGCGCTCACCCATGTCTTTGGCTCGTCCAGCCACCGGGAAGCCGCACCCGGTGTAAGGGGCGTCCTCAGCCGCAGCACTGAGTGAGGCATCAGCCACCACCGGACGTAGATTATTGGCGACTCTGTCCCTATTGATCAGCTCAAGCATCCGCTGGTTGAAGTCGGCGCCGGCCGAAGCTGAGGGCACGTTCACGATCAGACTCATGAGCGCAGCCACGACGCCCACGAGCGTCAGCCGGCATGTGGTGGCGGTGTCGACTCTCGTTCGTAGCCGAACCGCTCGTTGACGCGGCGCACAGGTCCCGGTCGACTCGACCACATGCGGGCCTTCCGCCCACGGGTGTCCCCGGACGGCATCCGTCGCAGACCGTGCACCCCCGTGCCGGCTGGGTGTCCGTATCACTCTCAATTTCGCTGACTCCTAGCTGGAAGAAAGCACACCGCCAGCGCAGTATGCCTGATTTGGTGGATGTGAACCTATCGTCCGCTTCGGGAGTTCCCCGATGCGGATCTCCTTGTCTGCGGCGACCGGGCTCGCCCACCGTCCGCAGGAGCCGGTCCAGCCCTGGGCGGACGGTGCGCTTGGCCCGGAGGTGGTCGGGGGGCGTACCCGCAGACCTCGGCGGGGTCCCAGCGCCGAGGCCGCCGGCCTGGCCTGGCCATTTGCCCGAAGGCTTCGACGAGGCGGCCTTGGAGGCAAGCTGTTCCGGCCGCCGAGTGGCGAGCTGGCGGCCCAGCGGCCGGTGCCCGAGTGGCGGGAGGTCCAGGGCGTCGTCGATGCCCTGGGTCTTCAGCCACGTGAAAGGAAGTGCCGCAGCCGGTGGGGGGAACGTTGTGCTCAAAGTCGGACGGCGCCAGAAGCGAGCGCGGCGAACGCCAACCTCTCCGGGCCGTCGCCCGGGTCCTGCGGAGTGGAGTCAGACCCGAGGGAAGCCGTGCGCAGCTGCGCAGGCGTCGGCAGCGGGTTCATCGAGTGGGCGGCGAGCAACGGAGTCGAGGGCGTGACACGTCTCGTGCGCGACGACATAGCGAAGCCTGGCCTCGTTCGGCCCGATGAGGCCCGGGTTGATGGCGATGTAGGCGCTCGTTGGGCAGAGCGACATCCGAAAGCAGGCTGTGCCCCAATGCTGCCTGTCCCAGGTGAAGGTCTCGGTGCTGCCTGGGCACCGGTACTCGAACTGAGCAGGCAGTACCAGCCCGGCCGCCTCGACATCACTGCGGGCGGCCGTACACCTCGATCCCATCGCGCCCGACGCCGTTGCCGGTGCCGACGCTGCAGCGATGACCACGGGAGCCA
>DATLCN010000056.1:0-5850 GCA_035526335.1 Acidimicrobiales bacterium | reverse complement strand
CAGTGGGCCTGATCGTGCGAAGGGTTTCGGCTGCCGGCGGGGCGAGGCAGGACCAGGTGCCGGTGTTGAGGTACTGCGGCGCATCGGCACCGAACCCCAGCGGCAGGTGCTGCGCGGCATGGGTGTGGGCGAACACGTAATAGGGCACTCCAGCGCCGTCCGCCTCCAACAGGTCGTGGATCCTTGTCGCCGCCCGCTGGAGATATGTGACATGGCGCCCGGTCGGTGACAACGGCAGGCCCTTGCGAAGGTGGGACACGGCGGCAGCGGCCGTCCCGCCCATTGCCAGTACGCGGGTGGCGCCGCGCTTGGACGCCAGGTAGCCGAGCGAGAGCAGCGCCAGGGCCGGGCCCGACCGGCGGGTGTTGATCTTCACCGCCTCCTTCGTCAGCAGCGCGAGGGGGCTTTCGGATGCCGACGACATCTCGTCGATGGCCAGCACCGTCTCGTGGGCCAGCCCGACCTCCTTGGCATAGGACTCGAGGAGTTCGTTGCGGTAGGAAGCCCGCCGGGCCGCCCACGCCGGCCCCGAGAGGGCCTTTGCGTGGCGCACGAGGTCGACGAACACCGACGCTTGTCGCCGCAGAGCATCCACCGCCGAACCAGGCTGGCGACGGGCGGCCAGCCAGTAGTAGCGGAGAGGAGAGCTGGCGTGATCGGGGCAGGGATCGATGTCGTACAGCAGGCGCTCCTCGGCCTCGAAGAGGAAAGTCCCGATGGGCCGCTCGAGGGGACCGGGCGCACCCTCGGCGTACGGATCGAGCACGGTGCTGAAGCAGTTGAAACCGTCGTGCTGGCTGCCGTGTTCGGCGTAGACCACGCCGGGGAGGTGGTAGATCCACGGGTGGAACCGGAGCGTGCCCCCGGTGTCGCCGGCGCCGGCATCGGCGAGGACTCGGCGAAGGCGCTCCTGAAGGGCGGGCCGCATGAGCTCTGCATCGTGATTACCGATGACGATGTCGACTGGGAAACCGGCGCCGAGGAACCGGGCCAGTCCCCCGAAGACGTCCTCATGGCTGCTCATGATCCTGTCCAGCGTCGCCATGGCCACCGTTTCGGTGGGCGCTCCGCCCTCCTTGTTCGTCACGAGCTCGCAACGCAGGAAATCGAGGAAATCACCCAGGATCACCAACCGCCATGACCGTCCTTCCGGCTCAGCCCGACGAACGAGGCTGTCCAGGAAGCGGCAGAGCTCGACGTCGTGGAAGAACGTCTCGACGCAGTGGAGAGCGCCGGGGCCGAGATGGAGATCGCTTAGGAGAACGAGGTCCTCAGCGAGATGAGCCGTCATCGACGCCAGCCGGGGGGGCCGGCGGAATTCGGGAGTGGGAGCACGGGGAAGGCTACCCCGGGGCCCGGTGCGGAACTCAGGCACCCCGGTTCCCGGTAGATGGCGTTGGGCAGCGGCAGGGGGACATCGCCGCGAGCACCGATATAGACGGGATCCGCTCCCTCGAGATGCCGACCACCGACGCGGGGCGGAACTTCCCCCGCTCGGTCGAGCCGTCCGCGTCGTAGTCGCCCGGAACGGGTTCGCCCGGGCTGCACCTAGCCTTGAGACAGGTTGGCCATGAGGTGCCTGGGGTGAAATGAAGATCGGGCGCTGCCTACCGGGTGATCGACGTAGTCGCGGTGGCGGTGTTGTTGCTGGAGTCGGAATCGCCGGTGGACCAGACTGTCGACGTAGTGGTGACAGACCTGTGGCCTGCGCTGACGACCAGGGTGATTCTTTCGGTGTCGCCTGGTGCTACGTCGGCCAGATCGCAACCGAGTTGACTTTTGAACGGGGCGCAGGTAGCGCCGTCAGTCGAGACGAGCTTTCCGCCCTTGATCCTGGTGAGAAGCGTAACTCCTGTAGCCGCCTCGGTACCGATGTTCGTCACGTCGACGTCGTAGGTCACCTGTTCTCCTGTTGCGACAGGGTCGGGAAAGTCCGTGATCGATATCGACAGGTCGGCCGACCCCGGCGGAGGCGGAGTGAACGGCGGCGTGACGCCGCAGACCACGTGGCCGAGGATCAGCTCCCCAGTGGCCGTCGGCCCGGTCAGACTCTGGCGGGCGGCGTTCACGGTGATCGAACCGTCACTGTTCAAGATCTGCTCGTTGAAGACCCAGGTGAAGGTCTCGGTCGACGTGTTGGTGTGCACGTGGCCCTGGTAGGTCGTGTTCGGAGCCGGATTGGTGGCGACGCTCACACTGGCCGCCCCGTGGGTCCCGTCGCCGTTGTCGGACAGGAGTGTCCCATCGGAGATCGTGGTCGATCCGCTGGTGGAGGACTCAGACGCGTTGCAGCTGCTGGTCAAGTTGCTCGCCGTGAAGCCTCCCTGAGGCAGGGTGCTGACATTGGCGATGCTGCTCGAACTGGACGTCGAACCGGTCTGCCCGAGTGATCCTTGAACGCCCACGACTATCTGGCCCGAGGTGAACAGGGTGGTGGAGTTGGCGTCGGCTCGGCCGGACGTTGCGGTGGAGGACTGAGGGCTGTTGCTGCCATCCGGCGCCAACGTCACGCTCGGCGTCGGAACCGACGGCGTGCAGGACGTCACCGTGCAGGAGTAGCCAAAGGCGCCGGCTTTGACGGCCGTGACGTCCGCGACAGCTCGTCCTTCGCCCACACCGATCAACATGGTCGAGGCCATGAGGGTTACGACACTCAAACGTCGAAATGCTGCTCTACGTGCCTGGATCATCCCCGTTCTCCCCTTTGGCCTCGGACTTTGTGCCCGCTGGCGCGAGGGTACAGCGTTACGACGTCCAAGGGTCAAGGGGGAGATCGCGGAAAGACACGGAAACGTCGTGGTCGACCCTCGCCGAGGCGCAGGCGAACATCCGTGATGCCCTTGCCCTGTGGTCGCAGGTCGAGGACGCCACCTCCCTCAACATCGAGGAGCCTACGAAGGGCTCCCCGAGAACCTCATGGACGTCGTGGCCAGAGCAAATGCGACTCGGGCTCAAGCAAGCGAGCTGTCGGACCGCGCTCAGCATTTGACCGCCTCGGCTGCTCGGAGCCTCATCGTCGACCTCGGCATGACCGTCCGGGACGCTGCTCAACTGCTCGGTGTCTCCCACCAACGGGTCCACCAGCTTGTCCATCAGGACGAGGCCCGATCGGCATAGCCACCGACCCGGCGATTCGTTGGCCAGCCTTGAACCACAGCTAGCAGACATCTGCCGTTAAGGGTAAATAAGGATATATGAGGATAGTTTCGGCTGGCGGCACCACCGCCGGAGCACCGGCAGCACGCTCCGGCAGCCACTTTTCACCCCCGGGCGGCCTTCAATGACCTGAATCAGGCGTTTCTCTTGGGATATCTGGTTGTCTGTCGGTGGCGGTGAACGACCCCCTTGACACCCTGTACGCGCCCTTTGTGATTCGCTGGCGACGGCCGGCTCGGCGGCGCAACCGCCTGACCAGCACTTTTACCGTGGGCGTAACAGGACTCGAACCTGTGACCTCAGCCGTGTGAAGGATGACAGAGGTGCCTTCGTGACCTGGCTGTTTTGGTAAAAGAGCAGGTCAAGCCCTGTTTACGGGTCTCCGCTGGTGACCCCTCTTGACCCCTTTTTGCTCTCTCTTGTGGTGCAGATGTGGTGCAGGCCTGACCCCGCGGCTGCCATTATTATCACTCCTACGTTCGGAAGCCGAACGGGGTGTCAGGCTCGGCGTGGGCGGCCCGCACTCGTTCGGCAGGAAGCCGAAGAAGGTCCGCTGCGGGGCTCATCGCCAAAATCGAGGGCCGCATCGAGGGATGGTGAAAGTCTCCTGTGGCCATCCAGGGCGTGCTGCCATGTCCAAAAAGCCTTGCCTGTAAGGGTCTCGTGATGTGCAGTATCGGCCTGTATCGCCACGTTGTAGGGATGAAAGTAGGGATGGCGGCAGTCAGAGAAGTCCCTGGCGTGGGTGAACGAACTCGCCACGCGGCGGGCCCCAGCCACGGTGGTGAAGGCGGCGCAGATCATGGGTCGGGTCCTGAAGATGGCGGTGCGGGCCCGGGTCATCGCGTTCAACCCGATGGCGGAGGTGGAGCGCCCCACGGTCCAAGAGTCGGAGGACGTCTACCTCACCGCCGACCAGGTGGCGGTGCTGGCCGCCGCCATGGAGCAGGTCGCTCCCCGGTATCGGGCTCTGGTGTGGGTGGGGTGCTACGCCGGGCCGCGCATCGGTGAACTGGCCGCCCTCCGCTGGAGCGACATCGACCTCGACGCCCGGACACTCACGATCTCTCGCAAGGTCGTGGAGGTCACCGGCCACGGGATGGTGGAGGGCAACACCAAGACAAAGGCCGGCCGCCGCACCATCACCCTGCCCCGCAACGTGGTCGACGAGCTCGAGCGCCACAAGACGCGCTTCCCGAGCGACCCGCTCGTGTTCACCGGTTCGGACGGAGGCCAGGTTCGGGCCAACAACCTGCGGGGCCGGGAGTGGGCGAAGGCAGTCCGTCTCTTGGGCCTCGATCCCGCTCCGACATTCCACGACATGCGCCACACCGCCGTGTCCCTGTGGGTCGCCAGCGGTGCTTCCGACAAGGAGATCGCCACGTACGCCGGTCACCGGTCGTCCTCCTTCACCAAGGACCGTTACGCCCACCTGTTCAAGGAGGCTGGCGCCCAGCTCGCCGACCGCTTGGACGCCCTCATCGAGTCGGCCAGGACGACGCCGGCCGACCCGGATGAAGGACTCTCCCCGCCCAGGTGACCGTCGATCCTCTCCCCGATCCAGCGTCGCTCGTGCCGATTGAGGATCAGTTCTGGACCGACTACGGCCTCGTGCCGTCGGAGGCGACAGTCGCTGTTCGGGGTGCACCCATCACCGGGCCGAAGTTCCTGGCCCATGCCCTTCGCCAAGCTCGCGTGTACAGCCTCCGCGGCACGAACATGGCCTCCATCAGCACTGACCTCATCCTGCCCTTCTGGCCGCTGGAGCGTGTCCTCGAAGGACAACTGGCGACCTACAGCCGCTACGCAACCTGCTCCGTCGCGAGCCTGGTGGCGGGCGGCTTTGAGGTGCTCGCGACCGGCGCACCGCCGCACGCCGATGTGATCCTGCCCGTGCTCGGTATCGTGGAAGCGGAGCGCCTCGCCACGCTGTTTGCGCCGAACGAGGATGCCAACCCGTACAAGGATCGTCGGAGGTGAGCAGTGGCCGTTGAGTTGGACATCCCCTGCGACGTCCAAGGCCGTGACCGTGAGGGCCGCCTGTGGGCCTTCCTGGACGAAGCGGCCCACCCGGAGGCCATCATCCCGGGACGCCACGTCGTCACCGGTGACGAGGCCGATCCCGTGGTCGCCCGAGTCCTCGACATCGTCGAGGGACCAGGGGGCACGAGGGTGACGATGGAGCTCATCGGCGATGCGGTGGAGCTATGGCAAGCATTGACCCGCGCCCGAGTGGTCGCGGTTTGACGCCTGAGACCTGACCAAGGCTCAGAGACGGTGGCCCTGCTGGGGCCGGGACTGGGGCTGGTGGCGAGCGGCGCGCGCCTCGGAGATCATCCGGTCCAGCCGGTCCATGACTTCGGCCGTGTGGGCCTTCAACACCTCCGGTGGAGGTTCGCGGATGTCGGTCAACCAGACGAAGCCGTGGCGGCTCACGCCGGTGGCCACCCGCCACCCCAACCGGTGCGCCGCCAGCCGGGCTGCCCGGCGCCACCGCTGCGGATCCTCGACCTCCGAGATCGGGACGTGCAGGTGGCTCATGGGCGGGAGCCCGGCTAGTGTAGTGTCAGGTAAATGAACGCGCGCTTAGGCTATACTCCGGTATGGCCAATCGGGCAGCTCCACCGTTATCAATGGCGAAGTGGCAGCGTCAGACATTGGAGGGCGTCGTGCGTTGCACCTCCAGGCCGCACC
>DATLCN010000020.1:0-5575 GCA_035526335.1 Acidimicrobiales bacterium | reverse complement strand
CATCGACCTCGGCATCCGCCCGCCCACCCTCGAGCCGCCCGGCCACGAGCCGCCCGGCCACGACCTCGGCCTCGGGCTGTGATCCCCCAGCATGTGGGCCTTCAGCGACGAGAGCGAACGGGGCGGGACCATGTTGGTCGCCGTGGTGGTGGTGGCACCCGGCGATGCCGACGCCGCCCGTGCCTCGTTGCGAGGTCTGCTCCTGGCGAGCCAGCGACGGGTTCACACCGCCAAGGAGTCGCCGCGACGACGCCGGGTCCTGCTCGACACCATCGCCCGCACCGACGGCTTGGCCGCAACGGTGGTCCGTCTCCGCCGCCCGCCCGGCATCGACCGCGTCGCCGGCCGACGGTTGCTGCTCGGCGCCGCGGCTGGCATCGTCGTGGCGGCCGGGGTGAGCGCCTGGACCCTCGACGACACCCATCCCGCCCAACGCAACCGCGACCGCGACACCATCGGCCACGCCCTGCAGCGACTCGACGCCAGCCAGATCGTCTACGACCACCGGCGCAGCCACAGCGAGCCGCTGCTGTGGGCTGCTGACGCCATCTGCTGGGCGGCCGGCGCCGGCGGCGACTGGCGGCGGCGCATCGAGGCCATGCTCAGCGTCATCGACATCGGGCCCTGACGCGCAACACCCGGCTGCTCACCGTCCGGAGAGCGAACCGGGTGCACTTCCGGACCGCTAGCGCGGCCGGCACCACCATTGTCGCTCCTCCAGGGGTTCTTGACAACCACCTTCGCTTTTCGCCGCCCCCGGCTGCCGGTCTGCGACACTGGTGGCGGTGCCGACCACTGCCACTACCGACCGCCGCCCGGCCGTTCGTTGCCGGAAACACGCGTTCGCGCCCCGGCCCGCTTGGCGGCCACGTTCGTCGCGCCCTCAACGACGAGAAACCCGCACCGGCGTTGGGCTTTTCGGCCATGCTTGTGACGAGAAGGCAGTGGGACCGGTTGTTGACGCAGAGACCGGGTTCCAGTATCTGAGGGCTCGCTACTACGACCCGGCCACGGGGCAGTTCTTGACCCGGGACCCGATCGAATCCATCACGCGGGAGGCCTACGGCTACGTCGGGGGCGACCCGCTGAACAATGTGGACCCGAGCGGTTTGAGACCGGCTGGTAAACCGACTCCGAGGCTTCCAGACTGTCCAAGCGGCTATGGCCGCGTGGGTACCAGAGGTGGAGGTGGCTCGACCGAGTGCGTACCCATGCCCAGGTTGGCCGATGTCAGTGCAAGCGTCACTTTGGTTGTGGTCCAAGTCGGGATCTCGACAACGCGGGGCCCTTTCATGGGATGGGGTCTCGGGAGTCCAGGGGCAAGCATCAACGTGACCCCCACCAGTGCGTGCGACAAGTCTCAACCGTCGGTGATCACGGGAGGGTATTACTGCAGGTTCGGGCTTTGCGGCAGCTTTGGGACTGGCCTTGACCGTGGGGGAAATCGCACGAATACAGGCTCGGGGTTTGGCCTTGGCACACCACAGGCGGGATGGATGACGACATGGGCACCCTTCGCAAACTGATGATTCCGGCCCCGCCCGTAGCGAATGAGTACCGCAGGCTCCATGGGAGCCCACTTCGCAGCCGATTCGCTCTTGCCGCAAGCCTTGCCTTCTTGATCGTTGCTGTCCTTGCAGCCCCTCTCCGGAGTTTTGGTGGGGCGTTGTTTGCCGTAGCGGTGTTCGTTGCCATCCTTGATGGTGTGCGGCTATCAGAAGCTGGTGGTGAAGAACGGTCTGGGGTTCTCGGCCGACCTGCTTACTGGGAGTGGGTTCTCTTCGGGCTCAATGATCATGTAGACCCCGACGAGAAGCGCTGCTTTCATGCACTGATAGCGCTAGGAATTGTCTATATCGTGGCGATGTTCGCTCAGCTCCCGTGAAGGAGACGGCGTTTCTTCGTTTGCTCGCCGTGGTCTTTCTCTTCGGCGTGTTCGTCGCCATGAGCCGACTCCGCCTGTGGGGCGACATCCCGAGCGTGGTGAGCTTCGTGCTCTGCGCCACCGGAGTGACCCTCTTCGCCACCGGGCAGTGGCAGCGGGCGGCTTCTCTCCTGCGGGGAGACCAGCCAAGAAAGCGCGGCTGACTGAGCGCTCGCCAAGGTCGATCCGACCTCCACCTCCAAATCTTGGTCGTGTCCCTAATCAGCTCTCGCCCCCGGCCAGGGCACGCAGGCGGTTCTTGGTGACGAAGGCGTCGATGACGCTCAGCAGGTGTGAGCGGTCCTCGGCACCTAGCTCGCCGATGTCGGCGAGGCGATCCCCCAGGCCGTGGTCGGGGCCGTGCAGAGCGCGACGGGGGATGTCTTCGAACACCAGGTGGTCGACCGACACGTTGAGCACCTCGGCGATGCGGGCCACCACGTCGAGCGAGGGCGTGATGCGCCCGTTCTCATAGCGGCTGATCTGGCGGGCTGCCACGGGTGACGCGAAGCGAGCGGCCGTACGCGCTCAAGACGCTCGTCGCTCTTCTCTATGTTCCGCGCGATGTACGAGCGCGAGCCCGCTCCTTCGAGGCGAAGATCAGCAGAGATTTCCTGCCACGAGTCCCTGGGTGACTGACTCAGGTCTTGGATGTGAAGCCGACGACGGCAAGGACAAGCCCAAGGACCATCATCGCGACGATGATCGCCCAGGAGAAAGCGTCCGCGTGAGCGGCCGAGTAGGAGTCAGCCAGGTGCGTCCATTGGGGAAGGGCGTGAACGGCGGCTACGCCCACAACGGTGAGCATCCCTTGCCCCACGGCCACCGGCCTGGCGAAGCTCGAGTGGCTCAACAAGGTGTTCAGGGTCAGGGCAAGGGAAAGGAGCGCAGCCACAGCAACGAGGTACAGCACGGGCGGAAGGCCCCTCCCCTGCCGCAGGTGGTCAAGGTCATGAATGACGGTAAGGCCGGTCAGAACGCCGGTGATGGTGACCAGGCGGCGGGTGTGAAGTCGCTTCACCGCCCGCGTGCCAACGCTCCAGTCCACACGCTGTCAGGCACTCTCGGCCCTGAGGCGGATGGTGGCGTTCCTGGTCCTCATAAGCCGCCGCAGGTACATACCAGCGGGTCCATTGGCCAGCAGCCCCAGCGGCATGGCAAATTCGACGAGGTCGATCAGGAGAGTCCCCGTGCCCTGAGATTCGAAGCGATGCTCATGGCGGAACCGGGCGAACGGCCCTCGCACCATCTCGTCTACGAAACGCCGTGGCCGGTCGAACTCAGTGATTCTCGATGTGATGCGCCAGACAAGGCCAAGATGACGAGCCTCCCAGGTCACCTCTTCTCCCATGGAGATAAGGCCCGAGGTGACACCAGCGACGGCCCGCTCCTTGGATGCGATCATCGACTCGAGATGCAGATCGATGCTGCGGGACAGGTCGAAGCACTCCTCGCGAGAGGCCTCGATCTCGTTCAACATCGTGAAGGTGGGCATCACTCTCAGGATCGGCCAGTTGTGTTGGGCGGGGGTGCGGACCAATATGTCAGGTGCGTCGCCACGCACCAATGCTCGATGGTCGCCCGATCGGGTCCATCTGGCTTTGAGTCGTCCGTGGCCATCCGCTCGAGCTCGGCATCCAGAGCGGAGCACCGCTCCATCCACTCGTCGAAGGCCACCTCGCCCCGTCGCACCGCACGTAGCCACTCCGCGGGTTCCCCCGCGATGGGGAGCTGCAGTCGCCGGGTCGTGAGCAGTTCGACTCCTTGGAAGCCCAGTCGAGCGGCATGCATGGCGTACTTGGTGTCGTAGCCGTGCTCAGAGATCAGCTCTTCGCGTCCTCCCCCGCCTCGCCGGCCGTGTCCGCCGCCGCGCAAACCGAGCAAGCGCATCATCTGAGACTCCATGTAACCGCGGTAGCGGGGGATCACGTGGCGACCGACAAATGCCTCGCCCAAACCCTGCAGCTGTCGACCTTCGTCGGTGGCGTAGATCACGGGCGCCCACAAGGACATGAGGATCGAGGGATTTCCGGACGCAGCAAGACGCACGAAGCGTCGCAGCGAGTGAAGCGTTCGGTCAGTGTCACCTGGACCAGACCGGCTTCCTTCTGGCTGCGTACGCTG
Organism: Acidimicrobiales bacterium; assembly: GCA_035526335.1. Taxonomy (GTDB): domain Bacteria; phylum Actinomycetota; class Acidimicrobiia; order Acidimicrobiales. Next base: position 1,527 of record DATLCN010000020.1, on the reverse strand, counting down.
CATGACCGTGCGATAACCGTGATCGCCGATGCTGAGAACGTCTGCGGGTGCCTCGATGACGACGGCCATCTCGTCGTGGTCTTCCCCACCGGGAAGCCCGGTGCCATGCGCGGTTGATCCGACCTCCACCAAGAGGATCGTGCCCTTAGGCAGCGGCGGGATCTCGGGCATGCCGACATGGTGGCCGATGTGCTGCAGTCCTGCTAGCCAAGCTGCGCTGAATCACCGGCCGGTTGGACAAGGGCATGAGCACGCATCGCCTCGTGCCTGGTCCGCCCAGGCCCTGATTGACGAGACGCCGCTGCCGGTGATTCACCAGCACCCGGGTCGCGCCACCGCCCCTTCCGCAGGGTGCCCGAATGCCGGCTCACGGCGCCGAGGCCAGCGCGATCACATCCTCCCGCTCCCGCGCGGGCTGGCCGCCGGCGCCACGCCGACGGCGTTGACAGACGGCGGCAGCCGCTCCGAAATCCGCGGAGGCCCCATCGCTTGGAAGAAGCATGGAGTCCATGGCATCTCAACACCCCGCACAGAAGAGGTATCCGCCAGAGCTAGTGAGCGCGGCGTCCGCATCGTGCTCGAGATGATCGAGGCCCAGGGCGGCGAATGAATCGGACTGGGTCTCACATGTGCTCATCGGTCTGGTTTCTCATGCCCGTTGGGCTGAGACTGACGAAGTAGTAGGCGGCTTCGACCTCGGCTGGGGTGAGGTCGTCGAGCTTGCCGTGGAAGCGTTCCTCGTTGAACCAGCCCGACCCACCCGCAGGTCGCGATCTCGAGATCGTCGAGGCCGCGTCAGTGGCCGTCGTTGGCGGCGAGTTGGGCAGCTTCATGCGAGACATGATCGCCGGGCACACCCGTCGGAGGTGGGCGAACGGGCTGGTTCGGGCAGCCTCGTGCGGCACGCGCTTGCGCCGCACCAAATCGTCAGAAGGTGGGCTCCACGAGGGCTGCGTTTGCAAATCGTTTGCACGGCGACACACCACCCGGGAAACCACGTCCTGACCTGCACAAACGCCGGACCTGTGTTGTGGAGGGGGGAGATCGCCCCCACGTCCGACACCTCACTGCTGGTGGCAATTCCGGGCACGAAACCCGCACACGAGGCCGAATTCACCACTTAGGGTCCACGCCAGGATAGTACGCGCGTAGTATCTTGCTGGTGTGGAGGTCACGCCGGAGGGGCTCGCGCGATTCTTCGAGGTGGTGTTGCCGCATATGAACGAGGTGCAGCGGCGTGTGGTCGCGGGTGCCGCGTCTGAGATGTTGGGTCGGGGCGGCAAGACCGCGGTGACCACCGCGTCGGGCATGAGCCGCAACACGGTGATCAAGGCGGAGACCGAGGTGGGCGAGGGGATCGAGCCGGCGGCTCGTCTGCGGGCGCCTGGTGGCGGGGACAAGCTGTTGATCGACCGTCAGCCCGGTCTGCTCGAGGCTCTTGATGATCTGGTGCATCCCGAGAGCCGCGGCAACCCGATGTCGTTGCTTCGCTGGACATCGAAGTCCTCGACGAACCTGGCCGAGGAT